>NZ_JAVRKW010000001.1:0-151874 GCF_031962025.1 Pseudothermotoga sp.
TTGTACCGAAAAGGTCACTTGTAAACAGCCCAAAGATGGAACAGCTTGTGAAAAACGGTGTGAGAATAATCTCAACTCCGACATTTGGGTTACCTGATTACAGAGAATGGGATGATCGATTTTACATGTGGGTTCATTCGCAGATGATAGGCTTTTATGGGTTATGGTCGGCGATGTCTGGAAAATTTTTAGGATCGAATTTGAAAGCTCGAGCTTCCGTTACAGCACCGATTCCAATCACCAATTCATCTGATGGATACATTGTCAAAAACAATTTCACCGGTGGCGATACGGTGCTTTTAGCCGAGCTTGATATGTACAGACTTGAATCTTTTATTCAATCAAGAAAGACACCGGTTATTCATACGTAGATTCCAAAAACACATCAATCCTGTATACTGGCAAATCTGTGAGCCTGTGCGAACAATCCAAATAAACCGCCGGTGTGGATGAATAGAACCTTCTGCCCTTTTTTCGAACTTTCCAGCATTCCTCGAAAAGCTTTGGCAGTGTAAACTGGGTCAAGGATGATTCCTTCGCTTGATGCAACATGTTTGATACAGTCCAGATCTGATTCTGATGGAACGGCATAGGCTGGTCCACTGAAATCATCTATTATCTGTATTTCTTCTTTTTCAACATGTACATCTACACCAAAGCTCTTCATTTCTTTGATTATTTGCAAGATCTTTTCGACAAACCTCTCTGAAGCGGTTTTTGTCACATTGATACCTATGACTCTTGTTCTGTAGCCCATGTACCTTAAACCGGCGATCAATCCGGCATAAGTACCACCGCTTCCAACGGCGCAGTAAATGGCATCGAACTCGTTCAGGTTCACCTGCGATGATATCTCCGCGGCGGCGTGAACATACCCCATTGCTCCTATGGCGTTTGAACCACCTTCTGGTATTTTGTAAACTCTCAATCCTTTTTTCTGAAAATCTCTTTCGTACTGTTCGTATATCTGGTCTATATTCTCATACTGATCTGCCGTCACGCTAACCAGTTGTGCACCGAGGAGTTTATCAATCAACAGATTTCCGTTGATATTCTGTTCATAGGCATCGACTGGCTCGAAACCTTTAAGGGAATTTTTCACAGCTTTTTGGGCTTTCATTGGATCATTCTGTCTCAGAAACAGAACAGGCTTTAGCCCCAATTTGATTGAAAGATGAGCAGTTGCTCTTGCGTGATTTGATTGCATACCTCCGCAGGTGAAGACGACATTGCATTTTTTTCTTAAAGCATCGGCGAGCAAAAACTCGAGTTTTCTTATTTTGTTACCACTCGATATGAGTTCTGTCATATCATCTCTTTTGATGAATATTTCTTTTTCGTATTGATGGCTCAGTTTTGATAGATATTCAATCGGTGTGGGAAGTTTCGCCAAGGTCAGTTTCATTTATAACACCTCCATCGCTTTTTCAACAAGCAAAAGCAGATCCTTCCAGTCAGCGTCAGTTCTCAATGACCCACGTTTTGTACCACCGCCACCAGTACTGCCAAGCCTTTCTTTCAGGTAGTTTATAATTTTTGAGCAGTCTATGTCTTTTGAAGCAAATTGATAGCCTTCCGCTGTTTTACAGATCAACAAGTCTGATTTAAAGTATTTGGGTAAAACATTGGCAACATCATCAAAACCTTCATAAATCGTTACTCTGTATTTTCCCATCTGCTGCTGGGGTAATTGTTCAGAGATGATCTTTGCCATTTCCTCAGCCAGGCGGTTTACTGTGGATGTCTGGTCTTTTATCTTGTTGAGTAAACCTTCTACTCTGACAACCATCTCATCTACAGAACTTGTGAGCAACCTGGACAGTTGTCTGAGCACAAGTACTCTTTTACTGTAATCGCGCAGGGCTCTGTCGCCTGCCACAAAGTAAACTCTTGTGAGTGCGCTTTTGGTTTTTTCCCAAAAAATCACTTTTACAACACCTATTTCACCCGTATTTTTGACGTGAAATCCGGCACAGGCTGACACATCAAAATCACCTATCTTGACGACTCTGACAATTTGTCCAACTTTATCACTCAGTGATTTTCGAAGATTGATGGTCTGGGCTTCATTTCTCTCAAGTTCCATGATTTGAACCTGTAGGCAATTTCTCACCGTTTGATTCGCAAGCAGTTCCACTTCCCATAGGGCTTCGGGCGTGATCTGAGGCATGTCCAGATCTATCGTGGAAAATTCCTCACCCATGTGAAAACTCATGGTTTGTGCTTGAACTGCTTTCAAAAAAGACGCAGATAATATATGCTGTGCTGTGTGCTGAACTGCTATGTCAAGCCGCCTTGATTCGTCTATGGCGTAATCGTATTCACCGGGCTCGATGAATTTGTCCAGTATATGGATTATCTGGTTGTCATCTGTTTCCTTTACTCCAATTACATTGGCTGACCCTATTTTTCCGCGATCACCTAATTGACCTCCCTTACCGTCTGGATAGAACGGGCTTTGATCACTCACGGCAAGGAATTTACCATTTTCTTCATAAATTTTTTTGATCTTGATCACACCTTTTAACCTCCTTCGGTTGTAGAATAAATTCGAAATCCGAAATATAGGAGGTCATCCCGTGACGACCTTTTCAGTTCTGGTATCTCTTGCATCAGTGGTCATTTTTCAGAGATTGACCAGGAAATTGATCATCTCTATGATAGCAGGTTTTACCGTCTTTGCGATGATCAACCCGCGTGTCATATTCAACCTCTTGAAGTTGTTTGTAGCTTCTGTCAGCGATTCTTCTTTTTTAACACTGCTGCCGAGTATTTTTTTGATATATTTTCTTGGAGAGCTCATGAGCATCTCAAAAGATGCAGATCTCTTTTCAACATCTATCCAGAATCTTTTTCAGGACACAAAATCTGCGGCTGTGCTGATGCCGGCGATAGCAGGTCTCATGCCTATGCCGGCTGGTGCGATGTTCACCGCTCCTATCGTTGACCAGATAGCCACAGATCTGGACAATTTGCACAAGACTGCTTTTAACTACTGGTTTCGTCATTGCCTTGAGTTCTTCTGGCCAGTTTACCCTGCGATGTATATCATGTCCAGTCTCACCAACGTTCCGCTGGGAAAAATTTCACTCAGATTGTTTCCGCTCTTTTTGATTTCTTTTTTGATTGGATGGATATATTTAAACGGATTCACTGTGCCAAAGGTAAAACGCATACAAAAAGAAGACTTAAAGAAAATGTGGCCCCTGATAGTGATTCTTTCTACGGGGTTCATGATACTGGTTTTCAAACTCGATGGATGGCTGGCACTGTTGATAGCAAGTTCTTTCTATGCCGCTTTTAGAAGCAGGTTTATTTTAAAATCTCTGATTCAGTCTTTTAAGAAAATGGATATCATACCGATTCTGCTTATAGTTTTTCTCTACAAACACTCGATGATAGACCTTGGAATTGGTCAGATGATGAATGTTGAACTTTCAAAGGCTGGCTTTGGCACTCTTGTGATATCCATAACTCTTCCCCTTATAATAGGTATGTCAACTGGTCTAACAAGTGGAGCACTTGGGGTGTGTTTGCCCATTATCCTGGGAATGGGAGCAGGTAATCTAGCCATAATTGTCTATGTCTTTTCGGTAATTGGTGTGTTGCTTTCACCTGTTCACCTGTGCCTGGTGCTGACCTGTCAGTATTTCAAAGTCGATTTTTTAAGCGTGCTGAAAAAAGTTCTTGTGCCCATAATCGTGGTTGCAATCTCTGCGGTTTTGTTATATTCCTGGTGATCGGAGGGATATGTGTGACGCGCTTTATCGGTAAGATGTTTCCAAAGCAATCTCCATTGAAACTTTTACACGAACATGCGCTTGTAACTCAAAAAGCCGCTGAATTCATAGTACCGGCACTGAAAAATTACTTTGACAATCTATCGATAGATCAGATGTGCGTTGAAGTAGATAAACTGGAAGACAGGGCAGATGAATTGAAAATATTGATCAGAGAAAGTTACTCAAAACTCAAATTTGTCTATTTCGATAGAGTGGACGTACTGACCATTCTCCATGAAGAAGATGCCGTGATCGATGCCATAGATGATTTTCTAAAATCCTTGACTTTGAACAAATTGGAGAAACCACTCAACAGAGAAGTAATGGATCTGATTTTTGAACTGGCACAAAACAGCTTTGACTCGGTGCGGATCATGGTTATGGCTATTGCGGATCTGCTGACGCTTGTAGAATCTTCTTTTTCTCAGTTAGTGGCTTTTGAAGAAGACAAACTTGCAACGAAAGTAGAGACAGATGAATCTCAAACAGATAGGATATCTCTTGAACTTGGCAGGAAAGTTTATTCCATGAAGAACACCATACATCCTGTTGATCTGTACTTTCTTGAAAAACTGATCAGATTACTCACAAGAATAGCAGACCATGCTGAAAACGTGACAGAAAGAATACGCATGATAACCCACAGTTGAGGAGGTAGAATATGGTAATTTTACTTGCTGTTGCAAGCGGTTTTGCCATGGCTTTTGCAATAGGTGCAAATGACGTTGCAAACTCCATGGCTACAGCGGTCGGGGCAAAAGCGATCAGTCCGAAGCAAGCTGTTATAATAGCCTCTTTTTTGGAGTTCCTCGGTGCAGTCCTTTTTGGATCTCATGTCACCTCGACAATTACCAAAGGTATTCTGAAACCAGATGCGGTAACACAGCCGGATCTGTTAGTCTTAGGAGCATTTGCGGCACTGTTTTCCTCTTCAATCTGGATCTTAGCTGCGACTGTCTGGGGAATGCCAGTTTCAACTACTCATTCCATTGTCGGCGGTATGGCTGGTTTTGGAATAGCCGCAGCAGGCTGGAATGCAGTGAACTGGAAGGTGATGATTTCCATAATTTCAAGCTGGATACTTTCACCGCTTGCAGGTGGACTACTCGCTTATTCGATTTTCAAGATGGTATCTTTCTTTATTCTCAGAAGACCTTCACCTGCAAAAGCTGTGAAAAAAGCTGGACCAGTCATAGTTGCGATCACATTTTTCATCATTGTTTATTTATTTTGCATAAAAACATTGAAAATGGACCAAAAGACTTCCGTTTTTCTTGGAACTGTTGTATCAATTGCTGCAGCGTTGGTGGGATATCTTGCTTTGAAAAAATACTACAGAGTGAAAACGAGGGACTATGAGATGGTAGAAGGTGTATTCAAACGTCTTCAAATCATGACAAGCTGTTATGTGAGCTTTTCACACGGTGCAAACGACGTTGCAAACGCCGTGGGTCCTATTGCCGTGATATACTGGGTCATAAAGACCGGTGCGATCTCTCCAAAAGTACAAGTCCCAATCTGGATACTGATGATGGGTGGATTTGGTATCTCGCTGGGAGTTTTGTTGCTCGGGTACAGGGTGATGAAAACGATAGGCAGAGACATAACTGAGCTGAACAATACCAGGGGGTTTTGTATAGATTTTTCCACTGCTTCTACTGTCCTGATCTCCTCGGTGTTTGGGCTGCCTGTTTCAACAACGCACATAGTCATGGGATCAGTCGTGGGAGTTGGCATGGCACGTGGTGTTGAAGTGGTTAACGTGGGAGTGCTGAAAAACATAGTTTTTTCATGGCTTATGACTGTTCCACTTGCCGCCGGGTTATCGGCACTGTTGTTTAAATTGTTCACAAACATTATTTGAATCTGGATTTGAAAACCAGAGTCTGAAAAAACCCAGAAAAACCCATCACAAACATCAATAAATGTGCAAATGAAAATCTAATATTAGGAAGATCGTTGAGTATCATGAAACACATTGCAATAAAAAACATCGCCCCTCCCACCATTAGATGAGCATCCATTCTCTGGGGGTTTTTATTCAGATCGACTATCCCAAAAAGGTAAATCAAACTGAAAATTAGTATGCAAAGGGAGAACATCCAGTCGATCTTTAGAAAAAGTGAAAAACACAAAAAGCCAGCTATTGTCTGAACAATCAAAAGAAACCTTTTCATATCATCAATCCTCCTAAAATCCTTACTATATAAGCTAAAAGATAGGCAACGGCTAAACTGTAAATTACAGAGACAAGCAAATACCTTTTGCCTATTTCAGATGATATGGAGCCGAGTGTAGCAAAACACGGTATATATGACATTACAAAGACAAGAAAAGACAAAGCGGTAACAGGGTCATAAAAGCTGGCAAGAGAATTTCCATCTGAAAACCCAAAAAACATACTGAGTGTGGAAACTATGACTTCCTTTGCTGCTGCTCCAAAGATCAGAGCTGTACTCAACCTCCAATCAAACCCCAGTGGTTTTAAAACGGTGGATACGGCTTTTCCCATGTATGATGCAAAAGACCTTGCCGGATCACCACTGGATGGAAAGTAAGACAAAATCCATAAGACAACCGAAGCCACAAAGATTATCGTGCCGGCTTTTGTCAAGAAATGTTTGCCTCTATACCAGACATAGAGCAAAAGGTTTTTTACCTTCGGCATTCGGTACCTTGGAAGCTCCAGCACCAGGAAACCTGGCTCTCCTTTAAAAAGAATCCTGTTCAAAAAAACAGCACTCGCAAGAGCTATGATTATGCTCAACAAATACACAGAGAAGACGATCATGCCTTTTTGTTTTTCAAAAAAAGCACTTGCGATCATTAGATAAACCGGCAGTCTTGCACTGCACGAGATGAATGGAACTGATAGGACCGTAATTGTTCTCTCACGCGGATCTGAAATGCCTCTGGTCGACATGACCGCAGGAACAGTACACCCAAAACCGAGCAAAAACGACATGAAAGATCTTCCAGATAGTTTGAGCTTGTACATGATTCTGTCTACCACAAAAGCAGCTCTTGGAAGATATCCAGATTCTTCCATAATTCCAAGTACCAGAAAAAGCGCAAAAATATTTGGTACAAAAACCAGTACCGATCCCACACCAGAAATGATACCGTCTGCTATCAATGAAGAGACCATCCCACTGCCAAGTAAGGCTCTGACGGAATCTGCCAGAGTTGAGAAAAATAGCTCAATGAGATCTGATAGTGGTTGAATTGTCTGGAAAGCGAAGGTGAAAGTCATGTACATCAATGCGAGAAATATGGGTATCCCAATGTACTTATGCGTGAAAACATGATCCAGAGCCTCGCTCATCGTCAGATTCGCACCGGATGTTTTGAGCACTTCTTTCATCATCAAATCGATGTGCTTGTATCTTTCCTGTGCTATTTTTTCTCTGAGTATGCCTGGTTTGACCCCGATCTGACCAACCAGATCCACAGTCTGTGGATCACCTTCAAGGTACTTTGTTGCAAGCCATCGGATGGGGAAATTTCTCAAAGATGGGTTTTTCATCAGATCTGACTCCACAGTTTTTACCATCTCTTCTGTTTGCTCATCAAAGACAAATTGAAGGTTCTTTTTCTCAGACGAAGAAGTTTTCAAAATCGTATCCAGTAACTCCTCGATTCCCTCTCCTGTCACTGCGCTGGTGAGTACAACTGGAACGCCCGTATGCTTTGCCAGTTCCTGTTTATCAATATGAAATCCCTGTTTTCGAGCTTCGTCTATTGCATTTACTGCCAGAATTATTTTTGTGTCAAGTTCCGCAGCTTCAAGAAATAGATAAAGTCCCTGCTTCATAGACAGAGCATCCACAATGATGATCAAAATATCCGGCGTGCTGTACAAAAGATAATCTCTGGCGATCTTTTCATCCGCACTGAAAGATGATAGACTGTAAGTTCCTGGAAGGTCTACAAAATCTATTTTCACCCCCCGCCAGTTTCTGATACCTTCCTTTATCTCGACAGTGACACCTGCCCAGTTTGCGACATACTGCCTCATACCCGTGAGTGCGTTGAAAAGACTGGTTTTACCTACATTTGGATTTCCGCACAGTGCTACACGAAGAGCCACGTCATACCCTCCTCAACAGGACACGATTTGCCATCCCAAATCCAAGCTTAAGAACTCCACTTTTTGTTTCAATTGTCATTGGTCCCAAGACACGAAGGTTTTTTCCTTTCTGCACACCCATTCTGTGCATCTTCTGCTGAAATCCAACCCCACCAAATAATTCAACGACTGTGTAGATACCTTTCGGTGCCGATGAAAGCATTAAAAGATCGTTATCCATAATGACTTCTATCTGTGCTGCGTCGTCATTGCGCAATGTGATGAGTTTATCCATGACAAGATATACTCTTGGATCTCCAAGAGGAGCACTTCTCACCACTTTCACATAGGTGTCTGGGATGAAACCCAGGGATATGAGGCGTGAACCAACAGGGGAACTGGGGATTGATTTGACTTTCGCTGAAAACCCAACCGGGACTTCCAACAAAGACACAGGCTCACCTCCTTATTGAGATTCATTCTCAATAATACCAACCTGATTGCAAAAATTCAAGTGATATGAACGTTAAAAGTGTGATTATTTGAAAATATAAAAATCTATGAAACAGGATGAAGTACCTTTAAGATCAAATGGCATAATATGATTGAACTGATTCGATGTTTTAAGGAGGTCAACAATCATTTGTGCGGTTTTTCAGAGTTACTGATGAAAGCGAAATTAGCCCCCAACAAACCAGGGGTATATATTTTCTATAACAGTGAAGGTGAGTACCTGTACATTGGAAAAGCCGTGAGACTTCGTAACAGATTGCTTTCCTACTTTAGGCAATCCACGCATAAACAGAATAAAAAGGTTGTGAATATTATTCGTGAATCATCAAACCTTGATTTCATAGTTGTCTCCAATGAGAAGGAAGCACTTTTACTCGAAGCAAACTTGATCTTTCAGCACAAGCCAAAGTACAATGTCATGCTCAAAGATACGGAATTTTATCCGTACATAGAAATAACACAGGAAACATATCCAACAGTCAGAATAGTGAGAAGAAGAACTCAGGAAGGCTTATATTTTGGACCGTACACCGACGTGAAATTCGTCAGAGATCTTGTTGATTTTCTTCAGCAGGTTTATCATTTTAGGACATGCCAGAGAGATTTAAAGAAAATCACCAAGCCATGTATGGATTTTTACATGCACAGGTGTGAAGGACCGTGCAATCATCAGATCAGTGAGGCTGAATACAGAGAAAAATGTATAGAACCAATCAAGAAATTTCTTTCTGGGGATATTTCACCGACACTTGATTTGATTGAAACCAAAATGAAGAAACATGCGCAGATGATGGATTTTGAGAATGCCGCTAAGTATAGAGACCTTCTTTTCAAGTTCGAGAAAGTCATGGGCAAGCAGGGTGTTGTGCTTGAGCAATTTAGAAACGTAGATGTTGTGGGAAGGGCAAAGAACATCTATGTACTTCTCAGAATCCGTGGTGGTCATCTTCTTGCAAAACTCGTTTACGAAATGGATTCAACAAATGTTGAGGATTTTGTTTTTAATTACTACATGGTTTATAAAAATGAGATACCGCAGGCAGTTATTTTAGAGAAAACCGTCGATCTTGGCATATCAGGATATTTCGGCAAGCCAAGGGACGATGTCGAAAAAGATCTGTTGAATAAAGCTGTGGAAAATGCAAAAAATGAACTGAGTATAAAAGGTCTGAGAAAAGACGCTTTGAACGCTTTAAAAAATCTTCTTTCTCTTTCAAAGTATCCACAGAGAATAGAAGGCTTTGACGTCGCACACTTACAGGGTAGATTCACAGTCGCATCTGTTGTGGTTTTTGTCAACGGCTTTCCTTTCAAGCAGGGTTACAGGCATTACAGATTTCAGGATAAAAAGATCGATGATTTTGATACAATGAAAAAATTGGTTAAAAGAAGGTATCTAAAACATCCATTGCCAGACCTCATACTGGTAGATGGAGGTGTAGGACAGGTCAGAGCTGTTAAAAAAGCGCTCGAGGAAATCGGAAAGGACTGCGATGTGATAGGTA
This sequence comes from Pseudothermotoga sp., assembly GCF_031962025.1. GTDB lineage: Bacteria > Thermotogota > Thermotogae > Thermotogales > DSM-5069 > Pseudothermotoga_B. The sequence goes on from NZ_JAVRKW010000001.1 coordinate 9,870, forward strand.
TCGCCAAAGAACACGAAACGGTTTGTACCGAACAGGGTGAACTCTTTCTAAAATTGGACAGTCCTATCCTGAGGGTACTGGTTTCTATAAGAGATGAAGCGCACAGATTTGCAAATACTTTTCACAGGAAGCTCAGGACAAAAGAATCGATTCTTTCGGTTCTGGATGAAATTCCCGGTCTGGGTCCAAAGAGAAAGAAAAAGCTCATCGAGGCATTCAAAAGCATAGACGAGTTAAAATCATCCAGTATTGAGAAAATATCTAAAATCGTCGGCAGTAAAAAACTTGCAAGTGTGATTTTGTCAAAAATATGAGGTGGTAATATGAGAGCAGGGCTCTATTTAATACTTTTACTTGGAGTTTTTTGCACGGCAATAGGTTTGTTGATGATTTTGGCATACGGTCTATCTGTTTACATTTCCCCGGTTTTCAGAGATGCGTTCAATTTGAACTTTCAAAGCTCAAAGTGGTTTTTCTTCATTTCACTACTCACAATTTGCTCTGGAATCTGTATCAGTTTTTACAGCCTTGCTAAAGCGAATGATGATAATCACATCGTGTTTTTGTCTTTTGCCCTTATATCGAATGGCTTTTCACTGTCTACTCAGATTTTTAGAATGGTTGTTCATGGCTTTGCATGGATGGGAGTAGAATTACTGGGCAAAACAGGGGATATAAAACCAATGCAGTATTTATCAGCAGGATTTCTCATTTTTACGCTTTTGAATTTTGTTTTATGCCTCAGCATCATCAGGGAGGAGAGATTATCCCGTTGAAAGTACTCGGAATAATTGTGGAATACAATCCTTTTCATAATGGACATCTCTATCACTTGAATTGTGCAAAAGAAATTGTCAAACCGGACTACACCATAGCCGTTATGAGCGGAAGTTTCTGCCAGAGGGGAGAGCCTGCGATCATAGATAAATTCTCAAGAGCACAGATTGCACTTTTGAATGGTGTAGATGTTGTTTTCGAATTGCCCTTTGTGTACGCTGTTCAGGATGCTGGAGGGTTTGCAAAAGGAGCGATCTGGTTACTGGAAAAAACCGGAGTTGTGACAGATATCGTTTTTGGTAGTGAATCAGCTAATATCGATTTTTTGACAAAAATTGCCACAGTGATGATCGATCAACCAGAGCCATTTCCACAACTGATGAAAGAAGAGTTGAAAAAAGGTCATTCTTTTCCAAATGCAAGAAAATACGCCCTACTCAGATATTTTGATCTGACAAAAGAAATGGATCCTAAGGAAGTTCTGAAGATAGAAAAATCCAATGACATCTTGGGTGTTGAATACATAAGATCGTTGAAAGAACTAAAAAGTGACATGAAGGTGCATGTGGTAAAGAGAATTGGCGCAGAGGATAAAGACATAGATTTCAGAGGCAAGTTCTCAAGTGCAACAGCCATAAGAAAGATGATAATAGACGGTCAGTGGGACAAAGTGACTCAAGCTGTTCCAGAGACAAGTCTAAAGATAATTTCAAGGGAATTGAACGAAGGCAGAGGACCTGTAACTTTGCAACAGCTTGAACAGATATTGCTTGCAAGGATAAGACTCATGCGACGTGAAGATCTGCAAAAACTCTATGGATTCAGTGAAGGTATAGATTTAAGATTCATAGAATGTGCTTCAAAGTTTGGTGAACTTGAACAATTTCTCAGTTGCGTGAAAGCCAAGCGATTTACAATGAGTAAGATCAGAAGGCTCTTGCTGTACAGTCTGTTTAATATTTCCCAGGAATTTTTGTCAAGATGCAATGAATCTGGTCCGCAGTATCTGAGAATACTTGGTTTTAACAGTAAAGGGAGACAACTTCTGTCCGTGATCAAAAGAAAATCGACGATTCCAGTCTTATCGGTGTGTTCTCTTTACAGAAAAGTGCTCCAGAAGGTTTTGAAAGACAAAACCGGCAGGTTTTCTGTGGATCCGGAACTGTTTGAAAAACAACTACTTCTGGATGTTCAATCCACATCTGTGCATTCTCTTTTGTTTGTGAATAAATCCGAAAGATCAGCCGATAGAGATTTTCATATACCACCAGTGATAGTAAACTAAAAACACTCTGAGTTCAAAAAGATATCATAAGGCGAAAGCACATTTTGATGTTGACGCAACTTATCTATTTTGAAAATCGAAATGATAATTTCAATTCATTGTTGCGAGAATAGTTAAAACTGGTAGTATAATGAATCTTGTCGAGTTTTTTTAATTGCAGGTTGACAAAATACTGTTTGTGTAATACAATCGGCATTTGGTATGGTGCTGAAGGGAGGATACAGATGCCGACCATAAATCAATTGATCAGACTTGGAAGAGGGCAGAAAATTGAAAAGTCTAAGGCGCCTGCTCTGGAAGGCAATCCACAGAAACGCGGTGTGTGTATTCGTGTGACAACCATGACACCAAAAAAGCCAAACTCTGCTTTGAGAAAAATTGCAAGGGTTAGATTGTCAAATGGTACCGAAGTCACAGCGTACATACCAGGTATAGGGCACAATTTGCAGGAACATTCCGTTGTGCTCGTCAGGGGCGGAAGGGTCAAGGACCTGCCAGGTATAAGATACAAGATTATACGCGGTACTCTTGACACTGCCGGTGTAGAAAACAGAAAACAATCTCGCAGCAAATACGGAGCAAAAAGATCCAAAAAGTAGTTTTAGGAGGATGGTTATATGAGAAGAAGAAGAGCAGAGGTAAGAGAGATATCCCCAGACCCTGTTTATCAGGATGTATTGGTGGCAAAGTTGATAAATAAAGTCATGTGGGATGGTAAAAAGTCAGTGGCACAGAAGGTTGTCTACCAGGCTCTTGAATATGTGAAAGAAAAATCTGGTAAGGATCCATTGGAAGTTTTCCAGAAAGCCGTGGACAATGTAAGACCCGTTTTGGAAGTCAGACCAAGACGTGTTGGAGGAGCCACATATCAGGTTCCAGTCGAAGTTCAGGAACCGAGAAAAACTTCGCTGGCTCTGAGGTGGATTGTAACAGCCGCGCGTTCCAAAAAAGGCAAACCCATGTCCATAAAACTTGGTGAGGAAATCCTTGCTTCTTATCAAGGCACCGGTGCAGCGGTAAAGAAAAAAGAAGATGTCCACAAGATGGCGGAGGCGAACAGGGCATTTGCCCATCTAAAGTGGTGAAAGGTAAGATCATGATGGAGGTTGAAGCGCTTTACGTTCCACTTGATAAGTTACGCAACATCGGAATAATGGCTCACATAGACGCCGGTAAGACGACAACAACTGAGCGTATACTGTACTATACCGGTCGTAAACATGTGCTCGGAAGTGTTGATGAAGGCACAGCAACTATGGACTGGATGGAGCAGGAAAAAGAGCGAGGCATAACCATAACAGCCGCAGCTACTACGTGTTTTTGGAAGGAACATCGTATTAATATAATAGATACGCCCGGCCATGTGGATTTTACAATAGAGGTTGAAAGGGCTCTAAGAGTGCTGGATGGTGCGGTGGCAATTTTCGATGCAACGGCTGGTGTTGAACCGCAGACAGAAACAGTCTGGAGGCAAGCTCAGAAGTACGGTGTCCCAAGAATTGCCTTTATGAACAAGATGGACAAAACTGGTGCTGATTTTTTCATGGCAGTAAAAACCATGGTTGATAGACTTCATGCAAGACCGGTTGTTATTCAAATTCCTATTGGTGTTGAAAAAGACTTCATCGGTGTAGTGGACTTAGTGGAAATGAAAGCAATAACATGGGTTAGCGAAGATGGTAGTGAATTCGTAAAATCTGAGATTCCAGAAGATTTGCTTGATTTAGCCGAAGAAATGCGTGAAGAAATGATATCACTGCTTGCCGATGAAGACGAAGAACTCATGGAACTTTACTTAGAAGAAAAAGAAATACCCGTTGAGAAAATCAAAAGTGCCCTCAGAAAGGCGACCATAACCAATAAACTGGTCCCGGTTCTTTGCGGAGCATCGGCGAGAAACAAGGGAGTACAACCTTTGTTAGACGCCATTGTTGATTATTTACCATCACCCCTGGATATACCGCCTGTCAAGGGATTGAATTTAAACGATGAACAGGTCGAGATTTTCCCTTCAATTGAGGGAGACTTTGCAGCACTTGCTTTCAAGATACAAACTGATCCTTACGTTGGTAAACTCACATATGTAAGAGTTTATTCCGGCAAATTGGAAAAAGGTACCTATATCTATAATTCCACAAAAAAGATACGTGAACGTGTGGCTCGCCTCATGTTCATGCACGCCGATAAAAGAGAAGATGTTGATTATGCAAGAGCCGGTGATATAGTAGCTCTGATAGGTTTGAGAAATACGACGACTGGTGATACACTCTGCTCACCGGAGAATCCAATCTTGCTTGAAAAAATAGATTTTCCAGACCCGGTCATTTCAATTGCAATAGAACCAGTTACTCATGACGATGAAGAAAAAATGGTAAAAGCCGTTAATGCTCTATCTGAGGAAGATCCAACTTTGAGGGTAACCGTTGACAAAGAAACCGGTCAGGTTGTACTGTCTGGAATGGGAGAACTTCACCTTGAGATCATTACAGACCGCCTTAAAAGAGAATTTGGCGTGAATGTCAGGATAGGCAGACCACAGGTGGCATATCGAGAAACCATAAGGCAGTCGGCAGAAGCAGAAGGCAAGTACATCCGACAGACCGGTGGAAGAGGTCAATATGGTCATGTTATAATGAGATTTGAGCCATTGCCCTTAGATGGTGAGAAGCACTTTGAGTTTATAAACAAAACAGTTGGAGGTGTAATACCAAAGGAATATATCCCTGCAATCGAAGAGGGCATCAAGGAATCTATGGAGATGGGTGTTCTGGCAGGATATCCCATGATTGGTATCAGGGCGATATTGCTCGATGGCTCATACCATGAAGTTGATTCATCGGAAATAGCCTTCAAAATAGCCGCAAGTCTTGCGTTTAAAAATGCGATTAAAGCCTGCCAGCCAGTTTTATTAGAGCCCATCATGAGATTAGAGATTATTACACCCGAGGAATATGTCGGTGGAATAATAGCCGATTTAAACGCACGCAGGGCTCAGGTTGAGTCGCTTGAAAGCCGTGCAAATCTCAGAGTATTGAGGGCTTTTGTACCACTTTCTGAGCTTTTTGGTTATGCAACGACGCTGAGGTCTTTGAGTCAAGGTAGAGCAAACCATATAGCGCAATTTTCTCATTACAAAGAGGTACCAGATAGAGTCATCGAAAAAGTGCTAAAAGCGGTTTAGGTGTGAAGGAGGGAGAATGAATGGCTAAGGAAAAGTTTGTGAGGACAAAGCCACATGTCAACGTCGGTACAATTGGGCACATAGACCACGGTAAAACCACGCTGACAGCGGCAATAACAAAGTACCTTTCTTTCAAAAACCTTGCTTCGTATGTTCCATACGATCAAATTGATAAGGCTCCTGAAGAAAAAGCCAGAGGTATCACGATCAACATCACACACGTGGAATATCAAACAGAGAAAAGGCACTATGCACACATTGACTGTCCAGGACATGCAGACTACATAAAAAACATGATCACAGGTGCAGCTCAAATGGATGGAGCTATTCTCGTTGTTGCGGCAACAGATGGACCAATGCCCCAGACGCGTGAGCACGTCCTGCTTGCAAGACAGGTTAATGTTCCAGCGATGGTTGTTTTCCTGAACAAAGTTGATGCGGTTGACGATAAAGAACTCGTTGACCTTGTTGAAATGGAAGTCAGAGATCTTCTGACAAAATACGAATTTCCAGGTGACGAGGTTCCTGTAATAAGAGGTTCTGCTTTGCTTGCCATGGAAGCAAAAGATCCGAACGATCCAGCTTACAAACCTATTCAGGAATTACTCGATGCGCTTGATAACTATATACCAGAGCCAACTCGTGAGGTTGACAAACCCTTCCTCATGGCTGTCGAGGATATCTTTTCCATCACTGGAAGAGGAACTGTGGCAACGGGAAGAATCGAGCGCGGAAGAATTAGACCAGGTGACGAAGTTGAAATCGTTGGGTTGAGCTACGAGATCAAGAAAACAGTTGTCACAAGTGTTGAAATGTTCAGAAAGGAACTCGATGAGGGTATAGCAGGTGACAATGTTGGTTGTCTATTGAGAGGTATTGACAAAGATGAAGTCGAGCGCGGTCAGGTTCTTGCAGCACCAGGCTCTATTACGCCACACACTACATTCAAAGCCAATGTTTACGTCTTGAAAAAAGAAGAAGGCGGAAGACATACACCATTTATGAAAGGTTACAGACCACAATTTTTCATTCGAACTGCCGATGTTACTGGTGAGATCGTCGAACTTGGTAACAACGCAGAAATGGTTATGCCCGGAGATAACGCCATACTCACGATAAAGCTCATATACCCGATCGCAATTGAAAAAGGTATGCGTTTTGCTATAAGAGAAGGTGGAAAGACAGTTGGAGCAGGTGTTGTAGCCGAGATCATAGAGTAACCTTGGTTGGGGAGCACTGCTCCCCTTCCGTTTTCTGCTAAGAAGGAGGGAACGAAATTTATGCCTGGACAGAAAATCAGAATAAAACTTAAAGCTTACGACCACGAAGTTCTTGACGAATCAGCAAAGAAGATAGTTGAAGTTGCAAAGTCTACCAACGCCAAAATTTCAGGTCCGATACCATTGCCAACGGAGAGATCTTTGTACGTGGTCTTGAGATCACCACACAAACACAAGGACTCAAGAGAACAGTTTGAAAAAAGAGTTCACAAGAGATTGATAGATATAATTGAACCATCTCCGAAAACAATCGACGCCTTGATGAAGATAAACCTCCCAGCAGGGGTCGACGTGGAGATCAAACTCTAATCGTCGGAGGTGCATTGCGATGAAAATGTTGCTTGGAAAAAAACTGGGAATGACCCGGTTATTTAAACAGGACGCAGTCGTGCCTGTTACGGTTATTCAGGCAGGACCGTGTTATGTTGTTCAGAAAAAAACGCCACAGGTTGATGGGTACTGTGCAGTCCAGCTTGGCTTTTGCGATGCCAAGAAATTGAATAAACCACTCCAGGGACATTTCAAAAAAGCACAGGTTAAACCTCTCAGGTTTCTCAGGGAAATGAGAATAGAAGATGAAAAGGAACTATCGTCGTATGAAATCGGTCAGCAGATAAAAGTAGATGTGTTTCAGGTTGGCGAGAAAGTAGATGTGATAGGCTGGACAAAGGGTAGAGGATTCTCTGGTGCAATAAAGCGCTGGGGATTCTCAGGCGGTCCACGTGCACACGGTTCAAAATTTCACAGGGAACTTGGTTCCTTGGGTCAGCACACAGAACCAGCGAAAATTTTCAAAGGTAAGAAAATGCCAGGAAGATACGGTAATGAGCGTGTTACCATACACAACCTCGAAGTCATCAAACTGGATGTTGAAAATAACCTGATAGCGCTCAAAGGTTCAGTCCCAGGAGCGAGGGGGAGCCTGGTACTCATCAGAAGTCCCAGGAAAACCCGAAAATGAACCACAAGGAGGAATAGAAAATGGCTCTTGTAGACCTTTACAACATGAAGGGTCAGAAGATTGGAACTCAGGAATTGAAAGATGAGGTTTTCAACATTGAACCCAACCTCGATGTCATGTGGAGGTATGTTGATTACCAGCTTTCTTGTAGAAGAGCGGGAACTGCCTCGACAAAAACTCGCGCGGAAGTGAGTGGTGGAGGCAGAAAGCCATGGCCACAAAAACACACAGGACGCGCAAGACATGGATCGATAAGATCACCTATCTGGAGACACGGTGGTGTTGCTCATGGACCACAGCCCAGAAGCTGGGCAAAACGCTTGCCGAAAAAGATGCGCAAGCTCGCACTCAAATCTGCTCTATCCCAAAGATTCAGAGAAGGTAATCTCATAGTGCTGGACGATATAAAATTCGATACGCCGAAAGCCAAAAATATGAGGCAGCTTCTTGAGAATCTGCAATTGAAAGACAGTAAAGTGTTATTTGTATTACCCTGGAAGAGACCCGAGTATGAGTATGTAAGGTTATCCTGCCGCAACATATCTGGTTTGAAGGCAATCATTGCTGATAATCCTGGAGCGACGCGTGAAGACGAGAACGCCGTAAGAATAGACGGATTGAATGTCTATGACATAATTAACCACGAAAAAATAGTTTTGACTCGTGACACCGTTGCGAAAATCGAGGAGGTGCTGGGATGAACCAGCAAAAACTCACACCTTACGATATATTGACAAGACCCATTTTAACCGAAAAAACAACGCTTGCTAAGGAAAATAGGAAATATGCCTTCGAGGTCAACCCTTTGGCGAACAAAACTCTTGTTAAAAATGCCGTTGAAACATTGTTCAAAGTTAAGGTAAACAAAGTGAATATCTCTGTTGTTAAACCCAAACCCAAGAGAAGAGGCAGATTCGAGGGTAAAACAAGAAGCTGGAAGAAAGCCGTCGTTACTTTAAAAGAAGGCTATGCAATCAAAGAACTCGAAGGCCAGCAGTGAAAGAGGTGAAAGATCATGGGCTTGAAAAAGTATAAACCAACATCACCAGCTATTCGTTTCATGCTTACACCCGATTTTTCTGAGATAACGAAAAGTGAACCAGAGAAATCACTGCTCGTGCCTCTAAAAAAGACCGGTGGGCGAAATCATTACGGGAGAATTACCGTCAGATTTAGAGGCGGTGGACACAAAAGAAGGTATCGCCTTATAGATTTCAAAAGAGATAAGATTGGAGTACCAGCTAAGGTCATGTCAATCGAGTACGATCCAAACAGATCGGCAAGAATCGCATTGCTTCTTTACGCAGATGGAGAAAAACGATATATCTTGGCACCAAACAACCTGCAGGTTGGTGACACTTTGATGAGTGGGCCAGATGCTGAAATCAAAGCAGGTAATGCTTTACCACTTGAGAAAATACCACTTGGCACGATGATCCACAATGTTGAAATCAGACCGGGTTCGGGTGGTAAAATAGCAAGGTCTGCTGGTGTTTCATGTCAATTGATGGCAAAGGAAGGAAATTACGCGTTGCTCAAAATGCCTTCGGGTGAATTGAGAAAAATACACATAAAGTGTTATGCAACAATTGGTATTGTGAGCAATGAAGATCACAAGAACGAGATCTCGGGTAAGGCAGGTAGAACACGCTGGCTCGGCAGAAGACCACATGTTCGTGCAATGGTGATGAACCCAGTTGATCATCCTATGGGTGGTGGTGAGGGAAGAGGAAAAGGACAGCACCCCGTCACACCTTGGGGAATGCCAACCAAGGGATACAAGACAAGACGTGGTCGAAGACCTTCCGACAGATTCATTGTAAGAAGACGCAACCAGGGATGAGGAGGTGTGATGAATGGCACGTTCTCAGAAAAAAGGACCTTATGTTGATATCAAACTCTTGAAGAAGATCAGAATGCTCAACGAAAGCGGAGAAAAGAAAATCATAAAAACCTGGAGCAGATCATCGACAATTGTACCCGAGATGGTTGGTCATACCATAGCAGTTCACAATGGTTTGAAACACGTTCCAGTTTATATAACTGAAAACATGGTTGGGCATAGACTTGGTGAATTCGCACCTACCAGAAGATTTGGTGGTCATGCAGAGAAAAAAGCTGCTACAAAGGGCCAGGTGAAATGAGGAGGGAACAGCGATGAGCGCAGAAAGCAGTACGAAGAGGCCCAAGAGATCGGTTCAGCACAGAAATGCTTCAGAGAGTAAAACCACTGAAGTTAGAGCAGTCGGTCGTTACTTGAGATCTTCCCCAAGAAAGATAAGGGCTGTGATAAACGCAATTCGTGGTAAAGATGTCGCCGAAGCTTTTCAGATACTTGAGATGTCACCAACAAAGGCTGCAAGGCTTGTCGAGAAAGTTCTGAAATCTGCTGTGGCTAATGCTGAAAATAACGCAAAACTCAGCAGTGATACATTGTATGTTTCTTACTGCGTTGCTGATGATGGACCCCGTTTGAAGAGAGTTTGGCCGCGTGGTCGAGGAAGAGCTGATATGATTCAAAGACGAATGTGCCACATTACCGTAGCGGTGAAAACTAAAGAAGCGAAAGCTTAGAGAGGTGATACGGTGGGTCAGAAAGTACATCCCAGAGGGTTTAGACTTGGTGTCGGTGCCGATTGGCAGGCAAGATGGTTCAATGAAAAAAATTATGGTTCATGGCTGAAGGAAGACGAACAGATCAGAAAAATGGTTAAGGCTATCTACAATCAAGCTGGTATCAGCGAGATTTTCATAGAAAGGCCCGATAATGAGAGCGTCACAGTTACGATCAAAACAGCAAGACCTGGAGTAATAATAGGCAAAAAAGGTGCAGAGATAGGTAAACTCAGAGAAGATCTTGAAAAGAGCTTGAATAGGCGTGTCATTGTCAATGTAGAAGAAATAAAAACGCCCGAGACTGATGCACAATTGGTTGCAGAAAACATTGCAAGCAGGATAGAAAAGAGGGCTTCGTACAAAAGAGCAATGAAACGCGCACTGTCTGATGCCTTCAGAAAAGGTGCAATTGGCATGAAAGTAATGGTTTCAGGTAGACTTGCTGGTGCAGAAATAGCAAGACGCGAATGGTATTTGAGTGGTAGATTACCGCTTCAAACGGTTAAGGCTGTTATTGATTATGGTGTGGCTACTGCAAAGACAAAGTACGGAACAATAGGAATAAAGGTATGGATATACAAAGGAGATGCTCAGATTTAGTACAGGGAGGTTTTTGAAATGTTGATGCCTAAAAGGGTAAAATACAGAAAACAGCAACGCGGACGAATGCGAGGAGAAGCAAAGGGTGGAACAACTGTTGCCTTCGGTGAATGGGGTTTGAAGGCGCTTGCCCCCGCTTGGATAACCTCGCAGCAGATAGAGGCTGGTCGTATCGCTATAATGAGGGTTATGAAAAAGAGTGGAAAGCTCTGGATAAGAGTTTTCCCGGATAAACCTTACACAAAGAAGCCGGCTGAAACAAGACAGGGTAAAGGAAAAGGTAATGTTGAAGGATGGGTCAGTGTTGTAAAACCCGGGAAGATACTTTTCGAGGTATCCGGAGTGGAAGAAAATGTTGCAAAAGAAGCCCTGATGTATGCCGCAAGTAAATTACCGATACCAACTAAAATAGTTTCCCGCTCTCACATCGGAGGTGAGGCTGTATGAAAGCAGCCGATATCCGAAATTACACAGATGAAGAACTCAAAAAATTGTTAGAGGAAAAAAAGAAGCAGTTGATGGATCTGAGGTTTCAGCATGCCATGGGTCAGCTCAGAAATACTGCTCAGATCAAAGAAGTGAGGCGTGATATAGCAAGAATCAGAACAATTCTTCGCGAAAGAGAACTCGGAGTAAGGAGGTAAACAAATATGGCAAAAAGGCGACTCACAGGGATTGTCATCAGTGATAAGATGGATAAAACAGTTGTAGTCAAAGTAACCAGGAAATTTGAACATCCTAAATATAAAAAGCACGTTGAAAAGTCCAAAAAATATCACGCACACGATGAAAAAAACGAGTGCAAGGTAGGAGACCTGGTTGTTATTGAAGAAACAAGACCACTCAGCAAGACCAAAAGTTGGCGAGTTGTCGAGATACTGAAGAAACAAATGGTAGTTGAGGAAGTACCTGATACCGAGGAGAGTGAAAAGATATGATTCAGGTGGAGAGCTATCTTGAAGTTGCTGACAACTCTGGTGCCAAAAAATTGAGAGTTATAAGAGTGATGGGTGGCTTTCACAAAAAATATGGAACTGTTGGAGATGTAGTTGTTTGTTCGGTTAGAGATGTTGTACCAAACACCGCCATCAAGAAAGGCGAGGTAGTCAAAGCGGTTATCGTCAGGACAAGGAAACCGATTAAAAGACCGGATGGTACTTATATTAGATTCGATGATAATGCGGCTGTCTTGATCGACAAATTCAACGAACCACGTGGAACGCGCGTTTTTGGCCCAGTAGCAAGAGAGATACGTGAAAAAGGATACATGAAAATAATCTCACTTGCTCCTGAGGTGCTTTGAGAGGTGATTGAAAAATGAGAATAAGAAAAGATGATCTTGTGCAGGTGATATCCGGTAAAGACAAGGGAAAGAGAGGAAAAATTCTCAAGGTAATTCCCAAAGAGAACAAAGTGGTTGTTCAGGGAATTAACATGGTGAAGAGGCATCAAAGACCGATTCCGCAGCTCAGAGAAGGTGGAATAATAGAGCGCGAAGCACCTATATATGCTTGCAAAGTAATGCTCGTGTGCCCTAATTGTGATAAACCAACTCGCATTGGAGCGAAGTTCCTTGAAGATGGAACAAAGGTCAGAGTTTGCAAAGAATGCGGTGAGGTCATAGATAAAGCGTGAGGAGGAATCCAAAGATGGGTACTCAGTACATCCCACTCAAGGAAAAATATGAGAAAGAAATAGTGCCGAAAATGATCAAGGAATTCAATTACAAAAATATACATCAAGTTCCAAAGATTGAGAAAATAGTCATCAATATGGGAATTGGTGAAGGCTCCAGAAACGCCGAGCTTTTGAACAGACACATGAAAGAACTGGCAGCCATAACTGGTCAAAAGCCGGTTATCACAAAAGCCAAAAAGAGCATCTCGAATTTCAAAGTGAGAAAGGGTATGAACGTGGGACTTAAGGTGACACTGCGAGGTTTGAGAATGTGGAATTTTCTGTACAAACTTGGAAATGTCGTTCTGCCAAAGGTGAGAGACTTCAGAGGTCTCAATCCCAATTCTTTCGATGGTCGTGGTAATTACAGCTTTGGCTTGACAGAGCAATTTGTTTTTCCAGAAGTGACACCAGATCAGTCACCAAGAGCTCAGGGAATGGATATAATAATTGTCACTACGGCAAAGACCGATTCAGAAGCTCTGAGATTGCTCGAGCTTTTGGGATTGCCTTTCAAACATTGAGAGGAGGTATTTGATGCCACGCAAAGGAATTATAGAGAGATGGAAAAAACCCAAGAAATTCAAAGTTCGCGAGTACACAAGGTGTTCAATATGTGGAAGACCTAAAGCAGTTTATCGCGAGTTTGGTTTGTGCAGAGTTTGCTTCAGAAAGATGGCTCTCGAGGGCAAACTCCCTGGCGTCAAAAAAGCAAGCTGGTAAGTAAGGGAGGGAGAATGATGTGGAGTGACCCGATAGCTGACATGCTCACGAGAATAAGGAATGCGAATGTTGTCTTCAAAGAATACGTAGATGTTCCTGCTTCTAACTTGAAAAAAGCGATATGCGAGATTTTGAAGAAAGAAGGATTTATCCAAGATTACAAATACATAGAAGATGGAAAGCAGGGAATTTTGAGAATACACATGAAGTACAAAGGTCAGAGAAGGAACAGGGAAAGAGTTATCAAAGGTATTGTGAGGGTTTCAAAACCAGGCAGACGTCTATATGTGGCAAAAGACGAGATTCCCAAGGTAAAGAACGGTATAGGTATAGCTATTCTCACAACTTCGAAGGGTGTTCTGACCGACAAAGAAGCACGAAGCCTTGGAGTTGGAGGAGAAATCATCGCCTACATCTGGTAAGGAGGTGAAGAAAATGTCAAAGTTGGGGAAAAAACCGATATTGGTGCCTAAAGGTGTACAGGTTCAAATAGAAGGTAATACTATAACAGTCAAAGGTCCAAAAGGAACTCTGTCACGGAGTTTTCCAGAATATGTGAAAGTAAGCCTTGAAGATGGCAAGATCCGCGTGGAACAAAACGAAGCGACCATTGTGCGAAAATCTCAAAGAAAGATTCTCAAAACTTACCATGGTACCTACTGGTCTTTGATAAGAAATATGGTTCAGGGAGTGACAAGTGGTTTTGAAAAACAACTGGAAATAATTGGCGTTGGATACAGAGCACAGGCTCAGGGCAACAAATTGTCCCTTCAAGTTGGATATACTCATCCTGTGGTTCTTGAAGCACCTGCCAATGTCACAGTGGAAACTCCAGCGCCCAACACTATAATTGTGAAGGGTATCGATAAACAAGTAGTTGGACAGTTCGCCGCGCAGATAAGATCGTGGCGAGAAGTGAATGTCTACAGCGGTAAAGGTATCAAATACAAAGATGAGCTGGTAAGACACAAAGAAGGCAAGAAAAAATAAAGGGGGCATATAGCGTGATTAAGAAACAAGATAGAAGGCAGCAGAGAATCAGAAGGCATTTGAGAATAAGAAAAAAAATCTTCGGCACTGCCGAAAGACCGAGATTGTCAGTTTTTAGAAGCGAAAAGCACATCTACGCGCAATTAATTGATGACACAAAAGGTCATACGATTCTCTCAGCATCCACACTTGATCCAGAGCTGAGACAGAGAATAGTAAAGACATATAACAAAGAAGCCGCAAGAGAAGTTGGAAAATTGATTGCGCAGCGCGCATTGGCTAAAGGTATAAATCAAGTAGTGTTCGACCGCGGTGGATTCAAATATCACGGAAGAATCAAAGAACTTGCCGATGCTGCAAGAGAAGTCGGGTTGAAGTTCTGAGGAGGTGCACAAGAGAATGGATGAGATACTCGAAGAAGAATTGATAAAGAAAGAATCAGAAGAGTTTGAGGAACGAATTGTTGAAATAAAACGCACAGCTAAGGTGACAAAAGGTGGAAAGACTCTGAGTTTCAGGGTTCTCGCTGTTGTCGGAAACAGAAAAGGAAAGGTCGGAGTCGGCTTGGGAAAAGCAAGAGAGGTACCTGATGCTATAAGAAAAGCGATAAGCGCCGCCAGATCAGCGATCATAGATGTTCCACTGTACAAGAACACTATACCCCATGAAGTAATTGGGAAGCAGGATGCCTCTAAGGTTCTTCTCAAGCCTGCTGCCCCTGGAACTGGAATCATCGCTGGTAGTACGGTGAGAGCTGTTGTTGAGCTTGCTGGTATACAGAACATTCTGACAAAGTCACTGGGCTCATCGACGGCAGTTAATCTGGCTCTTGCCACTTTGAATGGTCTTAAATCCCTGGTTTCACCGGACAAAGCGGCTAAACTTCGGGATATAACGGTAAGCCAGGTTTTGCGCGGAACGAGGAAGGAGGTCTGAGGATGCCAAAGCTTGTAATTGAACTGGTCAGAAGTCCTGTCGGATATAAGTATGATCAAAGAGAAACAGTAAAAGCCCTTGGCTTGAAGAAATTACATGACAAAGTTGTCAAGCAGGACAATCCTCAGATCAGAGGAATGCTCAATAAGATCAGACACCTTGTAAAAGTTGAAGAGCTCCAGAAAGAGGAGGAATGAACAATGCTCAAATTGCACGATCTAAAACCCACTCCTGGCTCAGTCAGGGAACCAAAGAGAGTTGGACGGGGAATTGGTTCCGGACTTGGTAAAACAAGCGGAAGGGGTCATAAAGGTCAAAAATCAAGAGGATCTGGAAAGGTTCATCTGTGGTTAGAAGGTGGGCAGACCCCGCTACATAGGAGGTTACCAAAGGTTGGTTTCAAAAGCTTCACGCACAAAAACTATGCAGTGGTAAATATAAGATCCCTTGAAGAGAAATTCGAAGCTAACGAAGAAGTCACACCTGAAACTCTTATCAAGAAAGGTCTGGTAAAAAAAGTGAAGGATGGTATCAAAATACTTGGAAGTGGTGAATTAACAAAACCCTTAACGGTTAAAGCGCACGCATTCAGCAAAGCCGCCAAAAAAGCCATAGAGATGGTCGGTGGTAAAATAGAGGTGATATAGCGTGTGGAAAGCATTGCAAAATGCCTTCAAGATACCAGAATTGCGGGATAGGATCCTTTTTACAATCGCTGCTTTGATTGTTTTCAGGCTCGGTATATACATTCCCATTCCAGGAATAAATATCCAGGCATGGGGTGAGGCTTTCAAGAGATTTGGAGAAGGTGCGGCTGGAGGCATACTCAGCTTTTACGATGTTTTCACGGGAGGAGCCTTGGAGAATTTTTCGATTTTTGCTATGAGCGTGACTCCTTATATAAATGCCTCAATTGTCTTGCAATTGCTGTCTTCTGTGATACCGAAGCTTCGTGATGTTTTGCGAGAAGGTGAAGAAGGCAGAAAAAAATTCGCTCAATACACACGTAATTTGACAATAGTACTCGGTGCTTTCCAGTCGTTCATAGTTTCTTTCAGTCTGGTCAGGCAAAATCCAGATATCGTTGCTTATGGCTTGAATCCACTTTCTTTTGTGATGATTTCGACGATTTCCATGTTGGCTGGTACGATGTTCTTACTGTGGCTTGGTGATAGAATTACCGAACGTGGTATAGGAAATGGAATATCAATACTGATTTTTGCAGGTATAGTTGCAAGATATCCTAATTATTTTGGCAGAATTCTTCTGGGTAGATTGAACGTTTTTGGTTGGATCTTTCTCATAGCCGTTGCTCTGATTACTGTCGCCGGTATTATATACGTGCAGCAGGCAGAAAGGCGTATAACAATCCAGTACGCAACACGAGTAACGGGTAGAAGGGTATACGGTGGTGCATCTACTTATATACCCGTTAAAGTCAACCAGGGAGGCGTCATACCAATAATCTTTGCAAGTGCCATACTTATGATTCCGGCTGCTATTGCTCAGATGGCTGGTTGGGATTTTCTCAGACGCCTTCTTGGACCTGGTAGTGCTCTTTACATCATACTGTACGGTGTGATGGTTTTCTTCTTTACATATTTTTACAGCGTTGTCGTTTTTGATCCACACGATGTTTCAGAAAATGTGAGAAAATATGGTGGATTCATACCTGGTATAAGGCCAGGAAAACCAACGGAGGAATACATTCAGAAAATAGTCAACAGAGTTACTTTTATGGGTGCTGTTTTTCTGGTTGCCATTGCACTTTTACCGCACCTTGTTCAGGGTGTTACGAAGGTAGATATAGTTATAGGAGGTACATCGACCTTGATCGCCGTTGGTGTTGCACTCGATGTTTTGCAACAGATGGAAGCTCATTTGATCATGAGACATTATGAAGGTTTCATCAAAAAAGGAAGGATAAAGGGAAGATGAGGATAGTTTTGCTTGGAGCACCTGGCGCGGGAAAAGGAACACTTGCCAAAGACTTAATAAGTCATTTCAAGATTCCACATATATCAACAGGTGATATGTTCAGAGAAGCTGTGGCTGCTGGCACAGAACTGGGGCGTAAAGTTCAAAGCATTTTGGAGTCTGGCGCGCTTGTGCCAGATGAGATCGTCAATCAGGTAGTTGAAGAGAGACTGAAAAAATTTGATTGTCAGAATGGTTTTGTATTCGATGGCTATCCGAGAACAGTTCCGCAAGCTATAGCATTGGATGAGATACTCTCGAAGATGTCTAAGAAATTAGATGCGGTTATTTACTTACGAATAAGCGAGCAGACAGTGGTTGAAAGACTCACAAACAGAAGATTGTGCCCAAAATGTGGCAGGATTTACAACATGATTTCAATGCGTCCTAAAAATGATGAGCTGTGTAATGACTGTGGTGTAAAACTCGTGATTCGTGATGACGACAAAGAAGAAGTTGTCAGAAAGCGTTATAGGTTGTATTGTGAAATGACAAAGCCGCTGGTAGATTATTATCAAAAAAGAGATCTGCTGATTGAGGTAGATTCAGAGGTTGATCATCAGGATTTGGCAAACCGAGTAATAAAGATTTTAGAAAAGGTGAGATCTTGATAAGAATAAAGTCGAAAATCGAACTTGAACACATGACCAAAGCCTGCCGTGCTGTCGGTTTGGTACTCAAGGAAGTGAAAGATATCATGGTCGAAGGAGCAACGGCAGCTGACGTTGAAGACTTTGTTCTGAAAAGATTCAAAGAACTGGATGTAAAACCAGCCTTCAAAGGTTATAGGGGCTATAAATATGCGACTTGTGTTTCTGTGAACGAGGAAGTTTTGCACGGAGCACCTTTGAAGAGCAAGGTCTTCAAAAAGGGAGATATAGTCTCTGTTGATCTTGGTGCGATATATCAAGGATTATACGCAGATGGAGCTGTGACCTATTCTGTTTCTGGTACTGATGAGATAGGTGAAAAGTTGATGATGGTAGGGCAGGAAGCTCTAAATAAAGCCATATCCGTTGTAAAGGATGGTGCAAGGATTGGTGACATTTCTTACGCCATACAGAGCTTTGTTGAAGCAAACGGCTTCAATGTCATCAGGGATTACGTGGGTCATGGCATAGGTAGGCAATTGCATGAAGAACCTGAAATACCTAATTACGGCAAGCCAGGTACTGGTGCGAAAATAGTTTCTGGCATGACACTGGCTATAGAAGTTATGATCTGTGAAGGTGATTGGCAGGTGTCCACACTTGACGATGGATGGACTGTGGTAATGCTCGATGGTAAGAGAAGTGCTCATTACGAACATACTGTTCTGGTTACCGATACAGGAGCAAAGGTTCTGACACAGTTTTAAGAGGTGGTGAAATGCCTAAGGAAGATGTCATTAAGATGGAGGGGACGATAACAGAAGCAAGAAGAAATGCGACTTTTGTCGTAGAACTTGATAACGGTCACAAGATTCTGGCACAGATTTCTGGAAGGATGAGAAAGAATTTCATCAGACTTTTTCCAGGAGACAGAGTGGTTGTTGAACTTTCTATATACGATCTCTCAAAGGGACGTATTGTTTACAGAAAAAAGCTGGACAAGAAAGAAGATGACGATGACGAAAGGAGCTGATAAGATATGAAAGTAAGGTCTTCTGTCAAAAAAAGATGTGAGCACTGTCAGATTGTTCGCCGAAGAGGTCGTGTTTTGATCATATGCAAAGCAAACCCAAAGCACAACCAGAAGCAGGGTTGAAAAACAGGGAGGGAACTGAATGGCGCGTATAATGGGTGTCGAATTGCCCGGAAATAAAAAGTGTTTCGTTGCCCTGACTTATCTGTACGGTATTGGTAAGACAAGGGCTTTTGAGATTCTGAACAACACAGGTGTTGATCCCGATAAAAGAGTGAAAGATCTCACAGATGAAGAAGTTAGTAAGATAACGAAATTCATTCAGGACCATTACAAGGTCGAAGGTGAGCTCAAGGCAGAAGTAAATAGAAATATTAAGAGATTGATCGATATTGGCTGTTACAGGGGATTGAGGCACAAGCTTGGATTGCCTGTGCGCGGTCAGAGAACTCGTTCCAACGCACGAACCAGAAAAGGACCGAGACCAAGTAGAATAAAGACAAAGAAGAAGAAAGAACAAACCGTATGATTGAGGAGGAATGATCATGGCAAGAAGGTCAGAAGGAAAGAAAAAAAGAAAAATTCTAACAGACAGAGGAATCGTTCACATAAAATCCACATTCAACAACACGATTGTGACTCTATCAGATGCTGATGGTTCTACAATCATCTGGGCAAGCAGCGGTACAGCCGGTTTTGAAGGGACGAGAAAAGGTACACCGTACGCAGCACAGCTTGCAGCCGACAAGGTTGCCAAGGAGGCTCTAAGGCTCGGTATAAAACGCGTTGATGTTCTGGTAAAAGGTCCTGGACCCGGACGAGAGGCTGCTATTAGAACACTCCAGGCAGCAGGTCTTGAGGTGGACAGCATCAAAGATGTGACACCTATACCTTTCAACGGCTGCAGGCCTAAGAAGAAACGCCGAGTTTGAGGGAGGGAATGAAATGGCTAGATACACTGGACCAGATTGTAGATTGTGTCGCAGAGAAGGTATGAAACTCTATCTGAAAGGTGAAAGATGCTTTACTGACCATTGTTCATTTGACAGAAGATCATATGCACCTGGGGATCATGGACGTCAGCGTGGGAAACTCTCGCAATACGGCACACAACTGCGCGCAAAACAGGTGATGAAAAGGATATACGGTATAGTCGAACGGCAGTTTGAACGATACTTTGAAAAAGCTCTGAGAATGCCAGGAGATACACGAGAAAATCTCGTGAGGCTTGTCGAATCTCGTGTGGACAACGTAGTTTACAGAATGGGTTTTGCCATCAACAGAAAACAGGCAAGGCAATTGGTAACCCACGGCCATTTTTTGGTCAACGGTATGAAGATTGACGTGCCTTCTTATAGATTGAAGCCGGGTGACACAGTAGAAGTCAGCGAAAAGAGTAGATCCATTAACGTTATAAAACAGGCAATAGAAACATCTAAAGATAGAACCAAGGTGCCATGGATTGAGGTTGATCCTGATTCCTACAGGGGTACATTTGTGAGGTTCCCAAATCTTGAGGAGGTAACGGATCTGCCAGTAGACGTGCAGGCAATAGTTGAGTTCTACTCGAGGTGATGTGTGTGATCGAATACGTTGTTCCTAAGAAACTCAAGATCGAAGAAGAGCGAGCAGAAGCAGAATATTATTATGCGAGATATGTCCTCTCACCGATGGAAAAAGGTTATGGTACCACTATCGGGAATGCGCTGAGACGTATCTTGCTCTCATCGATTCCCTCTGTTGCAATAGTTGGTGTGAAATTCATAAAACCGGAGAAATACCACGAATTTGACACAATTACTGGTGTAAAGGAAGATATTCTTGAGATCATTTTGAATCTGAAGAGAGTTCAATTGAGGGCAGAGGTACCGGTTAGAGAAAAGATAAAGATGATTGTCGAGAAGAAGGGACCTGGTGTCTTAACAGCTGGCGACATAAAGGTACCTGCTGGTTTTGAGATTGCAAATCCTTCGTTGAAAATAGCCACACTCGATGAAGAAGCCGACCTCATGTTTGAACTGTATGCCCAGGCAGGTAAGGGATTTGTCCCGGCAAGCGAACTGGACGAGCATCCTGAAATCGGATGGATACCAATTGACGGTGTTTTTTCACCCGTGATGAAAGTTAACTTCAAAGTTGAGAGCGCAAGGGTTGAGAAGAAAACTGATTACGATAAAATGATTCTTGAAATTTGGACAAAGAAAACGATCTTCCCCAATGAAGCGCTGAAAAGGGCGGTAGAAATACTAACAAACCATCTGCAGATCATATCTGAGAGTTTGCCAGAAGGTATGGTGCCTTTGACAACAGAATTCGTTTCTGTGTCACAGGAAGAAGCTAAACCCGAACAAGAAGTAAGTGAAGAGGAAGCGATATACTCAAGAAAAATAGACGAGCTGGAACTGACAATAAGATCACTCAATTGTCTGAGGCGTGACAAAATCGAGACCATAGGCGACTTGATGAAAAGAACGGAGGAAGATCTCCTCAAGATCAAGAATTTTGGTCCAAAATCCTTGGATGAGGTTAAGTCAAAACTCATGGAGAAATTCGGTCTCACACTCAAAAAAGGAGGTTAATTTATGAGACACAGAATGCTAAGAAATCACATAGGTACTTATGGCAGCCATACACGCTCTTTGCTGAAAAATCAGATGAGAGAACTTGTTGAGCACAAAAGTATTGTAACAACCGTGACCAAAGCCAAGGTAGTTCAAAGGGCTTTTGAAAAACTCATGACAAAAGCGGTAAAAGCTGCAAAAGCTGATAAATTAGAGAGTGTTGCTCTTAGAAGGCAGATAAATTATTACCTAAGTGATAGACGATTGACAAATAAACTTGTCGATGAAATCGCTAAATCCATCGATAAGACAAGTGGTTTTACCAGAATAATTCGTATTGGCAGAAGACGTGGCGATGCTGCGGAAATGGTTTTGTTGCAGATTGTCGAAAAACAATGAAGAGAAAATCCCCTCAATGGGGATTTTCCCTTTTTATTCAATCTATTGACTAATTGATGTTTATCTGGTAAATTTTATTTGTAACCTCTTTTTTAGATGCCAACCCGATTAGTGCCCTTACTTTTTAAATGTGCTGATTTGTATATCTGATTTGGAGGTGTTTCTCCTTGGTCAACAACAACGAACAAGAAAAGAACGAAAATGTTACTGTCAAAATTGATGATCTGGAGCGTATGACGATCAAAGAGCTGTACGATCTGGCTAAAAAGTACGATATTCCAAGGTACACAACTTTGAGAAAACGAGACCTTATCTTCTCCATACTCGAAGCTCAGGCGAAATCTCATGGATTGTTTTTCGGTACCGGGGTCTTAGAGATCCTTTCAGATGGTTATGGGTTTCTCAGAAGTGGAGATAATCTATTGCCGAGTGCAAACGATATTTACATATCACAATCTCAGATAAGAAAATTCAACCTGAACACAGGAGATATAATATCTGGCATTATCAGACCGCCGAAAGAAGGTGAAAAGTTTTTTGCCATGATAAAAATTGAGGCTGTGAATTTCAGACCACCAGAGGCAACCAGTGAAAGGGTCAACTTTGAAAATTTAACTCCAGATTACCCAAAAGAAAGGTTCATACTTGAGACATCAAGGGATATTCTTTCTACTCGATTGATTGATATTTTTGCGCCAACCGGTAAAGGTCAGCGCGGTATGATAGTCGCGCCGCCGAAGGCTGGTAAAACCACTTTACTCAAGGAAATAGCCAACGGTATAGCCATAAATCATCCTGAAACCCATAGAATTGTACTGTTGATAGATGAGCGACCAGAAGAAGTTACAGATATACGCGAATCTGTAAATGCGCAGGTCATAGCAGCACCGTTTGATATGGCACCTGACAAGCAGATAAAAGTTGCAGAGCTGACACTTGAAATGGCAAAGAGATTGGTTGAATACGGGCATGATGTTGTCATATTGCTTGACAGTCTCACAAGGCTTGCAAGAGTGTACAACATACAGGTACCACCGAGCGGGAAACTTTTGAGCGGTGGTGTTGATCCAGCGGCTCTTTACAAACCAAAACATTTTTTTGGAGCGGCTCGAAGCACAAGAGAAGGTGGGAGTCTGACAATCATCGCAACGGCGTTGATAGAAACTGGTTCCAAGATGGATGAAGTGATTTTCGAGGAATTCAAAGGCACCGGTAATATGGAGCTGGTTCTTTCAAGACAACTGGCTAATAAGAGAATCTTCCCGGCTATAAACCTTCAGCTTTCAGGTACTCGCAAAGAAGAACTGTTGCTCAGCGAAGATACACTCAAAAAAGTCTGGATACTGAGAAGAGTACTGAGTGGCATGACAGAAGAAGAAGGTCTGAATTTTATTTTAAGAAAACTTCAAGAGACAGAATCAAATGAAGATTTCCTTGCTCTTATCGACCAGCAAAAGGTAAAATATTAGACGGAGGTAGAGACCTTGTACGTGATCGGAATAGACCTTGGAGGAACCAATTTTGCAGTTGGACTGGTTGATGAAACCGGAAGGATCGTCGCTCGAAACCACGGTAAGACAAAGGTGGATGATGGTCCACAGGTTGTTGCCAAAAGACTGGCTGAGGCGGTTAACAGGATAAAAGAAGGTTCGCAAGTACTGGCTGTAGGTGTTGGCTCTCCTGGTAGCATAGATCATAAAAAAGGTGTTGTGAGATTTTCTCCCAACTTTCCTGGGTGGCATGATTTTCCACTGGCTGAAGAGATCAAAAAATACACTGATCTGGAAGTTTTCGTAGAAAACGACGCGAATGCTTACGCACTTGGTGAGCACACTTTTGGAGTGGGAAGAGGTTATGATCATCTTGTCTGCCTTACCCTTGGAACAGGTATCGGTGGAGGAGTAATAACTCACGGGGTTCTTCTAAGAGGAAGCACGGGTATTGGTGCTGAATTGGGACACATGAATGTGCTTCCAAATGGTCCAAAGTGTGGCTGTGGTTCAAATGGATGTCTTGAAGCACTTGCCTCGGCAACTGCGATGAAGAGGTTTGTTCTTGATGGATACTCCAGACATACGGATTCTTCGCTCTTTAAGCAGAAAACACCCGATCAGGTAACACCGAAAGATATCTTTGAGCATGCAAAAATGGGTGATCAGTTTGCTCTGAGCATCTTTGATACAGTAGTCAGTGCTCTGGCTGTAGCTATTGGCAGTTTGGTGAACATATTCAATCCGCAACTGGTTGTTCTCGGTGGTGGCATAGCAAATGCCGGGGAATTTTTGCTCAACCCTGTTTTTGAGAGATCTAAGGATTATGTACTACCAACGATGCTGGGGACTTACCAGATAAGGTTGAGCGAACTTGGTAAAGATGCTGGCATTCTCGGTGCGGCTTCGATCGTTATCGAGAGGATGAAAAAAGCTTGAGAATCTTGCTCATTTCGGACCTGCACGTGCCTACTAAATTGCATAGCCTGCCAGATGAATTACTGCATATAGCCCAGCAAGTTGATGCAGTTATTGCCACAGGTGATTTTGTCGATTTACAGACTGTTTTAACACTGCAGGCGTCGTCAAAAAATCTGTACGCTGTTCATGGTAACATGGATGATATAGATGTAAAAGAACATTTACCGTCAAAAATGATGGTTCAGATTGAGTCGATGAAGGTGGGAATCTGTCACGGCTGGGGTTCTCCTTTATCGATACGTGATAGAATTCTCTCGGTTTTTGATGATAAGCCAGATATCATATTCTATGGTCATACTCATAAAACCGATGACTCTGTTTTAGAATCTGTGAGATTCATAAATCCCGGTTCTTTCTGTGATGATAAAAGTTTTGCATTGGTGGAAATATGTGGCAGTCAGTTGAAGATCCAGTTCAACAGATTATAGATAAGATCTTGCTTGATATAAAAAACACTGTACACGGTAAGCTGCTGGTTGCCTTCTCCGGTGGTGAAGACAGTTCACTTGTTGCATACCTTTCCAAGCAAGCCCTTGGTAAAGACAGAGTAGTTCTTGTAAATGTCGATTGGGGTACTTTCACCTACAAAACGGCAAAAGACGGTGTTGTTGAAATGGCTAAGGATCTTGGTCTTGAGCTGATTTTTGTGGATGGCCAGCACAGACAGTCTCAGATATGGCGCCACGGACCAAGTTGCAATGCGTGTACTCGCTTTGCAAAACTTCAATCTGTGCTCGATGTGGATCACACGTCGTACGTTGCAACAGGTTCAAACCTTTCAGATAGCTGGGGACAGAACGGAGTAAAGCTCAACGGCAGAGTTTATTCACCGTTGATCGATCTGGATAAGAAAACTATAAGGTTACTTCTTGATCACCTCGGTATTCGACCAGTGAAGATAGGGGAGTCTTCTCAACGTGAAGGCTGTAAATTGAAACATCTTATGAAGATGATGACGAATCCTTCGTACCATGGCGAAGCTGTCAGCTCCTGTAACGAAACCCTGCTCTCTTTTCTCAACCAGATTAACTACAAACCGACACTGGCGAATGTAAAAATAATTGGTCCTCTTTCCAGAAATATCGCACTGGTAAATGTCTTACCGCATTTGGGTGAACAGGAATCAGATCAGGTCGTTCAAAGATTGAGAACCATTGATAAAGTAGATGAAATTCACGTGCTGAAAAAACCGGTTAAACTGAAAATCCTGGCAAATCCGGGTCTGTTCAACGACCCCGTGGCGAGATTGAGGGTTTTTCAGGGATTTATTCAAAGGGATTTTGCCGTCCCGGTTTGTGCTGAATGGTATAAATCTACCAATTCACGCCTGAGAACCTTCCAGGTAGTGGGTTTTGAGTATGACAATAGATGAGATTTTTAAAAAAGCCGAAAAACCCATCTTGATAATAGTCCCAACCGAGCACGACGCACAATCACTGGCATCAGAACTGGGTGCAATGTATTTTCCTTCTCACGACGTTTTCCCATTTGAAGAGATACCTGTTTCCATGCCGGTGAGAAAAAGTCGTATAGAAGTTCTCTGGAGATTGGCAAACGGTTCAAAGGATGTTATAGTCACAACACTTCATGCGATTAGCAGAAAAACGTTTTCTTGTGAGCAATTGAAGAGTTTTACAAGAATTTTGAGGATCGGGGACGAGTTTCGTGACTTTGAACAGTTCCTGTTTAAAACAGGTTACGAAAGGGCTTTTCTCGTAAGAGCACAGGGAGAATTTTCAGTTCGTGGTGATATTGTCGATTTTTTTGGACCTTCTTACGATAAACCGATTCGAATAGAACTTTTTGGCAACAGAATTGAGAGCATCAGATTCTTTGACGTGATTTCTCAACGCTCTGTTGAAACACTTCAAGAAGTTGTTTTATTGCCTGCCCGTGAGTATATCAGCGATGTTCATTCCTTTGATACTGTTCCTGGCAAGGCTGGTTCCAACTCCACCATCTTTGATTATGCTTCTTTCAACACCTTTATCGTTGATTTTGAAAGATGCCAGCAGGAATTCGCAAAAAGAGAAAGGGAAATCCGCGAGATTCTTGAGAAAGATCTGGTCGACGAGTATGTCGAGCACTCTCAGGTGAGCCTATCGGAGCTGGTCAAATTCATTGAAAGGTTCACCCCATTGGAGTTTGACCTCAAAACCCTGAAGCTAACGGCAAAGAGTTCTAAGGTGGAACAATTACCGATTCTGGATGAAGAAGAACTCAGTGTAGGTGATTATGTTGTTCATAAAGATTACGGTATAGGCGTTTATAAAGGTGTTGAAAGAGTTGAAAATCCGCTGGGTGTGAGAGAATACATCGTAATAAAATATGAAGATTCAACCATATATGTGCCTGTTGAAAGACTTGACAGGATTCACAGATACATCGGAGACATTCAAAATGTGAAGATAGATAGATTGCAATCCAGAAGCTGGACGAAGCGCGTCGAAAGAGTCAGAGAGAATTTGAAAGAGAGGATCACCGAACTGATTAAAATATACACAAAAAGGCATCAGGCAAAGGGACTCAGGTTGACTGGTGACACAGAGCTTGAGAAGGCATTTGCACGAACTTTTCCATACGTGGAAACTCAGGATCAATCGGTGGCAATTGAGGAGGTGCTCAATGACCTGGCAAGCGATGAACCTATGGACAGGCTTTTATGCGGAGATGCCGGTTATGGAAAAACCGAGGTGGCACTGAGAGCGGCTTTTCGATGCGTTGTGTCTGGTAAACAGGTTGCAGTTTTGGTTCCAACAACTGTTCTGGCAAAGCAACATTACAGAGTTTTCAAAGAAAGAATGGAACCCTTTGCAATTTCGGTGCAGGTTATAGACCGGTCTGTGAGTAAATCTCAAAGAGACAGGATTTTTGAACAGTTGCGTGATGGTACCGTGGATGTCGTCATTGGCACCCATGTACTTTTATCTGAGAAAGTGAATTTCTCAGACCTTGGGCTTGTCATCATAGATGAGGAACAAAATTTTGGAGTGGAACAAAAAGAAAAATTCAAAAAACTACGGTTAAATGTAAATGTTTTATCTCTCAGCGCAACACCTATCCCAAGAACTCTTCACATGGCTCTTAGTGGAATGAAAGATATGAGTGTTCTTAACACACCACCGTTTGGTAGATTGCCGACCATCACCTACGTTGCAAGGTACAGCGAACAGCTTGTGAGAGCAGCGGTGCTCAGGGAGATCAACAGAGGTGGACAGGTTATATATGTACACAACAGGATACAGGATATATACGACGTGTATGAACGGTTGAAAAAAATTTTACCGCAGGTCAGGATCGTTGTTGCGCACGGTAGAATGAACTCCAAGAAACTTTCCATGGCAGTCAGGAGTTTCTATGAACATGAAGCTGATGTCATTGTCTGTACGTCGATCTTAGAAAACGGAATCGATATTCCGAATGCAAATACACTCATTGTGGATGACTCACATCGATATGGTCTGGCTCAACTTTACCAGCTCAGAGGCAGGGTTGGACGGAGCGATAAGCGTGCCTTTGCATACTTTTTGTACGATTCAGATCTGGAGGACTCCGCTGCCCGCAGGCTTCAAGTTATAAAACAGTTTTCAGGTCCTGGCAGTGGGCTGCAACTTGCGATAAAAGATATGCAGATGAGAGGTATAGGCTCTGTGTTCGGCTTTGAACAGCATGGAGTCATCAACGAAGTTGGTCTCAATCTCTATTTAGAAATCATGGGTGAACAGTTAAAGAAACTTAAAGGTGAATCGATTGTTGATGAATATGCTCATGTTGATACAGAAATAGAAGGTATACCAGGAGAGCTGGTTATTCCTTCAGATTACATTGAAAATCCAATGGAACGCATGAGGATATACAGAAGGCTGGCATCCTGCAAAACTGTCCAGCAGGTTGATGATGTACTGTCCGAATTGAGAGATAGGTTTGGTGAATATCCACAGCAGGTGATTTTGCTTGCGGAGATTTTCAAACTCAGACTGATAGCATCTATAAAGGGAATAAAGAAGATAAGATATGAAGAAAACACCTTGCAAATTTTCAGTGAAAAACAGCTTAATATCAAAACCAACAAAAGATATCTCTACAACGAAAGATTCAAGGCGTACTTTTTCAATGACGTTGAACCTGAAGAGGTACTGAGTTTTGTGAAAAAACTACTTTTCTGAAACCACCTGAAACAGGTACTCATCGGAGCTTTTAAACACAAACAGATCGACTCGTTTTGATTTCTTATCGGATAGTTCAAGCACAAGGTCTTTGTTCATTATCACATATCTTCTGGCACTTTGTATTGGAACGGAGTGGTAATATCCAATGAACTCGAGTTTTTCCACTCTGTTTTTATAATGCATTAAAAAATTCTCCAAAGTTTTTAGCGCTTCGTCTGTTCTGGGAAAAGAAGATGGTTTGAACCTCATGATCTTCAAAATCGGAAGGTTTTTTTCTCTCACCTGTGCTTTCATGAGATGATATTGCTTGGACTCAACGTTAAAATGGAAATCTTCTGATTTTATCATCTGCTGAAAGGATTCTCTGTTATAGAACAAAGATACTGAAATTTTGGGATGTATTGTTCCTTCGTTTACCAGAATTGTCTTTGTGCAATCTGACGAATTGATCCGTACGTCTTGCTGGCTTTTTTGCAACGACTTGATCACCAATTCACTGTCAGGTGACTTTAATTGTTTTACCGAGCAAGAAAATGTATTGAATTTGTCGTTAACGTTTACCAGCACAGGTAGATTCTGGATAAATGGTGCAAATGACAGTGGCTGAATGTTGTTGACTTTAATGAGTCCAAATTCCATCTTCAAAGATTCAATCAACTGCCTGAAGATTTGCATATGTATTCAAGTGCCTTTTGAAGTCTCTGGAAAGGTTCAAGAATATCGATTTCTTCAACAAGCTGTTTGAATCTTTCCAATTTTTCTTTTGAAATTTCCCTGTTTGAAGAAATACGAACGGCGCCTGATCCAAATGGAATAATGCATTCATCTGGACTTGGCTGTTCAATTTGCTCCTGAGATGGGACAGTCGGAATAACAAAGAAAACGTTTTCAGAAGCGTCCATCAAAATCGAAGTGTCGGTAAAGACTATTTCCGGTCTGTTTTCAACTTTTTTCAAAAGTGATTTTGCAATGACCTCTGTGTTCAAATAACTTTCCAGTGATTTGCCATACAAAATTCTCTGTAAAGGAGTTGGGGTTATTGGATCTGTATATTTGAACTCATGTGGTATGCCAGATTCGTCGATTATCAGCAAGCCTCCAACGTATTTCTCATCCATTTTCTTAACCGATAGGTACCCTATCACAGTCTCACATCCAGTATGAATCCTTTTTTCTCCTCTTTTTCAGGGTGTTGCCGTTTTTTACCAAAATAATATCCTCCAGAGCCTCTTCCGCCTTCTTCAGTTGCTGTTTTCACGATTTTCTCCTCAATCCTGTTATCGGGGTTAACCATTTTCGTTTGTTGCTGTGACTTGATGATGATTTCCGATTTTGCCAGCTCACTTGCTGCTATCTGGGTGTTGATGCTCTGGGCGGCAGTTGAAGATATATCAGTTCCCTTCACAATTAACGTCTGAAGATCGATTGGTGTTATCATTGTTCTCCCCCAGGATGTACCTTTTGATTTTCAAAAGTGCACTTGATAAAATCTGTGACACCCTTGACTCACTCACCCCAATAATTAGACCGATTTCCTTCAAAGAAAGATCTTGCTCAAATCTCAGTGACAGCACCAACTGTTCTCGAGGTTGCAGCATTTTTATAGCTTGTGCCAGTTTTTCGGCGATGATTTCTTTGAAAGCAGATTGCGAAGGTTCATCCTGCTCACTCAAGTTATCGGCAAATGAATCGAAATCTTCATATAGGTATTCATCAAGCCTCAGCAATTGTTTTCTAACAGTCTCATCCAGTGCTCTTTTCACTTCATTGCTTGTTAAACCTGTGTGCAGAGCTATTTCCTCGACAGTGGGATATCTGTTCAACCTGGATTCAAGTTCATAGGCTGCCTTTTCGACCTCTTTGACATTGTGCCTGAGGTTTCTTGGCATCCAGTCTATTCTTCTCAAATAATCGTACATTGCACCTTTAACCCTTTTTATGACAAAGGCGTGCAGGTTAGTACCTTTTTTCGGATCATACCTGCGAACAGCTGATAAAAGTGCTAAGACACCTTCCTGGACCAGATCGTCAAACTCCACATTTTTGGGCAAGTTGTGGAGCAAATCTGATGCTATTCTTTTCACGGCGGGCAACATCTCTTTTATTATTTCTTCTTCACTGATCTTGTACACATGATCATCCTCTCTATATTTCGATGATCTGTACAGTTTCTCCTCCTCCCACCTTTCTCACCAGCAGTTTGCCGGTCTCGACATTGTACTCAATGCTCCTTGCTCTGTTACCACCTGTATCTTCACCTTTGAGTGGTATGCCGTAGTATTTGAGCCAGTACTTCACGGCATCCGCGTTTTTCTTGCCTATGTTCATGGCGTTTGACTCAAACATCGCAGCTCCACCAGCGATCTTAGCCTCGATTCTTGACTGAGAAGCCCCCATTTCAACGAGTTTTTCGATCAAATATTTAACCGCTGTATCTGCATATTTTCCCGGATTTTTAATGTCTTTATCCGGACTTTCCGGTAACATTACATGTGCCATCCCGCCTATGCGCGCAACAGGGTCTCTTACACAGACACCAACACAGGACCCCAATCCAAGTGTGACAATTATGGCTGGATTTTTCTCTATCGCGATTTCTCCAATTCCAATTATTGTTTTCTTAACCATCAAAGTCCCACCTTCGAAAAGATTTTCTCCAAGCTTCCCTGCCTTGGTATCAAAAGCATCTGTGAAGTGGCAGATTTGATGTCTTCCACGCTCAATTCCGTTTCAACGAATATGGCATTGTCTTCATAATTTTCACTTGCCAGTATAGCTTCCGAGACGATTGCAACCAGCATATCTATACTCAGCTCAGGTGGTAAAGGATCCAAGTAAAGCTGAGTGAACTCTGCAAGGGCTGTGATGTAAGAACCACACATGATATTGCCGATTTCTTTCAAAGCAGATACCGACATTTCATCGAGCTGTGTGATATCTTCACAGGGACTGCCAAGAAGATCTGTTAAAATTTTTTTTGCTGCATGTCTGTCTAAAATCAGCAGGATGTCAAACTGTGCATCTCCTTTCACAACCATCCTTATTCCTATCACGATATCCTCTGGTTGTGAAAACACGAATATGATTTTCTCTATCGGTACTGTTTCGACATTTGGCACAGTTATTTCAATTTTCTTTCCTGTGAGTGTTGATAGAGCAGTTGCGGCGTTACCTGTACCGATATTGCCAATCTCTTTAAGAAGATCAAGCTGTCTATCATTTAACTGCATCTCACGCCTCCTCTCCACGGGATGCTTTTTTCATTTTCAATTCCTGCTGGAAAACAAAAACTACCAGTGATCTTTCTAATTGTTCAGGAAGTTCGAGAAATTGTACGCCATATTCGTAAAAACCGGTTGCTTCGTTTTTTCCGGCAGATCTCACAATCTGTGCCTTTTGCTGATAAAGTTTGATGTTTCCCAGATCCAGATTCACAAAGATTGGCTGTCCAACTTCAAGAATCTTGCTTGTACACATCAACATACCACCGGCACTGAAATCACGTGTCAAAAAACTGTATTCTTTGTCATCTCCGGGCAAATTATATGTCCCATTCAATACAAGTGGTATTCTGACATATCTTCGTCTTTGAATTCTTTTGACAGTCGGAGGAATTGTTATGTGCATTGTTAGAAAGTTGTCTTCATCTCTTCCATAGTCTAAAACACGGCTTGAAAAACCATAGACGACTTTATCTGACAGTGCGGTCACATAGATAAAATCGCCTCTTGGTAGAGGAACAAACCTTCCTTTCAAGCTTGGCATGGCTATCTTGAGTATACCTCTGTCAAAATATACTTCGTGAATGGTGCTTTTGAGGACATCCTTTTTACCATCCTTGGACTCGACTTCTATGAGCAAAGGCATTCCCGGTCTGATAACCGTCTGTGCATCAACCTGAATGATCTGCTCAGCCATTCAAGCACCTCAACTGACACCGAAAAGTGCTTTTACTTTGTCGATGAAGGACAGTTTCCTGACAGGTTGTTTTTTCGATACTATATCTGCTATTCCGTGAATTGCCAGAGCTGGTTGAGACATCTTTTTTACTGTTACAAAAGGAATTTGTTTGTTAACGCTGTCTTTGACCAGCGGTTCATAGCGAATCAAATGAGTTGATGTGATCGGAATACCTGCAAATCTGGTTATAACAGAGACAAATCTTTCCATAACCTTTCTTCCTTCTCGCATATCCCTGACCATGTTCATAACTATGTGAAAACCGTCTGGGTCAACACCTTTTACTGTCATCAGCTTCACAAAAGTATAGGCATTCACAAGCGAAGTTGGCTCACTGGCAGTGATCATTATGAGATGGTCTGAGCTTGCGTAAAACCTTTCGAGTTCTTCGTTAAAGCCAGGGGGAAAATCAAAAATCACAAATTGGTAATTAGATGCCACACGCTGAAGATGGTTGTACAGATCTGATTTGTCCTGTAGGTTGAATGTTATTAGATCATCCACATCCATACCCGTACTTATCAGATCGACCTGATAAGGTGTCTGGAAAATGATTTTTTCAAGATTGACGCGCTTTTGCAGGAAATCTTTCAGCGTATTTTTCGGTGTAACACCCATTAATATTTCGGCATTGGCAAAACCGGCATCGGCATCGAAGAGAAGTACCTTTTCACCTCTTTGTGCAAGTACTATAGCCAAATTCACCGAGATTATTGTCTTGCCAACGCCGCCTTTTCCGCTTGCCACACTTATTACCTTTGGCTGGTCCTTTAACAACCCTTCAGCTTGATTGTGCAACCTTAAGCACCTCTTTCGAAAAAATGTATGCAAGCTCCCTGGCATTAGCTTCCATGATGTCCTCTGGGACTCTTTGACCATTGGTGATAAAGGCAATCGGAGCATTACTCGTCTGTGGTACATTTATTATATGCCCATATGATTTTGTCTCATCCATTTTTGTGAGAATCACATGTGTATACTTTGCAACGGCAAAACGGTTCATGATATCTTTGAAATCTGAATACTTGCAGTTCATACTCGCGACTAAAAAGCAGATATGCGGTGAGATTGTTTCAACAAGCGCTTTCAACTCGCTCATCTGTATGTCGTTGTTTTGACTTCTGCCGGCAGTATCCACCAGAATGGTATCAAAATCCTGCATGGCGTCGAGTTCCAGTCTTGCTTCTTTTGGTGTATAAGCCACTCTCATTGGTATATCCATGATTGTGGCGTAGGTTTTCAACTGCTCCGTAGCTGCTATTCGATAAGTGTCAAGCGTGAGAATTGCTATTTGTTTTTTCTCAACGAGCTTCAGTTTTGCCGCGAGTTTTGCCAGAGTCGTCGTTTTACCAACGCCGGTTGGTCCTACAAGCAGTACTACTTTCTGAAGTTGCGGTACTTCGGTTTTCATAAAAGGTATTATGTATTCAGCGAGTTTTTGTCTAAAAGTTTCGTCAATCTCAACGTCGCCGTATGCTATTCTTATATATTCAATGATTCTATTTATGACCGACGGGTCAACGTCCTGGCTTTGAAGGGCTCTGAAAAGTTTCTGGATATTTTGGGGAAGATCACTCTGCCTGTTCAGACTCAAAATCGATTTCATTTCCTGAATCATCTGCTTGAGTTCTCTTATTTCCTCATCCTGACGCTTTTCTTTGTTTTTCACCAGCAGTTCCTGAAACTTGTAAACATCGTTGCTCTCAGCTCTGTAAGGCTTGTCTTCGCAGACGGCAGTAACCTCCAGATATCTTTTGGCACCTATTCCCAAAAATCCACCTTTTCGAACACTTCGGGTGCTCAGTATAACGGCATCCTCACCCAAATCTCTTTTGATCTGTTCGAGGGCTTCTTTTATGTCGTTGACCATGTATTTTTTAACCTTCACAGCCTGACCACACCCTCTATTTGAACTGTTACATCGTCCGGAAGCTCTTCATATGCTATGGTTGGTACATTGGGAAGAAATCTCCTTATAGTTGATGAAAGATACGGTCTTATAGCACTGGAGCAAACAACAACCGGGGAAAAACCTTTTTTCATAAGACCTTCAAGTTGCTTTGAAGTCTTTTCCATCAGTTCTCTGAGAATCTGTGGATTGAGTGCAATTTTCTTTTCTCCGTTGAAGTCCTGTATGGAATCCAGTATCCTCTTTTCCAGCTCATGGTCAAAGGCTACGGCGTGCACTTTGCCATCGTCAGAGACCACTGACTGTACTATCTGACGTCTCAGTGCCCTTCTGACCTGCTCAACAAGATAGGTCATATCTGTTGATTTTTCACCATATTCCAGCAAAGTCTCGAAGATCAATGGAAGATTTCTTATGGATATCGCTTCACTCAAAAGCTTTTGCAAAATCTTTTTCACATCTGCCTGTTTCAGAACAGTTGGCATCAGGTCGCTGACAAGCTGTGGAAATTTTTCCTTCAGTCCATCGATCAACATGTTGAATTCTCTTGCACCAAGTAGATCCGGTGCATTTCTTTTTAATACCTCTGTTAAATGAGTTGCAAACACCGTTGGTGGATCGACGACTGTATAGCCAAGCCTTGTTGCTTCATCCTTGCGAGATGGCTCAATCCAGAAAGCTGTCAGTGAGAAAGCCGGTTCTTTTGTTTGAATACCTGGGATCTTTTCGACAGCCGTACCTGGGTTTATTGCCAGTAATCTATTTGGCATCAATTCATATCTGGCAACTTCCGCACCTCTTATTTTTATCAAATATTCGTTTGGTTTGAGCAGTACGCTGTCTCTTATTCTAACTGGCGAGATGACCAGACCAAGATCGAAGGCTATTTGTTTTCTTATCATTGTCACCCGTTCGAGTAGATCACCGCCCTGGGCTGGATCTGCAAGCGGGAGCAAGCCATAACCGATCTCGATTTCCACCGTATCTGTTTGAAGCACCTCGGCAACTTCCTGTGGCGTGGTCAGAATGGGTTTTGTCGGTGCAGCAGCCGCTGGACCTATAGGTGCAGGCGAAACCGGTTGAGGAGCAGCTCGAGCTGTGTAAATGGCAAGTGCAATGAAGATAATACCGATGACGGTACTCGTTAAAGGTAGTGGCGTGACGATGCCCAAGAATGCCAGTATCACGCCTGTTATGATTATCACCTTTCTTTCTGAAGAAAGTTCTTTCACAAGGTCCTGTCCGAGATTTTCCTTGGATGCCGCTCTTGAAACGAGAATACCGGTAGCCGTTGAAACGAGTAAGGCGGGAATTTGTGAAACCAGGCCATCTCCAACGGTCAGAAGTGTGTAGACCTTTGCCGCGTCGGCAATTGAAAGACCATGCTTTAAAATTCCTATGAGAATACCACCTATTATATTCACAAGCACTATGATTATGCTCGCAATGGCATCTCCTCTGACAAATTTCGTCGCACCATCCATTGCACCGTAGAAATCTGCCTCTCTGCGGATCATTTCACGCCTCTGCCTTGCCTCCTGTTCGCTGATCAGACCTGCATTTAAATCGGCGTCTACGCTCATCTGTTTTCCAGGCATGGCATCGAGTGTAAAACGGGCTGCAACCTCTGCTATTCTTTCAGCACCACGGGTTATCACAATGAACTGAATTATGACCAGTATTATGAACACCACAAGTCCAACGATGTAATCACCTTTCACAACGAATTCTCCAAATGTCCTGATAACCCTTCCCTGAAATTGCTCCCCTTCAATAAGAATCAGCCTTGTTGAAGCCACATTCAATCCGAGTCTGAACAGCGTGATTATGAGTAACAGAGTGGGAAAAGATGACATATCCAGAGCATGCTTTATGTACATGGTTGATAGCAAAATCACCAAGGAAAGAGCAATGTTGAGCAGCTGGAAAAAGTCCAGCATCAAATCGGGAATAGGTAATATCATCAAAAAAACTATTGCCACTATGAGAACGGCAACAAAAATATCCACATTCTTCATCAGGGCACTCCCTTAATACTAAATTATACCAAATATGAAACTAATCACTATCGCAGAGAATAAACATAGGCAAGTATCTCGGCGACTGCTCTATAGAGCCCTGATGGAATCTGTTCTCCGATATCTGTCATTTTATAAAGCTGGCGGGCAACTTCGGGGTTTTGAACAACTGGTATACCATTTTGCCTTGCTATCTCAACTATCTTTTTTGCGATCTCATCTGTACCCTTTGCTAAAACAACTGGTGCTTCCATTTCATCTGGATCGTACTTCAAAGCTACCGCGATATGTGTGGGGTTTGTGATTACAACATCTGCCTGTGGTACCTGCTGAAGCATTCTTCCCCTGGACAACCTTGCCATGATTTCTCTCTGCCTTCTTTTTATTTCTGGACTACCTTCGATTTCTCGATACTCTTCTTTCAGTTCCTGCTTTGTCATGCGTATACTCTTTTCAAATTCCCACCTTTGATAAAAATAGTCAATAATTGCCAGCACAAGCAGGGCAATTGAACACTTGAGCATCACTTCATATACTAAGTTGAATATGAACTTCATTGAATCACTCAATTGTACGTCTGAATAGAGACTGAATGAATTGAACTTTGGTTTGATCACAGTGTATGCCACATAGCCTACGATGATCATCTTGAATATAGATTTTGCAAGTTCAAAAAGACTTCTTGTTGAAAACATTCGTTTGAATCCCTCTATTGGATTTATCCTTTTTAAATCGGCTTTTAATGGTTTAAAAGACAAAAGAAAGCGCGTTTGCATCGCACCAATGACAATTCCAGAGATTGCTATTGAAAAAAACAAAACAGCAAGCATCAGTAGAACATTATTGAATATATGATAAGTCCTGGATGAAATATCATCCAAAAAATCAAAACCATCCAAGGATAAAAAAGGAATACTGCCCAAGATCGAAAAATCAATCAGCCTTTGCATGATGAATTTCATAACAATGGTTCCAGTCAAAAAGGAGACTGCCATGTTGAGTTCTCTGGATACGGCTACTTGTCCTTCCTCACGAGCCTTTCTTCGCCTTCTCGGTGTGGGTTTTTCAGTTCTCTCAGGGTCTGCGAACAGTTGAAGATCTATTTTGAAAGTACCTGAATGAAATAATCTAAGAAATTTATGGTCTTGTTCGCTATCTGGGAAAAGACATCTGCCCATATCGGTATCATCCCCACAAAGAGTATAAAACCAACCAGTACCTGCAATGGCATACCAACCATGAAAACATTCATCTGCGGTACAAGCCTTGATACTATACCAAGGGCTATAGAGACGACAAGCATGAATCCTATGATTGGCAATCCTATCTTCATCGCTATTTCAAACATTTCGGTGGTCTTGCTGGTCAGGATGCTGACAAAATCAAAATTGGTGATCGTTCTGGACAGTGGAACAATTCTGAGTGAATCAACGACAGCCTGATAGACCAATAGATGACCTTTGAGTGAAACAAAAACGTACAGACCGAGTATGTACAGAAGCTCTCCCTGAAGAGGTACTTCCTCTCTCTGCGGGTCGAAAACCGACGACATAGCAAAACCCATCTGTGTTCCAAATATCTCACCTGAAACGCTCAGTGCAACAACTGGAAGCAGGGCTAAAAAACCTATGGCAAGTCCAAAAGTGTAGTTGCTGAAGATCGCAAGTACGATTTGCAAAACAGGTGTGTTCAGAGCTATGGATTCATTCACCACAGGTAAAGATGTCCAGCTCAGAAAGATTACTAAAAGGATCTTCACCTGGACTGGCAAAAACCAGTCACCGAAGAACGGTGCTATTGTGAACATACCAGCCGTTCGTGTTACTATCAGGATCCAGCATATAAACTTCGTCTCAAGAAATTCCCTTAGATCCAAATCAGATCATTCCAATCAACTTTTCCCACATCTCTTGAGCGTACTCAATGAGCTTCTGAAACATCCAGCTTCCCAAAAATGTTATGGTTAAAAGCATGAGTATTATCTTCGGCGCAAAGGTTAATGTCTGTTCGTGTATCTGGGTGACTGCCTGGAAAATACTTATGACTAATCCAACGATCAGGCTCACCAGCAAAACAGGTGTTATTACAACTATGACTGTCTGAATACCATCTTTGAATGCGTCTACAAAAAGCTCAAGAGTCGTATCGAATCACCTCGCAAAACTTTTTATCAAGCCTGCTACAACTAAATCCCAGCCGTTCACTGCTATGAACAGCAATACCTTGAATGGAAGTGAGATCAGCACAGGTGGAATCATGATCATACCCATACCAAGTAATACACTTGCAACAACCATATCTATGACGATGAAAGGAATGTACAGCAAAACGCCCATCTTGAAACCAAGTTCCAGTTCACCGAGCACAAAGGCAGGTATGATTATTGTATTGGGGATATCATCGATCTTGTCATACTTCTGTCCGACACTCGATGCAAGCAAAAATGCATTGTCTTCGTTGTGGTGGTTTACCAGTTCATTTACCATGAAAACACGAACCCTTTGCATCATTCTCGAAAAAAGTTCCTGATAACCTATCTCTCCCTTCATATAGGGTGTAATTGCTTTGTTGTATATATCAGACCAAACGGGTTGCATGATGAAGAACGTCAAAAAAAGTGCCAGACCCACGAGAACCTGTGAAGGAGGAGTTTGTCTTGTACCAAGAGCGTTTCTCAAAAATGAAAATGCGACGATTATCCTTGTGAATGATGTAAAAAGGATTATTATACTCGGTGCCAGACTCAATATCGTTAAAACAAGGAGAATTTCAAGAGTTACAACTAAATCTCTTTGATTTTGAGCCGGTGAGATTCCTATGCTGATCGAAGGAAATGGCAACTCTTCCTGAGGAAGGATCAAGGTTGGCAGAAGAATAAGTATCAGTACCAGAACTTTTCTCATTTTTCTTCTTTTCCTTTCTCGCGCCTTCCAAGTTTTCTAAAAAGCATTTGCGAGAAACTTTCAACCTGCTCCAATTGACCCACATCATTCTGCGATAGTTCCTTGAGAACAGTTGCACTATTTGGTGTAACAAGCAGGAAAAAATAATTTTCCATGATTTTAACCAGAACTATTGAGCAGTTTTTATCCACGTAGTACCTCTCGAGTATCTTTATATTTCTCGAGGCACCAAAAACATTTCGTCTTTTGACGATAAAATACACTATGGCGAGAAATACTATCAAAAAGGTGAAAGCCAGGAGCACCTGTAAAAAGAGCGATCCTATTCATCCCACCTCGATCAACCGACTTTTTGAAGGGCTTCCACAACCCTGCTGTGCTGGAATGGCTTTACAATAAAATCTTTTGCTCCAGCCTGAATAGCTTCTATCACCATAGCCTGCTGTCCCATGGCACTGCATACGATGATTTTAGCATCCGGTGCAAATTCTCTGATCTTTTTTATTGCATCAATACCGTTCATTTCGGGCATAGTGATGTCCATTGTGACTATATCTGGTTTCAATTCTTTGAATTTCTCAACAGCTTCAACTCCATTCGCTGCCTCTCCGACAACTTCATAGCCGGCTTTGGTTATTATGTCCTTAAGGAGCATTCTCATGAACGCGGCATCGTCAACTATCAGTACTCGTTTTGCCATTACCATACCCCCTCACTACTGTATTCTCCAACGGCGATTAACTCGCCAAGTATTCTTTCCAGGTTTAGATAAACTATCAATTCCTCATTTTTCTTGATGATACCCTTGCATTTTTCACCAAATTTTGCAAGCTCTTGCAATTTTTCAACTTCAGCCACGTCACACCGTAAAACACCCTTGACCTTGTTCACCAAGAAACCGACTTCGATTTCTTCCCAGTTAACGACAACGACTTTTTCATCCTGTGATTTTTCACAGTTGATTTCTAACAGCATTCCCAGATCTATCACAGGTACGATTCTTCCACGCAAGTTCATGACACCGAGGACAGTTTTTTTCGATCTCGGTACAGGTGTTATATCTGGTTTCTCTATGACCATACTCACATGTTCAACATCGAACGCCATCTCTTGACCACCAACATCGAATACAAATACCTCAAATTCCGTTTCGTTTTGCATAAGATCCCTCCCAAAGTCAGGCAATATTGGCTACATCGAGTATCAGGGCTATACTGCCATCTCCAAGTATCGCACCGCCACTGAAAATTCTGACATCACTGAAAATTTTACCAAGAGACTTAATCACTATGTCTTCCTGACCGATCAGTGTATCAACTGCCAAACCGTATTTTCTATTCCCAACTCTGACTATAACTGTGTTGTATATGGTGTCTTCTGATTGATGTGGTAGTTCAAGTATATCCCACAATTTCACAATAGGAATTATCTCACCTCTTATGACCGAGACCTGTTTATCTTGAATCCTTTGAATTTGATCTTTTGTTATACTCAGCGTACTGTCGATGTTCGCAATTGGTATAGCGTAAACAAAATCGTTGACCTTCACCAAGAGTGCCTGAATTATCGCAAGTGTCAGAGGCAATCTCACTGTCACTGTCGTTCCCTTGTTTTTCACACTTTCTATACTCACAGTTCCATTCAGAGACTCAACGACATTTTTGACCACATCCAGTCCAACACCGCGTCCAGAGAGTTCTGTGGTTTCGGTTTTTGTTGAAAAACCCGGCATGAAAAGAAATTCATATATCTTCTCATCGGGTAGAGATTCAGCCTGTGCTTCGGTTATCAATCCTTTTTCGACGGCTTTTTTGATGACCGCTGATCTGTCGATTCCACGTCCATCATCTTTGACTTCGATAACCACGTTATTGCCCTCATGTCTGGCTGAAAGTACGACAGTTCCGACAGGTGGTTTTCCCTTAGCCAGACGTTCTTCTTTTGACTCTAAACCATGATCTATTGCATTTCTGAGCATGTGCAGCAGTGGTTCACCTATATCTTCAACGAATGTTCTGTCTAATTCTGTATCTTCTCCTTCAACAATGAAATTGATCTCCTTATTCAGTTGCTTTGCCAGATCTCTGACCATTCTCGGGAATCTGTTGAACACAAATGATATTGGCACCATTCTTATTTTCATTACAACATTTTGCAAATCTAGACTTATTCTGTTCAACTGTGAAAGGCTTTCATCGACTTCTTTTATGCTGTATTTTCTGAGTGTATCGGCTATCCTGCTTCTTGATATTACAAGTTCTCCCATCAGGTTCATCAGGTTATCCAGTTTATCGATATCGACGCGGACAGTTTGAGTGAGTCTTATTCTTTCTTTTGTGGGTTGAGTCTTGATCTGTTGCTGTTTGGTATCAATTTGAACTGTTTCTGACTCTATCGGCTTTTCATGCGAAATGTCCTGGATAGTCACCTTCTCTATCTCAGATATAGACATCAACATGTTTCGCAAAGCTTCCTTTTCCTCCTTGATTACTATGATCAACTGTACATCTCTATCGAACTTTTCCTGCTCGATATCTTCAACAGACGGCTTAGAACTGAGAATCTGTCCTCCATGATCTTCAATGGCTTTGAAAACCATGTACATTCTAACTGCCTTGAATTGCGTACCCTCAGCCAGCGTGATGGTCAATTGGTAAGCGTTGTATCCTTCCTTTGCTGCCTGAGCGATGACTTTTTCAACTGATTCAGAGATATCTTTAGAAACCTGAGCCTGGGTCGATTGCTCAGCAGGAACTTCTTTTGTTTCTGTCTCTGTTTCTGTTCCTGACGAGAGTACTTCAAAGCTCTGTGCAAATTCAGCAACATCGAGTTCTTGTAACTGATCTGTCCCGTTTTTTGATATGGAATTTATCATCTTTTCAAGCACATCCACACCAACAAAAAGTCGATCCAGCATCTTTGAATCGAGTATGACCTTTTTACTCCTTATTCTGTCAAGTAATTGTTCCATCTTGTGGCAGAGTTTTGACATCGTTTCAAAACCCATTGTACCTGACATACCCTTCAATGTGTGAAGCGCTCTGAATGTCTCATTTATTGCTTCTGAATCCTGATAATTTTTTTCGAGTTTCAGTAGAGAGTCATTGAGTGTCTGAATGTATTCTTTACTTTCGTCGATAAAAACACCAAGATATTGTTCGTTCATGGTGATTCCTCCCATCGATCGCTGTGAAGATAATTATATCATGAAATACACTTTAAGATTAAGTACAAACTGTATGCGCAAACTCGCGTTCTGAAGATATTTCTTTCATGTGGATAAAACAGCCTGGTCACCTGCTCTAAGCCATCTGCAACTACGCAGAGAAAAGCAGTACCCACGGGTTTCTCATCACTTCCCCCGGTCGGTCCTGCTATACCAGAAACCGCGATTGCTAAATCGCTACCTGTAAGTTCCTTCACCACGTGTGCCATCTGTACAACACATTTTTCACTGACCGCTCCATACTGTGTTAGGATTTCGTCGCTGACCTTTAACAGCTTTTTTTTGACCGAGTTGTCGTATGCGACGATACCACCAAGAAAAACTTCAGATGCCCCCGGCACGTTTACTATTCTGGAACTTATCATACCACCTGTGCAGGATTCAGCAATCGACAGTGTTTTGTTCTTTTCTCTCAAAGCTTTCACCACAGCTTGTTCAAGTGTGATGTTGCCAAAACCTATGAAGTAATCTTTTGCTGCATCAATTAATCTTTGCGCAAGATCATTTACTTTTTCCTGGTTTTGTTTTGTAGAAATGAACCTCACTCTTATTCCATCATCATAGGAAGCCTGAGTGGCAATTTTTATTGCAGGATCTGGTGAGAGTTTCAAAATCATTTCATCAAGGGTTGATTCTGCAATTGAAAAGAACAGCATTGACAGAGTGATTGTTTGTTGTTCGAATTTCAGCTCATCAAGTACGCTTTCAAACATGGGTTTCAATTCCTGCGGTGGACCTGGCAAAAGGATCAAAATCTTTCCATCGTGATTTATCAACTGACCAGGTGCACTGCCCACGTTGTTTGGAAGTATTGTGGCACCTTCGATCACCATTGCCTGTCTGTCGTTATTCATGGCGACGTATTTGTGGTACCGCGAGAGTTTCGTTCTGATAGAATCTTTAAGTGTTTCGTTTAGTACGAGCCGCCGTTCCAGAACAGTTGCAACAGCCTCGCGAGTCTTATCATCTTCAGTGGGTCCAAGACCACCACTGAGAACGATTACGTCCGAATCTTTCATTGCCTGATCAACTGCCTGGACAATATCTTTCAAATCATCATCTACCGCGACAATTCTTTTGACTTTAACACCTGACTCTGTCAATCTTTCAGATATGTATTTTGCATTTGTGTTTAGTATGATGCCTTCGACTATTTCACTACCGATTGTTATGATACTGGCAAGTTTCATCGCATGGCCTCCTGACAAAAATTATACAAAAAGAGCAGTCTTTTCAGACTGCTCCAATTACTTTTCACAAATCTTGCAGACTATAGCATGTTGGCGATCTCTTCTCTTGCTTCTTTAACCAGCTGAACGAACTTTTTGGCTTTTTCAACAATCTGGTCTCTGGTACCCTTTGTTAACCCGCCACCGATTCCAACTGCTACAGCTCCAGCTTTGATCCACTCTTTGACATTTTCAAGCTCAACACCACCAGTTGGTATGATCTTAGCCTGCGAAAGCGGTCCGTGAATTGCCTTTATGTAGGACGGTCCAACCGCTGAAGCGGGGAA
This sequence comes from Pseudothermotoga sp., assembly GCF_031962025.1. Lineage (GTDB taxonomy): Bacteria > Thermotogota > Thermotogae > Thermotogales > DSM-5069 > Pseudothermotoga_B. The sequence continues at coordinate 53,628 of NZ_JAVRKW010000001.1, forward strand.
AAGTTTAATGAGTGGAACTCCCAGCTCAAGAGCTCTGACGATCTCAGTTGGCGTCAGAACCCCGGGTATGTACGGTATTCTGTGTTTGTTGCACAACAGAGCTGTTTCTTCGGATAGATTTGGAGCTACTATGTACTTTGCACCGGCTTCGATGGCTATTTTCGCTGTATATGGGTCCAGTACCGTCCCGGCTCCAAGTAAGATCTGGTCTTTCATCTCTCTGTCTATTTGCTGGATCACTTCCACCGCGTGTGGTACGCTGAAAGTTACCTCAATTGCAACGATCCCACCTTCTTTGCAGGCTCTGCAGATTTCCACAGCTTTTGAGGGAGAATCCACCCTGATCACAGCTACAATACCATTTTCAATGATTTCCTCAACAACTTTCATTTTTCCCCTCCTTTCTTAACAAATTCATTATACCTCGCTATTTAATATTGAGCAAATACATTTCCTATAGAGAAAAATAAACGATCAATCACTGGTTAACATTATGGGCAGAGCATCTGTTAACAAATTGTACATTCGCCGTTCTTTGTTTTTCGTTGCGAGTTTGAACGTTGTATTCTATAATCAGTTTTGCGGGAGGAAAATCCATTGCGATACGCCTTGGTTGGTTATGGTGTTGGAAACAGGGCATTGTGTAGTAAGCTGGTGAAGATGGGACATGAAGTTTTTGTAAGTGAAATAAAGATTTTGAGTGAGGATGAAAGATCACAGCTGATCGGCATGAACGTTCAGTTTGAAGAAGGAAAGAATACAGAAAAGATATGTCAGGCTGATGTGGTTGTAGTTAGCCCGTCGGTGAAATATGATCATCCGATTATCTCAAATTGTTCTGAAAAAGTCGTGACAGATATCGATGTGATTCTCAACATCAAAAAACCGCGTGTTGTCATTGCTGTTACTGGTTCAAATGGCAAGACAACAACTTGCAATATGATCTTCCATGTTTTGAACTCTACCGGTAAGAGTTGTTATATGTGCGGCAATGTTGGAGAACCCGTCGCTAATCTGCTCGACATCGATCCAGAGTATGTTGTACTGGAGATCAGTAGTTTTCAACTTTACTGGTCTAAAAGACTTCCCATAGATATTGGTGTTTTATTGAACATACAGCCAAATCATTTGGACTGGCATCCAACATTTCAGCACTACATCCAGTCAAAACTGAAGATCTTTGATTTTGCCAATCTCAAGATATTCAATGGTTCAGACAAAACGATTAAAGACAGCGTGAAGGTAGATTCGACTTACCATGCCTTTGAGCCCCTGGTTGTTGATAAATCTTCAATGCAAATCATTTACAATCAAAACAAATATCATGTGAGCAACCAGCTTCTTTTGACCCGTCAGAATCTTGAAAATTTATCGGCTGTTCTGAAGATCTTTTCGCTACTCGATTATGAACCTGGCGATGTCTTAAAGGCGCTTGAAAGTTTCAGACTCCCAAGGCACAGGATGGAACTGGTGGCGAAGATCAGAGGCGTCAGTTTCATAGATGATTCAAAGGCAACAAGTGCCGCCGCGACGATCTCGGCTCTTGAGAATTTCACAGAAAAGAACGTCATTTTGATCCTCTCTGGAAAAAGCAAAAACGAAGATTACACACCTTTAGTTGAACAAATGAAGAGCAAGGTGAGACATGTCTATGTTTTTGGAGAGCTTGCATCATTGATCAAAGATATATTGCATAAAGAGGGTTTTCCTTTCACCGTTGTTGAAAACATGAAGCAAGCTGTCTATAGTGCTTTTGAGATGGCTAATGAAGGTGATGTTGTTCTTTTGAGTCCAGCCGGATCGAGTTTCGATATGTACAGAAATTACTCTGAACGCGGTGATGATTTTGTCCGTGTGGTAAAATCATTGATGGGGGATGAAGGATAGTTGTCAAATGCTGTGCCAGTTCTTCTTATAGTGTCGATTTTGATATCCATCGGTCTCATATTGATTGCAAGCTTTGATATAGCTTCACAGATGAATGTCTTTGGTAATGTTTCCAGAAATCTGCTGTATTCCCATGTCATTAAATTGATAATTGGCGTATTTTTGATGGCACTGACAATGGTGATAGATTATAAATTTCACATAAAGCTTTCTCAATTCTACTATTTTCTGACAGTAGGTCTTTTGCTAATGCCTTTTTTCCTGCCAGAGGTGAATGGATCAAATAGATGGATTCAGTTCGCTGGTTTTACCTTTCAGCCATCCGAATTTGCCAAAATCACCCTGATAATATCTGTATCTGTTTACATTTCACACAATAAAGACCACATGAAAGAATTCTACAGGGGATTTTTAAAACCCGTTCTTTTGAGTTTACCTCTTCTTGCTCTGGTTTTGGCTGAACCAGATTTGAGTACATCGCTTGTAATGTTATTTTTGGTGCTTTTGATGCTTTATTCACACGGAACACGTGGTGTTTATATTTTTATGACAGTGTGTATGCTCCTTATCGTGTTTTACCTTGCTCTGAAAACGGGCTTTTTTTTGAAAGATTATCAGCTCTGGAGATTGAGGACATTTCTTGAGGGCAATTATTCTGAACAGGTTTCTAAAGCCATACAGGCACTTAGAGAAGGCGGTCTGGCAGGTAAGGGTATTGGTCTAGGTGAGGTAAAACTCTCAGTTCCGGCTATTGTGTCCGATTTTATCTTGGCAGCGGCAGGTGAAGAATTTGGTATGATTGGCATAATTGCGATAACCGCTTTGTTTTTTGTGCTTGTTTCGATTTTACTGAAGCTCGCTGAAAGGTTGCAGGATGCATTTGCTACGTCCTATATCAGCGGATTTTCATTTTTGATCATCCTTCAGGTACTGGTCAACCTCGGGGTTGTGACTGGGAGTTTACCAGTGACCGGTGTGACATTGCCATTTCTCAGCTATGGAGGTAGCTCGATCATCACGATGTTAGGTGGTCTTGGTGTAATAATAAACATCGTAACTCGTGGAAGTGATGAAAATTGAAAGTAGCAGCGGCAGGAGGAGGAACAGGTGGTCACTTGTATCCAGCACTTGCCGTTCTTGAAAGTCTTGCAAAAGTAGAAAAAATCGATGTGACCTACTTCTGTTTGAGAAGGGGACTTGAGAGCAGAATCATTCCACAGGAACATCCAGAATACAGAACGGTGACTGTTGATCTGATGGGTTTAAAAAGGCCGGTGTTTCATCCGGTGAATTTCACAAGACTATTGAAAATATTTCAAAATGAGAGTATTATAGCTTTGGAAATAGAAGGTTGTGATTTTGGTTTTGTGACAGGAGGGTATGTTTCATACCCAGTGGCAAGGGCATGTGCCAGGAAAAAAATACCTGTTTTTGTTCAGGAACAGAATGTAATACCAGGACTTGCAAATAAATTTTTGAGCTTGAAAGCAGACAGGATTTTCGTTGCATTTGAAGAAAGTATAGAGCACTTTCCAAGGTCTGTTCGCAAAAAGATCGTGGTTAGCGGGAACCCAATAAGAGTGAGAGAATGCGCTGAAAAAAAGTTTGGTGAAGACTACGTACTGGTGCTTGGTGGCAGTAGGGGAAGTGAATTCATAAACAGCCTGATGGAGCAAATTTACAAAGTAGAAAAACAGATGAAGTTTGTTCACAGTACAGGAGACAGCAACTGGACTCGCAGACTCAGTGCTTATCCAAATGTTCAGGCTTTCGATTACATACACGACATGGCTTGTGCGTGGAAAGGAGCAAAGGCTGTTGTGAGCAGAGCTGGTGCCATTGCCGTAAGTGAGATGCTCTATTATGGTGTTCCGGGTTTGTTGATACCGTGGGAGGGCTCGGCGGGAAACCATCAGCTTTTCAATGCCATACATGTTGAGAAACTCGGCAGGGGAATAGTGGCAAGAGAAAAAGATCTCACGCCTGAACTTTTGAAGGAAAAACTTTCTTGTGTTATTTCACTTGGAAAGAAAGTAGATCAAAAAGAAAATCCGGCAGAGCTGATTGCTAAAATTATTCTGGAGGAATTGAAATGAGAATCCATTTTGTTGGAATTGGTGGCATTGGTATGAGTTCCTTGGCATTGCACTGTAAAATCAACGGAGACGATGTATACGGTTCCGATATATGCGACAACGAGCAAACGGAGATTTTAAGAAAGGTTGGAATAAGGGTCTTTGTAGGGCATGATTACAACAACTGGCTAAACCCGGACCTTGTGGTTCACACACCTGCAGTTCATTTTGATAATCCCGAAATAATCCGGGCAAAAAAAGAAGGCGTCAAAGTCGTCAGTAGGTCGGAATTTTTAAGGCAGATCCTCGACGGAGCAACGCAGTTCGCCGTAACCGGTTCAGATGGTAAAACCACCACGACTGCCATGGTCGCACACTGTCTTAAAACTTTTGGTGAGGACCCGACAGTTTTCCTTGGTGGTGTGCACAGATCCTTGGAGTTTGGTAACTATCGTTCAGGAAAAGGTCCTGTCGTATATGAACTGGATGAAAGTCAACCAGAATTTGCGAGTTTTTGCCCCGATTATTTGATCATTACAAATGCGCGTGGAGACCATCTTGAGAATTACAATAACGATGAGAACTTTTACAGATCATGCTTTGAAGAACTCGCAAATAAGACAAGAAAAGTAGTTGTAACTTTCATAGATGACAAAAATACATCCCATCTTGGCACCTATACCTTTGGAAGATCTTCTGGTACGTGCAGATTGTTGAATAGAGTTGTGAAAGATCTCTATCAGACGGCTACAATCGAGCTCGATGGAAAACAGTATCAGATGATCTTGAGATTACCAGGTGAACACAATGTTTTGAATGCAATGGCTGTGGTAACACTCTTCTGGGCGGCAGGATATGACCCGAATATGGTACTGGAAGCCTTAAAAGGATTTGTCGGTACTCGCAGGCGTTTTGATATAACAATTTTGGATGAAAGACAGAAAACTTATGTTGTTGATGATTACGCCCATACACCAGACGAAATAAGATCACTCATTAATGCGGCTCAAGAGATTTTCCCAGAACAGAGAAAGGTTGTCATTTTCCAGCCTCACAGATATAGTAGGTTACTGAGAGAAGATGGTAATTTTGCCAGAGCCCTAAAGGATGCCGATGAAATTTACGTTACAGAGGTCTACAGTGCTTTTGAAAAAGCCATTCCACAGCTCTCGGCTAAGGTGATAGTTGAAGGCTTGGAAAGTTACGGTAAAAAAGCACAGTACTTCCCAAGGCTTGAAGATCTGTTGAACGCTTTCCAGCCTCAGAAAAATACAGTGTATTTCTTTGTTGGAGCTGGTGATATTATAAAAGTCTCTCAGAAGTTTGTTGAAAACTATAAAAAAGCTGACCATTAGGTCAGCTTTTTTATCCAAGTGATCTTGGGTCTAAAGCGTCTCTCAGTGCATCTCCCACAAAGTTAAAGGATATCACCGTTATGAATATGAATATTCCAGGTATCAGAAGCCAGGGAGCTTTTGTCATGATGTAGACATCCTGAGCCTGTGCAAGCATCAGTCCCCATGATGCATAGGGTTCTCTTATACCAAGCCCAAGAAAACTCAGTCCAGCTTCTCCAAGGATATAACCAGGTATTCTCAAAGTTGCATTCACGATCAAATAAGTTGCCGTATTTGGAAGAACATGTCTTGCCAGAACTTTACTGTTTGGCAGACCTATGGCTATAGCGGCTTCAACGAATTCTCTTTGTCTTATTGAGAGAACCATACCTCTGATAACACGGGAAGTGCCAGCCCAGCCTATGAAAGACAGGATGAATACCAGAAGTATGTATATCTGGGTTGATGGTAAATCCAGTGGAAGCATGGCACGAAGCATGATCATCAGATAGAATCCGGGTATGGACATGATTATTTCAGCAAATCTCATCAATCCTTCGTCGATTAATCCACCATAATATCCAGAGATGCCACCAAATAACAGTGCAAAGGCAAATGTGATGATCATCCCGATGATTCCAATGGACAGAGAAATCCTCGATGCAAAAACTATTCTGGACCACACATCTCTACCATACAGGTCTGATCCCATAATAAAGAGCTTGACATACTGGTTGTTATCGTAGTTGTCCACACCAAACAGATGAACATTCATCGGAAAGATCCAAAGTAATTTTCCAGTCCAGCTTTTCACGAACCACTTAACCGGGTAAGTTTTATAATCATAATCAATGACTTTTGCTTTGATCATTTCAAATTTTCCATCCTTTTTCACAACTATTGTATCGAGTGTTTCGCTGACAGCTACAGCTTCTATTTGATATTCACTTGTAAGACCGTATTTTGATGAATAGCTCTTGAAGTACATTTCCTGAGCCACAGCAGAGGTGGTCTCCACTCTACTCGATCCTTTTGAAAGTGTTTCCTCGTTATACCCGAAAAGGAAATAATCTGTTGTCCTTGGGGATTTTTTGACATCATACCATTGACCGTCTATCTTTATACTTTCCACAGAATTGACAGAAAATTTAAAGCTCTCCACGCCATCTTTGCCAAGTTCGTAGGTAACAACAGAACCATCTGGTTTTTCCAGCACGAGCCTATTTGGGAAAAGCATCTCTTTGTATGTTCTTTCGTATGTTACCTTATCGACGTACGATATCATCGGCAGAATATATGGTCCGGTTTTGGTGTTTTTGTATGTTCTGTGTATTTTTGTTGGAGGAGCATAGGTGTGTTTCAGTGATTGCTCAATGGGGTTATACGGTGAAAAAAAATCTGCAAAAATAGCCAGGATGTAAAGCGCAATTAAAATACATAGCGCGATTACACCTGGTCTGTGCTTCAAAAATGCTCTCCAGATCAACTGACCTCTTGTTAAATACTTCTCTTCGAACTCTATCTTTTGATTGTTCTTTGCTTCGGCCATCTCAAAGACCTCCTGTTAACTGAGTCTGACCCTTGGATCAACCAGTGCAAGCAGAATATCAGCCACCAGATTACCTATGACCAGAAGAATTGCACTGATTAATCCACTTGCCATGACTATATACATATCCTGTTGAATCAGGGCTTGATATACGAGTCTTCCCATTCCAGGCCAACCAAAGACATTTTCAACAAAAAGGGCACCTCCAAGAAGACCAGATATGCTAAAGCCAAGAAAGGTTATCATTGGGTTTATAGCGTTCCTCATGGCATGTTTAAAAATGACAACTCTTTCCGGCATACCCTTAGCCCTTGCAAAAACAACGTAATCTTCGTTCAAAACATCCAGTAAGGAACCCCTCATGTATCTCATCAAACCAGCAAAAGAACCCAGGCTCAAAGCCGTGGCTGGTAGAATCAGGTGCCAGAGAATATCTTTGAACCTCGCCCAGGTGGTCAGAGAAGAATAATACACGGATTTCATCCCGGAAATTGGGAACCAGCCGGTTTTTGCTGCGAAATACAGCAAAACCAAACCCAAGAAGAATTCCGGAATGGCGACAAACCCAAAAGCAAGAAAAGTCATGATCTTATCACCAATTGAATACTTTTTCAATGCGGTGAAAACACCAAGTGCGATTCCAAGGATCCAGGAACTTGCCAGTGAAATGAGTGAAAGAATCAGCGTTGCAGCAACTCTTTCCCAGATCAATGTTGAAACGGGTCTTCTGTAATAAAAAGAATACCCTAAGTTACCCTTCAAAACATTTTTCAACCAGGTCAAATACTGAACGATCGCGGGCTTGTTCAATCCGAATTCTTCTTCCATTGCTTTGAGTCTTTGAGGAGAGACAGATGGATCAAGTCTGTATTGATCGAGAAAATCTCCTGGAGCAGCATACATGATCAAAAAAATCATCAAAGATATTACCAAAAGTTCCGGCAAAGCTATGACAAGTCTTCTACCAATGTACTTGAGCAAAACTCATCACCTCAAAATCCAAAGGGGGCAAGTGCCCCCTTTGCCGTTATTATTTTTTCCAGATCCAATCTATATTCCAGAGCATACCACCGAAAGCAGTTGGTTCTAAGTTCTGCAGTTTGTTTACGTAGGCGTACAGGTATTTTTGCTGTATTGTGTAGATCAAAGGCAGGTGTTCAGAAACCAGTTCTTGGTATCTTGAGAACATCTGGTACACTTTCTTCTGATCGAGTACTCTGACGTTTTCTCTGAAGATCTTGTCTATTTCTACTTCCCAGTCAGGTGCCTCGTAAATATCTGGGCTCACAAAGCTCTTCACCTTTGGACTGTAATTCCAGAAGTGCAGAGCACCATCCAGCTTCCAGACGTTAGCGCCACCCTGTGGTTCATCAGAACCGGTCAAACCAATGACTATGGCTTCCCAGTCACCGGTTGAAGTCATCTTTTGAACCAGCGTGTTGAAATCTATTGGTGTGAAAACAACCTTGATACCGAGTTTTGCAAGTTCATCTCTGAGTATGTTGCAGATTCCTTCACGCTGGGTGTTTCCTGCGTTGGTCATGAGTATGAACTCGACTTTGTTACCATCTTCATCGATACAGTTGCCATCTTTATCCCAACTGAATCCACCCATTTGAAGCATCATGCGTGCATAATCAAGGTCATATGGGTACTTTCTCAGAGCATCATCGTTGTAGAAAGCAGCTGCAGCAGCGCTTATTGGTCCCCACTGTGCATCACCAAGACCAGCCAGCAGTGTATCGATCATTGCATCTTTGTCCATTGAATAGGCTATAGCTTTTCTGAAGAATTCATTTCTGAACCATTTTCTCTTAACTGGATCCGGGCAGTTGAAATTCAAAGTTACAAATGTGGTACCAAAGGTTGGTCCACCTGTTCCAACAATCCAGCCTTTTTCTTTTGCTTTGTTCTTGATATCTGGATAGAACTGGGCTGTTACACCATAAACATCGATCTCACCATTTTCAAAAGCCAGTCTTATTGCGTTCAGATCTGGTATGATCTTCAGAACATATTCATCAAGATATGGAAGTTGCTGACCATTTGCATCCTTCTTGTAGTAATACGGGTTTCTGACCATTCTCACAAATTGATCTGGCACGTACTCAACTGGAATAAATGGTCCAAGACCAACGAGCTCTTTTTTGTTTATGGAATCAACTGTCCACATTTCTTTGAACTTACCCTCTTTTACCCACGGTTCTGCAACGTGCTTTGGAAGGATTTGAATACCAGCTGCATATCTGACTGCAAGCCTGTATGGTTCCTGGTAAATGACTCTGACAGTGTAATCATCAACTTTTTCAGCTACAGGAAGTCTTCCCTGAGAGTCTTCAAGCAAATTAGCCATATCGTTTGGTATATCCGGGTTGCAGTAAATGTCATTCAAACTGAAGACATAGTCATCTGCTGTAAACGGTGCCCCATCAGACCATTTGATACCTTTTCTGATTTTGAGAGTGATGATCATTTTCTGATCATCTGTCACTTCTACTTCGCATCTTTCTGCAAGTGCAGGGTGCATTCTTGCGTAATTGTCCAGCTCAATCAAACCGATCAGAAAAACGTTAATAACAGCAGTGGAGCTTGTTTCCTGTGCAACAACCGGGTTCATCGTCTTCGGGCCACTACCAAGTTGTGGAGCGATCAAAGTTCCGCCCATTTTACCAGTGGAATTTGCTCCCAGGTACGGTGTCTTTTCGTCAAAGTAGACGTATTTCTCGGCTGCAAAACTGAGGACAACTAATGCCAGCACCAATGCCACTAAAAAGACCTTCCTCATGCTTATACACCCCCTATTTCACCAGGTGGCATGCCACCCAGCGGTTTTGTGATATCTTTCGAAATTCAGGATATTCTTTTTCACATATCTGCATTTTATAAGGACACCTTGGACTGAAGAAACAACCACTTGGTCTTGAGATGGGACTCGGTACGCCACCTTTTAGTATGATCCTTTGTCTTGATCGTTCTACTTTTGGATCGGGAATTGGTGTAGCTGAGAGCAGCGCTCTACTGTAAGGATGAAGTGGTTCCTCAAAAACTTCATCTGTTTCACCAAGCTCTACAATCTTACCCAGATACATTATACCAACTCTGTGGCTGATGAATCTGACAAGACCCAGGTTGTGCGAGATGAAAAGATAACTGAATTTGAATCTGTCTTGAAAATCGAGAAATAGATTTATTATCTGAGCTTGCACCGATACATCCAAGGATGAAGTTGGCTCATCAAGAATAAGAAACTCTGGCTCTATGGCAATAGCTCTAGCTATAGCTATTCTCTGCCTTTGACCTCCACTGAACTGGTGGGGATATCTGTCTAAGTGGAAAGTCTTCAATCCGACCATTTCCATGAGACCTTTTGCCTTTTCATACGCTTCCTGCTTTGTGCTCACAACTTTGTGAAAAATCATGGGTTCGGTGACGATCTGACCAACTGTCATCCTGGGGTTAAGTGAGCTCATTGGATCCTGAAAGACAATTTGCATCTTTCTTCTGAATGGGAGCAGTTCTTTGTACCCGAACTTTGAAATGTCTGTGTTTTCAAAGAATATCTGCCCATCAGTTGGATCTGTGAGTCTTAAAATAGTTCGCGCCACAGTCGTTTTGCCACATCCAGATTCACCGACAAGAGCAAAAGTTTTACCTTTTTCTATTTCAAAACTCACATCGTCCACGGCTTTGATTTCTGCAACAGTACGCTTTATCAAAAATCCTTGTTTGACTGGAAAGTATTTCTTAAGATTTTTTACCTTAAGCAGAATCTCGTCCACTTTACTTGCCACCTCCAACTGGATTGAAACAGCGTACAAAATGTCCCTTGGAAATTTCAACCATATCCGGGATTTTCTGATTGCATTCATCTACACTCCTGGGACATCTGGGTAAGAAAGGACAAACCTTTGGTATGTCTATCATTCTTGGGGGTTGTCCTGGAATTGGTTCGAGCCTGTCGATTTTCTTGTCGATTCTTGGAATACTCCTGAGCAGCATGTGGGTATAGGGATGTGTGGGATGATAGAAAATATCATCAGAACTCCCCATTTCCATCTGCTTTCCACCGTACATTACTATGATTCGATCAGCCATAGAAGCTATTACTCCAAGGTCATGGGTGATGAATATCATGGCTGTTCCTAACTTCTGTTGAAGGTCTCTCATCAGGTCAAGTATCTGGGCTTGTATTGTAACATCGAGTGCGGTTGTTGGTTCATCGGCAATCAGGATCGATGGGTTACAGCTTAAAGCGATGGCAATCACTACGCGCTGTCTCATACCGCCGCTGAATTCGAACGGATAAGACCTCATTCTTTTTTCTGGTTCTGGTATCTGAACCAGACCGAGCATTTCAACAGCCCTCTTGTATGCTTCCTGTTTTGACACTTTCTGGTGCTGAATGATTGTTTCCATCAATTGATCCCCTATTGTATACAGAGGATTCAGTGAGGTCATCGGATCCTGAAATACCATACTGATTTCTTTACCGCGAATCTTGTACATCTCTTTTTCATCGTACTTGAGTATATCCTGGCCCTTGTATATGATCTGGCCATTCACGATCTTGCCCGGATATTTGATCAGTCTCATGATCGATTTGACAGTTACGCTCTTGCCAGATCCGGTTTCACCAACTATTCCCAGTACTTCTTTTGGTGCAAGGTCAAAACTGACATCGTCAACGGCTGCAACAACCCCTTCATCCATGTAAAAATACGTCGAAAGGTTTTTCACCGACAGGATGTTTTCCAAGCTCAACTACCTCCCGATTCCAAGAGCATATAAACTTGATCATCCTTTGAATCGTAAACCATTAGTTTTTTACCATCTACCTCTATTACCAATGGTACCACAAGATACCCATTTTCGAAAATTCCTTCATATCCTTTTAGAACATCCTTTATTATTTTATACACTATTTCGTCAAAACTGTCTGCCTGTGGTCTTGCGGTATATAAAATCTCTCTTTGATCATCTACCGGTACTCTGATCAACTGTTCAAACCGATGCAGATTAGATTGTAGATCGCCCACTGCTTTGATATGAGATGATACCACATCCACGATCTTTTTTTCAAGCTCTTCATCCCAGTAAAATCTGAAAATCTGTCCGTGATAAATCAACTGATCGTCAAAGACGATTAATGATGATTTTTCAGAATCGCTCTGCTTGTAGTCAACTTTGAGTTTTTTCAACGCCAGCTCGAAAGCAGTTTTTGTCTGCTCATCACAGTTGAAATACACACTAATTTTTCCTGGTTTTGAATATCTGTACACCAGCAAAATCAGTACCAAAAAAGTAAGAATACCAATCCAGCCAAGTTTGTAAGTTTTCATTTTACAAGGTGACAGGATACAAAATGATCTGGTTTTATTTCCCTCAACTGAGGCTCGATACGGCTGCATTCCTCAGTTGCCATGTAACACCTTGTATGAAAACGACATCCTGATGGAGGATTTATCGGGCTTGGTACGTCTCCCTTGAGTATAATTCGTTCTTTTTTGATGTTTGGATTGGGTATGGGTATTGCGCTCATGAGAGCTCTTGTATATGGATGAAGTGGATTGTCGAATAGTTCTTTTTTTGGTGCTGATTCTACAATCTTTCCAAGGTACATCACTATGACTCTGTCGCTGACATATTTGATCACGGACAGATCGTGAGATATGAACAGATAAGTCAATTTGTGCTCTTTCTGGAGATCTTTCATCAGATTTATCACCTGCGATCGTATTGATACATCGAGTGCCGCAACGGCTTCATCGGCTATTATGAGTTTTGGTGATAGTGCTAACGCTCTTGCTATACCAATTCTCTGGCGCTGCCCACCGGAGAATTCATGTGGAAATCTGTATATATACTCACCGCTTATACCGACATCTTCTAAGACTGTTTTCACTTTTTCGATTACTTCTTTTTCATTTCTCACCAGTTTGTGGGTAATGGGTCCTTCACCCACAATGGTTTTTATGCGAAGCCTCGGGTTGAGGGAACTATAAGGATCTTGAAAGACTATTTGAAGATCCCTTCTGAACTTTTTTCTTTTTTCATCCATATTTGAAAGCATCATAGACAAAAATTTTGATGCCGAGCCTTTTGCGTCGTTGAAAAAGATTTCGGCATAACGGCGATCCACACCGTCTAAGGAATTCAATACAGAGTCTATTGAGCCTTTCTCTGATAACAATTTATGGAATTTCTGGGTGTAGTTTTTCTTCAGATAAGCTCTTGCTTTTGCTGTCGAAAGAAAGTAATATGTTGTATCCTCATCGCCAATGATGATCTTTCCTGAGGTAGGTTCATACAAACGCAGTAACGTCATACCAATCGTTGTTTTACCGCAACCGGACTCACCGACAAGACCAACTGTCTCACCTTCAAAGATATCAAATGAGACATCATCAACTGCCTTGACCCATGCCACGATTCTTTTGAAAACTCCTGCCCTGATCGGAAAGTATTTGACAAGTCGTTCCACTCTGACAAGTGGTTTCATCGTCCATCACCAGCCTCTTTTTTCTTTGCCTGTTCTACTTTTTCCCAGAAAAAGCACCTCACAAAATGTCCTTTTACGACCTCTATCAACTCAGGTTCTTCAGTACTGCATTTTTCCTGTGCAAATTCACATCTTGGGTGGAATTTGCAACCACTCGGGAATTTCAAAGGATTTGGTACTACACCGGGAATGTTGTATAAGCGGGTTTGTTCCACATCGAGCCTTGGTATGGCGTGCAAAAGCCCCCAAGTATACGGGTGCTTTGGATCATTGAATAATGTCTTGACATCGGTATATTCAACGGCTTTTCCAGCATACATTACAACGACACGATCAGCGTTTTCGGCGATCACGCCCATATCGTGTGTGATCAGAATTATCGCCATTCCATACTCTTTCTGAAGTTGTTTCATGAGCTCCATTATTTGCGCTTGAATAGTCACATCAAGAGCTGTTGTGGGTTCATCTGCTATGAGAATCTTTGGCTTACAGGACAGTGCCATTGCTATCATAGCTCTCTGACGCATACCTCCGGATAACTCGTGGGGATACTCGTCCACTCTTTTTTCTGGTTCGGGGATACCAACCTTTCTGAGCAGGTCTACTGCCATTTTTTTTGCGGTTGCTTCATCGACTTTTTGATGCAGAACAATGGCTTCGACGATTTGCTCTCCTATGGTGAAAACAGGATTGAGTGCAACCATCGGTTCTTGAAAGATCATAGCGATGTCCTTACCTCGTATTTTTCTCATGTCTTCTTCCGGTATTTTAGTTAAATCGATGTTGTCAAAGACAACCGAACCTTCAACGATTTTTCCTTTTTCATCTAGTATTCGGAGTATTGAAAGTGAAGTAACGCTTTTTCCACATCCTGATTCACCAACGATTCCGAGTGTCTCACCCTGGAAAACCTCAAAATCCACACCATCTACAGCCTTTACAATTCCATCTTCTGTATAGAAATATGTCTTTAGATTCTTTACGGTGAGTATTGGCTGTTTCACACTATCACTCCTTATCCTCTAAGCCTCGGATCAAAGACATCTCTCAACGCATCCCCCACCAGATTCCACGCAAGAACAAAAAGAACCATGGCAATTCCAGGATAAACAATCGCATACCAGTATTTGAATGCTTCACCAGATGCACCGAGCAACCAGTTTCTGGCAAAATTGAGCAAGGATCCCCAGTCTGCATAGCCAACAGGAGCGCCAAGACCGAGAAAACTCAGAGCAGCAGCCGTTATAACCAGTGACCCGATTCTCATCGTTGCCTGTATGATCACAGGAAAGATCGTGTTCGGTAAGACGTGTTTGAGTATCACCAGATAATCATTTACTCCCAGTGCTCTTGCAGCCAGTACATATTGTTCTTCTCTAACCTGCAGGATGTTGCCTCTTATGAGTCTTGCTGTTGCCATCCAGCCGAACATGATCAGAGAGATCATGACCTTATTCAGCCCCATACCCAAAAACGCGGTCACAACGATTGCCGCCAGTATGTATGGGATCGATAGAAATACATCGGTTATCCTCATCAAGATCTCATCCAGCCAGCCACCGAAATACCCGGCAATAGAACCTATTAACAACCCTATGAGTGTTGAAGTGAGAGTAACGATCAATCCAACTTTGAAAGCTGTTCTTGTACCCCATATAACTCCGTAAAAAATGTCTCTTCCATCTATAACTCCAAACGGATGCTCACTCGTTGGCGGTTGTGGCGTTTTGTCCCACGTGACTATTGGAATCATGTATGGATCGTAAGACTGTGGCGGACATATTAATGGAGCAATTATAGCAATGACGGTGAAAAATATCAGCAGCGAAAAACCAAGCACAGCAGAAGGATTTCTCATCAATCTTTTTATCATTCTTTTGGTTTCTGTTCTCACGATTGTTACCTCCTCAGCTAAAACGAATTCTTGGGTCGACAGCAGCGTAAAGTATGTCTATTACAAGATTGCCTATGACCAGAATCAGCGAATAGAAAAGTGTAGAAGCCATGATTGAAGCGTAATCAAGCTGTGTGGCGGCAGTTGCAGTGAAGCTACCCATACCGGTTCGATTGAAAACCATCTCAACGATAACCGTACCCGCAAAGAGCTGTATCACCATTCCGCCGCCAACTGTGATAACAGGTATCATTGCATTCTTACGTGCATGCTTGTTGATCACGACATTTTCAGCCAGTCCTTTGGCTCTTGCCGTTCGAATATACTCTTTTGTCAGCACTTCGAGCATGCTGGAACGTGTAATTCTCAGCAAATACGCCCACCACAACCACGAAAGAGTTATAATGGGAGCAATCATGTGCTGAATGGCATCTAAAAAGACATCAAATCTTCCATTGAGCAACGCATCCACCGTCACCAATGAAGTAAATCTTCTAAATTCAGGTGACTTCACAACCGTATCAGCCCAAAAGCTCAGATTTCCAGGTGGGAACCAGCCAAGTACGCTGTAGAAAATCATCAGCACAAGCAACCCGAAAACGAAATCTGGAAAGCTCCAGCCGATTACAGCAAAGATTCTAACAAAATGGTCTATGAATTTGTCGCGATTCACAGCCGCGATTATGCCCAGCCATACTCCGACGAATACCACCGGAATTATCGAATAAAGAGCCAATTCAACTGTCCAGGGTAATCTGTTTAAAATAGCGTCTTTGACCGGCTCTTTACCCACGACAGACCAGCCCAGATCGCCGCTCAGGGTATTTTTCAGCCATTTCACGTATCTGACAATCATTGGATCCTTTAGCCCGTATTTCTCTTTTATCTTTTCTAATTGGTTTGGAGTCAGTTTGTCCAAAAGTCCCGGGTTGACATAAGCCGCCAGAAGTCTGTCTGATCCGAGACTTTGAATCATTCCAAAGACGATGAGTGATATCCCGAACAGGATCAGGGGTAGCAGCAAAAGTCTTCTTATGATGTACGCAACCAAAGATCACACCTCCCGATCAAATCTTGAATCGATCTGACAGAGCTTTTAACTCCATTACCATATTCGTCAGTTCATCAACTCTTTCTGACAGGTCCTTTGTATTACTTGCCTGCTCAATGACAGATTGTGCTACTTCGCCGGTTATTCTTGATACTGCTTCAATGTTTTTGGTAATTCTGTCGACAGCCGTGCTTATTTCCTCTATTGCACCACTTTGTTCCTGACTGGTTGCAGCAAGATCATTTGCTGCCAGAGTGAATTCCTCTATATCTTTTACCATATTTTCTATTTGCTGTGCACTTTCATTCAAAACACTCAGAGAGTCCTGTATTTGATTCACGACTTCCTGTCCTCCCTGAGCTACCAAGAGGCTTTGCGATTTGATCTGTTTCAAAATATCTGTTACTTCCCCAGTTGCGCTCCTGCTCTGTTCAGCGAGTTTTCTTATCTCGTCTGCAACAACCGCAAAACCTCTTCCTGCTTCTCCCGCTCTTGCTGCTTCTATGGCGGCATTCAGCGCAAGTAAATTTGTTTGCTCTGCAATATTGTATATTGCATCTGTTATTTCTCCAATGCGATTGGAAAGATCAACCAGTTTTTGTACAAATTGCATGGACATCTGACCGCGTTCTGCCGTTTGTTTCATGGATCTGGTGAGTTCTTTCATAGAATTTTCAGTCGAAAAGGCACTGTTTTTGAGTTTTTCAGATCCTTCGGCAAGTTTTGAAGCATTTTTTGCGGTGTTTTGAGCACCAGAGGCTATTTCTTCCATTCCCGAATTGACTTCCGAGATAGATGAAACAATTTCTTCTACATTTTTGTTGACCTTTTCGGCTGACTTTTGCGCCTGATCTGATACAAAGGTCGCCTGTTCTAAACTCTTACTCATGCGGTCAGAGAAGCCTTCAATCTGTTCGCCGAGTCTTTTGATTTTTGCCACACTATCTTTTAGACTTTCACTGACAAGTGAGAATGCTTTGGAAAGTTTACCTATCTCGTCTTTACTTTCAATCTTCTGGGATGCTGTCAGATCGCCGTGCGCAATTTGCTCAGCAACTGACGTTAAAATGCTTAATGGCTTTGTAATTCTTCCTGTGAAAATCATACCAACGACTATACTTATGAATATAACTATCGCCGAAGCCATCAACGATGTCCACAGAGTTTGAAAGAATACCTCCTGTATTTCTCTGTATGGCATTGTTAGGGCTAACATCCAGTTTGCCGACAAAATTGGTGAAATCGTGGCTATCTTCTTTTCTCCGTCAAAATTGTAGATTACAACGCCGGGCTGTGCTTTCTTGATTTCGTCCTCAAGTGTTTTAAGAGAACTGCTGATCTGACTTAGTGTTTTTCCAACGTATTCTTGCTTTGGATGAGCCAGCACAACTGCATCAAGATCTGATAGGAAGGCATAACCAGTTTTGCCGTAATTGATGGTTTTGATCATCTGCCAGAATTTTTCCTGTGGTATCAGAGCGGCGAACAAACCCGCAGTGTTTCCACTGTAATCTTTGACTTTGCTTGCAAGAACAACACAGTTGGTTCCCTGCCAGTCGAAGTTATCCTGAACATAGAAATCTTTATTTTGCAGAGTAATTGCCTGAAAGAAGTTGTATTTTGACACATCTATTTCCTGTTCGGTGTACGTAAATGCTTTTCCTTGCAGATTTGACAATAAATAATCGACAAAACCGAGTTTTTCGAGTGTTTCTTTGTGCGATTTCAACGCCATAACAACCATCGTTTTTTCGAAAATCATCAAATAGCTTTCAAAGTTTGATGCAATCGTAGAAATCTCTGATGATCTTTGCATTAACCAGTGATCCAGCACCAGTGATTCCCTTTCGACTTTCTGCTGCATGGCACTAACTGCAAAGTCTGTTAAGCGTTTTTGCATTGAGATGATATTCAGCACAGTAACAACTCCAATTCCAGCGACCACAAAAACCACAACCAGTAAGATTATCTTGGCGCGCACTGACACTTAACCACACCTCCCTCAGGCACGAGCAATACAATAAACGGTAATAGACCTGGCTCCGGCGTTCTTTAGAACCTTTGCACATTCTCTGATCGTGGAACCAGTTGTGAAAACATCATCAATCAACGCTATGTTCTTATAAATTCTGCAAATAGCACGAAAGGAACCCTTCACTGAATTTCGCCTCTGCTCTAAAGTCATACCCCTTTTGCTGGATTTGGAAAGAGATTCAAGTGTTTTTTTAGCCGGAATACCGGTCATCTTGGATACAGTTTTGGCTATCAGAGCCATTGTATCAAAACCCCGTTCTTCTAATGAAGACAGACTCGATGGAACCCAACTGATAATCTCTGCACAGGAAGGATATGTGCTCATGGTTTTCACCAGAAACTGAGCCAGTATTTTGTTCAAACGCCAGTGATGGGAATTTTTGTACAATAAGATCAAATCACGCAATTTTGAGTCGTATCTACCATAAAAATACGCTGTAAAAATCTCTCCATTCTCATGTAGAGCTATAGGACTGCTCGAAAGGTCATTTAGGCAATCTTCACAGAGCAGTTCACTGTGTTTTATCTGCTTGTTGCACAAAAGACAGTGATTTGGGAAAAGTAACTCGATCAACTCCAAACTTTTACAACCTCGGGTTTTTAGAATAAATCATTCAAAAACTTTCGGCTTGATTCTATCACAAATCATTTTCAATGGCAAAAAGTTCACACATCGCTCTGTACACAGCCCGGTCATATTCACTGCATAACAAAAAGGCTTTTGCGCACAATTTTCTTCTTTGCTGCAGAACCACATCGCCGCATTGATCTATTGATTTTAAGACAGGTTCATAATCGTTTTGGTCGCATATTGGTACTACGTCTCTGTAATTTTTTGCTGCAGCTCTGAGCAACGCAAGTCCACCTATATCGACTGATTCAAGCAGTGCTTTTTCATCAAAAGTCTGTACCAGGGGGCGAAGGTTAACAACAACCATGTCAATTGGCTGGACACCGAGTTCGTAAAGTTGTTGCAGATGTTCTTGACTGGAAAGCTTCGCAAGTACTGCCGCGAAGATCTTTGGATGAAGTGTCTTCACTCTTCCGTCGAGTAGTTCGTGATAGCCTGTCAGTTGCTCCACTTGTGTTACATTTATACCATTTTCTTTCAAAAAAACGAAGGTGCCATGCGTGGCGACTATCGACACCCCTTTTTTTGAAAGTTCTCTCGCAAAATCCACCACACCGGTTTTGTCCCATACACTTATCAATGCTCTTTTTATGTTCAACCAATCACTCTCCAGATAGAATTTTACCAAAAAAGGCGGCTTGAAAGCCGCCGGTATTTTCTTTTTGATTTTCACTCATCTTTTTTGTCTACAATCAACAGATTTGCGATGATGCCAACTATTGCAGCCAGACTCAATCCTTTTAATTCAACACGCCCGATCTTCACAGATGCTCCACCAATTCCAACTGTAAGTATCAAAGAAGCCACAAGAAGATTTTTTGCTTTTGAAAAATCGACCTTTGCGTTTACAAGTGTTCTTATACCAACTGAAGCGATCATCCCAAAGAGAATCAGACTTATACCACCGATGACACAAGCTGGCACTGTTCTGAGCAGGGCACCGAATTTTGAAATGAAAGCCACGATCAGCGCAATCACCGCGGCACCTCTGAGTACTCTTGGGTCATAAACACGCGTTAGGGCAAGGACACCTGTATTTTCACTGTATGTTGTATTTGCTGGTCCCCCGAATAACCCGGCTATGGAAGTCGCTAACCCATCGCCTATAAGAGTTCTGTGTAAACCGGGATATTCAAAGAAATTCTTACCTACAACAGCACCGTTGGTCGTGATATCACCTATATGTTCCATGAAAGTTGCTATTGAAACAGGAGCTATCATTGCTATAGCCGTCCAATCAAACTTGGGCAAGATGAATTTTGGAACGCTGAACCAGCTGGCTTGATTCAAAATAGATGTATCAACCTGCCCGGTCAGAAGTGCAAAAATATAACCCACAACGACCCCCGACAGAACTGGCACCAGACTCCAGAAACCTTTCAAAAGGGTAGAGACCAGTATAACTGTTACGATAACCACAATTGCGACTGTCCAGTTTGTACTTGCCATCTGAATCGCAACGGGGCTCAAGGTGAGACCTATCACAACGATCATTGGTCCTGTAACGACAGGTGGAAATAATTTTTTAACCCTTTCGATCCCGAGCAACCACACAGCCAGTGCAAACAACAAATATACAAGCCCTGCCGCAAAAATGCCTCCAGTAGCATACGAAAGATCGTTGAACTTTTCTTTTACCATAATTATAGGTGCTATGAAAGCAAAGCTCGATCCAAGAAAAACCGGGACAACTCCTGCGGTGAATAGATGAAAGATCAGTGTTCCAAGACCAGCAGTAAAAAGTGCTACAAGTGGATCAAGACCGGTGAGTAGAGGAACTAACACCGTCGCGCCGAACATTGCCACAAAGTGTTGAAAAGAAAGAACAAAATACTTCCAGCCAGTTACACACTGCTGAACGAGCAATACCTGAGTTTGCATTTTTAATCCTCCTTTCTGCCCTCTCAGGAGCAAATTAAAGGACCCTTGAAAAGTCTATCATCGTGGCTCTTAACTGTCAACATTTTTCTGAAAAATGGCGTGTTATAATAGAAAAAAATTTATCTATGGTGTAATTAATTATCTATTAGGAAATCGGAGGTGATTGAATGCCAAAGGTGGTAACTTTCGGTGAAATCATGATGAGACTTGCGACGCCAGGTTATCTCAGGTTAGTTCAGACTGATCGATTTGAGATTACGTACGCGGGAGCCGAGGCAAATGTAGCCGTTTCACTTGCAAATTTTGGTTTAAATGTCGCCTATGTCACTAAATTGCCCAATAACGAGTTGGGTCAGGCAGCTCTGAGAACTCTCAGGCAGTACGGTGTTGACACTTCTCATGTTGTCTTTGCCGATGGAAGGTTGGGATTGTATTTTCTCGAAACGGGTTTTTCCCAAAGGCCATCAAAAGTGATATATGACAGGTCAAATTCTGTTTTCGCGCTGTCAAAACCTGAAGACTTCAATTGGGATGAGATTTTTAAAGATGCCATCTGGTTTCACTTTACCGGTATAACACCGGCACTTTCAGATAATCTTGTGCAATCCTGCAGACAGGCTCTTCAAAAGGCAAAAGAAAGGAACATAACTGTTTCTTGTGATTTGAATTATCGTGCGAAACTCTGGAGTGAGCAAAAAGCAAGACAGGTGATGACTGAACTTGTTAAATACGTGGACGTACTTTTTGCAAATGAGGAAGATGCAGAAAAAGTTTTTGCAATTCGTGCAGATGATTCAAACATCGTCGAAGGGAAACTGAGCTTAAAGGGATATGAACAGGTGTGTCGCAGATTGAGAGATACCTTTGGTTTGAAAAAAGTTGCCATAAGTCTGAGAGAAAGTATTGTGGCAAACATAAACGGCTGGTCGGGTGTCCTTCTGGATGGTGACAATTTTTACCACAGCAAACAGTATACAGTTCACATTGTTGATCGAGTGGGTGCAGGTGATTCGTTTGCAGCCGGTTTAATCTATGGAATTATCAACAACATGGAACCCGAACAGGCTCTGAACTTTGCCGTTGCGGCTTCCTGTTTGAAACACACGATAGTCGGCGATTTTAATCAGGTGACCCTGCAAGAGGTGAAGAATCTGGCAAAAGGTGAAGGAACTGGGCGAGTGGTGAGATGAATGGCGATAGGATCTGTTGAAAAGACTTTGAAAATTCTGGAATTCATAATACTGAGAAAAAATGGTGCGCGAATCCAGGATATTGCACAACATCTGAAAATATCTTCTCCTGCTGTGTACAAGCATCTTGAAACCCTTGTTCAGGCAGGTTATGTTTTCAAAGAACCACACAGCCATAGATATCTGCCATCTTACAAAATAGTCGAACTTGGCAGTATAATCCTCAGGAATGTGCAGGTCAGGGAAATAGCCCATCCGTTTTTAGTGGATCTCATGGAAAAAACCGGCATGACCGTTCATTTTGCCCTTAAAAGTGGTTATGAGGGAGTGTACATTGACAAAATAGAGAGTGATCGAACAATTCCGACCGTGTCTCGAATAGGTATGAAGATGAGGCTCTACTCAACCGGCTTTGGCAAAGCAATCCTGGCATTTCTTCCAGAAGAAGAGCTCGAAGATTACTTTTCCAAAGTGAAACTTGAAAAGCAAACCGAACATACGATAGTCGATGTGAAATTGCTGAAGAAGGAACTTTCCATCGTCAGGCAAAAAGGTTATGCTGTTGACAGAGAGGAAAATGAGCCTGGTATAATGTGTATTGGAGCACCCGTGTTTGATTACACAGGTAATGTAATAGGAGGCATCAGTGTTACAGGGGCTGTTAGTTCTTTCAGCCAACAAGCCATCGATATCGTTGCAAATGAAGTTGTTAAGACAGCGCATGAGATTTGTAAAAAACTCGGAGCATCCCTTTGAACACACCCAGACCACCTCTGTCAAGATTGCGAACAATCAATACCATATATAAATGGAGGTGGTGTGATGCGTCTGAAGTTTGTCTTTGGTACGTGTGAAGTTGTGGCTGAACTTTATGAAGACAAAGCTCCAGTAACTATCGATGCGATCAAAAAGTGTTTACCGATTAAAAGCATCATAAACAGATGGGGTGACGAGATTTATTTCGAAACACCTGTAAAACTCGCATTGGATGAGAACAGCAAAGAAACGGTAGAAGAAGGAGACGTTGCATTCTGGATACCCGGCAAAGCTATATGCATTTTCTTTGGTAAAACACCGATAAGCGATGACAAAATAAGGCCAGCCAGTGCGGTGAATGTGTTCGGCAAGATAAAAGAAGGTTTGCAATTGCTCAAAGAGATTAAAGCCGGTACTAAGGTGATAGTTCAGGTCGACTAATTTCTCCTCCTGTGGTAACATATCTTAGAAGGGAGGAGAATCAGTGAATCAGAAAACGTTGTTTTATATACTCATTGCATTCATAGTGTTTTTCATTGTCACACAGTTAGTCACAACTCTTACGCAAAAGCCACCTTTTGAAATAGCTTATTACAGGAGTGAAATGGAATACGATTACACAGGCCAGGCGACATTCACAGCAACGGCTGGCCTGTTTTTCAAAGATAAATCCAAGCAGCAGCAGTATATCAATCAGTACCAGCAGGCTTCTGTATCAACCTTTAAGAGTTACTTTGACGAAGTCAGCAAAAAGATCGGAAGGCAGATAGATGTGATCTCAATGAATTCGACTATTACCGAGAGATCTGGCATACTCGAGGTGCTCGAAATTGCCCGATTATCAAACGCTGCACTTGTGCAAGACGGTGTCGTTGACACATCGTTGAAAGATATTTCGATATATTCGGTCAGCGACTCTCAGATCAAAGTTGTTGTTCCACACGATGCACAGATACTGACCATAGAACCAACACCCACCAAGGTTGTTTCAAACCAGATTTACTGGCAACCAAGCCAGGCTTCCATGGCTTTTCCAAAGGTTGTTTTCAGGAAAGGTGGAGAAAATTGATAGACCGTTTTCTTGGACTGCTCAGATCTTCCAAATATGCTGTTGCCCTGACTGGTGCGGGGATCAGTACACCAAGCGGTATACCTGATTTTCGAAGTCCAACTGGGCTTTATTCGAAGTATCCCGAGGATATCTTCGATATAGAATATTTTCAGCGCGATCCAGAGGGATTCTACAGGTTCTGTAAAGAAGTCCTGTTACCGATGACTGATGTAAAACCAAATTTGGCACACATCATGCTTGCAAAGCTTGAACAAAAGGGCATCTTGAAAGCAACAATCACGCAAAATATAGATGGTCTCCACCAGAAAGCTAAAAGCAAAAACGTCATAGAACTGCACGGCAGTGTATATGAGTATTACTGTACCAAGTGTTCGAAAAAATTTGATCTTTCATCGATTAAAAAGATGCTTGAATCTTCAAAAGTGCCGTTTTGTAGTTGTTCTGGTTTGATTCGCCCAAAGATCGTTTTTTTCGGTGAACCTTTAGATGAAAAAGCCCTTCATAGCGCGCAGGAATATGCAGCAAGGTGTGACTTGATGATTGTACTTGGAAGCTCTCTTGTTGTCTATCCAGCGGCACAGCTTCCTTTGATCGCAAAAATGAAAGGCGCAAAGGTTGTGATTTTAAACAAAGGTGAAACTGGCTTTGATCACATGTGTGACATGAAAATTGAAGAAGATCTTTCTTCTTTTGCAGAAAAATGTTTTGCACTGGATTCAAATCTTTTCAGCTGAGTTATACTACAAAATGATTAGAAAAACAGGGAGCTGAGCACATGAGTGAAAAGGTGGCAGTTTTCGGGAAGGTCAATGTGGATACGATTTTGTACATTGATCGACTCCAGATAGGGGAAAATCACCTGTGTCAGCAAACGCTCGTGGATATAGGCGGAAAAGGCGCAAACACCGCTATAGGTCTTGCAAAACTCGGTGTGGATAGCTATCTAATAGCCTGTGTGGGAACTGACAGCATCTCACAGAATGTTCTCAAAAAGCTGGAGAAATTTGGTGTTGACACTTCATTCATCAAATCCTGTGCTGCTCAGATTGGTAAGACATTTGTCGTTGTTGAGTCAAAGGGTAGAAACACGATGTTCCACATCCTGGGAGCAAATAGCTATCTGAATCCCGAGATGATAGATTGGACTTTTCTGGAAAAATCAACTGCGGTCTTCATTCAATTTGGTATACCAGCCGATACGGTTCGGGAAGTCATAACAATGTCGAAACGCAATGGAAAATATGTCTACATCGATCCGGCAGGATTTGTAGATGAGTCCATCTTGGAGATAGTTGCGTATGCCGATACGATAGCTCCAAATGAATTCGAACTCTTCAAGATGACGAAAGAAACAGACATAGAAAAGGCAGCCAAAAAACTCTTGTCTTTTGGTGTTGAAGAAGTTGTCGTTAAACTTGGATCGAAAGGTGCCAGTTTGTTCTCTGAGAAAACATCACTTCACATAGATGCATACGAAGTTGATGTGATTGACACAACGGGTGCCGGAGATGCATTCAACGCAGCGTATATCGCAGGCAAAATGAAAAAACTTTCATTGAGAGACACTTTAAAACTCGCCGTTGCGGCTTCGGCAATTTCCGTCACAAGACAGGGCACCTCCAGTGCAAGTCCAACCAAGGAAGAGCTAATGGAATTTCTCACAAAAGCAGGGGAAAGAGATCTTACAAACATCTTTTGAAAAGAAGGTGAGCGCTTGAAAAAATACGTTGTTGTGACCGGTGGAGTACTGAGTGGTGTCGGAAAAGGTATTTTTTCTGCATCTCTTGCAAGATTACTCAAAGAATGCGGTGTCAGGGTAAATGTTCTTAAGATAGACCCGTATCTGAATGTGGATGCTGGAACGATGAATCCCAATCAGCACGGAGAGGTGTTTGTAACAGAAGACGGCTATGAAGCAGATTTAGATCTCGGACATTACGAGCGATTCCTCGGTGAAAATATGAGCAGAAAGAACAACATAACGGCAGGACAGATTTATTCAACTGTTGTACAGAGAGAAAGAGAAGGGGGTTACCTTGGTTCAACTGTTCAGATAGTCCCTCATGTAACAGGAGAGATCAAAAAAAGAATTGAGTCGCTCGAAGGAGAGGTAAATGTCATCGAGATAGGTGGTACAGTTGGAGACATAGAAAGTGAAGTGTTCCTGGAGAGTGTTCGCGAGCTTGCACTGGAAAAATCTTCAGATGATTTTTTGTTCATACACGTTACATACGTGCCGTATTTGAGAGCTTCAAATGAATTCAAAACCAAACCAACACAGCAATCGGTTCAACTGCTTCGAAGATCTGGTATCAATCCAGACATGATAGTTATCAGATCTGAAAATCCCGTGAATGGCGACAGCCTCAAAAAGGTAGCTCTCTTTGGTGGAGTGCCAATTGACATGGTGATAAATCTGCCTGATGTGCCGAATGTCTATTCTGTTGTTGAGATACTGAAAAATTACGAAGTACACAGGAAAGTGGCTATGAGATTGAAAATAAACCTTGATGAATCGAATTTCAGATGGGATTATCCCAAAACATTCAAAACTTACAAGATAGCACTTGTGGCAAAATATCTTGGTACTGATGATGCATATAAAAGCATCATCGAATCTGTTTTCTTATCGGGGTGTGTTAAACCATCGATTGTTGATGCGCAGATTCTCGAGGAGATGGACTGGGAGCAGGTATGTGAAACCCTTAGCGATTACGATGCCTTGATAATACCCGGTGGATTTGGAAAAAGAGGCATAGAAGGTAAAATAAGGGCAATTCATTTTGCAAGAGAGTACAAAAAACCAATTCTTGGAATTTGTCTGGGTATGCAGTTAATGGTGATCGAATTTGCAAGAAATGTTTTTGGTTATAAAAATGCCAACTCTACGGAATTTGATCCAGACACACCTTATCCGGTTATAACGCTCATGGAGGAACAGAAAAAAATCTTGCAGCTTGGTGGAACAATGAGGCTCGGTTCACAATCCATGAAAATCTTGAAAGGTACCAGATTATGGCAGATATATGGTGAGATTGAACAGGTAGCTGAAAGGCACAGACATCGCTATGAAGTCAATTACGATGATTATCCTGAACTGTTCAAACTGCCGGGTCAGGAAGGAAACAAACTTGTTATAAGTGCACAGTCAAATTTTATCGAGGCAATTGAACTGGAAGATCATCCATATTTCATTGGAATACAGTATCATCCAGAATTGAAAACAAAAGTAGGCGCTCCACATCCATTGTTCAAAGCTTTGATCAACTCAATCAAGAACAGTTAAGTGAAGGGACTTGAAAAAAATTGAGCCGTATGATAGGATAATCAATGGTTGCTACGGTGGGTGCGTAGCTCAGAGGAAGAGCGTCTGCCTTACGAGCAGAAGGCCGTAGGTTCGAGTCCTGCCGCACCCACCAAAGGAGTGGCCAGGTAGCTCAGTTGGTAGAGCACTGGACTGAAAATCCAGGTGTCGACGGTTCGATTCCGCCCCTGGCCACCAGTTTTGTTTACCAATATGTGGATTTTCAGTCCGGTCACTTTGTCCGGACTTTTTGTTTTTTATAAACCCCCTAGATATTGATTAATAATCAAACTGTCGAGTCAGAGAGGAAATTTACGATCTCCCGCTGGGAAAGCCAACCCTTTTAAAGGTGGAATGAAAGGCGGGCGTCTTGGGTTCAGACTGACGGCAAATGATGGAAACGATCGGTCACAACGGTATACGAAGCAAAAACCCTATCATGATCTTCAGCAGAGTACTCTTTCCTGAACCGTTTTCACCAACGATTACTTTGAAGTCTCCTTCTTCTGCGTAAAAATCGACCATATCAAGAACCCGAAGCTTCCCGAACGATTTTTTGATACCGACAACTTCCACCACTCTTCTCATATCAATTTCACCCTTTCACGAACACCATTACATAATAGATACAGTCCTTACACTCGTTGTCAGTATAATCATTTTCCATGAATTGAGAATAACGCAATGAGAAAATCCGAAGACTGTGAGAGGAAAACATAAGGTCAGAGATACCTTTCATTGAACAACCCCCATTCCCCCTGGGTTAGAAAAACTTCAAAATTGGGTCAGACATCCTTATCAGTGATCTTTTTTGATTCATTCACGTACGTTTCTATTATCCTTCTGAATGTTGCGTTGTTTTGCATCAACTCTTCGAACCTTCCGATAGAAGAAACTTTTCCATTTTCAAGGAAGATTATCTTACTTGCAACCCTAATGATATTGGGCTTGTGCGATATCATGATGGCTGTTTTTTCTTTCAAAAATTCTATCAATTTCTCCAGTAAGAATTTTTCTGTTATTGTGTCCAGATTCGTGAGAGGTTCATCCAGAACAACGACAGATTTGTCTGCATAGAAGATCCTGGCAAGTTGTATCCTCTGTTTTTCTCCTCCTGAGGCGAAGCTTCCTCCTTCCCCCAGTTTTCTTCCTCTCAGATGTTCTATTCCAAGTTCCCTTATGATTCTTTCGAGTTTTTTCTCATCGTTCTCTCTTCCAAGAACTATGTTGTTTTCAAGGGTATCGTTGAATATACCGACGTTCTGGGAATAAAAAGCGACATGTTCGAAAACAGCCGAGGGCATTACCTGCTTTAAATCGTTTCCAAAGAATCTCACCACACCTTCATAGTTCTGTTCCAGGCCAAGCAGTATGTTCAACAGAGTGGACTTTCCTTCTCCAGAGAGACCCACTATGGCAACGATTTCACGGGGTTGAATCGTGAAGCTGACCTGCCTTAAAATGGGTTTTCCTGGCTCAAAGCCAAAGGTAACATCCACCAGTTCATAAACAGGGCTTCCAGGAACGGGTTTTATTTCACGCTTTTTGAAGGTTTCTTCGGCTCGTCTTACTTCATCGAAGTAATCAAGTACAGCATCGAGGTTCGCCGACACTCGTGTTATGACACGAGCCAGTTCTCTGAACATGTACAGGGGTGCCGTTACAAAAGAAAAGTATGTCCACAGTGCCCATATCGTTCCCACGGTCATTTTCCCGTCTATTACAAGGTATGCTCCATAGGTGAGAATGAAGAGCCGTGTGAAATATTCTGGAAGGTTCACCATCAGTTTATCGAATCTTGAGCGGGGAAGTTCTGCTTTCAAAACGGTGTCCGCCACCTGCTGATACATCGTCTCGCACTCTTTCTGACGTTTCTTTTGGGCTTCTCCGGCTAGTACTTCGTGGATGTTTTCAAACGTTTCGGTGATGAAACCCGTTACACGACGTAAAGTTTCATACATCTGCGCGTACGGCCGCTCGGTCACTCTGCCGATGATGTTCAGATAAATTCCGACTATCACAGCATTCGCCACAAACAGGCCAAAAAAGGCTTTACTCCACACAAAAACAGTTGCCAGTATGAATACGCTACGTATTATCACCAGGACGTTCTGGAAAAATCCGTAATCAAGCAGGAAAAATGCGTCGTTGAGTTGATGATTTATCAGAGTGGCATAGTAGGCAGAACCCTGTTGTTTTAGCTTTTGCCAGGGAAAGAAAAACGACTGACTGAAGATGCGACTGGACAGATCTGCTACGGCTCTGTACTTTGCTTTCAGGTAGATCTGGTCTCCAGCGTACGTAAGAACGAAAGACAATGCATAGAGAAATCCAAGAAGATAGATCGTGTTCAGTCTCAGCTCCAGTCCTGCCAGTCCATCGATGACATCTCGCACAAGAAGAGGGATGAAGAAATCGAACACAACAGAAGATGTTGCAAGAAAGCCACCTATAACTATGAGCACCAAAAAATGCTTTCGAATTAGAGAGTAAAAGCGAAGAATCTTCCGGATAATCCTGAGGTTCAAGATTTTCCCTCCTTAGTTCGATTGTTTGACAACAGTGATTCAGTAAAAACAATGGTAAGGGGGAGTGCTCCCCTTTCTTGTAATTATCCAGTTAGTACAGATCTACAACAAGCGCCGCTTAAGCAGCAAAAACCAGTAAACTGAGCACATTCCCATTCATGGATACCAGAAGTGCTATTAATTTGTAGGGCTTTTCGTAGAATTTTCACTTTGCTCACCCCCTTTCTATGTTAAAATTTTATTCCCAAAAATTTCAATGTATTTACGCATTTTGTTGGATGATAGCCTGGCACGTTTGCAACCACCCATCTTTTTTCCTTCTTTTCCCTTTACTTCAACTACCTCTTCTTATGCAGAACAAGGGTTAGAAACCCTGGTTTTCAACAGTTAAATCTTTGGAAGTAACCTCGCAAGCAACTGTGCTTTTGGGTGCAACCTGAACCAGTTCCGCAATCTCGCTTTTCCAGGAATGTGTTTCGTTATCTGTCTTCACTTTGTCAGCGAAAATGGTTGCAGACAGGAGGACGAGTATCGAAAGGATAATCATCAAAACCTTTCGCATTTCTGATCACCTGTCATCACTTTATCAAACCTTATATGGTTTTCAAGTTTTGGCTGTTCCGAGATCCTCTTTAGAAGAACGTTTCTAACACCAAATTTTATGGACTTTGAAACAATTTGATTTTTTGAGATATAACTATAACAGAGGGAGTAAAGATGAAAAGTATAGAGGGCTTGAAAGAGACATTCAGGTACGGTGCTTTTTCTCTTCCAGCAGTGAATTACATGCTTTGCGAAGAAAACCTTTCAAAAGAGTGCAGAGAGGTTCTCTGTATACTGAAACTTGCATGGAAAGGGAACTTCAAAGAAGCAGTCCAGAGAATAGATAAAATTTTGAAAAGCTGCAAATCCAAAGCAGCGAAATATTTTCTTTTGGCGAACAAACTAGCATTTTTAAAATATACAGGCAAATTAGATATGAATCTGTACAGGTACCTGAAAAGAAACCTCCCCAAAATGCCAAAATCAATAAGAGACACTGTGATCGTTACTTTAATAAATTTTGAAGCAAGCGGAGTGAAGTCACTGCGGAATGTGAGGGTGTGGAAAAACGATTACAGAAAATCCACACTTTCTTTTTTATATCTTTCCCTGGCAAGAAGGGAAGCAGATTCTGGAAGACTTTCTGAGGCGGTACATGATTACATACAGGCTTACAGACTATCCAGGGAGGTTCCCCACCCAACCTGCATTTTTTCCTCCTTGAACGATCTTGCATGGGATATTAAAGAAAAACATCCAAGACTTGCCTATGACCTTTCTCAAGGAGCTGTTTTCTGGCTTGGATACTATAGAGAAGAACCAGGAAATCTCTTTGGAGCGCTGGATACTCTGTTTGTTGTGGAAAAAGATATTGATTCACCGTCTATCCACAGCACTGCGCATATCATTGTTTCGCTTTCTGTACCAGAGGATTATCTGTCTCTGCTCAAAAAAGCGAGGAAATTTGTGTTGGACTACACAAGATCAACTTATCCGAACACAAGTCAGTTGAGAAGATATGTTGAAAGGGTCGCTTGGAAAGGAAAAACTCTCAGTTCCAAAGGTATCTCGGATATATTGAAAGGAAAAACAAAAATGATTCGTGCAGATACGATAAGAAGACTGTTGACATCTGGTGTTGATACAGGGGTACCCTTTCCTGTCTGGAACGAGTGGATAAAGATGGAGATTGAAAGAAAATACAAGGAGTCGTCAGAAAAGCTTAAAGAGTTCCCCTTTCATCAGAAACGAGTCCTTTTTCTTTCCACCTACATGGCTCTTCTTGATAGAAAATTCCTTTCAAGGAAAGAAAGACTCAAAAAAGCATACACACTCCTTGAAGATATTGAACCGTTCGCTGATTTCATGGCAAAAGATCACCAGACCATGGAATTTGTTGTTTCAATAATGAAGGCTCATCCTTTCATTGAAGGAAGGAAAGAGGTGGTGAAGAAAGCCCTTGAAAGGATGAAAGGAGAGAAACTGGAAAGATTTGCTCTGAGATACATCGAGATGAAAGAATCCGACAGAAAACTCCTTGACAGATTTCTGAGAAACTATGGAAGGTACGATGGAGTGAGGTTTGGCATCAGGCTAAAGGGACCGGATGTGGTGAGGGAGTTTGCAAGGAGGTATTCTCTCAAGTTTCAGCCCCTGTTTGTTGCTTTCTGGTGTGAAGAGGACGGCAGAGTGAGAAGAAGGCTGGAGAGAATAATGCACCACATGATTCATGAATGACCAAGTGGGAAAACAGGTTTTTGTTCCCTGATTTTCCACGATATCACACATCCACCAGAGGAATTCCTGGTGACTTGGGCTCACCGCTGCGGTGACGGGTAGTGAGAGTGTGAAACGTGGAGTTTTTTGCCGAATCCCTTTCCCAGCCAGCTTGCCCAAATCAGAGGAAAGAGCACCGTGTCGAAATCGAATCTTTCTAACATCGCAAGTGCTGCTTCTTCGCTGTGAGCAGAAAAACCGATGTACCTTATCAATCTTTCTTTTTTTGCTTTCAAAAAGGCCTCTATAGCTCCATTCGGTGAAAAGATGGCTTCCACTTCGTCCAGTGTGGTCACGGCATGGAACTGATAGAGGTCGAAATGGTCGGTGTTAAGTCTTTTCAGAGATTCGTTCAGCTCTTTCCATGCGCCTTCTTTTGTTCTCTCCATCGTTTTACAGGCAAGAAATACCTGATCTCTGTGACCTCCTCCCATCCCTGAAGCGGGTGGGCTTCCCCTTTCACCGAGGGAAGCTTATGCGGATATAGGGGTTACTCCCTGGTCACCAGGATATACCATGAAAAAATAAAATATGGATTTTGCAGTTTACGAAAATCGGAAGATACTAACAGTATCTGTTATTTAGTTTTAAAAATCTCACTGTATGTGAGGAAAATACTATAAAAACATCTTGTTTAATTTTTATTTTCCCATTGCTCGTGCTATATCAGCCAAGTCTGGGTGAACAACCTCTCCTTCATTAAGGAGCAGTTGATCGTCAAGCCAGACAGTTGAATTCAGGCATATTCCATCAGCATGAGAAACGGCTTCACCAAGTTTTCCCTTAAAAGCTGGCCCCTGGTAGCCAAATCCCCATTCAGTTGATCCCCAAACTCGTTCGTCCTCAGTGCACAAACCACTCAGTTTCGCACCAGGATTAAATCCATAACAAACGTGAGCTAAGTAATACATTCTTGGATCTTGAAGCTTTTCAAGCCATCTTCTAACGAATTTTGCTTCTTCCTGACCTTTTATTTCAACAATTTTCCCATGTTTAACTACAAGCTCTATCGGATGTGCAAGTATGCCAAGATCAGCTTCTCCACCACCAGAGAAAGAACCATCAAAGACTATAACTCCATTAATGCTTTCTTCAAGTGGTGCCCATCCAATCTGTCCAAGCAGAAAATGGGGTCCTGGCACATCTGCGCGTAACTCATTTGTTACGGGCCTTCCAGGTACATTCTCAAAAGATACATCCGTACCAGCTGGTGTGGTAATTCTTATTTTTCGTGCTTTCTTGGTTAGTTCAACAACCGTGTTTTGAAATTTCTCTTGAAGAGTTAAATTCACACGAGCAATGCATCGAGTAATCCTTTCGCGATCTAATCCCCCTAAGAACAAATACCGTGTGCGTCCGTTTGACATTGCTTGCGTCCAAGCGGTATTGTAGAGTAACCATTGATTGTTGTACTCAATCCAGACATCAGCAGCTGGAATGGCTGCTTTCAGGGATTCTGGTAGCTGTTCATCGGCTATCTTACCATAGCCACGCGGTGTAGTGTGCCACGCCACCATAACTTTTGCCCCGATTGCTTCGGCAGCCTTAGCTGTTTCTTCAGCTGGTTTAAAATCCATTGCAGAATCGATTGTTATGAGAACAGATTCACCTGCTTTTACCCTGCAAAGCTCTGATACTACTGTGTAAGCTGCTTTTGCAACCTCAAGTTCAAACACATCCATCATGAAAACACCTCCCAGTGTGTTAGTCATGGCTTTCTTGCCTCGCATAAGTATGAATATATTGATTGAGAAATCTTTCCAGATAAATCATGAATTCAGGTTCGTTATGAAAGCACAATGTAACAGCTTTCTCCAGATCATTCCTGTACACCTCTAACATATGGAAATTGTTGTGCTTTATACGAATCAGGTAATCACACACCTTGAGAGCTGCTTCCATGAGTCTAATCATTCCATAATTCGATGGTTCAACCGAGCTAATTTTGGCTGAGGTAACCAGAAAAACGAGCAATTCCATTAACGATTGAACAGTCTGTCTATGAAGATCAACCTCCTCATTTTGTTCGATCTCGTCCGCTTCGATGTGAATCACAGCTTCATTTCTGGGTGGGGGAGGTGGCAATTCTTTATAATGCCCCACAGTAACCAGTAACACGGGTTTTATACCATCCGGAAGTTGAAGAATAGCGCGAAGTGAATCTGAATCAAAAGAGCTAACAGGGCATGTGCCAAGTCCAAGCTCGAAAGCTCGCAACATCATGTTTTGGCATGCCATGGCAATGTCCATAATACAATTCAAATGCCACTCTTTCAGTTTGAGGGCTTCCATTTTTGCTTCATTCAGACATAGCAAAATCACTGCTTTGGGATTACTTAGAATGCCCGGTGAGACACTTCTTATGAGTTCAATCGAATGAGGATTGTGATAACAATAAAACTCCCATAGTTGCAAATTACCAGCAGAGGGAGCATAGATTCCAGCAAGCATGATTTCGTGCAATACGGTACTTTCCACCGGTTTGTCTATGAAAGAACGTATACTTCTTCTTCTGAAAATAGCATCTTTAACTTCCATTCAAAACTCCTCCCAGAGAAGTTACCTTTTCTTTTGAGTATAAATGGCATTTCACAAATCTGTCAGAGGTTATCTCATAATTTTCAGGCTCCCGCTGTTTGCATAATTCCCAGGCGAACGGGCATCTTGTATGGAAAGAACAGCCCGGAGGCACGTTTACTGGACTTGGTATTTCACCAGTTGACTGAATTTTCTTGGGCTTGAGATCCTCCTCGGCTTCTGTTACAACAGGGATGGAAGATAGCAACATTTGCGTATATGGATGCGCGGGCTTGGCAAACACATCCAGTGTTGGTCCTTGTTCAATTATCTTGCCCAAATACATGATTGCTATTCTATTTGATATATTTCGAACCAAACTGAGGTCATGAGTTATAAAAAGATATGTTAATCCCAGTTCTTCTTTTAGTTTAAGAAGAGTGCGTATTATCTTGGCTTGTATTGAAACATCCAATGCAGAGGTAGGTTCATCGAGAATTATAAATGATGGTTGGGAAGCAAGGGCTCGTGCAATCGCAACGAGCTGTTTCTCTCCTCCCCCGATATCTCGGGGCAATTTGTAAAGATAATCCAATGGCAGTTCTACCATTTCAATATACTTTGTAATTCTCTTTCTCAATTCTCTTCCGCTTATCCTATCATGAACCAGTATCGGCGCTGCAACAATTTGGGCAATAGATTTAGTTGGGTTAAGAGATGTTCCAGGATCCTGAAAAACAATCTGAATTTCTCTCTTCAAATCTGCAGAGCGCTTCCAGTGGATTCTACTGATATCTTTCCCTTTATAAATAATTTTGCCCGCCGTAGGCTCGTACATACCAACTATCGTGTATGCAGTTGTACTTTTCCCTGAGCCTGACTCACCAACTAAAGCAAAAACATCCTTTTCGTTTACATTGAAATCTATACCATCCACGGCTTTCACGTAGATATCTTTTTTCTTGGTTGGAAAATACTTTTTGAGATTCTGAATTTGTAAGATCACTTGCACTATATTCATCACTCCTCTTCACTTTCTCTCTTCGTAAAGAAAACAAGCAACTTGGTGATTGTCTGTAACTTGATAGAAATGAGGTTTCTCAACAAAACATTTATCCATTGCGTATTCACACCTTGGAGCGAATCTACAACCTTGAGGTGGATTCAAATAATCTGGAATTCTTCCTTTGATACCTTCTGCTATACCCTCACCTGTCAACCTAGGCAGTGAAGTCAGCAATCCTTTCGTATAGGGATGATATGGATCTTCAAAAATTTGATAACTGTCGGCATGTTCGACAATGGTTCCAGCATACATCACATATATCCTGTCACATGTTTCCCGAGCAACTCCAAGAGAATGAGTTACAAGAACTAGGGCAAGTTGTTGTTCCTGACACAAATGCTTTATAAGCTTGAGCACTTGGTCTTGGATTGTTACATCCAGATTGGTTGTTGGTTCATCGGCTAATATTATATTTGGTTCCGCAGCAAGTGCCATAGCAATACAAACGCGTTGCCTCATACCACCGCTCAATTGGAATGGAAAATTAGAATAGAGTCTCTCTGCATCAGGAAGACGTGCAAGCCGCAGCGCGTTGACAGCGGCTTGTGCTGTCTTTTCAGTACGGCCAGCGGCATACTTTATCACAAGTTCCAATTGCTCGCCAATAGTGAATACAGGATTAAGTGATGCTGTTGGATCCTGAAATACCATTGCTATTCTTCGAGCTGGTTCTCTTCTCACGTGATACCTCGTCACTTCCAATATGGTTTTGTCGTTCGCTGTTATTCTGCCATCGGTCAGAATAGCATTATGCGCCAGGATTCCCATTACAGCCTTCAATGTGGTAGTCTTCCCGCAACCAGTCTCACCGACTAGTCCAACTTTTTCTCCCTTTTTGACTTCCAGATTCACTCTATCCAGAACTTTCAACATACCTTTGTAAACCTTGTAAGAAACGCTCAAATTCTCAATCTTCAATGCAATATCAGCGATAGTCATGCACTCACTCCCCCGACGTCAACATTTCTCTGATTCCATCTCCCAGTAGGTTAAAAGCGAGTATTATAACTACTATCATAAGGGCTGGGAACACGGATATCCACCAGTATGTGGGCAAATATTTTGCACCGTCAGAAACCATGGTTCCGAGTGCGGGAGTTGGTGGTTGTTCACCAAGGCCGACAAAGCTGAGTGAGGCGCCAGTAAGAATAACCCATCCTACATCGAGTGTCATCTTTGTAAGGATAGAACCAAGATGGTTTGGCAGTATTTCTGAAAACATGATTTTGAGCCGACTCATTCCAATCAATTCTGTGGCTTTGATAAATGGTTCATTTCTGATCGAAATTGTCATTCCATATACCAGCCTAGCATACCAAGGCCACCAGGAAACACAAACCGCGATCATTGAATTTGTCAGTGTCGGTTTGAGTAAAGCAGCAATCGCCAAAGCAAGAACCAAAGGTGGTACTGCCAAAAACACGTCTGTTATCCTCATAATAACAGTACTGAACCAAGTTCCTTCAAAATAGCCACCAATCAGTCCAACGACTGTCCCAAGTGGTACAACAATTGCAAGGACTACTGATCCCATTATTAATGCTCCTCTGAAGGCAAAAAACACTCTGCTTAGTATGTCGCGCCCCATAGCATCTGTTCCAAAAGGATGGGTCAGACTTGGTGGTCTGCAGGTGTTTCCAAAATCCACAAATGGGCCAGCGTGTTCAGGGAATGGTGCTACAAAAGGAGCAAATACAGCAATGAATACTATGGTTAATACCATAACTAGGCCGAGAACAGAAAGCTTACTCCTCGAAAAGCGATACCATGCACGCTTCAATCTCTCTTTGTATGCAGAACCTACGGTTAACTCCCCTATTGCATGTCCTTCACGCAACTTTGCTCCCCCCAAATCTCACTCTTGGATCAAGATATGCTATTATGACATCTATGATGATATTTGCGACAGTATAAGCAATGCCTATGATTAAAACTACACTTATGATTGCGAAAAGATCTTTGTTCAACATTGCCTCAACACCATATCTTGAGAAGCCAGGATAGAGAAAGACCAGTTCAACCAGGAAAGCATTACCGAGTAATGCGGCGATATCAAGAGCCATTATCGAAACAGGAGCTACGAGCGAAGGTTTCAACAGAAGGCGTTTGTAGATCAACTTTTCGGGTATACCATATGCCCTGGCTGCCAGAATGTAATCTTTTTCGGCATTATCGACCATGCTAGCTCTAGTCATTCTTGCCGCTTGTGCCGCTCCTCCCATAGCCAATGCTAACGAAGGAAGGATAATGTGCCATAGTGCATCGAGAGCAACGCGGAACCGCCCTGTTAGCAGACCGTCGATGGTGTACATCCCAGTGATTCTCGGAGGAGGAGTTAGATTTGAACTTAACCTTCCAATAGTTGGGAAAATCGGAATGATATATGAGAATACTAGAGAGAACAAAATTGCCCAGACAAAAGCAGGTGTAACTATTCCAACGTAAGACATTATTCTGATCACACCATCCAACCATGTTTTGGCAAATCTTGCCGACAACCTTCCCAGATTGATTCCAATGATAGCCATGAAAACCGCTGAAAGGCATATTATTTCAAGCGATGCCGGTAGATATTCCGCGATATCTACTTTTATTGAACGTCTCGACCGCAATGACTCACCAAGGTCACCCTTCAATAAGTTTGATAACCAAAGAAAATACCTTTCCACCAGGGGTTTGTCAAGATTCATTTGCTTTCTCAATGCTTCAACAGCCCATTCTGGAGCCCTTGGGCCCAGAGCCATACGAGCGGGATCGCCAGGAACAATGTTGGAAATCAAGAAAATCAGAACAGAAACACCTAGAAGAACCCCCACTGAGTAAATCAGACGTTTGATGAAATACTTTGCTAAGGACATGACACTCACCACCGCTAGATTTCATAACCTGGATAGGGGCCCAACCCTATCCAGGTAAATGAAAATATCCTTACTTTCTCTTTTCCGGGAATACTTTCATATCGTGTGCGTAAAGAGTGTAACCAAGTGGTAATGCGATTTTTTTACCCTGTTTCAGCCAGTCTGCAACAGGCCAGTAAACGTAGGATGCCTGATAGGCTCTTGTTTCCGCACGATCTATCAACCATATAGTAGGACACAGATCAACCAGTTTTCTCTGAATAGCATAGTATTTCTCATATCGCTTTTGTGTATCAATTGTTGCCAAAGCATCCTCGATCATCGCGTCTATCTCTGGATCGAGCAACCATTCACATTGTTCCCACGTGCCGGTGGATTTTGAATGATAGCGTGTGGCCAGCATTCCACCGGCTTCCATGTAATGAGCTGCCACGAATATGATCGAGAGATGTGGCGTAGTTTCAATATTTTGAGCATCAGCTATCATTGAACCAAATGGTTTCTTTGTGATTTCAACTTTGATACCCAGTTTTGCAAAATTTGCTTGCAGCATGAGTGCAATTTTTTCTTCCTCTGGGACTTCGGCACACCAGGACAAAGAGAGGGGATACTTATCAAGTTGTCCATAATATTTGGATTTCTTAAGTTCTTCGCGTGCTTTGTCCAGGTTAAACTCAGCCGGTTGTAACGTCGGGTCATGGCCCGGTAAAGTTTGTGGCACAGGACCACGTGGTACAAGGGAACCTGGAAAGATCTTTTCTGCAACTGTTTTATAATCAGTTGCATATGCTAATGCTCTCCTGAAATGAATGTCATCAGTAGGTGGTTTCCGCGTATGAATCATAACATTAAGGTTCATACCACCTGGTACGAAGCGTATTACCTCTACTCCAGGCATTTTTGCCATAGCTTCATAACTTTCCATGGGTTGGATTTCGTCAGTTATCTCAAGCTCTTTCTTTGCAACCATAGTTCTTATGGTGACCGGGTCTGCGGTTGCCATTTCTTTGAAGTATTCTGGAGCATTAGCTTCCCATCCACCCCACCAGTCTGCAAACTTCTTTGCCAGCACATATTCTTCCATCTTGACATCTACGACTGCGTATGGACCACTTCCCGCATCATGTTCAAGTAACCACTTGCGACCGTAATCACCATATTCACCATATGGACCGGGTTGAATATGTTTCAGCACCTCATCTTTCTCTAGAATATATAATCTCACAAGGATACTAAGGAATGGTCCACATGGTTTTTTCAGCTTAAACTGAACTGTGTAACGATCAAG
This sequence comes from Pseudothermotoga sp., assembly GCF_031962025.1. Classification (GTDB taxonomy): domain Bacteria; phylum Thermotogota; class Thermotogae; order Thermotogales; family DSM-5069; genus Pseudothermotoga_B. The sequence goes on from NZ_JAVRKW010000001.1 coordinate 93,364, forward strand.
GGCTTTCACATCTTCAATAAAGGGTTCAAACAGGTAAGCAAATCCTTCACCTATGGTCAACAATCTCTTGGTAGAAAAAACGACATCTTCAGCTGTCAGCTCATTGCCTGAATGGAATTTCACACCTTTTCTCAGGTGAAAAGTCCAGGTCAAACCATCTGCTGATACTTCCCAATCCGTTGCAAGATGCGGTCTGACAGTCCCATCTGGGTTGGGAAATACGAGACTATCGTATAGATTGACAATAGCTATACAGTCTGAGAAATCGCTTCCAACAGCAGGATCGATATACGTTGGCCAATCTTCTGTTGTGCGTATGATGCTATCAGATTGGCCAAAACACGTGGCAGCCATTAATAGGAACACTAAGGACCCTACCGTAAACAGACATACCAGTTGTCTCACCGCGATCCCTCCCTTTCAAAAAATATCCAGCGGATCATCTTCCCCCTGTAACCAGATCGAATGGTTTGTAGTCGATGTTGAAACCAAAGTGTTTCGGGCCAAGAACCTCTAACCCTTTCTTGCTGAGAAATTCATTACGAGCTGGGACTCCGATAACTGCTACATTCATTCCTTCGTGAATATCGGGATTATACAACGGTTCACATTCAGGATGTGTAACTACTATCAACATATCGGGGCTAGTTACATAAGGTTTGTCATCCAGCCAACTTATGTGATTCTCGTTCTTGAACCATATTCTGAATTTGTGATTTCTGAAATGGTTGTTTCCACTGATTTCATGATATCCCCAGTAATAACCATCTCTGTCTTCCCACTGTTTTTCCACGACCCTACCGGTAAAGAGTACCTTGCCTCTGAGTTTCTCCACGAGTTTTTCCAGAGGATCCCTACCTGAACTCCTCTCTTCCCTTATCAATCTTCCTACTTCCAGACACTCTGTTAGGGTCCCTCGAATCAATATTTTCTTCATTTCGTCAACAGGCATCAGGTATCCAGCTTGACCGGCTACACCAAATGCTGCCGCTGATAAATACTTTCCGATGCGTTCTGCAACCATAGGATTGAGAGCCTTTTCAATGTAACATACATTTCCCCACTGATCCCACGATGCTATTGGGCATGGTTCTTTATCGTGTAAATATGGAGTAGTCTGAACGATTTCTGGAATAGCCCTTCCTGTGAAATCACCATCGACGACAACCAAATCGAGGTCTGCTGCTGCTGTAATAGCCGCAGGTGTGTTGGCACCTCCCAATTCGATTGGTACTATGACAGAGATAGATGTACCTGTGTACTTCTCAAGTGCTTCAATCGCCTTTGTCAAGAGATTAACTGTAGCTTTTCTTTCTTGGTTTAAACCTAATTCCTTCATCTGGTTGATAGCACTATCTGTAAGGGGAGCTATGGATCCCATGAGAAAAGGGCATGCGGCATATCCATTTGCTGGGATTTCATTCACATCAAGCCATCTAATCGAGCCTTTGGCAGTTAGTACTTGTTTCAGTAGTTGGATACCCTCAGCTGGTTTACCTCCACCACCAGTACCAAAAAAAGTACAACCACGAACAAAGTCCTCGATGTCCTCGAGAGTTTTTAGGGTTGTTGTTGACAAATTATTCCCCCCTTTCCTGATGAGGTTAAAACTCAAGACTCAGAAATGGGTTTAGCACGATAGCCCAGTTTTTGAGAAATTTCATCCGCAACTATTTGCAATTTCAAAGCTATTTCACGTATGTCTTCTTCTGTGTGTGAAGGTAATAAAAGCACACTAATTGCAGCAACGATCTTGTTTGTATAATCAAAAACAGGAACCCCCAAACCTCTGACGCCTACTCTATGTTCGTGTTGATCAATAGAATATCCTCGAGACCGAATCTCTTTAAGTTGGTTTCTGAGTTTTTCTGGATCCGTTACTGTGTAGGGCGTATATGGTTTAAGGTCAATACGTCTAATGTAATCATCGAGTTCGGCTTCCGGTAACCATGCTAGGATAACTTTGCCTAAAGCTGTTGGATATAAATCGAAAGCCTCGCCTATTCTTGAAATTGAAGGCATTGTCTTACTGCTTCCCACTTTTAAAATGCATACACCCATGTCCCCCTCTTTCACAGCCATATGAACTGTCAACTGAGCCTCCTCGCTGAACCTAAGAAGTATTGGATAAGCAATCTCATATAGTTCATTATTACTAAGCACTCTACTTGCCAGGTCTACTATTCTATACGATGCTTTGTATCTACCACTATGGGAATCTTTATAGATGTAACGTGTTTTCTCAAGCATCTTAAGGTAATAACATACATTCGGTCGCGATTCACCTGTTAATGAAGCCAGCTGCGAAACTGTGACTCCAGATTTCTCAGAACAAATCAACTCTAATATTTGGATAGTCTTATGAACGCTACTCATAATCCACCCAATCTTTTGATTCAATATTATTTAATCAATTAAACTATATCTAAACCTCAACTTGTTTATGTCATGCTCATCTTATTTTGTCAAGTTTTGTATATAACAAATAACAAGTAAAAACAGCTTTTGTACCTGGTTTTCAATAAAAATTCTTCTTTTTCTTAAAATATCTTTTAAAATAACCCTGTTTCTCTTTTTTTCTTTCAATTTCAAATATCATTACATAAACATTAACATATGACCTCTGTTCTCAGTTTTTTCCAAAACACCACTGACAATGTAATTGACAATGTAGTTAGAACTGAGCTGGTACAAGGACATGCTGAGGTACCAAATAGACTGTGATTTTTTGGTGTTGTTTGAGCAATATGTGTGATGCGGCACTGTTTGTCTTGAATGAGCCTGGCACTTGAGTTCACGGTGAAAACAACACATTGGTTTAAATAAAAAGCAACACATTCAAAATCAACTGAATGGCATTCTTGATGCTATACTAAAAATGTAGCAGGGTTTATAAAATTGATTTCAGCGTTGTGAAAATAGGTATCAAGATAAGCGCCAGAGCAAAACAGTTGGTCTTTTTAAGTTTTGGTTATTGGTTGATTTTTGGGGCCGTAGCTCAGCTTGGGAGAGCGCTACCATGGCACGGTAGAGGTCGTGGGTTCAAGTCCCATCGGCTCCACCAGAAGGCATTTTTGGAGGCATCCAGGTGAAAAAGGCGCTCATTTTGTGTTTGTTCTTAATTCCAATCATTACACTTGCACAGATAGTAGTTGTCTCCATAAAACCATTGGCATTGATAGTTCAAAGCATCTGTCCAGAGGATGTTCAGATCAAGGTCATCATGTCCAACACCAACCCGCATCTGTACGAATTGAAAATCAGCGATATGAATCTACTTCAGAAGGCAGATTTGATAGTTCTGTCTGGAATTGAGGACTGGGCAGGCAAGGTTCAGGAGCTTTTTGGGTCAAAAACCCTGGTCTTTTCAGATTATGTTTTTGAGCACATAGCTACTGAAGACAGGCATCTGTGGCTTGACCCAATTTATGCGGTGATTTTTTCCCACATTATATACCAGAGGCTCTCTCAGATTGCACCGCAGAATTCAGATATATATCAGCAGAACTGGAAAAACTTTGCCGACACGATCATTGCCAAAACCTTTGAGTGGTATGAAAAAACATCTGTGCTCAGAAACAAATCAATTTTTGAACAGCATCCCGCTTTAACACATTTTGCAAAACGATTTGGTATTAAGCAAGTTATTTCTCTTGAAACTGGTCATGAAGAGGGAATCACAACAAAGAAATTGTCTGAAATAATTTCAATCCTGAAAAAAGAAAAAGTTCGCTACATGGTGGTCGAAAAGGATATTTATTCTTTGGCAGCTAAAAATGTCGCAGAACAGCTTAATTTATCTCTGGTAGAAGTAGACGTACTGGCACAGGATTGTGCCAGCTATGAAGATTTAATTGATTCCATTGTCAATACACTTGTCAACGCTGAAAATACTCATCGCTGAGTATACTCATGACTAAAACATCGTGATACTGACCGTTCAGATATCTGGCTTTTCTCAATCTTCCTTCGTGGACAAATCCGCATTTTTCATAAACATGTATGGCTCTTTTGTTGTATTCGTACACTCTTAAAGATACTCTGTTGAGGTTGAGATATTCAAATGCGTATTTCAGAGTCAACTTTGTCGCTTCTGTACCAAGTCCTGTATTCCAGTACTTTTTGTCTGTTATTGCTATGCCAAATTCAGCCGCTCTGTTGACCCAATCGATCTGATGCAATCCAGTTGTGCCAACCAATTTTTCTACGTTCGTTGGTACCACAGCAAAGACCACATCTTTTTGATTGGAATAAAGACTTCTCACCCACTCTTCTTCTCTTATCCTGTTTAATGGAAAAACCAGCAGTAAGTTCTGTCTGACTTCTGGATCGTTTATGTTCAAAAGTTGTTCGATATCTGATAATTCAACGGGTCTTAGAATGATTTTTTCACCTTTGAGTATCAACTTTTCCACCCCCATCTGTGATTTGATGCTGTGATAATCCGTATGCTTCGTGCTCCACATTTCCAATTGGCTCCACATGGACCATTACATCGACAATTCTATCGTTTTGTTCAATTATAGCTTTTTTAACTGCAGTTGCAATGTCATGACCCTGCTGAACTGTTATTCCTCCGCTGACTTCTATGTCCATATCGACAAAGTATTTGTATCCGACCTGTCTCACTCTAACCTTATGAGGATTAACAGCTCCCTGTACTTTTTTAACAGCTTTGAAGATTTGATCGTAAATATCAAAATTTGTCATGCCGTCCATTAATTCGTAACTCGTCTCTTTGAAGATTTCAAATGCTGTTCTTATGATCATTATGGATATGATCAAAGCTACTATTCCGTCTACCCACAGAAGACCAAATTTGTTCAGAATAACACCGACAAAAACCGTTGAAGAAATGAGGATATCGTTTCTCATGTTCAGTGCGTCTGCAATGAATGCATAACTTCCTATTCTTTTTCCTACACTGTATTTGTAGATGAAAAGCCACGTTTTCACTGCTACAGAGATGAGTGAGACGATCAATGGAAGTACACCGACGATCAAATTGTGCTTGCCGATTATTATTCTTTTGATCGATGAGATCATCAAATTTGCTCCAGCGTAGAAAATGACAAAGGAAACGACCTTTGCCGCTATTGCTTCGACCCTTTCGTGACCGTAGGGATGTGTCTTATCAGGAGGTCGGTTTGATATCTTACTCGAGACCAGTGTCACCAGAGAAGTGAAGATATCGGTTGATGTGTCGATTCCATCTGCAAGTACAGACATACTTTTGAAAAACAATCCAACAAAGATTTTCATTACCGCTAAAATAGCGTTTGCAAACACACCAATCCAAGCAGCTTTTGAAGAGATCTTGTTCCTGTTTTCCATTCTATCACCTGTCAAATAAGGCGCGGCTTAAACCGCGCCTTGATTTTATTGATTATGATTATAACACTATTCTTACTCAGTAAAGGTTGTAAAATGCAGCAAGTCCTTTGTACTGTGAAGCTAAATCGAGTTCTTCTTCGATTCTGAGCAGTCTGTTGTATTTGGCAATTCTTTCACTTCTTGACAGAGAACCTGTTTTGATCATACCTGCGTTTGTTGCGACCGCAAGATCTGCTATGAAAGTGTCCTCTGTTTCTCCAGATCTGTGTGAGATGACACAGGTCATTCCGTGTTGTTTTGCGTATTCGATTGTGTCAAGTGTCTCTGTCACAGTACCTATTTGATTGAGTTTTATCAGTATAGAATTTGATGCCTTCATCTGTACGCCTTTTTCGAGTCTTTTTATGTTGGTGACGTATATGTCATCTCCAACGATCTGCACCTTTTTGCCAATTTTGGATGTGAGTTTTGCGAAACCTTCCCAGTCTTCCTCGTCCAGTGGATCTTCTAAACTGATGATTGGATATTTTTCTACCAAGTAAATGTAGTAGTCAATCAACTGATCGGTGGTTTTTTCGGATTTGTCAATGCTATAAGTCTTTTTATCAGAGTTGTAGAATGATGATGCGGCACTGTCGAGCGCGATGAAAATATCCTTTCCAGGGGTATAGCCAGCCGCTTTGATAGCTTCTATTAGCACTTTTATGGCTTCTTCATTCGAAGCCAGGTTTGGTGCAAATCCGCCTTCATCTCCCACAGAAGTTACATGACCCATATTGTGCAGAATTTTCTTCAAATTGTGGAAGACCTCTGCCCCGTACCTGAGTGCCTCGGCAAAGGTCGGTGCACCTGCAGGGACGATCATGAATTCCTGAATATCCAGACTGTTATCGGCATGTTTTCCACCGTTGATCACATTCATGAATGGTACAGGCAGGACCTTTGCGTTGGGACCGCCCAGGTATCTGTAAAGTGGTAAATAAAGGCTTGCTGCTGCCGCGCGCGCCACAGCCATTGAAACACCAAGGATCGCATTTGCACCGAGCTTGGATTTGTTTTCAGTTCCATCGAGTTCGATCATGACCTTGTCGATAGAAACCTGATCGTAAGCGTTCATTCCTATGATTTTTGGCGCGATCGTTTCGTTGACGTTCTTTACCGCATTGAGAACACCTTTACCAAGATATCTGTTTCCTTTGTCTCTCAGTTCCAGTGCTTCAAATTTTCCGGTTGAAGCTCCTGAAGGAACTATTGCCGAAGATGTGGTTCCATCTTCAAGAAAAACCTCGACCTCAACAGTGGGATTACCGCGTGAATCAAGGACTTCTCTTGCTTTGATATCAACTATTTCGTTGTACATCCGTTCACCTCCTCAATCAGGTAATATGATACTACCAATATTTTCTCCACGGACAGCTTTTAACAGAGCTCCATCTTGAAAGAAATTCAAAACTATTATGGGAAGTCTGTATCTACCGCAGATGGAAAAAGCTTCCATATCCATAACTTTCAACCCGAGTTTTATTGCCTGCTGATAAGAGATTTTTTCAAATCTATGAGCTATACTGTTCTTTTTCGGATCGGTGTCGTAAACGCCGTCAACCTTCGTTGCTTTTATCAAAACAGATGCTCCCATTTCAACAGCCCTAAGCGCTGCTGCTGTGTCTGTTGTAAAGAATGGATTACTTGTTCCACCGGCAAAGATAACAACGTAACCTGCGTCGAAATAGAGATTTATGTCATCGTAATGAATGGGTCTGATCGATGGTAAGGAAGATATTTGCGAAACCACGACACATTTGATGCCATGCTTTTCAAGAGCTCCTTTCAGATACAGACCGTTTATTACTGTACCGAGCATACCTATCTGATCTGCCAGTGAATGCGGTATCTCTGACAGCTCTTCACCCCTGAATATATTCCCGGCGCCTATCACAATTCCAACATTCGTACCGTAGTCCACAACTTGAGATATTTGCTTTACCAGATAATCTATGTTGGTCTGATCAAATCCCCTTGATCCTTCCCCGCACATTACCTCCCCGCTGAGTTTTATCAGTACCTTTTTGTACATTTTAGATCCCTCCCAGAAGATTTTATCAGAGATATTCTCAGCAGGAAGAAGTTTGTTGTTACTTTAATATGACCTTGACTAAAATTGAATTGAAATATAAAATATATTCAAGTACAGTTGAAAAAATTGAAAGGAGAGATTTCAATGGCTCGAGTCATTTCAAAATGTCCAATTTGTGGATCGAATCTTGTTGTAACAGAGCTGAGCTGTCCATCCTGTAATACAGTGATAAAGGGTAAATTTGAACTTGAAGAATTCTTCAGGCTCACACCAGACCAGTTGAATTTTCTGAGGATTTTTATCAAAGTAAGAGGCAATTTGAGTGATTTGCAAAAGGAGCTTGGAATATCATACCCAACTGCAAAATCAAGACTGGAAGGGATCGTCAAGACACTTGGTTATGAAGCGCAGGAAGTTGAGGAAGAGAAACAGGTTGATGAACTACTGGACAAACTTGAAAAAGGCGAGATTTCGGCACAGGAGGCACTCGAGAAAATCAGGAGGTTGAGGGAGCAGTGAAGATAGCGCTCGCCATAACCGGTGTGATAGGAGCACTTTTGTTGATGTACATAGGTTCAAAACTCCTTCAGATGAAAGTGAAGTCCGTTACGCTCGTGTATGCTTTTTTTGTGGGTTTGTATGCTCTGTTTTTGATCATCGGGAACATAGTGCCCATCATCGTGTATCTTGCAGGTGAACTGGTTGTTATATGGGTTATTGTGATCTTCATGGGCTTTTAAGGGGTGAGAACGGTGGAAAGACAGTCAATTGATTTTACAAAGATCAGAAAGCTTATAGTGAAAATCGTGGACAGCGACGTGAAAATACTCGGCACTCAGTCGGCGGACACTTATATTCTTTACCAATCGCAGCCACCTTCCTTGGAGTATAAAGATGATACATTGATAATAAGCACTAAGGATAAGCATTTCTCATTGCTCGGTCCTGTGATATTTGGTCTGCAAAGCTCACAGGAAAGCATGGAACTCGTGGTGCCCTGTGAGCTGAAAGAGCTGATGGTCAGTGGGGTTTCCTCGGATGTTACGATACATTCAATGAAAGGTGAAGCTTTATCTGTAAAGACCGTCTCAGGAGACATTTCAATGGACAGCGTGGAATTTTCTGACTGCCAGATAAAGACCGTTTCTGGGGATATCACAATGGATTCGCCGAAAATTGCCAGGCTTGTTTTTTCCAGTGTTAGTGGAGATCTGAACATAAAGAATCTGGTGTGCCAGAACAGCGAATGGATTGTGAGCACCACAAGCGGAGATTTGACCATGGAAACGGTCGGTGTGCCGAATGTGAGATTGACTATGAGAACAGCGAGCGGTGAATTGAATACCAACGTTGGCTATACACGCGAGGGTAGAGATTACCTTTTTGGTGATGGCAGGATGAAAGTAACTGTCAGCACGGCTTCAGGCGATGTGGATATCAGGTCAACAAACAGAACCGAGAGATCTGATGGTATAGAAAAGAAAATTCTGCGCCTTGTGGCAAGTGGTAAGTTAACTTACGAGCAGGCAAAACAGATTTTAGATGAACTGAGTTGAGCTGTGGTATCATTGGAGCACACAGGAGGTGTGCTCTGTGGGAAAATTCATAAGAACGGCTTTGCTGATCTTTTTCTTCGGTTTAGCAACTTTTGGTATCATCGTTAGCTTTGTCGACAGGTTCACATCTTCCATTTTTGAGCTACCCGAAAGGACATATTCGATACTGGTCAATGAAAATGGCTCTGCAGATGTTGTGGAAACAGTTACCTACAAACTCAAAAAACCTTTTCGATATGTCAGCTGGGCTGTAGATTTTGATAGACCCACCAGGATATCTAATTTCAACTTTGAAATTCTTCAGGGGCCACCGTTGCAAACAGGACCATTTTACGATACGAAAAACGAAAACAGCATAAACCTGAGGCTGATTTTCAGCAGATCCATGAATGAATACCTCACAGTGCCAAAAGATGGTTTGATTATAAAAGTGGCATTTTCATACCACCTGGAAGATTTGCTCATAGAAGGACAGGACTTCACGCAATTGTTTGTGAAATACATAGGTACTGGTACCTCTGTTCGAACACAATCTCTGAAGGTTCGTGTGAGTTTTCCAGAGAAATTCCCAAAACCAATCGTCTACCATCACCCGTGGGGGCTTCAGGTTAAGAGCAGTATGATCAGTCCGAACATCTATGAGGCTGAGTTCAGAAACGTTCCAGCAAACTGCTTTGTGGAAGGAAGGTTTGTCTTTCCAAATTTGCTCAGAACAGGTACTCAATACATGATGAAATCAATAAATCTTTCACAGATAAAAGACATCGAGCGATCTTATTCGATCAAGACTCTGTTGATTGTAACGGGAAGCATAGCCTACCTGTTTCTTGTTATAGCTGTTCCTGTTGTTCTATACAGGAAATTTGGTAAAGAGCAATCAATACAGTACGATTCACTTTACGAAAGAGAGATTCCTTATAACGATCCTCCAGAGGTTGTCAATGCCATCGTCAAAAAGATCTGCTCGCATCCAGACGATGATGCGATAGCCGCTGCGATACTCAATTGTGTGAAAAAAGGCGATGTTGAACTGCTCGAAAATGAGAAAAAAGAAGTTATCGGCTTGAAAATAGTCAGAGTCAATCGGGAAAATCAAGATCTTCTGGAAGCCTTCAGGATGTTTGAAAAAGACGGTGTTGTTGATTTCAAGATCATCAAAAAGCTGTTGAAAGATCAGGCCAACGCGCAGAGATTTCTCAAAGCAATCAATAAATGGAGAGACAGTGTGTACCACCAAGCCGCTGGAAAAAATTATCTGATCACCACAGGTAACACCTTAGCCAAATTTTTTGGCATCGTTTTTGGTATTCTCATTCCGATATTTGTGATCCTTGGGTTGTCGAAGGTTCCTGAAGGTTATGAAATAGTTTCAAGGTACTCGATGATGCTTATGGGAGCATCTATTGTAATAGGAACAGTTGTGCTTTTTATGAAAAAAACAGTTTTTTCACGCTGGACTTCAGATGGATTACTGTATTATTTGAGATGGAAAAACTTTGAAAAATTCATAACGGACTTTTCCGCGCTGTCGACATATCCTCCCCAGTCGATAGCCATCTGGGATGATTACATAGTCTATGCAACTGCACTTGGTGTGGCAAAACAGGTTGTAAATAACCTCAGAAAACTGTACCCCGAACCACCATCAACTCCCGTAGCCTCGAAGGTTTATTATTCACCCATGTTAATGGCTGATCTTTCTTCTTTCAGGAGTATGGCAGTTTCTGCTGTTTCAAGTTCTGGTGGATCTGGTTCAAGTGGGGGTAGAGTAGGTGGAGGGTCTGGCGGCAGCAGGGTGGGCGCAGGATGATTTAGAAATTAGAAAATTATTAAAAATTTAAAGTTAAATGGCAAATACGATTTAGAATCCATTTGAATCAACACAGAATGGAGGGTTGTATCGTGAGAAAAGTATTCGTGCTGTTTTTGGTTTCAACCGTTGTTCTCATGTTCGCTGGTATTGTTGATGTGATCGAACTTGCAAAGCAAAACAGTGTCACTTATCTAAAGGCTGTACTGAATTTTGAGCAGGCAAAAAACGACTACGACAAGGCTATGATCGAAGCAAAAAACAAAAGACAGCAGCTTGTCGCACAAAAATCATGGCTTCAAGCCCAGCAGACCTATAACCAGTCCATGAAGAGTTTCTACAATGAATTTTTTGACGCTTACATCGGCGTGCTTGAGAACACCCTGCAAGTTCAAATTGCTCAGAACAAATTGCAGATAGCTGAGATTGATTTCAAACAAACTCAAGAGCTGTACAAAACAGGAGCCGCGACATTGCAGGATCTTCAAAGTGCGAGCTCAACTCGACTTGGATCGCAGGCAAGCCTTGATGAAGCGAAATTGAGCCTGGATCAATCCAAGCAAGACCTTCTGATTCTCTTAGGCAAAGATGTGCAGATTATAGATCCTTCATCAATCAACATCGATGTGAAACTACCTTCGATTGACAAATTGCTTGAAGAATCACTTGCCATTCAAATTGCGCAGATCGATGTCGATGTGGCTCAGATGGATTATGATAGCCTTGTGAATCCATCAGCTTACACAAAGAACAAGTACGAAAGAGTATTGAAAATAGCTCAAAATGAGCTCAAAAACACTCAAAACAGCACAAAAAAATCTTATCAGTCACTGCTTTTGACAACTGAGAACCTCAAAAAGACCATTCAGGCTCAGAGAGAGACTGTCAGTGTGGCAAAATCTCAGCTTGAGAGTGCCGAGAACAACTACAAGGTGGGTGTCGCTTCTGAAAAAGATTTGCTTGAAGCCAGAAACACCTACTTCACAGCTCAAAAAACCTTGCTCGGCTACATAAAATCTTTTCTGAAAAACCTCTGTTCGCTCTACCTTGATGCGAATCTGGATTATCAGCAACTGCTCTCTTCTATCTTTGGCGGGTGATCTAACATGAAAAAAATTCTGATCTTGTTTTTGTTGATACCACTTTTGTCATTCGCAGGTTTTTTTGATCTTGTGCAGGAGCAACTTCAAAAAGACAGTTCTTATCTTTCTGCTGTTATAAAGTACAAAAACGCCGAGTTCAATTTGTCAAAAACCAGGAATGTCTTTATACCTTATGTGGGTACTGATAAATTGTCTGTTACAACAGATTTTGAGAATTACACAGTGTCTATTCCGATTTCCATCGTTTTTCAGAACATCGCGGGGTTTGATTTTGCCATTTCAAATAGCTGGACCTACTCGAGTGAAGGCGAAAAATGGGACGACAGCGGCTGGGCTTTGAGAATTTCAAGGGAACTTTTCTCCAAATGGGATATTACAGACTTACAGAACCAGCAAGAATACACTTCTGCAGCCTGGGATTTGACTGATGCACGAAACAAGGTTTTTGTGGATCTTGCAAATGACGTTTTCAATTATCATTATTACACAAGAAAACTGGATATCACAAAACAGAAGATAAAGATTCTGGAAGATCAGTTTAATTCTTTACAAAAGGCGTACGAGGCTGGCACTGCATCAAAAGAAGATATACTGCAGGTTCAGAGCAATATCTACCAGATGACAAATCAGCTTGATCAAATCAGTCAGAATCTCACAGGAGCTCTTACGGGGTATTCCACTGATACGCTTAATACGATGATCGCCTGCCTTGAGAGGATTACAGCCAGCCTGCCAGATGAGCAACAAGCAGAGAAACTCGTTATGAACCGGCTTGATTTGAAAGCCCAGTTGATGGCAGTTGAAATTGCAAAACGTAAAAACGAAAGGGCTTATCAGGAATGGCTGCCAAATCCAACTTTTTCATTCACAGTCAAACAGGATAAGAACTCGGAAAGCGGATATTCTTTCTCACTCGGCTTTGGATTTGGCTACAACATACTCGACCGCGGAGAGAAAAATTACGCATACAATTCTGCCAAGGATTCATATTCACTGGAGCAACGCATACTCGATGAAAAAATAGATAACTTGAGAAAAGCCGTGCGAAAAGCTTTTCTTTCGATAAGAATTGCTGAATCATCGAAAAAAGTAGCCGAACTCAATTTACAACTGAAAAAGATGGAGTATGAAAATACCCTGAATGCTTCTTCTTTCGTATCAGAAAGTGATCTTGAGAGTGCAAAATTAGATCTGAATGATGCTGAAACAGAGCTTTTCAAGGCAAATTACAATCTGTTGATCGCTAAGATCAATTTACTCCAGACGCTTGGTGTTGATCTTGTTCAAATCGCGGGAGGTAACTGAGATGAGAAAGAACATTGCGACCTACATACTGATATCTGTTTCGATCTTATTTTTGTTTCTCTGGTCCTGTAATAGAAATGTGCAGCAATCTTCAGCCACCACTTCTTCAACAGAGTATACAGTAAAAAGGACTAATTTGGTTGATACTGTGACTGTTTCTGGAACAATCAAAGCCGAGAGTTCTGCCCAAGTGCAGGCACTGGTGAGCGGAGTTGTCAAAAAGATATACGTCAAAGAAGGTGACACGGTAAAGGCTGGGGATTTGTTGATAGAGCTGGATGATTCTGACTATAGACTTTCTTATTTAAAGGCACTTCAAAATTATGAACTGGCGAAAAATTCAGGCTCGAAACTGCTCATTGAGCAGCGCCAACTTGAGCTTGAAATCGCAAAAAGAGATCTTGATAGATGTAAAATCACCTCTCCAGTGAGTGGTATAGTGACGGCATTGAATGTTGAAGTCAACGACTATGTCTCAAAGGGAACAGCTGTCGATGTAGTGGCAAGAGTCGTGAATGTTGAAAATCTGTATGTATCTGCTGCCGTTGAAGAAATGGATTATTCAAAGGTAAAAGTTGGTCAAACAGCTTTTTTAACCTTTGAAGCATTTGAAGGAGTGAAATTTCCCGCAAAGGTGACATATGTTGGAAGTGAAGCACAAAATTCAGGTGGAATAGTCACAATTCCGATAAAACTGAGCTTGATCTTTCCAAAATCTGTGGGAGCTGGTGCAAATAGAATGGAAGAATTGATGAACAAAATAATACCTGGTCTTTGCTGTGAGGCTGAAATAACCGTTTTGAGCAAGACAAATGTGATAGTTGTTCCAGTCGGTGCAATTACTTATGAATCAGGTAAGGCTTATGTCACGGTGAAAAACGCAGACAAAACTGAAAAAAGGCAGGTTACCGTAGGAGAAAGATTCTCAAGTGGATATGAGATCTTAGACGGCTTGAAAGAAGGGGAAGTGATTATCATAAACAGAACATCATCTTCTTCTAACAATACTCAGCGAATAGTAATTCCAATGGGTGGATCGGCACCAATCCCTAGACGATAGGAAAGCGGGTGCAAAGATGGATGTCATAATAAATGTTGAGAATATCCGAAAAACATATAAAATGGGAGATAACATAGTCAAAGCTGTGGATGGTGTAACATTGAGTGTTTTTAACGGAGAATATCTGGTGATCATGGGTCCGTCTGGAAGTGGCAAGACCACGCTGATGCACTTGATGGGATGTCTTGACAAACCAGATTCCGGTGAAATCTATTTAGCAGGTCAGAAAGTTTCACAGCTCAGTGATAGAGATCTTGCCAAGGTGAGAAACAAAATGATTGGTTTTGTCTTTCAACAGTTCAACCTTTTACCACGTTTGACGGCACTTGAAAATGTAGAACTTCCAATGATTTACGCAGGTGTACCAAGAGCAATCAGGCGAAAAAGAGCAAAGGAACTTTTGGCAATGGTCGGACTTTCTGAAAGAATGGAGCACAAGCCAACACAGCTTTCTGGTGGGCAGATGCAAAGAGTTGCAATAGCAAGAGCACTTGCAAATAAACCACAGATTATTCTTGCCGATGAACCAACGGGGAATCTGGACAGTAAAAGTGGGGCTGAAATACTCAAAATCTTCTCAGATCTGCATTCAGATGGTCTAACCATAATCGTCGTAACGCACGATCCTGAAGTGGCTGAAAACGGCGAGCGTGTGATCCACATGAGAGATGGAAAGATAGTATCCCAAGAGGTGAGAACAAGTGTTGGAAATGCTTAAAGAAGCGTTCAGATCCATTGCGGCAAACAAGCTCAGGACTGCCTTGTCGATGATAGGCATAATCATAGGTGTTGCAGCCGTAATAGCAGTTGTTTCCGTGGCGGAAGGAACCAGTCGGAGTATAAAGCAAAATCTCTCAGCCATCGGTTCAAATCTGATCATGATTTCACCGGGGTTCACTGGAGGTAGGGGAGGTCGCGTATCAACAAGTCTTTCTGATCTGCTGACAAAAGACGACGCTCAAAAAATCCAGCAGTTTTGTACGTCAGTTTTGTACGTTACACCTGTTCAGCAGGGTAATTTCATTGTCCAATATGAACGACAGAACACCTTTTCCACTATTCTGGCAGTCTATCCGCAGATCTTCAACATGATGAATTTAAACCTGCAGGAGGGCGAGTATTTCACTCAGGAAGATGAAAACGGCAGAAGACGGGTAGCAGTGATTGGTAAAGAGATAGCCGATACGCTTTTCCCTGATGGCGACGCAGTCGGAAAGACTATAAAAATATCAAGTCAATCGATCCGACAGAATTATAAGATAATCGGCGTTCTTGAAAAAAGTGGAACGTTACTTTTCTTGAACCCAGATAGATCAATCTTAGTTCCATTCTCTTCGGCAGAAAATCGTCTTTTTAAGAGAAGTTATGTTTCTTCTATAATTGCTCAGGCTCAATCAGAAGAGGTTGCGGCTGAGGCTGTTTCCCAGATTGACTCTGTTCTGTACTCGCGATTCCAGGATTCAGAGAAATACAGGATAATCAGCCAGGAAGCGATGTTACAAACAATCAATCAAACGATGGCGCTTTTGAGTTTCATGCTCGGCAGTATTGCGGGAATTTCTCTGTTAGTTGGTGGAATAGGAATAATGAACATAATGCTTGTCACAGTGGCAGAGAGAACCAGGGAGATTGGTGTTAGAAAAGCAGTTGGTGCAAATAGAACACATATCCTCACGCAGTTTTTGCTTGAATCGATCATTCTGACGCTGGTTGCTGGAATCATCGGAGTCGGTGTGGGTATACTTCTTTCCAGAGCAATAGCTCTTATAGGTTCCATTCAAACTGCTGTCACACCTGTTGTGATACTGATAGCCGTTTCTGTTTCGGTAGCTGTTGGCGTGTTCTTTGGAGTCTTTCCGGCAATGAAAGCATCAAAACTCAATCCTGTCGAAGCGCTGAGGTATGAATGATCCTGGTGGAGGCGGGGGGAATCGAACCCCCGTCCGAGAATGAGTACCCCCAGGCGTCTCCGAGTGCAGCCTGTGTTTTCAATTCAGTTCACAATACCCACAGGCAGGTCTTGTGAACTATAGCCTTCCTTGGTTTCCCACCAAAGAACGGAAGGCAGATTCTTTGGGGATAGACTGGTTATATCACGCCCCTGTCCGAGCACCAGTCAAACTCGGCAGGAACGGCTGCTTATCTATTAAGCAGCAAGTGCAAGTTCGTTGTTGGCACTTCTTTTTTATTCCACCTTATTTACGAGGAGGTGGAGACCTCGACTCGCTTCCTGGGGGATCCCAAACCCGTCGAAACCGTTCGCCCCCTGTTTATAAATATTAACACGAAAAATGCCGTCGTGCAAGTTCAAAAAAATCAAAATCCAAGTTCTGAAAGCCTTCTTTTCACAACATTCAAAAATGCCTTGTAAAGATCCGGATGGAATTTTGTTCCAAGCATTTCTTTTTCTATAATCCTCAGTGCTTCGTCAAGGCTTAGAGCAGGTCTGTACGGTCTTTCTTCAATTAATGCCGTGAAAACATCAACCATAGAGACTATTTGAGCTCGTATACTTATCTGGTCGCCAGTCAGTCCATCTGGATAACCTGAGCCATCTATATTCTCATGATGGTGTCTTACGATATCTGCTACTAAATCCCATCCAGATATGTTCTTGACGATCTTTTCACCGTATATCGGATGTTTTTTCATTATTTCAAACTCATCGAAGGTGAGCCTGCCGGGTTTGTTCAGTATGTGTTCAGGTATCCCTATTTTCCCCACATCATGCAGCAGGGCACCAAACTTTATTGCTTCCAGATCTGCGGGATCTGTTATACCCAGCTCTTTTGCCAAATCAAGTGCGAGGCTGACCACTCTGCCGGAGTGACCAAATGTGCTCGCATCTTTTATTTCAATAGCTTCAGCGAGAGTGGATATTATCTGGGTGTTTCTTTCTTGAAGGGTTCTTTGCATTTCTTCAAGTTCATTGACTGTGTCCTGCAGGCTGTTCATCATTGCGTGCATTTCAACCTGTGAAGCCTTCTGTATCTCAAGAAGTTTTGCGATAGATTCCTGTAATTCGTTCAAATCATCAATACGGGTTTTCACGGGCACGTAATTCACTTCTTTGTTTTTCTGGATTTCTACGGCGCTTTTATTTATGTTGTCCACTACCATAGCAGTAGCACCTATGAGTTTGGTTTCGAACCTTGAAAAGAAGATCATCCATATAATCGTACCCATCAGCGCTACCAGTGAAATGATCATATATGGTGTCAAAACAACAAGATAACTTTTAAAAGGTATAAAAACGGCTGCCTTTGCGTTTATAATGGGAAGATCTTCCAGATATAGATATCCAGAAAGACCGTTCAATCTGACAAATCTATTTTTGATACCAACGTTAACACCTGCCATTTCCATCTGGGTTGACAGAACGATTTCACCCTGTTCTGTAACTAAAAGCACGCTTGCAAGTTCACTTGTCAGAAAGCTGCTAAAGAAACTCTGCGGTATCTCGATGAACAACAAACCATTGTGGCTTTCGAGTAGAAGTTTGGCGCTGTTTCCAGAAAGAAATAAGCCTTTGGAGTCTGGTACAAGCCAGGGTAATTTTTTGTAAGTCAGTACACGTGAGAGATCAACACCGGTTTGTAAATCTACAAGATCAGGGCTCAGGGTTCTTGTCAGAATATCAACCTGCTGCTTTCCCTTGAGTACATTATTGATTATGTTCTCCAACAAACGTTTTTCAGCCTGCAAATAAGTTTGAGAGTAGTACCTGTGAACGTTTCCGGAAATTATCACAAAACCAACTACAAAAACAAAAACCAGAATTAGAATCAAAAAAAGCCCATATCTTGACAACCTGCGAGCTACAACCGCAAGCTTCATTTCTTCACCTCTTCAACAAATTGTCCATTTTTTACCGTCACGAAATTCGTTGATCTTGAAACGGATAAATCTGGTTTAACCGTAAAACTCCCTGTTGCCCCATTGAATGTCTTATTTTGAAGATAATTGTACGCTTCATTTGTCTTTATCTTTGATTTGATCAAAGACCATATAACCATAAGAGTATCATAACTACCTGCCTGTTGAAGATCCATAAAACCCGATTTCATCATCTGGGAAAAGTCGAAAAGGCTGTATATTGTATATCATCATTCCCTCAACCGCCAGACCACCTGTTGAAAGCAGAGCATCTGTGTAAGCATAATCAGAACCATAAATAATCCCTTTGAATCCTTTGTTCATAGCCAATTGAGCCACCAGACCAGCTACTCTTCCATCTAAAACCAGTACTATAGAGTCGTAATTTGAAAAATCAAAATCCAGCATTTCATCCACAGAATCTATGTACAAACAATGTAGGGGCGTCGATGAATACTGAACCATTATTTTAAAAAGATTTTCACTGTAAACGATGTTGTTTTTGTCCAGTATCACGATGGTGTTTTTTCTCGAATCGCTGTTCAGTTGGTCAACTAATCCTTTTGCCTGTATGTCATCTGTAACGCTCAGAGTCATAAAGTACCTGCTCTTTCCAACGACCTGTGGAGAAGTTACTAAGGGTGCTATTGCAAAGATCTGGTACTTATCAAGATATGGCAATAGAGCCATAGCTTCAGTGCTGATCCTTGGACCTACGGCGTAGCAGTTGGAATATTTTCGCATACTTTTTTCAATTTCATCGATTTGCTGGTCTACTCTAATTGTTATGAGTTCTACTTTCAGGTTATTTTCCCTGATGTATCTTTCAATGCCGCTGCGAAAATTGGTCTGACCATCTTCAAAGATTGTAATCTTTGGGTTTGGTTGTTTTGAGTACAGAACCAAAACCAAAAGCCCTGCGATTGCGATCAACACTATGATTAAGATGAACTGTCTCACTCAACAACCTCCAGACCAAAACCGGCGGTCCCTGGTCCCACATGTGTTGTAATGACCTTTCCCATCTCTGTGAAAGATGCATCCAGAACATTATAGTGTTTTTTCAACATTTCGAGCATGATTTTTGTACTTTCTCTTTCATCGGCATCGACCATGATCACTCTGATCTTCGAACCCTCTGGTACTAAACTCAGGCTTTTCTTAATCAGCATTTCCTGAGCTCTTTTGGTGCCTCTTGCTTTCTCAAAAGGAACGAGTCTTCCCTCAGGATCAATCCACACACCGACGTGTATGTTGAGTAAAGAGCCGAAGAACCCCTGCATCCTTGAAACCCTTCCACCTTTTACCAGAAAATCGAAATTCGACACGTAAAAGATCGCTTTGTATTTAGTCTGCTCAACATCTTTTATGAGTGTTTCGTAAATCTGTTTTGTGCTCAGTCCTTTTGCCTCAAGTTCCCTCGCACGCCGTGCAAGCAGTGGCATCGCTGCGGACGCAAGTCTGCTGTCAATCACATAGACGGGAATCCTGACCTCTTTCGATGCCGCAAGCGCCGAGTCATAAGTACCAGACAATTTTGTTGATATACAGATGGCCAGGATTTCTTCGTATCCCTCTTTTTGCAGTTTCTCATATAACGAAACAAATTCACCAACCGAAGGTTGAGAGCTCTTGGGTAAAGCTGAAGCCTTGGAGATTCTATTGTAGAAATCTCTTATCTTTTCTATATCTCTTACATCGTCTTCCTGAGTACCATCGGGCCAGGTAATGTGAAGCGGTATAACTGACAGATCGTATTTGTCTACCCATTCCTCAGAAACGTCCGATGTGCTGTCTAAAACTATTTTCAGTTTGCTCATCAAAACACCTCCTTCACGTCTTGAATTTTTCAATGTGTGTCTGAAGTTCATTAATAGATTTTAGCAGATCATCAACGATTTCTGTCAGTTTGACAATTTTTTCAGATCGCTCTTCGACAGACTTCGACAAGCCTGATAAATCTTGGCTTGCTTCATCTCATGAAATTTATCGTCCTGTGGTGATACCAAGGTAGGCTTTTCTCACATTGTCGTTCCCCAATAGATTTTGTCCGGTATCTTCAAGGACAATGCGCCCTGTTTCCAGTACATAGCCGTAGTCAGCAATCTTCAAAGCTGCAAAAGCATTCTGTTCGACAAGAAGTATTGTCACTCCTTCTTGGCGTATTTTCTGAATTATTTCGAAAACTTCTTTCACAAGCAAAGGTGCAAGACCAAGTGATGGTTCATCGAGCATGAGTAACTTCGGTCTGGTCATCAATCCACGAGCAACGGCGAGCATCTGTTGCTCACCACCGGAAAGCGTTCCACCTAATTGTTTCAACCTTTCCTTGAGCCTTGGAAAAAGTGTCAGAACCCATTCCAGGTCGCGTTTTATGCCATCTTGATCTGTTCTTGCGTATGCACCCATCATCAGATTTTCATAAACTGTGAGATTCGGAAAGATCCTCCTACCCTCTGGAACAAGGGCAATCCCGCTGTTTACGATCATATGTGTTGGTAAATGCGTAATGTCGCTTTTATTGAAAAAAACCTTTCCCTCTCTCTTATTCACCAGATTCGTAATCGCCCCAAGTGTAGTTGTCTTGCCTGCACCGTTGGCACCAATCAACGTGACAATTTGACCTTTTTGAACCTTCATAGAGATACCTTTGAGCGCGTGAATGTTCCCATAATAAACATGCAGATTTTCTATTCTCAAGACTTCTTCATTCACGACAACACCTCCTCGCCGAGGTAGGCTTTGATCACTACAGGATCGGACTGAATCTGCTGCGGACTTCCCTGGGCAATGAGCTTTCCATAGTCCATAACATAGATTCGTTCACAGATACCCATTATTACTTTCATATCGTGTTCAATGATCATTATCGTCAGAGAAAAATCATTTCTCACCTTTTTGATGAATTCCATCAGTTCATAGGTTTCCTGAGGATTCATACCGGCAGCAGGTTCGTCGAGTAATAGCAGTTTCGGGTTAGTGGCGAGTGCTCGTGCTATTTCAAGTTTTCTCTGCAAACCATAGGGTAGTGAACTGGCTTTATCGTTGGCAAAACTCTCCAGCCCAACTCTGTTAAGCAGTTTAAAAGCCTCGCTGTACATCTGTTTTTCCATGCGAATGCTCCCCGGCGTTTTAGCCACGCATTTGAAAAACCACAGCCAGCTTCTGAGCTTCAGGTGCTGTGGAACCATTACATTTTCCAGAACAGTCATATCTGAAAACAATCTGATATTCTGAAAGGTTCTTGCTATACCATATCGTGTTATCTCATGTGGTTTGTGACCTGATATATCCCTGCCAAAAAAGAAGATCCTGCCTTCATCTGGAGCGTACATTCCTGTTATAACATTGAAAAGAGTTGTCTTGCCAGCTCCATTTGGACCTATCAATCCAACCAATTCGCCCTGCTTTATATAACCGTTAAACTGATCGACAGCTACAAGACCTCCAAAGCGTTTTGTTACGTTGTCTATCAAAAGCACTTCATTCATTTTTCACACCTCTTTTTTTCAAACGCGTTATCAACGAGTAGAGTGAGTCCCACGACAGTTCATTTCTACCCATTATCCCGCGCTGCCAAAAGAGCATCAGTAAAATCAATAAAACAGACAAAACCACCATTCTCATGCCGGGAATACCAGGGAAGGTGATGGAAGCAATCTTGAATGGACTTTCGAGAAATCTCAGAAACTCAAGTCCAACTGTGTAAATTGAAGCTCCTATGATTGCCCCGCTGATACTGCCAAGCCCACCGAGCACAGCCATGATGAGTATTTCGAATGTTTTAGAGAAGGCAAATGACTTTGGATCAATTGTGGTGATGAGATGAGCCCACAGCGATCCTCCAACGCCTGCGAAGAAGGAACCAAGCACGAAGCTCACAACCTGATGTGAAAAAACATTTATTCCCATAGCTTTAGCAGCTATTGGGTCTTCTCTAATGGCTTTCAGAGCCCTCCCGTAGCTACTTTTCACCAGACTAGAAATCACCAGAACGGTTATGAGCGCCCAGCCCCAGGACCAATAGATATTTGTGTATGGTGGAATTGCCTTCAAACCCAGAGCGCCATTTGTGATAGACCAGGCATTATTTGCGATAATTCGTATAGTTTCTCCCAATCCAAGTGTGGCAATTGCCAGATAATCGCCTATGAGTCTCAACGATGGTGCCGCAACAACGTAACCAAATCCAGCAGCGACAAGTCCGGCGATTATCGTGGCTGGCAGAAAAGGAATCTGAATCTGATTCAGTGGGTAGATCAAAGGCTTTATGAGAAAAGTCATCTCTTTTTGTGCAACAGGCAAAGTCAGCAGTGCCGATACATACGCGCCTATGGCAATGAAACCGGCATGTCCAAGGGAGAAAATGCCAGTTATTCCATTGATGAGAGTCAGCGAAACCGCAAAAATTATGTTTATCGCCATTAGATTTAAGATCAGTATTACATACTCACTCGCCATTTTGTTTGCGAGAAACAGAAGAAAGCCTATGCCAGTGATCAAAGAGATTGTGAGAAAAAACTTCACCCTCATATTATCACACCTTTTCCGATACTTCCACGCCGAGTATTCCAGTTGGTTTAACAAGCAAAACAAACAACAATATCGCATAAGCAAAAGCATCTCTGTAACCAGCCAGGGAAGGCACAAATGCGACGATCATGATTTCACTTATTCCCAGTATGAAACCACCGACCATTGCCCCCTGAATGCTACCTATACCCCCAACGACTGCCGCTATGAAAGCCTTGAGCCCAGGTATCATACCCGTATAGGGATAAACCTGTGGATATTTCATTGCCCAGAGTATTCCACCTACAGCAGCAAGACCGGAACCCAGCATGAACGTAAAACTGATCACTCTATCCGCGTTAACACCCATCAGTTTTGTCATAGGAATGTCTTTTGAAATGGCTCTCATCGCCATTCCAACCTTTGTTTTATAAACTATCCACATCAACAGTATCAATGCTAAAACCACAATACCGATTGTGATGAATGTGAGAACAGGTATTTTGACATCGCCGATGTCTATCATGTTTAAAAACGATGTTGGGTAAATACCAGTTTGAGGATTGAAAGATTTTGCCCTTCCACCAAATACCACTATTGCAAAATTCTCCAAAAAGAAAGAGACACCGATGGCAGTTATGAGTGCCGATATCCTGGGTGCATTTCTCAAGGGTCTGTACGCAATTCTTTCAATGAATGCTCCTAAAAATGCCGTTACGAAGATCGAAAAAATAAAAGCCGCCCACCACGGCATGAGAAACAGTATGACTCCATAAAAGGCAAAGTATATTCCATATGTGAAGATATCACCATGTGCAAAATTGATGAGTCTGAGTATGCCATAGACCATTGTATAACCTATAGCGATCAGAGCATAAATTCCACCCAAGGAAAACGCATTGACAAGGTGCTGTAAAAACCCGGCAAGGCTCAAGAAATCACCCCCACTTTTGTAAAAGCCCCCTTTCGGGGGCTATGTTCACGGTCTTACAACTGTCATGAGCATGAATTGACCATTCTTCACGGTGTTGATAACAGCAGGTTTTATTGGATCTCCAGATCCTTCCGGGAAAGTAATTGTTCCGCCAACACCCTGGAAATCCTTCGTCGCTGCGATTGCATCTCTTATTGCGATCGGGTCAATTGACTGAGCTCTTTCGATTGCATCCAGCACGAGATTGTAAGCATCAAAAGCCAGCGCACCGAATGCATCTGGTCTTCTGTTGTATTCCTTGATATATGCTTCAACAAAAGGCTTTGTCGCCACTGAAAGATCAGCGTCCTGATGGAAGTAGGTTGTGTAATACAATCCTTCAACAAACTTTCCACCAATCTGTATCAACTCTGGTGCATCTGCACCATCGCCTGCTAAGAAGTTACCTTTAAAACCCAGCTCGCGGGCTTGCTTGCAGATGAGTGCTATTTCTGAATAATAGCCTGGTAGGAAAATCGTATCCGGATTTTTCGACAGGGCATCTGTCAGTTGAGCGGTGAAATCTTGATCTCCAGTGTTGTAATATTCATCAAAAAACTTGCCACCAAACTGTTCAAACTTTCTTTTGAAGTAATTGGCAAGACCAACCACATAATCCTGTGCTACATCAACCATGATCGCTACTTTCTTTGAACCCAATTGTTCCCAGGCGAATTTTGCAAGCAATTCTCCCTGCATTGGGTCAGTAAAGCATGTCCTGAAAATGAATCTTCTGTTCTGTGTTACAAGTGGATTTGTAGCGGTGTTTGTGACCATCGCAACCTGTTTTTGCTCGGCTATGGCACCTGCGGCTAAGGCGCACGAACTGGTACATGGTCCAAGAATCGCAACGACCTTTTCCACATCGATCAGTCTTTTCACGACATTGGCTGCCTCTGCCTTGTCACCTTTGTTATCAAGAAGAACTACCCTGACCGGTATGTCTTTGCCTCCAATTCTCACGGTGGGTCTAAGTTTCATCGCAAGTCTCACACCATCCCACGACATCTGACCAAATCCCGCAATAGGACCGGTCATTTCCCAGCCAGCTCCGATCTTTACTTCGGTGATCTCAGCTGCAAAAACATAAGCAAAAACCGCTACCATGGCAACAAACACGTAGACCTTCCGCATAATCCAGCCCCCTTTTTGAGAAGAGTACCTGAATCCTCAGGTTGGCACATATTATACCATATACGTTCTTGTGTCAAGAACTGATTTTGAATTGACTACAAAACGCAAAAGGCGGAGGATGACCTCCGCCGTACTTTTGAAAAAACCATCATTTGTATTTGTTCTTTCAGATATCTTTCTAAAAAAAGAATACAGATTTCAATTTTGATCTGAAAAATAACCACATAAAAACTGAATAAGAAGAATTCATCTTCTATAAAAAGTAAATTGCCAAAGACATCACTATGATATTTTTTAAATGATTCTGATTGAAACTCAATTAATCGCAACTTTCATCGTAGGTGAATGGTAGTTCACTGTTTAAATCCTGTGTTTTTTAAGTGATCTGTCCTTTAGTTTTTCAATAGATTTTCCAGCACCAAAAGATTAGACCTATGCCAATTATACGCACTTATCTTTGGATAGATCTACCCGACAAGCTTGTCCATTATATATAATACGAAAGTGAAAAAAATAACAAATCGATCAAACTCTCATCCCGAGAGTTTTTTAAAGCATTTTTTGAAAAAAACTACCTGTTTACGGTTGATTTAGAACTTAGTTGTCCATAAGGTTATTCTGAAATGATATATCCTATGTGTCCTTCCAGAATTGGCAGATGAGCTCTGCAAGATCCAGATCTCCCGGTTCTGTAATTTTGAAGCAATACGGGTCAGCTTGGACTATTTTTACCTTTCTGTTGCTCAGAAAAACAGGTTTTGTGCCATCCTCTGCTTCGAATCTACTGATCGCTTGGATAATAATCTCGTACTCGAAAGCCTGTGGTGTTTGGATGCGATACAGAGATTCTCTGGGTATGTAGGAACTCACAAAACCATCTTTGCAGTAAGCGACTGTGTCAAAAATTGGGACAGCGGCGGTAGCTGCCCCAAAGGTTTTCGCCTGCTGAATGACTTTATCAAGTAAATTCAGTCTCAAAAAAGGTCTTGCTGCATCGTGAAAGACTACTATCGATGGATTTATATCTCTGAGAAAATCAACTGCTATCAGCGAGGTTTCATGTCTTGTTTTTCCCCCTGTTAGTATCCATTTCACTTTTCTAAAGTTTTTCGCCATCTGTGTAACACTTTCTTTGTATCCATCAGGTATCATCACAAGGCAGAAATCCACCAGAGAGGATTTTTCAAAGGTTGAAAGTGAATAATAAAGAACGGGATGATCACCGATTTTGTAAAATTGTTTTGGGATATCTGTCTTTGCTCTGGTGCTTTTACCAGCAGCCATTATTATACCTATTGTCATCTTTTCACCACCATATGTTAGAATACCAGAAGGGGGAGTGTTTTGTGGTAGATGCAAAAAAGTTAGAAGGTATTATTTCCCAGATATCTGGTGTTACAGCCGTTCGGGTGGTACCCGATGGAGATAATTTGAGAGAAATACACGTGATAGCCGATTCGGCGAAAAATCCAAAGCAGATCGTTCGTGATGTGGAGACAGCCATACTGGCTTCTACCGGGTTGAGGATAGATAGAAAAATAATAAGTGTTGCCCAAATGTCCGGTGAGGTACGCACTCATCCTGAGTATGTTGTTTCTTCTCTGACGACAGAGGACCTTGGCAAGAATTTGCGCGTAACAGTCACCGTGGAACACGGCGAAGATAAATATGAAGGTGTTGCCGAAGGTGCAAAAACAAGCATTCAGAAACTCAAAACGGCTGCGGCAGCAGTCATTTCAGCCTTTGACGAACTGACCGACAGTATTTACTCGGTTGATGACGTGCGCATTGTCACACTAGCCGGCAAGGAATTTCTCCTGTGCCATATAACCAGACTCGATAACGGTAAAGAAAAAAGTTTAGTTGGCACTGCCGAGCTTGAGAAGGATCCACTGTTAGCTGCTGCGAACGCTGCTCTTGAAATCCTGGTCAGATTTCAGTGAACCTTTATTGTCTAAGCAGTATTCGATAACAACCTTCCTGTATGGTTCGACACCGATCGAATAGCTTTTGATGTCACGATGGCTTTTGGCGATTTCGTGTACTATACGCCTTTCAAAGGCAAACATCGGGTCTAAAGTGATCTTTCCTTTGCTGGCTCTGACCTGTTCAATCACCTGTTTAACCATGCGTTCAAGGTTTTTCTTTCTCCTTTCTCTGTATTCACCTGCGTCGACTATCACCGATAACTTTGTATCGCTCAATCTGTTGAGATAAATGGTGGCAATGTGCTGTAATGCAGCAAGGGTTTTTCCGTGCTTGCCAATCAATCTGCCAAGATCTTTCCCTTCAAGCTCGACTGAAAACCTCTTACCTGCGTACTGAATGTTGACTTTGATGTCTCCATATGTGCTCAGTATGTGATTCATGAACTGTTCAAGTTTTCTTTTATAAAAACCATTCTTTATTGTTATTTCAACGACTGCTTCCTTAGCCATGAGACCAAAGAAACCTTTTGAACCTTTTTCGATAACAGTGTAATCAAATTCATCATCTTTGAGATCATATTGTTGCTTTGCTCTCTCAACAGCTTCTATTACGGTAGGTCCCGTGGCTTTCAGCTTTTTCACCAGCTCTCACCCCTTAAGCTTTAGGCTTCAGACCAAGTAATTCTCTTGTCGTTATGCCTTTGATTTTGTATCGTTTATAGATATAGTAGGTGATTACAAGCTGAATGACGGTGTTGAGAGTATAGTACAGGAACAAGCCACTTGGTAATCCAACGAACAGAAATGGGAAGATCACAGACATGAGAATTCCCTGCCAGGCACTCCTTGTGTCCTGACTTGTTATGAGTGTGTTGTAATAACTTGCGACTATTGTGATGATTATGAACAACGCGTTGGGTCCAAAACCCCCGATTGAAAGATCGTTCCAGAACAAAAACCTGCTGCCGAAAGCGAATTCTTCCTGAAAGTACCTTATCACTGCATAGAGCAAGAAGAATATGGGTAACTGTATGAGCAGCATAAGACAACCGCTTGCAGGATTCACGCCTTCCTCTTTGTAGACTTTCATCAATTCCTCTTGCTGTTTGGCTGGGTCTTTGTACTTTTTTCTTACTGCTTCAATTTTCGGCTGGAGTTTTCTCATCTTTATCATCGATTTTGTCTGTGCATGATACAGTGGATATAGGACTAGTCTGACCACAATGGTGAAGATGACTATGGTCCAGCCAAAGTTCTTTGTCAGATCAAATAACCACCAGAAGAACCACACAAGCGGGTAGAAAATCGGGTCATACCACGATGAACTGCCGCTAATTTTCTTTATCTGTGCGAGCAGAATCGGATAATCGTCTTCGAATAATTTCTTTAGAAACACTCTTTTGTATGGTGCCATGTGAACCATTATTTTTCCAAAGCCGCTGACAGTCAATTTGTTGGAGACAAGATTTGCACCATTTGTCTTTGAAATGGAGATAATCCTGTTTTTCGGCGCAAATGACAGAAAATAGTCTTTGACAATACGGTCATTTTCTTCATACCAGACCCTGGGCAGGGTGATTGTTACGGGGTTTTCTGTTTTGATCTCAACGACTATTAGGTACTCTGGTACGTTCTTGAAAGTTATTATCTTTTGGACACCAGTTTCATATTCGTAGATCAACGACAGATCTCCAGAATACGTGTTTGGTGCCACCATGGTCCCTTTGATACTGGTCGAAGTTACATTCAAAGGAGAACCGTCTATCGAGAACAGCTCAAGACCGTCACCATCTGACTGAAAGATGTGAAGTTTTCTGTCGAGTGTTAGATAGACATTGACAAGATCACCTTTGCTGTTCAGCTCAAATTCATTGAACCGCGTTACGACCCTCAGCCCATTCTCGAGGTTTGTCACCTGAATTTCATTTTTCGAGAAAGCAAAGATCACAGAAATAACGAGTAATGTGAAAATAATCCATTTTCTCAAGTCGATCTCCTCCTCAGTGTGAATTTTTCTGGCACAGGATCATGCCCTCCGGGGTTTAAAGGATTGCATCTGATAATTCTTAAAAGTGCAAGATAACCTCCCTTGAGTACTCCAAAACGTTCAATTGCCTGTATGGCATAGGTTGAACAGGTAGGAGTAAACCTGCATGTCGGTGGTTTAAGTGGAGAAATGTATTTTTGGTAAAAACGTATCAGTGACACAAGTGCCTTTTTCATATCTCGATCCTCTTTAACAGATCGTATAGTTCTCTTCGAACAAAGGAATAAGATAGACTCCCAAAGACTTCCGACAGGGATTTTCTAGGAAGGATGACTATATCAAATCCCTTCGGTAAATCGTTTTTCATCAATCTATAGGCTTCTTTTATCCAGCGACGAATCTTATTTCTCTGATGAGCTTTGCCAAATTTCCTTCTAACCATCACGGCTATCCTATTGTATTCAAAGCCGTTTTTAATGTACATAACAGTGAAAAAATCACTTTGAAGAGCCTTCCCTTCCTTGAACACCCTGTCGAAGTCTCTGGTCAGTCTCAAACGCTCCGCCTTGGGTAGAGAGAAATCGTTCAAACGGCTATTCTCCATCTACCTTTTGCGCGTCTGCGAGCCAGAACTTTTCGACCGGATGGAGTTCTCGATCTTGCCAGAAAACCATGAGTCTTCTGCCTTTTTCTGCGATTGGGTTGATAAGTTCTCTTCATCCTTGATCCTCCTTCTAAATCTTATAGCCTTTGCCATTGTACCACATGTCATGGTCTTGTGGTCAACCAATTCTATTCTTAATCATACCAATTGCCGACGCAATTGCCAATGCCCTTTTTTCACCTATGCCATCCACAGATTGAAGACTGTCGATGGTTGCTTCGCTGAGTAATTTGAGATTCTTGAAGGTTTTAACAACCTTTGTGGAAATGCTTATTGGAATTTTGGCAGTGTACTTCAGCACTCTGTATCCACGCGGATACAGAACAACTTCACCAGCTTGAGCCAGATTTTGAATATCAACCCCAAGAGCTCGAATGATTCTCAAAAGAGAGACTTCTTTATCTTCTCCAAGTCTTTTGATTAATTCTCGAGCCTGGTCCAGGTCCAGATCTTTTTGTGAGTAATCCATTACCAATAGACATGTTATATCTTCCACATCTTGCAAAATTTCCTCCAATTGCATACTCATTAACTTGCCTTCTTCACCCAGCTCAACCAGATAGGGATATGTCTCTTCGTAAGTTTTCATTATGATTAATGCCTTTTCAATGGCGCGAGCGACATCATATATCGAAACTCCCGAATGAAATTCGTTGATTTCTATTTCAGAAACGATTTTATCAAAATTGGTCCTGTATTTTTCAAGGGTATTTATGGCTTGGGATACTCTTGCCATTAAGATGCGAGTGTCGTTCATCACATACTTATATTCACCCCAGTAAAGTGAAATCACATTTCTCCTCTTGGATATTGCAACAACCATTTTCCCCGTTTGCTTTGCCACTCGCTCGGCTGTTCGATGTCTCATGCCGGTCTCCAAGGTTGGAATCATCGGATCAGGCACAAGATGAACATTTGCAAAGAGTATTTTTGAGAGATCTTCCGAAACAACTATTGCTCCATCCATTTTCGCTAGTTCATAAAGCCTCTCCGGCGAGAAGGTACAGTCTAAATCAAATCCTCCTTGAATTATATCTTCATATTTTTGAGGATCATCGACGAAAAAGAGCAATGCGCCGAGGTTCGCCGATATGATATCGTCCAGAGCCTTTCTCAGTTTCGTCCCAGGTGAAAGAAGGGCGATTTTACCGAGCAACTCATCTGGTATCAGATCAAGTCACCCCCAATGCCCTGCCAAGTTCCTGCACAGAACTGATTTTTCGAATATCATCCTCTTTAAACTCCGCAGTTTTGGGAACGATTATCGAGTTAATACCGATTTTTCTGATCGCTTCGATTCTCGATCTCATGCGATGAACATGCTTGACAGAACCATCTAAGCTCACTTCACCGATCAATGCTGTTCTGCCAATCTGTTTGTCTAACATCGAAGACAATAATGCTCCAACAACAGCCGCATCAATCCCGGGATCGGTGATCTTTAAACCTCCCAGTATATTCACATACACATCGTGTGATTCTATGGCTAAATGCATATGCCTTCCAATCACTGCTATCAGCAAAAGTAACCTTGTTGTTTCAAAGCCATTGCTTACTCGCCTTGGCATGGTACTTTTGGCTCTGGAAACGAGTGCTTGAACCTGCACCACAAAAGTTCGAGATCCCTCGACTGCACAGGTCAAACAGTTGCCTGGTAACTGGTCCTGTGCATCGTAAAAAGTCGGATTGACAACCTGTTTGAGACCTTCTTCGGTCATTTCGAAAATTGCTACCTCTCCAGATGGACCAAAGCGATTTTTCATGATTCTCAGAATTCTCAATTCTGTGTTTCTTTCTCCTTCAAAATAGACAACTGTATCGACTAAATGTTCAACCAGTTTTGGACCTGATATTTCACCGCTTTTAGTTATATGTGCTATCAGTATACCTGGAACAGATAATTCTTTGCATTTACTGATTATTTTCTCGGCGCATGTGCGAATCTGTAAAATGCTACCCGGGTACGTGCCCACTTCGGGTGAGTACATCGTTTGAAGTGAATCGACCACAAGCAGAGCATAATTTTGATTGAGTGAATCAAGTACCTGTTCCAGGTCATTTTCAGAACAAATCATGATATTCTCGGTGCCATCACAGGAAAGTCTTTGAGCTCTGATGGCTATCTGATCTGCCGATTCTTCTGCAGCGACGTATAAAGTTCCCAGCCCATTCTTTGAGAACTGATTGCATATCTCGAGTGCCAAGGTGCTCTTGCCAACACCAGGTTCTCCACCGAGCAAGAGCACCTGTCCAGGAAGAATTCCTCCACCAAGAGCTATATCGAGCTCGGTAAAACCAGTACTGAGCCTTCCGATTACCTTGGAAGATCTCACAACCTGATTCAGGCTGACAATCGGTGTTTTATTTTTCACCGTCTGCGTTTTCAGTTCAGTCGCAGTGTTCCATTCACCGCAATTTGGACATCTGCCGAACCATTTCACCGATTCATAACCGCAGTTGGTGCAGACAAAATAACTCTTTTCTTTCATCTTTTGAGCACACCTGTTCTGTGTTTTCTTTTGATGAACTTCAAACCGTTCTCGTCGGCTTTACAGATTACAGTGTCCATTGGACCAAATTTTCCCCTGAGAATTTCTTCTGCAAGAGGATCTTCTAAATATTGTTGAATAGCTCGCTTCAAAGGTCTTGCGCCGAAGATCGGATCATATCCTTTTTGAATCAGAAATTCTTTTGCTTCTTTGGTCAATTTCAATGTGATTCCCTTACTTGAAAGTCTTTCCTGAACATCAGAGACAAGTATATCGATGATCTTCTCCACATGTTCGCGCGTCAGTGAGTGGAACACTATGATTTCATCTATTCTGTTGAGAAACTCCGGTCTGAAAGTTTTCTTAACTTCCTCCAGGACCAGTTCTTTCATTTGTTGATAATCTTTTTGTGCATCTTCCAAGGAGACAAAACCCATAGTCTTTTTTGATTTGTTTATGAGAGTGCCTCCTATGTTACTTGTCATCACAACGATTGTGTTTTTGAAATCAACTTCTCTTCCCTGAGAATCTGTCAATCTTCCATCGTCCATTATCTGCAAAAGAATGTTGAACACATCGGGATGTGCTTTTTCTATTTCATCGAACAGGATCACCGAGAATGGTCTTCTTCTCACTCTCTCGGTGAGTGTTCCACCTTCTTCATAACCAACATATCCAGGAGGTGCACCGATCAGCCTTGAAACTGAAAACCGTTCCATGTATTCACTCATATCGAATCTGAGCAAAGCCTTTTCATCGCCAAACAGATGTGCGGCAAGTACCTTTGCCAGTTCTGTCTTTCCCACACCGGTTGGTCCAAGGAATAGAAAAACACCTATAGGTCTTCTTGGATCCTTCAAGCCGCTTCTCGCCCTTCTTATTGCTTTTGAAATAGCCTTTATGGCTTCATCCTGCCCGACTATTCGCTGGTGGAGAGCCTTTTCAAGGTTCAGCAATTTCATACTTTCGCTTTCTTCCAGTTTCATCAAAGGTATACCTGTCCATCCCGAAACGACTTCGGCTATCTGATCGACATCGACAGTCACTATTGATGACTCAACAGATTTTCGCCATTGCTCGTATCTGTCCATGTACTGCTGATTGAGATCTTTTTCCTGTTCCTTTAGCTCTGCCGCTTTTTCATAATCTTGATTGAGTACCGCCAGTTCCTTGTTCGATTTGACATCTTCCAGTTGTTTTTTCAATTGCTGTAACTCAGGTGGGATTACAAAACTCTTTAATCGAGCCCTGGCTGCAGCCTCGTCTATCACATCAATGGCTTTGTCTGGTAAGAAATGATCTGTTATATACCTTTTTGAAAGATAAACCGCGGCTTCGAGTGCGCTATCAGTGTATCTGACTCTGTGGTGAGATTCGTATTTATACCTGAGTCCTTTGAGTATATTGAGTGTTTCCTCAACGGTCGGTTCCCTGACGTAGATTTTTTGGAATCTCCTTTCCAGTGCGGCATCCTTTTCGATGTATTTTCTGTATTCGTCCGGGGTTGTGGCACCTATACACCTGATCTCACCACGTGCAAGAGCCGGTTTCAGTATATTCGCAGCATCTACAGCGCCTTCTGCAGAACCAGCACCGACTATTGTGTGAACTTCATCTATGAAAAGAATGATATTTGGATCTTTAGTAACGATCTGGAGCAACTTCTTCATTCTCTTCTCAAATTCACCACGGTATTTTGTACCAGCCACGAGTGCCGCCACATCGAGGGAAAATATCGTCTTATGTTTGAGAGGTTCCGGCACTTCACCGGCAACGATTCTCTGCGCAAGTCCTTCAACTATAGCCGTCTTGCCGATCCCTGGCTCACCGATCAGTACCGGATTGTTCTTCTTTCTGCGAACGAGGACCTGCATGACCCTTTCTATTTCTTCTTCTCTTCCGATTACTGGATCCAGCTGATTTTTCATTGCAAGAGCAGTTAAATCTATTCCAAATCCTTCTAAATGTCTTACCGAAGCATTTTCGATCGTTCTGTCGCCTTCAAATTCTGTGCTCTTTGGTGAAGCATTCTCAACGATTACTTTTCTGAGATTTCCAAGATCGATACCCATTTTCCTGAGTACATGAACAGCAATGCCTTCTCCTTCTCTTATGATACCGAGTAGTATGTGCTCTGGATGAATCTTATCGCTTCCAAGGTATTTTGCTTCTTCATACGCCAGCTCGATAACTCTTTTGGCACGTGGAGTCATCTGTGGGGAACTTGAAAATCCACGCATACCCATACCGACCATTGAAATAACCTCGTTTTTGGTTCGAGCATAGGTTATACCCATCTCGGCAAAGGCATCGACAATGGGCAGATCCTGTTTCAATATCGCCAAAAGTATATGTTCTGTTCCAACATATGAATGTCCCATTTCCTTGGCTTCGTTTTGAGCCTCAACAAAAACCTGTGCCGATCTCTCAGAAAATCTGTCAAACATTTGTATCACCCCTTTCAAGTCAAGAAACTGACCACAAGAGCTACTGTGTTGTTGAGACAGTGTATCACCATTGGCGGGATAACCGATCCAGAGATTTCTCTAACGATACCCAGAACTATTGACATCACAAAGATCTGCGGGAAAATCTCAAGCGGGTGGAAAAATGAAAAAAACAGGGCGGTAATCAATATCGCCGAGTTAACGTTCATTTTACTTCGCGCGATTTTCTGGGTGTAACCTCTGAAAGCCATTTCTTCAGAAACCGGTCCGAGAAATGTTATCACTATAGCTGTGATTGCATCGATTTTTTGTGTTTGGGTAGTCACACCAGTTGCTGGAAAAAGAAAACCAACTATTGCCATTAAGATGTATATCAGTGGTAAAAATAGCACGCTTTTTATTATCCATCTGCCGTTTAGTCTGAAAAGATCCGATAATTTCTCACCACTTTTCACGGTGAAATACAGACTAACCACAAAAATTGTGGCATACCATGTTGCGATAAGCCACATGTTTGGAAAGTAATATGCCATTGTTGAACCTATCCATAACATTGCCAGAAATATCATAAATCTCACTACTGACTTACTCACCTTTGATTTCTCCTCATTACAATTTTATCATACAACAAAAACCAGCACCACGCAGGTGCTGGAACAGGTTAGAAAAACAGCTTAAATCTTTTTGTGAACTATTTTCATCTACAACAGCTAATCAGTTAGACACCTTCACAGCTTTCATAAGGCGTGACTTTCTTCGAGCTGCCTGATTTTTGTGAATAACACCTTTGGAAGCTGCTTTGTCAATCGATGAAATGGCTGTTTTCAGCAACCTGTCCACATTTTCACTTGATTCTTTTGCTTTAACAGCCTCGAGCAATCTTTTGATTGCATTCTTCATTCTGGTTTTATACGCTTTATTTCTTACTTTTCTTCTGAGTGCTTCTTCAGCCCTTTTTACAACAGATCTGCTTACCTTCTTTGCCATTTATTCTTCCTCCTTTACATATTAAATGCCCTTTTGAGTTCCGCAACGGCATCGAGGTTCTCCCAGGTGAAATCTGGATCATTTCGACCAAAATGACCGTATGCTGCCGTTTTTTTGTAGATGGGCCTTCTGAGATTGAGCTTTTTTATTATAGCAAGAGGTCGAAAATCGAAGATCTGTGTTATCACATCTCTGAGTTTTACCTCATCAACCTTCGCCGTACCAAATGTGTCTATCATCAGCGAAACAGGTCTTGCCTTACCTATGGCATAAGCAACTTGCAGCATGAACTTATCTGCCAGACCAGCCGCAACAACGTTCTTTGCCACATAACGAGCCATGTAATGTGCTGATCTGTCAACTTTTGTTGGGTCCTTGCCGCTGAATGCCCCTCCTCCGTGTGGAATCCATCCACCGTATGTGTCAACGATTATCTTCCTGCCAGTCAATCCAGTATCGGCCGATGGTCCACCAAGGACAAACCTTCCGGTTGGATTTACCAGTATCTTTACCTTATCGCTCCAGTACTGTTCCGGAATGGTCGGTTTTATAACATGTTCTGTGAGAGCATCCCTTAAATCGTTCATGCTGATATCTGGATCATGCTGGGCTGATATCAGCACTGTATCAACACGAACTGGTTTACCGTTTTCATCGTATTCTATAGTCACCTGAGTTTTTCCATCCGGTCTCAAAAATGGTACGATCTTTTCTTTTCTCACTTTTGCAAGCCTCATCGAAAGCTTGTGAGCCAGGATTATGGGTAATGGCATGAATTCAGGCGTTTCGTTGGTTGCATAACCAAACATCATTCCCTGATCTCCGGCGCCAACTTTATCAAATTCGTCCTCATCGTTGTTTTTCTCTCTTGCTTCGAGTGCTTTGTTCACACCCATGGCAATATCGGGAGATTGGCTGTGTATTGAGGTGAAAACTCCACAGGTCTCGCCATCAAAACCGTACTTGGCACGTGTGTATCCAACTTCCAGAATAGTCTTTCTGACGATATCCTGGACATCCACATAAGCTTCTGTGGTGACTTCTCCTGCAACGACAGCTATACCAGTTGTTACAAGCGTTTCAACGGCTACTCTTGCATCCGGGTCTTGTTCGATAATTGCATCTAAAATTGCATCTGAAATTTGGTCAGCCACTTTATCTGGGTGACCTTCGGTGACACTCTCGCTTGTGAAAAGCTTTTTCATTTCTCCTCCTCCTTCTTTTTCTCAACCATCTTTTTCTCAACCATTTGATCGTATTCTTCCTTGGTAACGAATTTTCCACCTTCAAGGCTGACAGTTCTGACTTTATACGAAGCTCCAAAAGAAGCCGTTAAGTGAATTTTATTCGGACACTTTGAACCAACGTAGATTTTGTCTATTTTGTAAGGCGCTGATGCATTGTCATAATCATTTATGAAATCATAGCCTATTCTCAAATGACTTCTGAAATACTCACCGCACCGATCGCATTTCAGATACACAACCAACAAGTTGCCTTCTTTATAAAATGGATTGTTCTGCAACTGTTGCTCGGTTTTTCTTTTTTTAAAAAACCACATGATTTCTACCTTCTTTCAATCACAAATTTAACCACAAACTCATCATTCCATATATCGGTGCAAACGATTTTAACATTTACTCTTGAAGGTAGCCTTCCCATTTCGGCGAACCTGTTTGTTTTTACAACTGCAGTTCCCTGATCTGGATAAAGTTTGTACCACGCTTTGTAACTGTAACCATCGGAAACAGAATCGTTTGTATAAACGCTCCAGACATTGTTGAATTCATCCAATGGTATCTCGCCAAGATTAATATCATACACAAGATTTTCATTCAAATACATTTTCAAATTCTTCAGACCAATTACATTTTTGTTAAGTATTGTTCTTGCGTTTATTGCTATCTTGGGATATGCATCTTTGAATTGGTAGACTCCACCTTCTGTGTAATTATAGGTCTTGGAATCGATTATCAGTGAATCGACGGAAAATGTGATATCTTTTGGTTTTGGAAAATTTATGAAAGAAGCTGGATCATAGCAGATCGATTCGTCTGCATTGCGAATTTCAAAGTGACAGTGCGGTTGAGCCGCTTCGCCTGTCTGACCTGAATAACCAATTGGCTCACCGGATTTGAAAAAGAATGTTTTTTTGGGGAAGTTCACCACAATTCGTTTTTTCCCGAATTCTGAAACAACGGAATTGACTATGACATCGAGCTTTGATGAGAACTTGCTCAGATGGGCATAGAGTGTTCGAAAGCCATCTTCATGTTCCAACACCACAACATTACCGTATATATCATCGTCATCGATTTCGATTCTGACAAGCCATCCATCGGCTGCTGCAAGTATGGGCACACCGCTTCTCATATTGGTGGACAGGTCAATTCCCATGTGAAAATGTGGTCCTCTGTTTCCACTGCCTCTGAACTCTCCAAAACTCGATGTGACAAGAGCTGTACCCGCAACCGGTGAAATGAAATTAACTGCGTGCACAAAAATGGCTATGAGTGAAAAGAACAAAACTACGTGCTTTTTCACAGATTCATCCCTCCTGCGATCTGTTTCAAGCGCTGTAAGACACCAAACCGCGCCTTGATTCGAACCGTTACCGTGTCATTTTGGTAAATCTGTTCAGTAATAGTTATCTTCTCCTGTTCTTTCATCAGCAAAGGCAAATCTTCAAGTTTAACCGTAAATAAATCTTCGCATTCATTCTTTTCGATTTCTTCGCAAACACGTTTCAAAAGTTCCTGAATACCTGTTCCTTGCAAAGCGCTTATGAACATAGCCTGTGGATAAACAACAGACAGATTCTGCAATGTGGCAAAAGAGATTCTATCGATTTTGTTGAAAACCAAAATACGCGGGATGGATTGCGCCCCAAGTTCTTCCAGCACAAGCAAAGAAGACTTGAGTTTTTCGTTGAAATTCTCGTCTGATACATCCGCAACGACCAATAAGAGATCTGAGAAAAGCACTTCTTCAAGTGTCGATTTGAAAGCCTTGATAAGGGTATGAGGAACATTTCTTATGAAACCAACTGTGTCTTTGAAAAGAGCCACTCTGCCTGTTGGTAACTTGACCCTTCTTATCACGGGTGCCAGAGTGCTGAAAAGTTTATCTGCAACGAGAATGTCATCGCCGCTCAGCACTCTTAAAAGGCTCGATTTTCCTGCGTTAGTGTATCCAACAACAGAGATCATCGGAAGATCACTTTTCAATCTTAATTTTCTCTGCTGGGTCCTGTTTTTTTCTATTTGAGCCAGTCGCTGCTCTATGATTTTTATCCTTTCACGTATTTTTCGCCTTTTTTCTTCTATCTCCTGCTCACCAGGTCCTCTTGTCCCTATACCTCCACCCAGTCTGGAAAGCTCCTTGCCTTTTCCAACTAACCTTGGCAGTTCGTATTGCAATCTTGCCAACTCCACCTGCAATTTTCCTTCCTCGGTTGTTGCATGATGTGCAAAAATGTCAAGTATTATCTGTGTCCTGTCCTTCACAGTGACATTGAGTGCTTTTTCTAAGTTTTTAGCATGCAAAGGAGTTATTTCATCGTCAATTACAACAAGGCGCGCATCGATCAAATTTACCAGTTCTCTGAGTTTTTCTACCTTGCCAGGTCCAAGATAATAACGTGCATCTGGCTCGGTCCTTTTTTGATAAATTACTTCTGCGACCTTTATACCAAGTGTATTCAAAAGCTCCTGAAGTTCCTCAATAGATGAGTAATCTTCCTTTATCGTTACGACAATTGCACTGATGGATTTGAATTCTTTACTGCTTTGAATCACTTTCAACTTGACCTTCCTGCTGTTCTTCCTTTTGTTCAGTTTTCATGAGCATCACAAAGCTCGATGGCATGATAGTGCTTATAGCGTGTTTGTAGATCAGGTTCTGCTGATTTTCGTTCTCCAGCAGAATCGTGTAGCTGTCAAAAGAACGAATAATACCTTTGGTTTGAAAACCATTGACCAGATAAACCTTTACTTCGATCTTACCCACCCTCAGTGCGTTCAAAAATCTGTCTTGAAGGTTGAATTTTTCAACCATTTTAAAACCCCCCATCAAAAGTTAGATCGCGCTGTACTTCATCCAGCACGATTTGTGATATTGTTTTCACAACATCTTCTTTTTCAGAAAGATTCAAAACCAGCGCATCTGTGTACCTTCGAAACCAGATCAATTGTCTTCTGGCAAAGTGTCTGGTGTTCTTTTTTATTTTCTCAATCATTGACTGATAATCTACCTTTCCTTCAATATATTCTATCACTTCTTGATAGCCGATTGTTTTCATCGAATTCAGTTCTTTTTTATATCCCTTTCTTAAGAGTTCTTCAACCTCATCGACCAGTCCAATTTTTATCATCTTTTCAACTCTAAGATTGATTCTATCATAAAGTTCATTTCTATCTCGATTCAAAATTATCACAGTGAACTTACCTGCGGGAGAAATCTTTTTCTGAAGTTCGGAAAATTTTCTACCGGACTTCAGGCAAACCTCGAGTGCCCTGATAGTTCTTTTTAAATCATTCCTGTGGATCTTTGAAGCAGCCTGTGGATCATATTGTTCCAGTAGTTTTCTCAAAGAGCCAGCATTTTCTTTTTCCAGTTGCAACAGTTCAGAGCGAAGCTGTTCGTCTTTTGGAAATCCATCGAAGATGCCTCTGACCAGAGAATCAATGTACAGACCAGTTCCTCCAACAAAGATTGGAACTTTTCCCTGATTGATGATCTCTTTAGCCGCTTTGATGGCATCGATTCTGAATTGGTAGACACTGTAATATTCATCTGGTTCGACTATGTCAATGAGATGGTGCTTAACCAGTTTTCTTTCTTCATTTGTTGGTTTGGCTGTGCCGATATCCATGAATTTGTAGATCTGTCTGGAATCTACTGATATGATCTGTCCATCGATATTCTGGCATACTTTTATGGCAATCTCTGTTTTTCCAACAGCCGTTGGACCGGCGATGATAATCATTTTTTCTCTATCACTCCGTAAAACACCTGACTTTTTCTACTGCCAAAGATTTTATCAACTGCTATGCGTTTGAAAAGGCTGTCCTTAGCGTGTGCCTTCAGAACGACTTTTTTCTTTGCTACCCTGAGCATCTGTTCAATGTCGTCGATATCTACGGTGTCGTAGATCGCAAACGGTCTGAGCGGATTCATAGAAGATGACTCTAAAATAGGGTTCTCAAACATTGGATCGCAATAGACAATATCATACGATCCTTCAGAACAGGATCTCAAAAATTTTTTGAAATCGGCATGCAGTATCTGTATTTTTTTCATCGCGCTGTTAATCCAGTTTTCCTTTGCCCTGTAGTTTTCCAACCCGTCTCGAACAACGACAAAGATCGGTGTTGATCCTTCAACTCCCACCACTTTTCCACGGCTGAGAAAAGCAGCCATCAAAATTGCTTCACTACCAAGTCCAAGGGTTGTATCGAGTATGACTTCATCTCCCGTCAGTTGCAGGCATTCTATCAGATGATCTTTCAATCCATTTTTTATGTTTTTCATCCTCACCTTTGCCATTGATGGATGAAAGAAGAATTCGCCGTGGTCGGATTTAACGGCAATTCTGCTTTTTTCAACCACATAACAGTATTCTTTCTGTATCATTGAATGGATGTTTGGATAATCCTTTCTTGGCAGATAGGGTATCTTCAATTCATCTGCGAGTTTCTTGGCTTTTTGAATCTGTTCTTCATTGGGATCGTGTGAAGTGGTGACGAATATCACTTTGCTCTGTTCACTCCTTCTATGGTGTTTTTACTCTGTTCGAGTTCTTTGATTTTCACCAGCAAATTTTCATACATCAACTTGAGCTGTTGATTCTTTCTCAAACATTGCTGGTATCTTATGTAAGAAACTGTGAAAATAAAACATATAAAACACAGAACAATTACGACGAGAATTTTGAATGTGTGGTGATTGACTTTTCTATGGCGTTTGAGATAGTTGACTTTTGTATTTATGCTCAAAAGAACCACCTTGCCTTATTTCAAACCTGTGCGTGCCACACCCCTTATGAAATACTTTTGGGTGAACAGGAACAACACAACTATTGGCAGAATAGAAAAAGTAGCTGCTGCCATCAATTGATTATACACGGTTCCCACATCTGTACTGAAGGTCTGAAGCCCAACTGGCAAGGTTCTGTATTTGTCTTTGTTGGTGACTATCAGCACCCACAGGAAGGCGTTCCAGCTTCCGACGAACTTCAGAAGAGCACTGGTGATTATCGTTGGCTTTGAAAGTGGTGCAACCACAGCCCAGAGAAACCTGAAATGAGAACAACCATCTATCATGGCTGCATCTTTCAGTTCAGATGGAAGTGTCATGAAATGCTGCCGCATCAAAAATATCGCAAAGACACTCACAATCCATGGCACTATCAGAGCATAGTAAGTGTCGATCCATCCGAGTTTCGATATCGTTATGAAATTCGGTACCAGCAGCACTTCGCCGGGTATCATCATCGTTCCTAAAAACAGTGCAAAGATAAAATTTTTCCCGGCAAATCTCATGATGGCAAATGCATAGGCAGCCATAGCGGCAAAAATGACCTCTAAGACCGTGGTGACTATAGACACAAAAGCCGTGTTCACATAGTAAATGCCAAATGGTGCACTCTTCCAAGCCATGACGTAGTTTTGAAATACATTCGCAAAAACCTCTTTTGGAGTGTAATCAACATGTACGGAATAGTTCTCATCTTCAAGATAAACCGGATGAACATCGTTGAGTTCTATTTCGATATTCTGATTTCTGTTCAGTCTGATGTTCTTCACAAAGTGTGGAGCCTGTACTATCTTCATAGAGCTCTGGCTTTGATTGTAGATTCTTCTCAATTCTGAAACAGCCTGAATGTTTTCATAAACCTGAGTCAATAACTGCCAGAACATTTCTGAGTCTTGAATGACATTTGACAGATCTTTGAGCTTTTCAATGGCAATCTGTGCAGACTGGCTCATATTAGATGATTCCATCAATTTTTGAATCATCATGTCAAAAGACTGAAACTGCGAAAGATCATTCGTCAGTAAACTGGATAACGTTGAAAGTGGTTGTTTTAACTGTTGGATATAAGTTCGCAGATTGTCTACATGCGCAGTCTCAAAACGCCTGAACAATTCCTCATCCAGGGCTTTGTCGACTCTTTCCGGCAACGAATCTGTATGGCTGAGCTCGCTTTTGATGACATTATCAATTCTCTGAGAAAAGTTCATCTGAGAGAGTTGTTCAAAGATGATCTTGTCTTTTTCTGTATTGCTCAAAAATTTGAATACGATCTTATCATCTTTTGTTTTTTGAGTTTGAATCGATTTGAAGTATTTATTGACAAAAACATAGGTATCCAGTACATTGACCAAATTCTGGAAAGGCTGAACAATTCTATTTGTGTATAACTGTACTACTGGTGTGTTTTTCAATTCTTCACTTAAAGATTCTGGTGAGATTTGTTCGATGCATCTAATGATATTTTCCCTTATAACTTTTATTTCCTCATCCTGCAGCAATGCAACTGTGCCTTTTTTGAAAACCGATATGTAAGATAGTGTGTCGGTTATCGTCTTTTTTGCGTTGGATATGAACGATAGATAATTGTCCCTTTCATTCTCTGAAATTCTATTGGCATATCTTTGGAATGTTTCCAGCTGATTTAAAGAACTGTTCATTACCTGTTCGACATCCGACACATAGTTTCTGCGATCTAAAAGCGCAGAAGGACCGTGTTGATAGAGCACAAAAAAGTTCGAGAAAAATTCTTCGGCACTATCGGATGATCTTGCCAGGTCTAACAACTGCTTGTTCTGAGTTACATTACCCAATTGTTCCACAAATTCATCGAAACTCTCTTTATCGAGTTTTCCCTCAAGATAGCTGAATTTTTCCCCAAGAGTTATTGTTATCGTTCCTCGGTAAACTGGATCATCGTCTATTTGAAGAGAAAGTACGCTGGCTGATTGCTGGGACTCTCTGAGTGTCAGCGCCTCTCTCAAAGTCAATCCTCTCCAGTCAATTCCCCCGGCAGAACTCCTCGATACTTTCACTTTCATATTCCAAAATCTGGAAAAATTCTTCGAGCCCCATTGTGGTGGCCATTTTTCCACTTCACTTCTGGCTTTGAAAGAAGTCGAAACCATCCAGGCAAAAGGCAGTAACATCAGTACGGCACCACAGGCGACCAAAAGATAAATGAAAATTGAAGAGAGAAATTTCTTCATACCCTTCACCTCATGAAATATACTCAACTGTTTTGCGACCGAGCCAGAATTGCAGACCAGTGAAGATCAAAATGATTGCAAACAATATGTACGCTGCGGCACAGGCTATACCCATCCTCTGCTGGACGTAAAATCTGTCAAAAACGTAATAGACCATAGTCATTCCACTGTTGTTATAAGGACCAGGAAGTCCACTGTACAGAACATATATCTCGGTGAAAACTTTGAAGGAACTTATCAGCGAAACAACCAGTAAAAAGAAGGTAGTCGGTGTGAGCAGGGGCCAGGTTATGTGAGCAAATCTATCCCAAGCTGTGGCACCGTCAACCTGTGCAGCTTCATAATAGGACTTATCTATGTTCTGAAGACCAGCAAGCAATATCACCGCATCATATCCAACTGTTTTCCAGATCGAAACAATTGCTATAGTTGGT
The DNA here is from genome assembly GCF_031962025.1 of Pseudothermotoga sp. Lineage (GTDB taxonomy): Bacteria > Thermotogota > Thermotogae > Thermotogales > DSM-5069 > Pseudothermotoga_B. Next base: position 137,280 of record NZ_JAVRKW010000001.1, read on the forward strand.
ATGGTCCAGCGCTCGTCTTTAAGCCATGCTATCTTGCCTATTTTGAGAAAAGAGAGCAGATAATTCAACAACCCGTATGCATCATCGAAGATCCAGCGCCAGACAAGGGATATAGCGACGACAGAAGTCACAAACGGAATGAAATATGCCGTTCTAAAAAATGCCCTCAGTTTTATATTGCTGTTGAGTAGCAGGGCTATAACCAGAGCAATGGCAATTGTTGTTGGCACGCTCAAAACAACATAGTAGAGTGTATTGTAAATAGCTTTTATGAAAAGATTTTTATCACGGCTTTCGAGAAAGAAATTCACAATAGTGTAGATTCTCTTATCTAAAAAAATCCACAGAATGACCAAAAAGACCGCTGTCAAGCCAATACTGGTTGCGTGCCTTGAAACAACTTGATTGTTTTTGAGTATGAGAAAACTCAAAACTACCAAGATAACTGAAAAAATCAAAAAGATCAGATAGTTGTTTGCAAACCAGATACAAAAAGCAGAAATTAAAAGTATAAAGATGGAGAGATATGGTTTTTTTACAGCACTGTAGATTGAAATGGTGATTGCAAAACACACACAGACAACGAGCAATGTTTCAATCAAAGAGTACACAAATCCATGTGATGGTGGACTTTGAAACCGAAAAATCTCCGCGTAATTTTCAATACCTGCGAAAACAGGGTTTTTCATGTTTTTGAAATCCCATCTGAAAAAGCTCAGTACGAACGAAAAGCCCAATGGCCAGAATACAAAAGTGCCCAGTATCAGAAAAGAAGGCGCCAAAAAAAGATACGCCAATAGAGTTTCTCTTGCTTTCCTTTTCATCACCGGTACTTTTCCCCTTTCCAGTAAAGGGTTTTCAGAGAATGTAAGAGCTCACATCTTCATCTGCAATTATAGCTGCGAGTTTTTCTTTGACATACGCCGCGTCTATGATGACCTTCTTATCTGGTAAATCTGGTGCTTCATACGCAATGTCCTCGAGTATCTTCTCAACCACCGTGTAAAGTCTTCGTGCACCTATGTTTTCAAGTCTCTGGTTTAGATCGTATGCGATTTTTGCTATTTCTTCGACTCCCTGCTGGGTGAAAACCAATTCAACACCTTCTGTCGATAACAGAGCCTGGTATTGTTTTGTTATGGCGTTCTCTGGTTCTGTGAGAATTCTGACAAAATCCTCACGCGTGAGCGAGGTCAGTTCAACTCTTATTGGAAAACGACCCTGCAGTTCTGGTATGAGATCAGAAGGTTTACTCATGTGGAAAGCACCGGAGCCAATGAAAAGAATGTAATCTGTCTTCACTGGTCCGTATTTTGTCATTATCGTAGTACCCTCAACGATGGGAAGCAGGTCTCTTTGTACACCCTGCCTGGATACATCTGGTCCTGCACCGGCAGATTTGACCGCAATCTTGTCCAGTTCGTCTATGAAGATAATCCCGCGGTTTTGTGCTCTGTCAATTGCTTCCTGAGTAGCTTTGTCCATGTCTATCAATTTTTCAGCTTCGATTGGAAACAAAACCTTTCTGGCTTCTGACACTGTCATTCGTTTTTTTTGCTTGGTTTTTGGCATGATGTTACCGAGCATGCTGCTCAAGTCAATACCGAGGTCTTCCAGTTCCCCTTGTCCCAGAACACCCATGAACGGTGAAAGTTCTTTTTCAATCTCTATCTCTATAAACTCGTTTTCCAGCTCGCCACTTCGGAGTTTTTGACGCATTTCCTCACGCTTTTGCCTTAGAGTTCTTCTTTCTTCAGGTGATGGTTGTTGTTGCTGTGGGTTACCAAATATTCCCATTATACTTATGCCTTGAGGTTTTTTTGTTTCAGGAACAAGGGCATCGAGAATTCTTTCTTCAACCATCGATTCCGCTTTCTCTTTGACCTGCTCCATTCGTTCTTTTTTTACCATATTCACACTTATTTCGACAAGGTCTCTTATCATCGAATCGACATTCTTACCGACATATCCAACTTCTGTGAAGCGTGTTGCCTCAACTTTCAAAAAAGGTGATCCGGAAAGCTGTGCCAGTCTTCGCGCAATCTCGGTTTTACCAACACCAGTTGGTCCTATCATCAGGATATTCTTTGGAAGAACCTCTTTTTGCCAGTTTTCAGGTAATTTCTGCCTGCGAATCCTGTTTCTGATCGCTATTGCAACGGCTTTTTTTGCCTGATGCTGTCCTATTATGTATCTGTCGAGCTCTTTAACAATCTGCTTTGGTGTCAATTCATCAAAATTCATCTTCTATCACTCCTCTATATTTCTTCAATCGTTATGTTTTTATTTGTGTATATACATATTTCACTGGCTATTTCCATTGATTTTTCCACGATAGTCCTTGCATCCAAGTTTGTATTTCTGATCAATGCTCTTGCCGCCGCAATTGCATATGGTGCTCCTGAGCCAATTGCTGCAACGTTGTCATCTGGTTGAATGACTTCACCGGTTCCTGAAATTATCAGAACATTGCTCCTGTCTGCAACGAGAAGAAGTGCTTCAAGCCTTCTTAAAACTCGATCAGTTCTCCAATCCTTGGCAAGCTCAACGGCTGCCTTTGTCAGATTGCCCCCCCACTCTCTCAATTTCGATTCAAATCTATCAAAGAGCGACATGGCATCAGCAACGGAACCGGCAAAACCTGCTAAGATCTGACCATCACCTATTTTTCTGATCTTTTTTGCTCCATGTTTCATTATGGTGTTACCGTATGTCACCTGTCCATCTCCAGCCATCACAGTCTTTCCATCTCTTGAAACAACAAGCACGGTTGTTCCTTTCCACACCATATTTGCCACCTCCTATTTTGACATTGCAAGATCTCTTTGTTTAGCTGACAGCATTTTATAAAATTCAAGAAAACGGTTTTCTCTCTCCCACAAAAGCAACTGATCAGGCAGATCGGCTATCTTTGCAGAAATTTTATTCAAGACCTGAGAAATTTTGGTTTGATCTTTCAAAGAAAGGCTGATCAAATTGCGAATCTCGTTTAGCATGGCATTCGACAGATTTCTGCTTATTGTGAACTTCTGGTTCCATTTTCTATCGTATACCAGAGAATTGAGTTCCGATCTGATTATCGCCTCCCAGTCGATGTTCTTCAGATAGCTCTGAATTTGTGGAGCAAAGCCTTTGACTGTTTCATTTATAGCCTGAACTTTTTCCGCGGCGACACCATTTTCAACAAGCACACTTGACAATGCCTGTGAGATAATGTTCAGATAGTTCTCAATCGCCAGATCTGTGTTGATCTTTTTCACATCTTTTTCAATTCTTTCGTACGAAGGTTGATACAGTTGCAGCATTTTTTTGTACAGATCCTTTGCCTTTTGCAGATCGGTTTTTTCCAGATCTGCTGCTGCCACCCAGATGTACTCTGCTACTCCATCTGGAACTGCCCAGATACCTTTGGCAGCCATTCCTTCACAAGCCCAAGCCTCTTTTTGAGCCAAATATTGCAACAAGTCAAGGATTCGATCGCTCGTAATAGGGTCAATCAAGACAGCCAAGGTCGAGATCATTCTATAAACATCTTCGCCAGATATGGCTCTCAAAAGGTCTATGTTCTTCCAATCGGGGAATCTGTTCCATCCACCTGGCAACCTGTCTACAGTTGCCTTCGAGTAATCGATGAATTGCTGAACGTATTTTTCCCTTAGTTTTTTGAATTCATCGATTGTGGTTTTGATGGTTGGATCGTCCGATTGGCTTTGTAACTCATCGATCAACTTATCTATGGCATCGCACAGAGTCTGGTATCTTGTGACCAATCCTTTGTATGTGTTTCGCTCGTTGAAAGAAAGCAGTGACGTCTTGAAAAGTCCACAGGAATCAATTATAGATTGTATTGTTGCAATGCTCTGAATCAACTGGGGTTCCTTTTCTATCAAAGAAGCAGTGAAGGCAAGATCACAGCTTTTGTACTGATCTGCTATACATCGCTGATAATCATCGTATTGTTGTTTTAAAGCAGAATAATCTTTTTTTGAGAGTGCATTGGTAATCTCAGAGATCCTGATCGGTCTCAGACACAATGAAGCCAGGTAGAAATGTGCTTTCCCATAGGCATGGTTTATCTTTAACGATTTTACAAGATTTTCAGTTGCTTTTTGTGTGTATGTTTTTTCGAGCTCTTCAGCTTTCCTCAAGTTGTTTTGAATATTCATCAAGTTCTTCTGGAGCTCGGTCCTGATGCTGTTGATTTGATTGATTCTCTGTTTTTCAAGATCTATTCCCGAGAGATTGGAGTACTTATAATTCTCAGGTCTTAGGTATACAAAATCGCCTGTCAGATCGTTCAGTTCTTCGAGTTTTTGTAAGTAGACCTTTTCGTACTGCTGAAAAACGGATTTGTCGTTGGATACACCAATCAATCCATTGTAGTAATTATTACCGTTTTTGAAGTATACCTCGCTCACAAAGTAATTCCATTTGAGATAAGTCGAACTCAACACTGTAATTGCTACCAAAACAACGAAAAAGATCATTGCAAGACCTTTTAAATGAACCTCATAAGCGAAAATCTTGTTCTTGTTGAAATAAGCTCCTGTTGCGATAGCTGCCAAAAACAGTGCGAGTAAAGAGTTAGGCAGAATATGACCTGGAAAACTGAAAAAACTCTGAATCATGAACGCAACAAAAGCACAAGTCATCGCAACAAACAGCAACAAATCATCTCTGTCCTGCACTGTCTTAAGATACTTGAAAGCGTAGATGATCAGCACGCAGATGAGCAATATCACGACAGAAAAGCCAAAAATCCCTGTTTCACCCAGAATTTGTAGATAATCGTTGTGCGTACGCTTGAAGTTGTTCCAGCCATATAGCAGCTCTGGATGATCTTTCATCGCTTTCTGTAACATGTCAATTGCCATAAGCTGGTATGTTCCAATACCAGTACCGATTATCTTGCTGTCTTTCCACTGGTATATGGATCCCAGCCATGCCAGAAGTCTTTCATCGCGGCTGGAAACAAATACCGTTGCTGAAAATCTGCTTACTACAGAGATTTGCCCATTGTTCGTTAGAGGGTTATCTGTGTTGTAGACAACAAGAATAAGTACAACACCTACAAGCAATACTGACAAAAGCAATTTGTTTATCTTTCTGATTTTTGGAAGATCTTTTTCAATATTTTTGTTTTGAATGTTGATTTGAGTTTTTTTTGAGTAAAAAAGATAGAAAACGATAAAAACAAAAGTCGAGAAAATCATCGATATATACTCGGATCTGGTTTGACTGATAACAACGATGGTGAGAAACAGAAAGATCGATACCAAGGAAAATATTTTAACCATGAGAGTGTTTCTATAACTGTATTTTTTCCAACCAAAATCCAGGCTGAGAAGGAAATAAATGGCTGATATCAGTAGCATCGTCATGTAGTTTGCGACAAAAATGGTATTTCCAACTGTACTTTTTATAGCGGCTCTTGAATAAGCTTCACCGACGGTACCCAGGAAAATACTCTTACCGGTGTAGAAATTCAAAAGTGCGTCGATTGCAACGATAACTCCTGTTCCAATAAAAGTCAAAAGCAGGCGGGTGATTGATTCTTTGTCCTTGAACCTGTTTGATACATAAAGCCCAATGAAAGCGGTCAAAACTATGTAGATTGCGATGTCTATGGAATATCTGAAATAGAACCTGTTCTGCCTGTAAACGGCTATTGTGGATAACAATGAAGCAAAAGAAAAGAAAAACCACAGGATGTTTGCCATCGAAATGTAAAGTTTCATCTGTTTTTCTTTGTATAGTCTATAAATGAGCATCACAGAGATGAGCAAAGTAAAAGCCGTCAGAATGGCATATTTTGGTACGCTGAATTCGTATGTGACATACTTGTTTGCAAAAAGTGCAACAACTATAACGGTAAGATGTAGCAGGATTTCTTCGACCTTACTCATTCTTTTTGCCTCCTTTGTCGTACCAAAACATCTTCAAGGATAAGACTACCACAATTGAGCCAATAAGTGATATGAGTATGGAAGACTCAATATATTTTAGAACAGCAAAAATAATGGCAATCACTGCTGTTACCAGTACTGTCATGCGATCTTTTAAAATTTTCGAGCCTTTGATTCTGCGCCATATTTTATCGTATATGTGATCTCTGTCACCTTCAAAAGGTGATTTTCTGGCAATAACCCTTCTGACGATACTGCTGAAGATGTCTAAGAATAAAATCCAAAATGGAAAAAAGACATTTAAACTGAAAGGTATTTCAAGGTTTGAAAGAATAGCATAGCTGATAATCGACCCTAACAGATAACTTCCAGCATCTCCCATAAAGATCTTGGCGGGCGGAAAATTGTACACAAGATATCCACTGACAGATCCCACAACTGCCCATTGGAATGGAAGATTAACTGAAAAAATCATTCCAATCAGCGCAACTACAGCACATATTCCATCCATTCCATCTATCATGTTTGTGGCATTCACAGTCAGGACAAAGATGAAGGTGTAAAAAATATTTGTGAGTAAATCATGAGTCAGTATGGAGCTCAAAAACCAGCCGGTGATAAACTCCACGCCAAGCCTTATATACCATTTAATGGGTTTGATATCGTCTAACAGACCAAGTACAAACATGATTGATGTCAATGCGATCAATTTCGCATTCATAAAGGGCAGGATACCTGCATAGATCGCCAGACCGCCGAGGTACGGAGTCACTTTCTGGTGAGTTTTTAGTAAGCCGTCTGGTCTATCCACGATCGCAAACTTTCTGCCAAGAAACATGGCAAAAGGTGTGACGACAAGTGATATCAAAAAAGAGACTAAAGCCTGGATTATCATTTACTCATCATCCTCGCAAAAAGATCAACGATTGGCGCGAAAATAAGGGCAGGTAGGAAATTACCAACCCGTATGTCTTTAATTTCGAGTAATCTTATACCTATTGCGACTACGATCAAACCACCGACACCCGTGAAATCTGCAAGATAGACTTTGTCTGTGAGAAAAACAAGCTGCGAAGAAAAGATCACGAGCAGTCCCTGGACCACAAATACCACTAAGGATGTTGTCAGAACACTTATACCATACAAAGAAGCCAAAATCACAGATGATATGAAATCGAGAACGGATTTTATGTATATGAGTGTGCCGTCTTTTGCCAAGCCAGCCCTGACAGAACCTACAATTGTCATCGGACCTACCAGAAAAAGTGTCGTGGCTGTTACAAAACCTTTTGCAAATCTGCTGGAATCTTTTGATATTTTCCCTACAGAAGCGATTCTGTCTTCGATCTTGAGCAATTCACCGACCATCACTCCCAAAGCAAGTGAGATAAGAACGACTATGAAATTAGATGTCTCAAGGCTCATTTTGATACCTATCCCAATGGTCGTCAACCCGACCGACTGGAACAACACCTTTCTCAACCCGTCTGGAATAGATTTTCCCAAGAACATACCGATGGCTGAACCGGCTGCAACCGATAAACTGTTCACAAGTACCGAGATGTGTATTTTCATCACCTCCTTATTAGGTTATATTATATATTTGGAGGTGGAACTTTGCTTTTGCTTTTTGATGTTGGAAATACACACACCGTTGCGGGTTTTACAAAAGATGGGAAAAATTTCATCAAATGGAGGTTAGCAACACATAAGTTTGAAACAGAAGATGAACTGTTTGTTTTACTCAAATCTTTACTTGATGATAGTCACATCAGTTTCTCGCAGATCAATTCGGTGGTCATAGCCTCGGTTGTGCCCCCGGTGAATTACATTTTCCACAGGTTCTCTGAGAAATATCTTGGAATAAAGAATCTGTGGGTGGAAGCATCAGATGGATTGGGAATAAAGTGGAATGTGAGAAATCCAATGGAGATTGGTGCGGATAGAATAGCAAATGTCTTGGGAGCTGCAAACACGTGCAGTGATGCAATCATTCTGGACTGCGGAACTGCGATAACAATAGATGTATTGATGTCTGGATCTTACGAAGGAGGGGCGATCCTTCCTGGTCTAATGACAGCCGCTCATTCTCTGTTTGAAAAAACGGCAAAGCTTCCACAGGTTGATCTGTACACCCCACAGAATTGCATTGGTAAGGACACGGCTGAGAATATAAGAATTGGTATAGTGAAAGGCACTGCACATGCATTGAACGGTCTTGTAGAGGAAGTTAAGGGGTGTTTTAAAAACAATCCAGTGATTTTTTTGACGGGCGGTCAGAGCAAGGTTTTGGAAAAACTCGTTCAATGTGATGTAAAAGATCCAGATCTCACTTTGAAAGGGATGTACAGCTATTGGCAGAAAAAATGCGTGTCTTACTCGTAAATCCATGGATTTACGATTTTGCCGCTTATGATTTCTGGCTCAAGCCACTGGGTTTGTTGTATGTCGGCTCCATGTTGAAAAAGCTCGGCTTTGAAGTACAATTGATAGATCTTCTGAATCGCCATGATCCAGAGCTGTCGAATTTTGTCAAGCCAAAGCCAGACAAGAAATTTGGAACTGGGAAGTTCAACAGTTTTCAGGTGGAAAAACCAGACTTTCTCAAAAACATTCCTCGAAAATACAAATGCTACGGTGCACCTGTTGAGTATTTTCTGTCTAAATTGGACAAAGCGGGAAAACCAGATGCTGTATTTGTAACTTCATCTCTGACTTACTGGTGGCCAGGTGTAGCACACACGATATGCTACATCAAACAGATCATGCCTGATGTTCCCGTGGTCCTTGGAGGACTCTATGCAAGGCTTTATCCAGAGCATGCGAAGAAAAACACCAGAGCAGATTATGTTTTCAGCGAAGAACTTTCCAAGATCAATGGTTTGATGAGTTCTTTATTTTGCAAAAACATCGATTTTGACATAGAGAACTGGTTTGAGACCCTTGAGCCAGCATATGAACTGTATGAAAAAGTGGGATATCTGGTGTTTTTGACATCTCTTGGTTGTCCTTACAGATGTACCTATTGCATTTCTCCAAAATTGTGGAAAAGGTTCATCCAGAGAAAACCTTCAGCAGTTGTCCAGACCATAGAGAAGTATCTTGATCTTTTTAGAGTGAAAGATGTGGTGTTTTTCGACGATGCGATATTGATAAACAAAGAAAACCATTTCAAACCCTTGCTGAGATTGCTCATTGAAAAGAACTTTGGTGTGAATTACCATTTGCCCAATGGAATACACGCAAGACTTGTAGATGAAGAACTCGCTCTGCTCATGAAAGAAGCTGGTTTCAAAACCATAAAACTTGGTTATGAGACAACAGGCAGACTGCAAAAGCTCACAGGTGGAAAGGTTTACGACCAGGATCTGATCAGATCCGCACGGATTTTAAAAAAGGCAGGTTTTACAGAACAAGAAGTGCAGGCTTACATAATGGTCAACATGCCGTTTCAAAAAGTTGATGATGTACTGAGAGCCATAGAAATCTGCAAAAATGAAGGAATATCTGTATCGATAAACGAGTACACACCAATCCCTGGTTCACAAGACTGGTATGCACTCGTTGAAAAAGGTATCTTGGATGAACAGATTGATCCTGCACTGCTGAACAACACAGCAATACCTTACTGGTTCAAATTTGGTATGGATGACAAGACCATCCAGATGATTAAAAACACAGCGCACAAAAGATGACCTATTCTTTTTTGGTGATTTTTGATGCAATTATACCTACACCCGGTTTGTACCCCTTAGCCATGGACAGAGTGTTTGCCATTTTTTGAAAAATCACTATCACGGGTATCGAAGACAATGTCTCCATAAGACCTTTTTTCAATATGACAGACCTGTGATTCAAAACATCCTGGTCTGTAATACACCAGACATTATCGTAAGAAGAAAGATCAGCCAGAAGATCGAGTGAAAGACTGATTGTCCTGCCCTGTAAAGCGACGATACCCACCAGAGGATTTGTCACCATGAGCTCCATTGGACCGTGTCTGAAACCTGCTCCGCTATAAACAACGCAGTTTATTTTCGAGATCTCTGCAAGCGTAAGCTGAGCCATTTTGAGTATGGGTATGGCAAAACCTCTTCCAACCAGAATCGGGTCTGGTTTTTCAAGAACGGCTTTACTGAATGAATCGACATCGATGTTGAGTGCATCTTCAACGTGATCTGCCAATCTTTCAAGATCAAGTTCTTCACCAACCCAGGTCGAGCCAATCAATAACAAAGTCAGTATCGTGTTGACAAAAGTTTTCGAAGATCCCATGGCTCTCTCCAAACCTGCAAAAATTGGGAAGACCTTAGACTGTGGAAAAACCTGTGCATTGAAACTCTGTGGATTGTTTGTGACAAGTGCACAGTTATCCAGCTTTTTGGAGAAAATATCGATGAATCTTGTTAACTCGGCTGTTTCGCCTGATTGACTGATCAAAAAAATTGAATCATACTGTCTGAGCAGTTTTTCGCTGTCATACCATATAGATTCAGACAGTTCCCGACATTGAGCGTCGATCCCAAAAGATCTCAGATATATCATTGCATACAAAGAAGCATAATAAGAAGCTCCCATGCCAAGAAATAGAACTCTTTCGTGTTTCAGCTGCGATGCTTTTTTCTTCAACTCTTTCTTTTGAGTTGAGAGATTTCTTATAGCCTGTGGTTGTTCAAAAACATCTTCAAGAAAAATCGATGTCATTTGTCAAGCCCTCCTTTATGGTAGTCGGTTAAGTTTATAGCACAAGATTTTAAAAACTGTTCAGACAAAAGGCAAACAAATCGTGTAAAATACTCAACGGGTACTGAAAGAGGAGCGTGAAAGCATGCCAAGACTCAGAGTATATGAACTTGCCAAGAAATTGAATATGTCTGCAAAGGATTTACTTCAGGAACTTGAAGAACTCGGGCTGGATGTCAAAAACCATATGAGCTATATAGATGAAGAAACTGTGAGCCTGATCCTTGAAATATTTGAAGAAGAAGAAGCATCGGTGAAAGCAAAGACTGCAAAACCAAAAAAAGAAAAGGAAAAAGAAGAGGAAGAAGAACTTTCTCAGGAAGTGTTCATTAACCCTGATGAAACGCAACTCAATACCTTTGCCATGAAGATAGGTGTTCCTCTTAACAGAATCATACAGGATATGTTTAGCAAAGGTGTCGTTCTAAAGCCAGCGCAGCAGTTGGATGAGAAGCTTGCCAGAGAGATAGCAAGAATGTACGGATATCGCTTGAGATTACAGCAACCTTCGGTTCAAACAGAACAGGAAGAAGTGACAGAAAATGCACTTGAAAAACTCGAAAGGTATTTCGAGACACTTTATACTGTTCATAAGGATGAACTGACGATCCGCCCTCCTGTCGTTACAGTCATGGGGCATGTGGATCACGGTAAGACAACGCTTCTGGATAGGATAAGAAAAACAAGAGTTGCGGAACAGGAAGTCGGCGGTATCACACAATCCATAGGTGCTTATCAAGTCGTCCACAACGGGAAAAAGATCACCTTCATTGACACTCCCGGACATGAACTTTTCACCGAAATGCGTGCAAAAGGTGTTCAGGCAACGGACATAGTGGTTCTCGTTGTTGCTGCAGATGATGGAGTTATGCCTCAGACGATTGAAGCTTACAATCACGCAAAGACTGCCAATGTGCCTGTTATTGTTGCGATAAACAAAATCGATAAACCAAATGCGAACGTTGAACTGACCAAACGTCAATTGGTAGACAAATTGAATCTCGTGCCGGAAGACTGGGGTGGAGACACGATAGTCGTACCCATCTCGGCACGCGTTGGAACCGGAATTGACGAGTTACTCGAAATGATACTGCTACTTTCTGAGATGAAAGAAATAAAATGCTATCCCAAAGGTCCTGCCAGATGTGTCATTATCGAATCAAAGCTCGACAGATCGCTTGGTCCGGTGGCAAATGTCATAGTAAAAGACGGCATACTGAAAGTCGGAGATTACCTGGTCTCAGGACCCGTTTATTGTAAAGTCAGAACATTGATAGATGACAAGGGAAGGTCAATCAAAAGTGCAGAGCCTTCTCAACCTGTGATGATCGTAGGATTCGAAGAGGTTCCGGACATAAGGTACATGGTTTACGCTGTTGAGAATCTCGAGACTGCCCGTCTTGTTACTCAGCAGTTGAAAGAAAGACTCGATAAGGACAAGATAGCCAAAAGAAAGGTCAGGCTCGAAGAACTGCTGAAGATGATGGAACAATCAGATAAGAAAGAATTGAACATAATTCTCAAGGCAGACACATACGGTTCACTGAGTGCCGTACAGAACGCTATTGCTTCGATTAAAAGTGAAGAAATTAAAGTTAATGTCGTACATTCAGCGATTGGAACTATTAACACCAGCGACGTGATGTTAGCTTCGGCAAGTAATGGAATAATAGTCGGTTTCAGGGTGAAGGTGGACTCCCAAGCCAGAAAAGCCGCAGAAAGCGAAGGTGTACAGATAAAGACTTACGAAATCATCTACGATCTGCTGGATAATCTGAAACTTGCCCTTGAGGGCATGCTGAAACCACAGATTGTTGAAGAACTCACTGGACACGGTGAGATCAAGAAGATTTTCGATATTAAAAAAGTTGGTAAGATCGCAGGAGTCCAGCTTATCGATGGGTTTGTTAGGAAAGACTGTGTTGTGAAGATCTACAGAAACGGCAATTTCATTCTCAGCGATGAGATAGAAAGTCTCAAACACTACAAACAGGATGTTGACAGAGTTGATGCGCCTCAAGAGTGTGGTATCAAACTGAAAACAGCCTCAGAAATCAGAGAGGGCGATGAACTGGAGTTTTATCAAAAAGTACAGGTTCAGAGAAAACTCTAACCTTTGTGGCGCAGGTATTCTTCACACTGTGAACAAATTCCATAGACGATCAATTCGGTTCTCTGAACCTTGCCCGGTACGTTAACTGTAGCTTTGTAGTTGATGTCATAAACATTGCCGCAAATCTCACAAACAAAGTGTCCGTGATCAGATGTGTTAATATCGTATATTGTTGTGGTCTCGCTGATGGATATTTTCTTTATCTGTCCCATTTCCTCTAAGGTGTGCAATGTGTTGTAAACTGTTGTGAATGAAACACTCCCAACCTTTGACAGAACGTGCTCGTATATCTGCTGTGCTGTTGGATGAATTCTGTTGTTCTGCAAAAACCTGAGTATCTCCACCCTCTGGGGCGTGATTTTTAACCCATGGTTTTTCAATATCTCAACTATCTGGTTCAATGACATTGATCTACCTCCAACCTTTTCTGAGTTATTATACCATTACTTTCAGACAATTTGATTTATAATCAATTTGGGAGGAGATGGACTTTTCGCTTTTACAGGAACTGATGAAAATAAAAGACCAGGCACAGAAACTGGTTGAAGAAAGGTTCAGAGAATTCAAATCACTCGGTGAGAATGGCTCAGAGGAGGATTTATTCAGCGAACTGTGCTTTTGTGTTCTCACTGCCAATTGGAGTGCACAGGGAGGGATCAAAGCACAGCAGTTGATTGGAGCCAGTGGATTTTTGAATTTGCCCCAGTCTGATCTTGAAGCACTTTTGGAAAAAGTGGGGCACAGGTATCCAAATGCAAGGGCTTCTTACATTGTAAGGAATCGAGAATTATTCGGTAATTTGAAAGCGATCATCAAACTGGATCCATTCACCGCAAGAGAATGGTTAGTTAAGAATGCTTTTGGCATTGGTTTTAAGGAAGCAAGCCATTTTTTGAGAAATGTGGGTGTGGAAGAACTTGCCATTTTGGATAGACATGTTCTTTCGCTCATGAAAAAATACGGGATCATAGATCAAATCCCAAAATCGATTACCAGATCACGTTACCTGCTCTATGAAAATCAATTGAAGAAAGTTGCCGATCAGTTCGGTGAACCACCAGGGAAGTTGGATTTATATCTGTGGTATCTTGTAAAAGGAAAGGTGGAAAAATAGGAGGTGTGTTAATTGGTCAGGGTGAGATTTGCTCCAAGTCCAACAGGTTACCTGCACGTTGGTGGTGCAAGGACCGCTTTATTCAACTATTTATTCGCACGGCACCATGGTGGAAAATTCGTTCTGAGAATAGAAGATACGGACATAGCGCGTTCCGAGAAGATATTCGAGGAAAACCTGATGAAGACCCTGCGCTGGCTTGGATTGGATTGGGACGAAGGACCGGATATTGGAGGTCCCTTTGGTCCATACAGACAAAGTGAGAGACTGCACATATACAGAGAATACGCACAAAAACTCGTTCAAAGTGGAAAAGCTTACGAGGTATATGCTTATCCAGAAGAAATAGAAAAAATCAGAGAAGAACTTTTATCAAAAAACGAAGCACCACATTATAAAAGGGAATATTTTGAACCATTTGCAACAGATGAGCGTAAAAAAGAATATGCACAGAAGGGTCTTAAACCAGCTATTTATTTTTCAATGCCGAGAAAAACCATAATCCACGAAGATCTTGTGAAAGGGACCGTTGTGTTCTCCGAAGGATCAGTTGGCGATTTTGCTCTGCTCAGAAGTAACGGTGTACCAACGTACAATTTTGCATGCGTTGTTGATGATATGCTCATGCAGATTACTCATGTCATACGTGGTGATGATCATTTACCAAACACTGTAAAGCAACTTGCGATATATGAAGCCTTTGGTGCAGTACCACCGAA
>NZ_JAVRKW010000001.1:151974-331605 GCF_031962025.1 Pseudothermotoga sp.
AGGTGTTGTGAAAATGTACGTCTGTGGTCCAACTGTGTACGGGCTTATCCATATTGGTAATGCAAGACCGATGGTTGTGTTTGATGCACTAAGACGGTATTTTGAGTACAGAGGATATCGCGTAATTATGGTCCAGAATTTCACTGACATAGATGATAAGATCATCATTCGTGCGAATGAACTGGGTGTTACCTTCAAAGATGTCGCAGAAAGTTATATATCTGAGTACTGGCGTGATGCAGCTACACTGGGTGTCAGAGCTCCGAATTTTGCACCCAAGACTTCAGATTTCATTTCGGAAATAATCTCCTCAATCCAGGAACTGATCAAAAAAGGATATGCTTATGTTGTTGATGAAGACGTGTACTTTGATGTCAAGAGCTTTCCAAGATATGGAGAGCTGTCTCACAGGTCACTGGAGGACATGATATCAGGTGCAAGGGTAGAAGTGAATGAGAAAAAGCGCAACCCGCTGGATTTTGCACTTTGGAAATCGGCAAAACCCAACGAGCCCGCATGGCAAAGTCCGTGGGGACTGGGAAGACCGGGATGGCACATAGAGTGTACTATAATGTCCACAAAGCTCCTTGGCTCTACGCTAGACATACATGCCGGTGGGGAAGATCTGATATTCCCTCATCACGAAAACGAAAAAGCACAGAGTGAAGCTTTAACCGGTCAGCCCTTTGTTAAATACTGGATGCACAATGGAATGATCAGATTCTCAGGTGATAAAATGAGCAAATCAACTGGAAATATCTTTTTACTGCGCGAAGCACTCAGAGAATTCGGGGCTGACGCACTCAAACTTTTCTTTTTGTCAAAACACTACAGGAGTCCGATAGATTTTTCCCAGCAGGCGATTATGAGTACCATGAAGGCTGCAAAACGTGTCTGGGAAACCTTCAGTAGGTTTGAATCAAAGTATCCAGTACCACCTCTGGTGAAAAGTGATCAGTGGATTGATGAGAAAAGATCCATTTTCTGCCAAGCACTTGACAACGATTTCAATACACCCGAAGCTGTCGCAATGATTTTTGACTTGGTAAATGAATTGAACCGGGCAATGGACGACGGTAAAGATGAAATGGCTTTGAAAATTTATCATCTATTGAGAAGAGAATTCTGTCCCGTTCTGGGATTGTTTGAGCTTCCTCATCGGTCAACCGACAGATCTGTAAAAGAAATTCTTCAGATTCTGATCGATGTGCGAAACGAATTGAGATCAAGAAAGATATACGACTTATCCGATGAAATTCGTTTCAGACTCAAAGAAAATGGAATTGAGCTTAAGGACAAACCCGATGGAACAGAATACATTTTGGAGGTGTGATAAATGTGGGAACATGTGAAACTGACAGATCCAGATGTTTACCAAGCGATAATAGGTGAATTGCAAAGAGAGGAATACGGCATCGAACTCATAGCCTCAGAGAACTTCGCTTCCGTTGCTGTCATGGAAGCAATGGGGAGTGTTCTGACAAACAAATACGCTGAAGGATACCCTTCGAAACGATATTATGGTGGTTGCGAGTGGGTTGATAAAGTCGAAGAATTAGCTAGAGAAAGGGCAAAACAGCTCTTTAAGGTTCAATATGCCAACGTACAGCCGCACTCTGGTTCACAGGCAAACATGGCTGCATATCTTTCAGTAGCTGAAGCCGGAGATCTTTTGATGGGAATGAGCCTTTCACATGGTGGGCATCTCACACACGGTGCGGTTGTCAACTTTTCCGGTAAGCTGTTCAGAGCAGTTCAGTATGGTGTAGACCCAGAGACTGAAATGATAGATTACGATCAGGTAAGAAAACTTGCGCTCGAGCACAAGCCTAAGATCATAGTGGCTGGTGGAAGTGCATATTCCAGAATAATAGACTTTAAACGCTTCCGTGAGATAGCCGATGAAGTTGGTGCATATCTTGTGGTTGACATGGCTCACTTCGCCGGACTGGTTGCCGCGGGTATCTATCCAAATCCATGTGAATATGCACACATAGTCACCTCAACCACTCACAAAACACTCAGAGGACCGCGTGGAGGTTTGATTCTTACAAATGATCAGGAAATCTACAAGGCGATAAACAAGACCGTCTTTCCAGGTACTCAAGGTGGTCCACTGATGCATGTCATAGCTGCAAAAGCAGTTTGTTTCAAAGAAGCAATGACTGATGCTTTCAAAGAGTATCAAAAACAGATAGTTGCAAACGCAAAGACCATGGCTGAAGAACTGTCCAATTTGGGATTGAGAATAGTTTCAGGTGGCACCGATACACATTTGATGCTTGTGGATTTAAATCCGCTGAATGTAACAGGAAAAGCAGCCGAAAAAGCACTTGAAAGTTGTGGCATAACTGTCAACAAGAATACCATTCCAAATGAAACACGTTCACCTTTTGTTGCAAGCGGTATCAGAATCGGTACGCCAGCTGTCACCACAAGGGGAATGAAGGAGCAGGAAATGAAACAAATAGCTCATCTCATTCTCAAAGTACTCAAAAACATACTCAATGAAGATGGTAAAATACCAGATTCTATCCAAACAGAAGTCAGAGAATCTGTCAAAAGTTTGTGTGAGCGCTTCCCATTGTACGTTGGAAAAATCACATTCTAAATAAAAAGGGCGTATGCGAATACGCCCTTTTTATCTTTGCTCAAAGGTTCTAACTTTTTCGTTTTTCAATATGTCCAGAACATAGTCCACGGCATAATCAAATTCAACTTCAGATTGAGCTTGATTCAGCAGGTTCTTAACCTGCACTGTGTTTTTCAAAAGTTCATCCTCGCCTATTATAATCGCGACAGTGGCATTCAGCCTGTTTGCATGTTTGAGTTGCATTTTGATCTGACGCGAATTGATATCGCTGATCACCACTATTTCACGCATTCTTAAAGAATTTGCTAATTCAAGTGCCTTGGTGATAGCCTGCTCACCAATAGGAGCTATATAGACATCGCACTGTGAAGGCTGTGGTATCTGTAATTTTTCAGATTTTATAGCCAGTATGAGTCTTTCGATTCCTGCGGCAAAACCGAGTGCCGGAAGGTCTGTACCACCCAGTTCCTTGCACAGACCATCGTATCTACCACCACCGAGTATTGTGCTCTGAGCACCCAGTAAATCGTGTTTCACTTCGAAAACCGTCCTTGTGTAATAATCAAGCCCTCTCACTAGGTTTCCATCTTCTTCAAATGGGATATTCAATTTTTCCAGAATGTGTTTGAGCTTCTCATAATGTGCTCTACATTCATCACACAGATATTCAACTGTTTTTGGTGCTCTCTGTGCTATTTCAATGTCTTTTTTGCAATCCAGAAGTCTCATGATATTGGATTGAAATCGTTTCTTGCAGTCATCACATACTTCTTCATAATGCTGGGTATAATATTGTTTTAAAGCGTTCCTGTATTCTATTCTGCATTTGGGACAGCCTATGGAATTCACGTATATCTTGTAAAGACTCAATCCAAGAGATTGCAGGAATGAATTTGCAAGCTGAATGATTTCAGCATCTGCTGAAGGTTCAGCGGACCCTATCAGTTCTACTCCAAATTGGTGAAACTGTCTGAGCCTACCGGCTTGAGGCTTTTCATACCGAAACATTGGTCCAATGTAATAAAATCTTTGCGGCAAACCATCGTTGATCATCGAATTTTCTATGAATGCCCTTATAGTTGGAGCGGTTCCCTCGGGTCTGAGTGTCAAACTTCTGCCGCCTTTATCGACAAAAGTGTACATTTCTTTTTGAACTATATCTGTTTCCTCTCCAACACTGCGCATAAAGAGTTCTGTTGATTCGAAAATCGGTGTTCTTATTTCTCCATATCCAAACAACTTAGAGACGTGCCTGGCTTTGTTTTCAACAAAGGTCCAGTATGAAATTTCCTGTCCGTAGATATCGTTTGTTCCCTTAATGCGTTCGTATTTCAGAATTCAACCCTCCCTTGATTCATGATACCACAGCACCGATCTTGCTGAGTACACGCAAACACTCCTGATCATTTTCTAAGATTTGTATCACCTGACTGATATCCTTGAAAGGTCTTTTGAGCAGGATTTTCTTTGCTCGTTTTTCACCAATTGTTGGAATTTGAATGAGCTCCTCGTACGAAGCTGTGTTCAAATTCAATGGATATCTGACAGCTGTAATCGATCTTGGACCGTGGTCAACCACCACAACATCTGAAACAGTTGTCAATTGCCCGGCTACACCAGCTAAAACAGGATAACTTCCAAGTTGTCTTGCAAATGTGATCTTTCCCTCCTGGTACTCAGGATATACATTGCGCAGCACACAACCAACCGGGAAAACCTTTTGAATCATCGGTAGATCGATCTGTTCTCTTATTTTCTGTTTGTACAATCTGAACATTTCCCGGTTCATTTTCAACCTCTTCATCTGGGTGAATCTGTACAGAGGTGTGTCGGGTTCAACGATTACCTGTCTGATGTTGATCCTTCTTAACAGTAAGCCCATATCCAGTATCGACTTCAACCACCTGAGATTTTCATCGTAAGTTTGCTTTGTTTCTCCAATCAATCCATACAGTAAATTGATCCCTGGAAGCAGTTTTGGAACGCCATCAATTCTTACACCGCCGATTTGGTTTACCAGTTGGATGGCTCTGAGTACCTGCTGCGGTGAATTCATTATGTTGTTCTTTTTGATAACCTCAAGATCGAAACTTTCAACGCCAAAAGATAAAACATCACCGGGTGTATTCCATTTCACCATCGTTTGAAGAATTTTGGTACATTCTTTTTCATAATTTGCTATAAAAGCTGGGTTGGCATTATCGTGGTGCAAAACATTTATCTGAGGGCATCTTTCCCAGATAGTTCTGTACAGATCCTCGAAAACCGCAGGACATGGTTTACCGTCTTTATCAAAATAGTATGCTAGAACATTTGCAGATCTTCCAAATCTGAAAGCCCTGCAGCCGTTTTTGTACAGTTCCGTGATCTCATCTACAACATCCTCAACAGGTCTGGAAGAAAACTTTGGATAGAAGATGGGTTCTACACAAAAACTACAGTGAGTCTTCCTTTCGCAACCACGTGAAAGTTCCATCTCGCATATGATGTTCGGATACCTTGGATGCTGTTTAATTATCCAAGCACCTGACACAGATGCCATTTTAACGATTTCCCAGTTTTTCATACCTTCTTTTGAATCGAAAAGGCGGTTGTATAGATCGGCGGCTATATCTGGACCGAGTATGTGATCTGCGTCGAGTTCAGACCTTGTTGCTCTGGTTCCACCTTCACGCGCCTGGAAAAAAGAAAAGGGACCGGCAACAAAACGAATGCTTTTCTTGCAAAGTTCCAGTACTTTTTTGAGTTCGCTGTAGGACATTGGCTCTCCACCTACATATCTGCCGGGGACAGTTATACCTGCAATGATCAAAACAAGATCAAAACGAGTTAATTGGTTCCAGAGATTTTCATTGCGCACCTGATCTATGGTGTAATAAGTCACGTCGTAGTTTTTCATTGTGAGAATTCCAGCGGCATAACGAACGTAATGGCTTACATAAGGGGGTACCCCAAAGGCAGCCGGTTCATCTACATAACCATCTAAAATCAATGCCTTCATGGTTTTATTTTTCTAACAACTGTTTGATTTGTTTCAGGACGTTTTCATCCTGGGTGATCACATATATGTAATAACCCTGACCGCTGCATTGGAGCATTTTCTCGTTTTGTTCTGTGTTCACATTGACTTCTTTTGAAGCGTATACCACTTTTAAGATAGATCCAGATTTGTGATTAGCCATGATCAAAATGACCTGTTCTTCACCGATTTTAAGACGTGAAATTGTATACCAGGATACTGTTTGCAAGATCTCTTTGATCTCATTTGGAAAGTTGATGGTCGTTTCACTTGGACGAATGTTGTATTTGCTGGCGACTTCATCGAATTTTTGTGAAAGCGGTTGCACTCCTTCGTAAGTTAGCTCCGTTGTCATACCCTGAAAAACACGGGTTATTTTCTCGGGGTATCCTTTTTCATTTATTATTGCCGTGAAAAGACCAGACGGTGAATCGACAACAACCCTGTATTTTCCATCAATTTTTTCTGTCTTTGAAATACCCACCTGTTTTAGCTGTCTTATGAAGAGATCTTCAAGATCAAGGATTTCAAGCGGTGATATGCGCAGATTATTCGGTTCTCCTATGACGAATGAACCGGAGTGTTTTGCCCAGATCAAGATTATCGGTGACAGAACCTGAACGATTTTATCCTCAGGCCATCTGTAAACCAGTTCAATTCTGCTTTTATTGCTGGTACCACGTTCTATCACAACTCGTCTTCCAAAATAAGAGTTGGTCAAAAAAAGATCGATAAATGACTGACAAAATGCGGCTACAACACATGCAACAATACAAAAGGATATCAAAGTTTTTCTCATTTCATCCATCGCTCCTAAGGCAACTCAGAAACCATCTCCAACTAACTTGACTAAACTGAGATAATCAAAGACTTCACTCACAGAAGCTTGCTGAGATCTTACTGTAATCGGAATCTTTGTCGGCAAGATGTTGAGCGTGATAAAAAACAACGCAACAGCTACAGATGCAGCTATTAATACTTCTGAGAGCAATTCTCTTTTCCTGTGAACCTTTGACATTATGCGTTTTTCGAGAATTTCACTTGGTTTGTAATCATACCGCAATTTCATGACCTGTATCGTGCTGGCATACATCTTCACATCTTGCCTTGTTTTTTCGTCTAATTCTTCTTTGGACAATTCTCCATCGAGGAATTTTTGAAAACTCTCCTCGTTCATTCATTCGCCTCCTCAAGCAACTTCTTGAGTCTTTTTCTTGCATAATGAAGACTACTCTTGACACTCCCAACTGGTTTATCGACTATCTGGCTGATTTCTTCGTAACTCAATCCGTCAACATCTCTGAGCTTTATCAATAATCTATCGTCTGCCGATAACTTTTCTATTGCATCCATGATCTTCTCATAAGCTATTTCTCCGGTTGCTTGTAAAACTGTATCAGATTCTGATACTGGATGTGGCATCGTACTTTCCTCATCTTCTGTGAAATCTGTCAGTATTTCGTTTCTTTTCCTATATTTTGACAGGTAATCTTTGCAAACATTGATCGCTATTCTGTAAATCCAGGTAGAGAGCTTGGAATCTCCTTTGAATTTTTTAACGCCTTTGAAAATTCTCAACATGACTTCTTGGACCACATCATCGACATCATCTGCTCCTAAGTAAGTTCTTGCAACGCTCCCTATCCTGCTGGCGTACTCTCTGTAAAGCCATCTGTATGCCCAATCTTCGCCACGTCTGAGTCCTTTGAGGAGTTCTTCGTCTTGCATTGTTTTCCTCCTATTTTGACATGAGAGAACTTCTAAAAGTTCACCGGCAGATCACTCTGTTTGCTTCGCATTCGATTGTACCAATCTCTTTGAACACAATTTCACCAACAGGATTATCGATACCCGCAAGATAATCAGATAAGTGCAAATGTAAACATTTGACCCTTCTCAAGTCTCTTATGCCACCGCTTCCAACTTCGCTCAATTTTTCCTTTATATTTTCATCGTTGATCAGCTCGGCTCTTATTTGCTGAATTTTTTTGTGAGCTCTGAGATACCTATCTTCGAACACTGGATCTTGTGATATCAATTCTTCAAATTTTGAAATCCATCCAGCTGCTTCCAAACGCGAAACTGATTTAACCAGATAAGGACAGGTCAACCAGTAAAGAGTTGGAAAAGGTTTTCCATCGATCACCGGACAGCTTTCGATCAACATTGGATAGCCATATCTGCACCTTTTCACAACCCGATTTATTCCCTTTGGAGAACGACCTATCTGTTTTTTGATTTTCAGAAAATCCTCGCGGCAAATGCTTTCCAATTTTGCATTTCACCCTCAGAGAGTATTTCAAAATTCTTATCCTGTAGATGTTTTCTGACGAGCGACTCATCTTTTATTGGTATACCAGACACGATCAATACAGATCCAACATTGGTTACCCTGTCAATTTGATCAATCAATTTTATTATCACCGGTGTCAATATGTTCGCAACCACAAGATCGTATTTACCATCGACGTTGCTCACCAGATCAGAAAGTACTACATTTACATTTACTCGATTTTCCCGTACAAATTCTCTGGCAACATCAACGGCAACTGGATCGTTATCAACGGCTGTAACTGTTTTTGCACCGAGCTTTGCGGCTATAATTGCAAGTATTGCCGTACCGCAACCGACATCCAGAACGCTGAAGGTATCTTTTAGGTACCTGACCATCAATCTGGCTGCAAGAACTGTTGTGGGATGATCGCCTGTGCCAAAGGCTGCTGATGGCTTCATTTTGACAACTGTGGCATCTTGCTTGTTGAATCTACCCTTTGGATCTACCCAAACACCATCGACGATCTCAAAAGGCTCAAGCTTCATATACTTGAACCAGTCATTCACCTGGGAGCTTTTCTTTTCAACAAGCTCACTACGAGTTAATTTTAGAATGTGTCTGACAAATTCTTCATCATCTGTGTACAGGATTACTTTTGTTCTATTCTGTTCATGTTCCACAGCGTAATTGAAAAAATCTCTTGAAATCAGTTCTTCTTCGAGAATTTCTATATCAGCAGTTACCAGATGCCATTCACTTATTTTTCTGAGCATTATGCTTTCCCTTCGAGTTCATTTTTGATGAAATTTGGAAGTACAAAAGCCGCCTTATGTATTTCTTCGTTGTAATACTTGAGATCCTTAGACATCTTTTTTGCATCTTCAACTCTGAAATCTTTCATTGGATCTGTTTGCTTTGAAGCAAAGATGTACAACCAGTAACCAGAAGGATATGTTGGCATGAATCCTTGATACACTCGAACAATCGGGAAAGCATTACGAACCCTTTTATATGCAATTTTAAGCCATCCGAAATCGTATAAAGGATTCTCAGCCTCTGCTGTCATTACACCATTATCTTTGAGTGCATCATAACAGGATTTATAGAAATCCTGTGTAAAGAGATGTCCACCCTCGCCAGCCGTTGGATCTGTTGAATCGATTATTATGACGTCAAACTGATTTCGAACGTGTTTTATGTATTCCGCACCATTTTCAAAGACTAACTCAACTTTTTCGCTTTCTAAAGCTACTCCGGTTTTGAGATATTGCTTTGAAACTTCAACTACACGTCTATCTATCTCGCAAAGAACTGCTTTCTCAATCTGTGGATGTCTGAGTACTTCTCGCAATGTTCCGCCGTCACCGCCGCCGATGATCAAGACGGATTTTGGATCTGGGTGTGAAAACAGCGCAACATGTGCGAGCATCTCGTGGTACATGAATTCATCCACATCTGTTGTCATGGTGATTCCATCCAGTGCAAACACCCTGCCCAGAGTTGGGTTGTCAAAGATATCTATTCTTTGATACGGAGTTTGTTCTGAGTGGATTATCCGGCTTATTCTCATCACAAGACCGACATCTCCGCCGGAGAAATAGTCGAAAAACCACAGATGTTTTCCTGGGACAACTTTTTCAGACACTGTATACTCCTCCCTTCACTGCTTTGTGTGGCGAATTCATTGGTATACCTATTGCTCTGTAATCGCCTCGAGTATGCTCAAAAACTTGTGTCCTCTTTGCATTGAAAGCTTCTTTTAAATAATCAAAGGCTTTCCATGGGTCGGTGTCCTCTCCGCATGTGAACAAGTCGATTGCGGCATAGCCGTATTCGGGCCAGGTGTGAATCGTCAGATGTGATTCAGAGATGACAACTACACCGCTCACTCCGTAGGGGAGGAACCTATGGAACGAGCTACCAACTATTGTTGCACCGGCAACAATAGCAGCATCTTTCATCTTTTGTTCAACAAGTGCCACATCGTCAAGTGCCTTTTGATCACAGTCGTAAAACTCCGCAATCAGGTGTCTTCCCAGACTTTTTTTCATTGCCAATCCCTCCCCATCAATCGATTTCTATCCACAGAACAATTGCATCCTTCTTTTTACTTGGATTCTTCAGAAAGTGTTTTTTATCAGCTCGGTAATAAAAACAATCACCCTGTGACAGTCTGTACCTTACGCCATCAAGCCATAAATCCACCTTACCTTGTAAGACATAACCAAATTCGTCACCCTCATGGTAATCCTCTTCTTCTGTTTGTGCACCGGGTTTGAGATTTACCAGAACAGGATCTATTTTTTTTGTCTCAACATCGCTCATCAGCAATTGCGAAGTAACCCCTTCTGGTTCATCATAAACTGGTATTCTGTCTTCTTTTCTAAAGACTATTTTGCTTTCTTCTTCAGAAAAAAATGCTTTTAGATCAGTTCCAAGTGCACGCAATATTTTCTCCAATGTGTCGACGGACAAAGATGTCTTATTGCTTTCAAGCTGTGATATAAAACTTCTTGAAAGATCTGTGCGCATCGCCAGCTCTTCCTGCGTTAATCCACGGGACATTCTCAGTCTTTTTACCTTTTCCCCTATATCCATGAAAAACACCTCAATTCCTTTTTAGAAGCTGACATCAAAGCATTTGTCCAGTATATTGTTCACATCAAGTCAACTTACGTTGTCATTATATGCATGTATTTCCGGAAAAAATACTAAGAAATTTTTAAGATTCATTTACAATAGAGATCAGACACACGATCCTTACGAGTTTATCGATACGTACTGGTTTATAAGCAAGACTCGTTAACTATTGTGAACATCAGAGAAATCATCAACCCGTTTTTATTTCTTACTGATTCTTCTTTTTTCGGAAAAATTGTTGTATATTATTAATTGCCATGGACGAGTTTGATCTTATGACATATCTGAAAAATGTCCAGTTAAAAGAGAAAATAGACAGCAGAATCTCATGGGATGAATATTTCATGAGAATATGTCAGCTTGTAAGTGAAAGATCTACCTGTACTCACAGAAAAGTAGGAGCAGTTATAGTCAGGGAAAATAGGATCCTTGCCACGGGATACAATCAGCCTCCTTCTGGCTTTCCACACTGTGATTCAATAGGCTGTATAAGAGATGATCTTAAGATACCTTCTGGTAGAAATCAGGAGATTTGCTACGGATTACACGCAGAACAAAATGCGCTGATGCAGGCAGCTAAATTTGGGATCTCAACAAACAAAGCAACCATTTACGTGACAACAAAACCATGTTCGGTATGTGCAAGGCTTATAATAAATGCGGGCATAGTACGGGTCGTTTATTTTTCAGATTACCCCGATCCGTTAACTGATTATTTTTTCAAAACTTGCGGGATAAATGTGCAACTCGTTGGAGGTGAATATTTTGAAGGTTGAAAAACTGACATCTTATTTACGTCACGACCACTGGCCAACTATATGGTGTCCGGGCTGTGGAAATGGCATCGTATTAAAGGCATTTTTGCAGGCTGTTGATAACCTTGGCATCAAGCAGGAACGGATGGCTGTTGTATCAGGTATAGGATGTTCATCCAGAGCCACTGGTTATATAGATTTCAATACCTTGCACACATTGCATGGAAGAGCTATCGCATTCGCAACAGGCGTGAAACTCGCCAAACCCGATTTCCAGGTTGCTGTACTTGGCGGTGATGGTGATATCCTTGCCATAGGTGGGAATCACTTCATTCATGCTTGCCGCAGGAATATCGACATCACAATTGTTGTTTTCAACAACATGATATACGGCATGACAGGCGGTCAGAACTCTCCTACCACGCCGTTTGAAAAAGTTGCTTCGACAACACCTTATGGCAACATTGAAAAACCATTCGATGTTGTTAAAATGGCAATCGCCGCGGGTGCCACTTATGTTGCAAGAGCGACTGTATACCATTATCCGCTTTTGGTACGCTATATAACCAACGCTCTGAGCCACAAAGGTACATCTGTTGTGGAAGCGGTTACAAACTGTCACACCTATTACGGAAGGTATAACAAAATAGGTGATGCTCCAGAGATGATTGAATATTTCAAGAAAAACAGCGTCATGCTGGACAAAGCTAAGCAAATGTCTCAAGAAGAACTCAAAGACAAGATAATCATCGGAGAATTTCACCAGGAAGATAGACCGACCTTTCACGATCTTTACCAGGCTGCAACGAGCCAGATTGCCAGATAAGGAGGTGTGAGAGTTGAATAACGAGCCTTTGAGTGTAAGAGTGGCAGGAATTGGTGGTCAGGGGAATATACTTGCAGGTAAATTGCTCGCACAGGCTGCGGTTTTCAATGGAAAGTATGTCGTTCAGACCCAGCTTTACGGTGCTCAGGTAAGAGGAGGAATAAGCCACTGCGATGTGATGATCTGCGATGATTGGATAGATTTTCCCGAAGCTTCTCAATTCGATGTGATGTATATAATGCACTTAGATGCGTTAAAGGCGTATCTAAAACTTTTAAGACCCAATGGGGTCATCTTGATGGATTCAACGTTTACTGAAACATTACCGCAGAGTTTTCACAGGACGAAAAAAGTCTTGATGATTCCACTTGAAAAGATGGCAATTGAGAAATTTGGGACGCCAATGGTTAGTAACATGATAGGTTTAGGCGCTCTGGTAAAAGCAACGCAGATTGTCACCCTTGATTCTTTGATCAGATCTGTTCACGAATTGATCTCTGAAAGATATGTAAAGCTGAACATAGAGGCGATCAACTATGGATATCAGACAACTAACAAAGAGTTCAGGCTCAGAGGCGAACAAAAAGTCAGGACGATTGGCTTCGAATAATCTTTTTGATTCTTTTAAGTACGCAATTTCTGGTATAACAGAGGCTATAAGGTGTGAAAGAAACCTGAAAATACATTTTTTCATAGGAACTCTGGTTCTGGTAATTTCTTATTTTCTTGATATCTCCAACGGCGAAATGTTGTGGCTTGTTTTTGCCGTTTTTTCAGTGATTGGTATGGAATTGATCAACACTGTTGTAGAAGTGACAATGGATATTTACAGTGAAAATCACGATCCGCGTATCAAATTTGTCAAGAATGTTGCAGCCGGGGTGGTCTTGTGGTATTCTTTATTTGCAGTAGTCGTTGGTCTTATTGTCATGGGCAGAGCCATGTTTCACTGGAAATCGGATTTGGGTAGGTTTTTTGCATTGGTGTATGTTGTTTTCTTTCCGGTTGTTGTTCTTGCTGGAGGGTTGAAGAGACGTGGCAGGCGCAAAAATTAATGTGGTTGTTGTCGATGATTCTGCGTTTATGAGAATGGTTCTCAAAGACATCATAGATAGTCAAGCCGATATGCAGGTAGTCGGCGTGGCGAAGGATGGTTTAGAAGCACTCGAAGTTATACAGCAGAAAAAGCCAGATGTTGTCACTCTTGATGTAGAAATGCCCCGGATGAATGGCATAGAGACCCTGAGAAATATCATGTCCAGATTCCCAACGCGCGTTATTATGGTGAGCAGCTTGACAGAAGAAGGTGCAGACATCACGATCACGGCACTTTCAATAGGAGCTGTAGATTTTCTAACAAAACCTTCTGGTTCTACTTCTTTGAGCTTCAGAGAAGTTGCAGATGTACTGGTTCAAAAAATAAGAACGGCTATTTCCATAGACCCATCTAAATTGTCATCAAAACCGCTTTCTTCCAAAGTTCTAACGACTCCAAGAAAAATCTCTACTTCTGAAAAAGCAGTTGTGATAGGTTCATCGACCGGAGGTCCCAGATCACTTGATCAGATTATCCCGGCGCTGCCAAAAGATTTCCCAGCGCCCATTTTTTTAGTTCAGCACATGCCTCCTATGTTCACAAAGTCACTTGCAATGCGCCTGAACTCTCTCTCAAATGTTCAGGTCAAAGAAGCTGAGGACAATGAAGTTGTCAAAAAAGGCGTTGTTTACGTTGCTCCCGGTGATTATCACATGGGAGTTAAATCAGATGGTGGTGTAATAAAGATCTTTCTGGACAAATCTGATAAAATAAACAACGTCAGACCGGCTGTTGATTTCACTCTCATGAAAGTTGCAGAAATTTACAAAGCCAATACCATAGGTGTTATTCTCACAGGCATGGGCAGAGATGGTGCAAAGGGTGCTTTTAAGGTAAAATATTATTCTGGTAAAGTGATAGCCGAAGATGAATCAACCTGTGTTGTCTATGGTATGCCAAAAGCCGTTGTTGAAGAAGGATACGCCGATTTTGTTTTACCTGCTCACAAAATAGCTGAAAAACTTGTGGAAATTGTATAAGAAGATTGTATAAAATTAAGAAAAAGGGGAGATAAGGGTGAAAAAACTTTTTATCCTGTTTTCTCTTTTGATGTCTGTGGTGATTTTTGGGGGGTATCTGACCGTAACTTATGTGATTCAATCTGGTGATAACTTATATGACATCGCCAGGAAATTCAAAGTTTCTGCTTCGACAATCCTTGACTGGAATAACTTATCAAATCCGCTGAAGTTAAAACCAGGACAACAGATTACGATTCCACAGCCAGAAGGTTTTATCTACGTTGTGAAGCAGGGTGATAGTCTCTACACGATTGCTCGCATGTTTTTCACAACGGTCAGCGACATAATGATAGCCAACGAGCTGAGTTCTGATTTCATAAAGCCAGGACAAAAATTATTTGTTCCAAGCAAAAGCGTTGGAAAGGCTTTCAACACAGAAAAAGGTTATATATGGCCTGTATATGGTGTGATTTCCTCTCCGTATGGCTGGCGCATTCACCCTGTGAATAAGCAGATGTCATTTCATTCTGGAGTGGACATAGCCGCACCGGAAGGTACGCCTATTTTCTCATCCACTTCAGGTGTGGTATCTTTTGCCGGAGAAAAATCCGGGTATGGTTTAATGGTTGAGATCAAATCGAATAACAGCATAGTTCGGTATGGGCATCTTTCGAAAATAACTGTCTATGTTGGTCAAAAGGTTGAAAGGGGAACTCTGCTGGGCAGAGTGGGTAGTACAGGTGTAAGTACAGGGCCTCATCTGCACTTTGAGGTGCTTGTGAACAACAGCACCGTCAATCCTCTGGCTCTATTACCATCTTCAGACAAAGTCTACGTCTTGAAAGAAGGCATCCAAGCGGCGGCTGGTGGAGAGTAATCAGTGCTCTTTCAACCACGATATCAAATCGTTCATAAAAATGGGCGCGTTTTTTTCATCTTCAAACAGCTCATGAAATCCGTCTTTGTATATTTTCAACACTTTGTCTGATGAACTAATCGAATTGAAAAACTGCTTTGCACCATCTGCAAGTGTTATAGCATCTTTTTCTCCAACCGCTATAAAGCACGGAATATTTATTTTTTTCGCTTCTTTCAAGGCGAGTTTCGAATTTACAAACATGTCGTGAGCGAGTTTAGCACTTATCTTTTTGTGAACAAACGGGTCTTGTACGTACCTTTTTACGGCTTCTTTGTTCGGCGAAAGATCATTTGGATCTATCCCGTTGTTAAAGCTCAATTTTGGTGCTATCAGTGAAAAGAAAGCCGCGGTGAATCTCAGTAAGAAATTGTCTTTTGAGAGTTTCAGAGCCGGTGAACTAACTATCAGTCCGCGCAGTTTATTGTTGAGTTGAGCATACCTTATGGCTATCAGACCACCAAGACTATGTCCCATCAGAAATGGGTTTGGGTGTGATTCAACCAGCTTGTCAAGAAAGCTGAAAATCTCCTTGAACGATGCATGACCTCTTTTGCCGGGGGTTTCACCATGACCGGGCAGATCAAAGGTGATCAAACCGTAATCCTGGCTTTGAAGCAGATCTGATAACCATCGATATCTTTTTGAATGTTCTCCCAAACCATGAACCAGTATTACATATCCTCTGCTACCGTGAAACTCTTTTACCCACATCTTCTTCTCCCTCCAGCAGTTCGAAGTCCACCTCACCAGAAATCTTGTTTGCGTTGATCACCTTTGCCTTAACCACATCACCTATTTTGAATATTCGACCAGTTCTTTCACCGATCAATATGTTTTTCTTCTCGTCATAGTTATAATAATCATCCAGGGTTGATATGTGTATCAATCCAGATATGAGTTTATCTGGAATCTCTACAAACAAGCCAAATCTTGTGACGTTGGTTATAACCACGTCGAATACCTTTCCTATGTATTTGCTTATGTACTCAACCTTTTTTATACTGATTAAATCCCATTCGGCTTCATCTGCTATTCTTTCACGTTTACTGCAGTGTTCTGCAATCTTTGGGAGTAATTGCGAATAAACCTCGATTTGCTTTGGCGTAAATTTGCCGCCCTGCTTGAGATACAATTTCAAAAGTCTGTGTACAACAAGATCCGGGTATCTTCTAATTGGAGACGTAAAATGGGTATAAGCAAAAGATGCCAAACCAAAGTGACCGACATTGAAGGCTGAATAAATCGCACGCTTCATGGAACGAACAAGGAGCTTTTCAACGCTCGATTTGAGTGGGTGATCTTTTACAGCTTCGAGTATTTTCTGAAAAACGCTTGGATGAACTGTTTTGGGAAATTTTATCTTCAGTCCCAATGCCTGAACGTATTCTCTCAACTGAAGCAGAATTTCTGGATCTGGTTGCTCGTGTATTCTGTACACAAAAGGCAAACCCGAGTTGTGAAAGATTTCAGCTACGGTTTCATTGGCTTTTATCATGAATTCTTCTATCAAAATCTCTGCTTCGCCTCTTTTGCGTGGAAGTATATCGACAACACGGCCTTGCTGGTCTGTTATTATATCGACCTCGCCACCTTCTACGTCGAGAATCGCACCTCTGCGTCTTCTGTTATCTCTGAGAATTTTGGACAATTCACGCATCAGATCCAGTGAATGGCATATTCTTTTACCAAGTTGTTCTTTGGCAGATCTGTCACCTGAAAAGTACCTGTTCACAAGGGTATAGGTAAGACGCCTCTTGCTCTTTATCACACTCGGGGATATTTTATAACTTAGAGTGTTACCCTCATGGTCTATAATCATCTGAACGGTGAACGTAAGTCTCTCTTTTCCTTCAACTAAACTGCACAAGACATTTGACAGTTTGAAAGGTAACATAGGTATGACTTTATCGAGCAGATAAACACTCGTGCCTCTGGAAAATGCTTCCTGGTCAACTGCGGAACCTTCTTTCACATAATGAGAGACATCGGCAATGTGTACTGATAAGAGATATTTTTTCTTGGAGAGTTTTTTTATCGAGACTGCGTCATCAAAATCCTTTGCGTCTTCGCCGTCTATGGTGAATACAATTTGATTTGTAAAATCTTCCCTACCTTCTTTTTCCCTGTCAGATATTTCATCGGATAACTCATTGATCTGTCGCATAACCTCAGCCGGGAACTCTTCTTTTAACCCGTGTTTGGCTATAACACTTGGAATATCTACCGCAGGATCGTTGACATCACCGAGCACATTCACAACCTCAGCCTGGGGGTATCTACCGTGTGATGGCCATTTGGTGATCTTTGCTATGACTTTTTGTCCGGGTTTTGCACCGTTTATACGTTCTAAGGGGACATAAAAATCGTAAATGATCTTTGAATCATCTGGTATCACATAAAAAAGGGATCTTTTGAGCTGAAGGACTCCAACTATTCTGTCTCTGCCACGTTCTAAAACTTTTATAACCCTTCCCATGGGAAGGTTTCTCCACATGCCTGTTATTTCAATCAGTACTTTGTCACCGTGTAAAGCGCCGTTTGTCTCATCAACTGGAACAGCTACTTCTTTACCGTCTTCTAGTATAACGAATGCCATATTTCCTCGGCGGGTGAATTCAATTGTACCAGCGATTGAATCTTCACCAATCTTGCGGTATCGTCCTCTGCCGTCCGTAAAAATTTTTCCTTCCTTGACAAGTTCATTTAGTACGAATTTGACTTTTTTTCTATAGTTCTTATTCTTCACACCAAGTATTTTGAGCAATTCTTTCAGTGTTAATTTTGGATTATTGGAAAGGATTTGTTCAATTTTTGTTCTCAAGTCAGTGGTAGATTGTGACACATGCCTTACCCCTTTCCTTGGACATGTAAGTCGCCTTATCAGCCAGAGCTATTAGATCCTCAGGTTCAAATACGGTGTGTTCCGGATAACCGCAAGTGCCAAAACTCATGGTCACACGGAACTCAAATGGATTTGTCTCTATGATCTGATATAAAATTTTTTCAGCAACCCTGGCGGCATTTTCTTCAGTTGTGTTTGGAAGTATCAATATGAATTCCTCTCCACCATATCTCCCAACGATGTCAGTCGCCCTTGTACTGCTCCTCAACACTGAAGCAATGAATTTCAACACTTCATCGCCAATCCTATGTCCAAAAGTATCATTTATTTTTTTGAAATCGTCTATATCGCACATTACTACTGAAAAATTACCACCATATCTTCTCACTCTTTCAAATTCTTCGTGCAAACGCGTCATGAAATACCAGCGCGTGTACAACCCAGTCAACGGGTCGGTAATACTTCTATGGTAGATGATTATATTTCTCAATACGTAAACAACCATTTCCTGCAGGTTCAAAACCATTTTTGTGAGCTCATATCCAGAGGATTCGTCAAGGTGTAAGGACTGATTGGCAACATACAAAACAACCTTGAAACCATCGTATACCTCTATTTCGGTGCACAATTCAAAAGGTGTGTAGGAGACTTTGGTTTGTTCCGGTATCTGATTGATGTTAAAACCGGCGTACTCTAGAACCTTGCCGTGTGAATCGCACAATGCCAGTCCCACCGAAGATATCGGAAGAAGGTTCATCATCTTTGAAACGAGAAATTCCATGACTGTATAGATCTCATCCTGTGGATCAGTGACTTTGAGTATGTCAAGGATATCCTGCACAAAAGCGTAGTTTCTTGCAGTTCTTTCAAGCTGTTCCTGAATATCCTTCAAAGGTTGTTCAAAAGACTCACCCAGTTTTGACCGTAGTTCGTTTAATATTCCAAGTGCGTTTTTTCCATGCAAAAGATTCATCTTTTTCTCAAACCAAAGTGCGGCATTCAAAAATGACCTTGTTCTGTAAATAGAAATCGCTCTTTCTGCGTAATTCATTGCCAGTGGAACAGCACCGATGGATTTATACGCGAGTGATATTCCTTCATAAACCTGTGCAAGAGATAAAAAGGCTCCACCTTTTATCGCATTTGTTTCGAGTTGTTTTGCAAACTTGAGAAAACCATCTTTGTCGATTTTCATAAGCCTTTCGGCAAATATCTGGCATGTCTCTTCAGCCCAGTACGGAGTATCTCTCTTGAGAAATCTCTGCCATGCATGGAAAAATTCATCATCACTTTCAGCCAAAAACAGGTCTCTAAAGTGTACAAATATAGGGTTGTTGATGGCTGGATTTTCAATATTTTCTGATATCACCTGTCTTGCCTTATCGACACTGTCTGAAAGCGCATAGGCACAGACAATACCTCTCAATGCCCTTTCTTCAATGCCAAGATATCTTTCAATTGACAGCTCGCGGGAAAAATCTTCCAGTGCATCGTCAAGCTCACGGTTGTACATATGAAAATTTGCTTCTATGAAATAACTGTATGCTTCAGACTCGATATTTCCTGTTATACTGACAAACTGTCTTAATCTGGCAAGGTCATGAAACATCTTGTTGATATTACCTCTGTACAGATTCACCCATATCATGTTTGACAAAGCAGTCATTGCCAGTCCATCTGATCCTATTGTGTGTGCAATGTCTATGACCTGTTCCATCAACCTCGATGCTTCCGTACTGGCAGCAAGTCTTACGCCGAGCTCGTTGAGAATCCGTGCCAAGATCTCCAAGAAACCCTCAGCCTGCGCAATTTGTTTAGCCTGATTTAGGAGCTCTAAATTGCTGATACTGGATCTTTGAGCGTTCTGAGCGATCAAAAGAAAGATTTGCGATTTTAATTTTTTATGCAATCTTGTGTCTTTGAGATCGGCAAGCAGTATTTTAACTTCGTCAAGTAATTTCTCAGAGATTTTCTCTCCTGAAAGCAGGATGCGTCTCATCATGCAAGAAAGTTTTGAAAGTTTGCCATAACTTGTTTTGGATTCAAAAAGTTCGGTCTTTTCCAATTGTTTTGCAAGGCTCACTTTTGATGCATGCACTAGAGCGCTGTATCTGAAAAAGTCGTATTTTTTACCAAGGCTGAGTGCATATCTTTCTAGTGCATTGGAATCTTGTTTGATCTGCAGTGCTTTGAGTTTCAAGCTATTTAGAGCGTAGCTTTCTCTGTCTTTCAAAAGTTTATCAACTTCCTCTAACAAAGATATGACTGTCGAGACATCGTGATAGTTTGCAAGCTCTTTTCTTGCACTCAAAAGATAGAGTGCAGCCGCAGAGACCTTCCTGCCAAGCATTCTCAAATGCCAGGCTTTTTTCACAACATCTTGAATCATCGCTGATAATTTACTGTGTAATCTGGCTTTTTCGCCTGCTTCTATTTTTTCATAGAACAAATTCCAGACATCGAAGGTTATGAACCTGTATTTTCCATCTTCCCAGTAAACAAGACCGTTGTCAATTAATTCTGTCAGATTTGAGTTGATTTTCTGTATATCCTGCGAAAGATATTCAAGCTCCTGAATTGAAAATCTTTCTCCCAGTACAGCTACAAGATGCGCTCCAGATTTAACCAACTTTTCAACAGATGGCTGCAATATCTGTTTGAAGTCCGTTTTGCTGAGAGTTTCTTGATCGATTTTGATCTTGTTTTCTTCAACTTTAAGAACGTTGTTTTTCACCATGATTCTGATCAGTTCAATTATCTGTCCTGGCAAACCACGGCTAATTATGTGAATCCATCTACTGAAATCCTCAACGGCATCTTTACTGGTCATGAACATCGTTGATATCATTTCAACTGTTTTGGAAAGATCAAATGGCTCAAGTTCCACAACAAGATCATGAGAAAGTGGAATATCTCTGCTAGACGACGCCAAGATCAGAGTATGTCCAAAGGTGTATTTGTAGTTTTGCAACTGTTCAAGAACTGCCCTGAGCGATAAATCCATTTCATGGGCATCGTCAACAATTATCACAACAGAAGGCATATTGCTCAGGATTTTTGCAATTCTCAACACAGCTTCTGAAGCATTTACCTGTTCAGATAAGGCTATTTTTTCAATCCATTTTTGATCCTGTTCATCGAGTTTTGAAAGCACTCTGTCATCTAAAAACTGGAGTATCCCGGTGATAAAACTTTGCAGATCTGTTGCCCAGATAACCGGGATATTTTCATTTCTGAGTTGATCAGACACAGAACCAAGAAGGGTTGTCTTTCCGATCCTCTGAGGTCCATAAACGAAAATTGTTTTCAGACGCTTTTCATGACTTCTCGCAGCTTCAATTACTTTATTTTCTTCAAGCCTGTGAATTGTCGTGAGTCGTAACCCCATCAAACCAGCTGGAGAAGTTACGTCACTCAGAAGGTAGATTGACGCAGGAAAATGTGTTCTTCTCTCATTTGGATCTTCTTTGATGAAACCAAGGACGAGTTGTTTCATTTCCTGAGAATCACTCAGAGCATCTATCAGCTTTCCAAAAACATAAACAGTTGAAGCAACTGAGATTTTCTGAGCTTTTAGAAACTCCGGTGCTACAAAGATGTACCTGCCCTGTGGTAAAAAGTCTGGATTAATCCAGCAGGGTGGAAGCATGAAGAAGTTTTCACTCTTGAGAAAATCTTCGATTGAAACAACGGGAATGGCAATTCCCCTGTGTACGAACTCGCGCAGCAGGTTCAGCAAAAAAATCACAAAATTATTCCTTTCCGCTTTGTCATTCAAATCGATGGGTCTGCCTTCAAGGTATGGAAAGTATATTTTTGGTACATCCTTCAAGTCATAAGCTTCAGGTACCAGGACTCCAGGATGTCTGATGCGCGAAAACAAAGCCAGCAGATTTGCTAATTCCTGTTTTTTACTGCCAACGGCTTGTGGTTTTACCACGCGCAATCTCATGTATGTGTTTTCATAAAGCACTAAATGCTCATCTGCAATGTATGTTTCTCTGAGAAACTTAACTAATTTCACCAGATTTCCCCCTTAAAAAATCTTTCACCAACCCCACAACTTCGGTCAGAACATTCTCAAGCTGTGTATTTTTGAAAGAACACCCAGCTGCCCTCGCATGTCCTCCACCGCCCAGAATAGATGCCACCTTACTCACATCCAACCAGTTTTTTGACCTCAAACTGACATGTATTTCACCTTTGGGAAATTCATTTATCAAAATCGCAACCTCGATATCTTTCAGTGATCTCATCTCACCAACAAACCCTGTGCTGTCATCTTCAACACAGTTATTCTCAAGATAGTCTTCATAACTCAACCACGAGTAAACCAACTGACCTTCCACAACCATATGGTTGACCATGGTACAGTACAATTTCACTTGTTCTGGTCTTTTGTTCTCAAGTATTGTGGAAGCGACAAAATATGGTTTAGCACCGTGCTGAACGAGCTCAGCCGCATCTTTGAAAACCCGTTCGTCTGTATTTGAAAATCTGAAAAACCCCGAATCGGTTGCTATGCCAAGAAAGTTTGTTGTCGCAATTTCTTCATCGTACACAACGCCGAGTGCTTTATTCAGAGTATACACCATCTGAGCAGTGGCAGCGTATGACGCATCAACCCAATTTGTATCACCAAAAAGGGTATTCGTAGCATGGTGATCTATGACAACGGTTTTGTATTGTGAGAGCATTGCTTGAAAACGACCGACTCTGTCTGGTGAAGAACTATCCACAACAATGACCAGCTCGGGTACAAAGTCTTTAACAGCTTCATACGGTTTCAGCTCGTTCACTCCTGCAAAAACTCTGTAGTATTCAGGTATTGCATAATCTATCGATCCAAGACAATTTTTGCCTAATTGTTTTAACCCCAAAATCAATGATGCAACACTGCTTATATCATCTCCATCTGGCATGATATGTCCCACCACGAGTATATCCTGTGACTGGCTTATCTGTGATACTATCGAAACGACTCTGTTCATAACTCACCCACCCTGTACCCATTTAGACAGGTATTCTTTCACTTGTTTTTCATCGTGCAAACGTTTTGTCGATGGATCAAAAGTGACATACAGGTCTGATCCCAGATACAGCGTTGGGACGACATTCAAAGAAGGTGAAAAGGCATTTGGATCGTAATGAACCCCAACTATTTTTCCAACGAAAAAGGTGTGGTCTCCAGTTTTACGAAAATCGACGAGTTTACATTCGTAAGCCGCATAGGCATTCTTCAGTACAGGTGCCTTCACGTTTCTACCGTCGAGCAAATCTATTTCAAACACGTTGATTTTATCTATGTCCCTGCCAGATGTTTTACCAACAAAGGCTGCTAAACGGCTTTGATCAAATCTGAGAAAATTGACTGTGAACTCCTTTGAAACCAGCACCAGATCATGAGTAAATCTCTTTGGAGAGACCGATACGCCATAAAGCGGAGGATCATGTGAAAGTTGCGTATGCCAGGCTGCAGCCATGAGATTAGTTCTTTCCTCGTATCTACAGCAAATGATTGCGACATTTGCTGGGTAGTGAAGGTTGTATTTTTCCATGTTTTCCAAAAAGACCATCTCACTCACCCCCAGTCACCCGTAAAAGGGTATTTTTATCGATTATCTCTGATAAGAGAGTACACGAAAAATCCATCCCGGACTTGGACATTTTCAATTTGCCTTTATCCAGGATTAATTGATCTGGAAACATCTGGACTAATTTGTGTACATCTATCTCTGGTAGTAGTTTTTTCAGCCTGTAGACATCTACACCGTCACAGAGCCTCAAAGACATGAACAACGTTTCTCTTAGCTCTTCAAGTGAGTCATTTTCATGAAAGTATTCAAAAGCAAATTTTTCTTTATTGACAGATTCAATGTATTTTTGAAGGCTTGAAACATTTACATACCTTTTTGATCCTACATGTCCACCGGCAGATACACCGATACCAATGTAATCGTCGTTGTGCCAGTATTTCAGGTTGTGTTTGCATCTATATCCAGGCAGAGAAAAATTGGATATTTCGTACCTCTCATACCCGAGTTTTTCAAGTTCATTTACAAAAATATCATGGTGAATTGCGGTGATATCCTGATCCGTTTGTGAAGAAATCTGATTTTCATCGTGCACTTCCAGAACATAGACAGAAACGTGTTTTGGATGGTAACGTTCGATTATACTCAGATTTTCTACAATGGTGTGGCTATTTTCCCGTGGCAATCCAACGATGAAATCAACATTCACGTTGTCAAAATAATTAATGGCATTTTCATAAGCTCTATTGAAATCAGCAACGGAATGTCTTCGATTCACAGCCCTAAGAACGCTGTCATCGGCAGCCTGAAGCCCTATACTCAATCTGTTTATACCCAGATTTTTAAGATCGGCAAAAGAGGAAAAATTGGGGTTTATCTCAATTGTAATCTCAGGATCAATCAGATAGAAATTTTTCTCCACAGTGGTCAAAATTTCTGAGATATACTCAATCGGTACATCACTCGGCGTACCACCACCGATGTACACTGTATCGATTTTTCTTTTTCCAATTGACTCAGACCACATTCTGATCTCCTTGCATACACAGTTGAAGTAATCCTCTAAGTATGAAAAATCCGTATATGAGACAAAATCACAGTAAAGACATCTACTTTTGCAGAACGGTATGTGCACATAAAGTCCAAGATTTTCAGAACGAGACACTCAAAAGCACCTGCCTGTCAGTGAACAGTAAGTCGCCTTTGATACTCGAATCTATCAGCTCCATTCTGATACCAAAAGACACAGAATCAACTTTGATGATGATAAACGGATCTACGAAAATTGAAGCATTCTGAAAAACCCACCGACTTCTGAAAGAGAAAAAGCCAGAGAAACCATTCATCCAGCCAGCACCCATGAAAAAGCCTTCTTCACCCGTCTGTCCCTTGGTATATGGGAAGAAACCCGCAAAAAGCCCTTCATTCAGCCTATATGCCCCGATTTCCCTGTTTTGAAATCTCATGTAGATTCTTGAAAATCCAGCAGATAGATCACCGATTCTTTCGTAAGTGCTGAAACTCAAAACATTGTTGGCGAAGAAAAATTTCTGGTTGATCTTCCAGTTGGCATAACTTTTCTGCGGACTGACTACAAAATCAAAACTATACTGTCCCGGTGTTATACCATAGACATTTGTTTCAACTCTCATTAAGGCTGTCCAGGAATTTCCAAATGTACCACCGATAGCCAGCGATGCATCTGCGTTTTTGAATCTCAAAAAGCCAAGTTTTGTGTAACTTGATCTATCATTTTTGTAGACAAACCCCACTTGTGAGTCGTTTTTTTCAAGATTGATGAGAAGGTTCCCAACATCTATAAAATGTTGTATGTCGTTTGACAGATTGAACTGAACTGCAAAACAAATCGATGCTGTAAATAAAATCAGTCCGATTAGCATGCGCTTCAAGTTGATCCCTCCAGCAAACGCTTTGCAATTTCATTCACCAACTGCGGATTTGCAGATCCTTTCGTCTCTTTCATCACCTGTCCCACGAAATAACCGATGATACTCGTTTTTCCTGATCTGTACTGCTCCACCGCTTTTGGATTCTGCTCCATTGCTTTTTTGATGATTTGTTCTATGAATTTCTCATCGCTGATCTGTTTGATACCTTTTTCTTTCAATACCTGACTTGGCATTTTGCCGGTTTTGAAGACTTCGGGAAAAATATCTTTTGCCATTTTAATGGAAATTTCACCCTTATCCATGAGTGAAAACAATTCAGAAATGTGCAAAGGCGTTATGTTTATCCGCTCGGTTTCAAGCTGTTTCATTTCTCTGAGCATCTCGGTCATTATCCAGTTACTTGTTTCTTTTGGTTTACCGGTCTGTTTCACACACTCTTCATAAAAATCTGCTATTTCTTTGTTCATTGCCAGAACTGTTGCGTCATACCTTGGTATTTTGTAGCATTCAACGAATCGTTCTATTTTTTGATCTGGTAGTTCAACAAGAGATGATCTTATGTGTTCAATTCTTTCTTTTGAAAGAATCACTGGAGGGATATCCGGCTCTGGAAAATATCTGTAATCACTTTCTTCTTCCTTACCGCGCATTGAGATTGTCGATTTACTTGTCAGATCCCATCCTCTGGTTTCTTTTTCAACGTTTTTTCCAGCTCTCAGAGCATCGATTATTCTCTGTTCTTCGTACTCAAGAGCTTTTTCTATGAATTTGAAAGAGTTCATGTTTTTAACCTCTACTCTGTTGCTCTGAAGTTTGTTGAGTTCATCAACAACGGAGATATTTGCATCACATCTGAGCGCACCCTTTTCCATATCACCGGTGCTGACCTCCAGATACCGCAGTATCGTACGGAGTTTCTCTGTGAACAACCTTGCCTCTTTTGGTGATGAAAGATCAGGTTCGGTGACTATTTCTACCAGCGGTATACCGCAGCGATTCATGTCTACCAAGGTATATTGAGCCTCGGTTATCGAGTCTCCTTCGTGGATCAACTTACCGGCATCTTCCTCTATGTGCAACCTTCTGATTCTCACTCTTTTTATCTGACCATCCACATCTATATCCAAATATCCAGATGTTGCTATGGGATAGAAATACTGCGTTATCTGATAACCTTTTGGTAAATCCGGGTAGAAATAGTTTTTTCTGTCAAACCTTGAATATTCATGAACGTCACAGTTCAAGGCAAGGGCAATTTTTACCGCATAATCTATCATCGAGGAATTGACAATGGGC
The DNA here is from genome assembly GCF_031962025.1 of Pseudothermotoga sp. Taxonomy (GTDB): domain Bacteria; phylum Thermotogota; class Thermotogae; order Thermotogales; family DSM-5069; genus Pseudothermotoga_B. Next base: position 178,642 of record NZ_JAVRKW010000001.1, read on the forward strand.
AACGCGCCGGGCTGACCTGTACAAACCGGACATATAGCTGTATTGGGCGGCAGTTCAAAAACATCTGCCCGACAGGAACAAAATGCCTTCGTTTTGGTCATCAATTGAACGTGTATTTCAAGACCAATAACAGTTCTGTAACTCATATTCTCACCACCGCCAAAGGGATCCTACCGTTGTCGTTGTATGGAGATCTTTTTTCGAAATTCCTTGCAATCCGCAGGACCTTCCCATCCTCGAATCTCTTACCCATTATTTGTAATCCCACAGGCATATCGTGTGCAAAGCCAAAGGGAATACTTATAGCGGGAATTCCAACCAGATTTGCCGGAACTGTGAAGATGTCCATCAGATAGTAAGTCAATGGATCTGAAACAGAGCCGATCTTGAAAGCCGTAACAGGTGATGTGGGAGTGAGAATGGCATCGTATTCGTTTAGAATCTGATTCATATCATTTGAAAGTATTCTTCTCACCTTCAGAGCTTTGTTGAAGTAAGCTTCGTAATAAGCCGCGCTCAAAGTAAAGGTACCAAGTACGATCCTTCTTCTCACTTCTTCTCCAAAACCCACATTTCGAGTTTTCATGTAGGTACCTCTTAGACCTGTTTCTTCTATCCTCAAACCGTATTTCACACCATCGTATCTTGCCAGATTTGAACTTGCTTCGGCTGGTGCTATCACGTAGTAAGTTGCAACGGCATATTTCATGCTGGCAATACGTACACGTTCAACTGTCGCTCCAAGTTTTTCAGCGATTTTTATGGCTTCCTCAAATCTTTCAGCCACAGAACCATCTAACTGTTCATACTCATAGACTTCTTTTGGTACAGCAAATTTCATTCCCCTGATGTCTTCTTCGATTTGGCTTAGAAAATCTACTTTTTTTGAAACAGTCGTCGAGTCAAAAGGATCTTTGCCTGAAATTATCTCCATTATCAGAGCGGCATCTCGAACCGATTTTGTTATTGGACCAATCTGATCCAGAGAAGATGCGAAGGCAATCAATCCATACCTTGAAACCAGTCCATAAGTCGGTTTGAAACCCACCACACCGCAAAAAGACGCCGGCTGTCTCACCGATCCACCTGTGTCGCTTCCCAGAGCAGCGATAACCTGTCCACTTGCAACTGCTGCTGCAGATCCACCGCTACTTCCACCTGGCACGCAGTCGATATTCCATGGGTTTCGCGTTGCAAAGAAAGCTGATCTCTCAGTACTTGAACCCATTGCAAATTCATCCATGTTTGTCTTTCCAACAATTGCAAAACCGTAATCTTTTAATCTTTTGACACATGTTGCATCGTAAGGTGGAATGTAATTCTCAAGTATTCTTGAAGCACAGGTTGTCTTCAAACCCTTCGTCGTGATGTTGTCTTTTATGGCAATTGGGATCCCCCTATATGGTCCATCGTTGATCTGCACTTTTTCTGCAACGGTTATGAAACTCTTTATTACTGGATCAATTGATCGTATTTTTTCAAAAGATTGCTCTATTAACTCTTCTCTGTTCGAATTCAGGCAATCCTCAATTGTCATTTTTTCGAACAATTCGAACTCCTCCTTTGTCAATATCTTCTTCTGAAAAATCCCCAGATCATCCCGATGACAAACCCGCCTGCGTGTGCCCAGTAAGCCACTCCTGAATTCACAACACTGTCTGCGATACCGCTTATTATTTGAAAGACAAACCAGACAAAAAGGTATACCGCAGCCGGTATTGCAACCAAAAATGGAAGGAAAAACGTTGGAACAAATGAAATGACACGAGAATATGGGAACAGAACATAATATGCTCCCGTCACCGCAGAAATGGCACCAGAAGCTCCAACCATTGGTACCTGTGAATTGAGATTGAAAAGAAAATGCACCAGGGCGGCAAAGACACCGCTTGAAAGATAGAAAATGATGAATTTAGTATGTCCCATGTTGTCTTCAACATTATCGCCGAAAACCCAGAGAAACCACATATTTCCAATCAGATGTGACCATCCTCCGTGTAAAAACATGTGACTGATGAAAGAAAACCATTTTGGTGAGTAAAAATTCAATCCAGTTCTCAGATGCCAGATTTGACTCCATCGCTGTGATGTTATCCGGGCAGGTACGAGTCCAAAATTGTATAGAAACTGAATCAACTCTGCCCGTGAAAGGGTCTGTTGATAGATGAAAAAGACGATATTGACCAAGATCAAAATATACACGACATATGGCTTTTTTCTGCTCGGTACAGTATCATATAATGGAAACAAAGAATCACTCCTTACAGCAAACTCTTTTATTTTCTTATATTTTCTTATTTTATCACAAAACCTCATCGATGATTCCAGCGGCAAGTACCTTCTCATCTTCGTAAAAAACTGCCACCTGTCCTGGTGTCACAGCAAAAATGGGTACATCGGCTTTCACGGTGGCTGAAAAGTCTTTGACAATTACCGTGCACTGGACCTCCTGTGAATTTTTCCTCACTTTAACAGTGCAGGAAAATCTATCACCAAGATCAGCCAGAATATTCAGATCTTTGACAGAAAACGTATCTGCATAGACATCTTTTTCATCTCCTACAATCAGTGCATTTTCTTTTGCACATATTCTGATCACGTATTTCCTTTCACCGGTGGAAATACCTATCTTTCTTTGACCAATCGTGTAATTTACAAGTCCATTGTGCTCACCAATCTTTTTTCCTTTTTTATCAAAAATGGGTCCGGGTCTTGGAGTAAAACCGTGTTCTTGGAAGAAACACAGTTGATCTGAATCTGGAATAAAGCATAGATCCTGGGATTCACTTTTGTTGTGAACGTGAATATCTGCTTTTTTTGCAATTTCTCTTATTTCATCTTTCGTTTTATCTCCGTTCGGGAAAACGATTTTCTTGAGCCTTTCTCTGTCTATAGATGAAAGAAAATAAGATTGATCTTTTTCCTTGCTCACTGCTTTGTATAAATTACCATTGATCACTCTGGCATAGTGACCACTCGAGACGGCATCGACACCATCTTGAAGCATCAAATCCATCATATATCCAAACTTTATCAAACGATTGCACATGTAACAGGGATTTGGCGTCCTTCCAAGTTCGTATTCTTTGAGATAATAATCGATGATCGATTTTTTGAAAATATCCTGCAAGTTTATTATCTTCAACGGGACTTTGAGCCTTTGAGCTATCATCTGTGCATCAAAGGTGTCAGACGGTGAACAGCAGACTTTGTGTTTTATTTGTTTTTGCACGTAAAATTCATCGTACATCGTTTTCATGTGATATGCTGTCACTTCATGTCCCTGTTTCTGCAGCGTATACAGTGCAACTGCGCTGTCAACACCTCCGCTGAGTAAAACACCTATTTTCAAGCCATCACCATCCTTCTTATGTACAAAATGTGCTATAATCAATTTACACTGTCTTAAGGAGAATATACATGAAAAAAATCATTTTGAGCCTTTTGCTTTTTGTTTCGTTGAGTTTTTCGATGAAACTCACTGTTGTCACCGATATAATATAGATTATCCTCCATTTACCTATATAGATCAAGAAGGAAAGCTCGTTGGTATCAGCCCAGAGCTGTGGAAACTCTTCTCTCAAAGAACGGGCATCGAAGTAGAGCTAATCCCTATGAATTGGGAAGATGCCTTGCAAATGGCTAAGGAAAAGAAAACAGATATTATAGATCTGATTTTTGTCACCGAGGAAAGAAAGAAATTTCTGGACTATTCAATTGAAATTTACAAAATCACAAGCAGTATATACTACGATGAAACTCTACCAGCCTTGAGAAACCTCAAAGAACTCACTCCATACGTGGTTGGTGTTAAAAAAGGTGATGCTCTCTATGATATTGCCAAAAATGCAAACCCTTCTATACAATTCAGATTCTATGATACCTATGCAGATCTTATCCTTGCCTTGAAAAATCACGAAGTGCAAGTTTTTCTCATGGATGATATTCCTGCACAGTACTATTTGCATCGATTTGACATGGTTTATAGGGTGAAAAAATCACAACCTTTCACCGAAAACAGCCTGCACTGGGCTGTTCCTAAGGGAAAGGAACAGATTCTGACCTTACTGAACAGTGGTTTAGAAAAAATTTCACCAAAAGAAATACAAAATATTGTTCTTTCCATGATACCCCGTGCTGGTGTTGATTCAAAATTAATTACCACCGTGTTGATAATAGTGTTGATTTTAATCACCGCCGTTCTGTTCCTTTTTGGCTTGAACATTTACCTGAAAAAGGCTGTGCAGAAAGCCACAGGCGAACTGAACAGGAAAAACGAGCAATTGAGTGCTTATAGCGAGGAATTAAAAGCACAGTCAGAAGAAATAAAGACAATGAACGAAGAACTTGAAAGAGCGTTGAATGAACTTGAAAAAGCCAGCAGTAGTTTCACAAGAACACTTGATTTGATAGACGATGCGTTCAATTTACATGAAGATGGAGCGGTATTTTTGAAAAAAGCTTTTAAGCTGATTTTTGAGATGTTTCCAAAAGCTGTTATCGGTTCAATTTCATTAGTTGAAGAAAAAACGTGTCGTGTAATAGAAGCTCGCGGTTTTGATAAGGATTTAATAAATGATTTGGAAATACCATCTGACCAGCTCTATGTACCAGACAAACCGTTGATTGTCAAAGACATAAGAACACTTTACGGTCAAAAAACTAATGGGAATGTAATTGACATAATTCCAGAATCATCTTATGCAATGGTATTACCTATGGAGATTGCAGCTGAGTCTATAGGAGTTATTGTGCTTGGTACAGAACAAGGTTCAGGTGGAACTTTCACTGAGCAAGATCTGAGAATGGCTGCAAGCCTTACAAAGATAATTACCTCATTTTTCGTGATAAGAGAATACATTTCCATGAAAGAAAGGCTCAACAGAGAAATTGTTTTGATGCTTGTCAAAGCACTTGAGTACTATGATAAATACACACAGGGACATTCCAAAAGAGTGGCAAATCTGTGCAAGAAGATGGCTGTTAAATTTGGATTTTCTGAGTCTGAGCTGGAACTGGCAGCACTGCTGCACGATGTGGGAAAAATTTATGTCCCTCAAAGTGTACTTAATAAGGAAGGTTTCCTTGACAGCGAAGAATTTGAACTTGTAAAAGAGCATCCAATAAAAGGGTACGAATTGATTTCTTCAGTAAAGGGTATGGAAAAAATCGCCAAGATCGTACTTTATCACCATGAACGCTATGATGGAAAGGGTTATCCGATGGGACTAAAAGATGGGGATATACCGCTGGAATCTCAGATCATATTCGTTGCAGATAGCTTTGATGCCATGACAACAGCTCGACCATACAGGAAGATTCCTATGACTGTGGAAAAAGCCATTGAGGAAATCAAGAAGTGTTCCGGAACACAGTTCAATCCAGATGTGGTGAAAGTCTTCATCTCTATTATCTGATCTGGAAATTTTCTTTGATCCAATCAGTGAATCTAACCTTTTTTTCACAAATATGCAAACGTTTTGTGCCTTAACCTTTCTCATTTCTATTCTTCCAAGTGGTATAAGTAAAGATAAGGTTTATCAGGAGGCGATGATATGAGTAGAAGTGTGATCATCGATGGGTCAGTGATATACACGAACTACAGTCAGATAATAGGTCAAAAGGGTTTTGAATTGCTTTTGAAAGAATTTGTCGATATTCTCAAAGATAAATCAAGCCCATTACTCAACGCTCTCAATGCTTTTAAAGTCAACAGCGACTACGATTTACATCGATTTGTAGAATATCTTCATCTTTTGACGATGAGAAACATCAAAGAGATCACCAACATAATTTATTATGTGAACCCAAAAGAACTTGAACGTTTCATAGAAGCCTTCTACACTTTCTGGCGTTCAAAACACAGGTTCATGGTTCGACAGGAGAAATACGTTGAAGATTACAATAGAAGAGCAAGTATTGAATACACAATGACCATGGCAGGTGACCAGTTTAAAGCTGTCATAAAAAACTTATACAGAGAAATCATGATGAATGTTTCAAATACGTTCCCAACGGTGATGAGACAGCTCCCGAGTGGAGCGCAGGTAATGTTTTTAGTTGAAGAACCTAATACAGAGAAATATCAAGAATATCAGTGGATGTTGAAGATTCCAACGGTATGGGGGGCAATCTTCGATCCTCCTGCGATATTCTACACAAAATCGAACAAGAGAAAAGGCGTCCTGCCGGTAGTTGATGACACAATACTCGACAAAATAACACTCGAACCGGGTGAATGGTATAGATTCACGATCTTTGTTCGAGATTTACTTTTCTACAACTTTGTTCATGCCGAATATCTTGCACATGGTGCTGGACTTGCCAATTTGTTCGAACTTGCCACTCCAAAAGATCTGAAGCACAGAGAACCCGATGGAATACTCATATTCGGTCTGCCAACCAGCAGGATACCGAACTACACTGATAAATGGCGCAATGGTGTGATATTCAAGGACAAAAATCGATATGTTGGTGTCATACCAGCACTTGATGAAAACGATTACTTTGGGTATATGAAGAAAACCACCCTGACAATTCATAATTTAATAAAGATCGATCATGGTAAGCTCCCAATACATGGTTCAATGGCAAAAATCACTCTGAAGAACGGTAAGAGTGTCGTGGCGATGTTTGTTGGAGACAGTGGTGCCGGAAAAAGTGAGACGCTCGATGCACTCAACAGACTGGAAGAAGTGGCTCAAGTCGATACTATCATTGACGACATGGGAAGCCTTTCAATAATAGATGGACATGTTTTCGCCTTTGGTACAGAAACAGGCGCTTTTGTCAGGCTTGATGATCTGCCTCCGGGATTTGCTTATTCCACGATGGACAGAAGCATATTCATGAATCCGGACCAAGTCAATGCACGTGTGATAGTGCCGTTCAACAATTACAACGAAGTTATCACACCAACACGTATAGATTTCTTTCTGTACGCTAACAATTACACAGAAGTATATAAGGATGAAGATCGCATTATCTTCTTTGACAATATCGAAGATGCACTGAAGGTTTTCTCCGAAGGAAAAAGGATGAGCAAAGGCACGACCTCTGAAACGGGTCTGATGACATCTTATTTTGCCAACCCATTCGGAGCTGTTCAACGGCAGAAGGAGCACCACAAGATAGCTGAACATTTCATGAAAAAAATGTTTGAAACAGGAGTAAAGGTCGGGGAAATAAGAACAATGCTTGGCGTTGAAGGCTATGAAAAAGAAGGCACAATGTTAGCAGCCAAGGCGCTTTTGAAAGTAATTGAACAGATCTGATCGGCTATCTTGTAGAAAACCCAACCAGCAATATGAAGCAGAGCACAACGATTCCAGCACAGATAAGTGCAACAGCTTTCCACGCAAAAGCAATCGATTTTTTCCAGAAACTGTAAGCAGGTCTGGGAGTTATTACACGTCCAAGTACCATTCCTGTTATGAAGCCGCCGATATGTGCGGCGTTGTTTATATTACTGCCCGGAATAAGACCGTAGATTATGTTAAAAATTATCATCGGGAAAAGTGCGTAACCTGTGAGCTGGCGCATGAAAAAGGGTGTATCACGTCTAAAACCCAGTGCAAAGAGCATGCCAACCAGTCCAAATATTGCCCCACTCGCCCCTACAGATATTGCACGATAATAGAAAAAATGCGTTGCAAGATTTCCAGCCACACCTGTCAAAAAATAGGCAAAGACAAATTTCTCTACACCGTAAACCGATTCAACTATGCTGCCAAAATAAAAGAGTGCATATGAATTGAAAAGCAGATGCAAAAAACCACCGTGAACGAAAATAGCTGTGACTAATCTGTACCATTCGCCATTGCTCACCAAAGGTCCATATTGTGCACCGAACCTAATATACAGATAAGCTTGATTCGACAAACTTGAAAAATTCTGAACAAAAAACATCAGTACCACAACAGCTACGTTTATTCCCAAAATTAGATAGGTTACTTTCCATTGCTTCAACTACTACACCTCCATATTCATTATAAACCATGATTTCATCCAATCAGACCATTTGAAAATCACAATTCAAGACAAAGGCAAAATTTCTGAGACAGAACTAGTTGATTAATTTCGCTAAATACAATTTTTCAGCTTATCACACTCTTTGACAGTCTGAAACTTAAATGATATAATTGAAAAAGTCGAGAAAAAAATCACACAACAATGAGAAGAAATGTTTTCAAATGTTTTCAAAAGTATAATACGATTCCACATTCTTTTAAAAGGGGAGGCGATGTAGAGATGAAAAGGTTGCTGGTGATTTTAGCGGTCCTGCTGGCTTTCACAGTACTTGCAGAAGAAGTTGTAAAAATTGGAGCTATTTTCCCGTTGACTGGACCTGCTGCGGCGACAGGTGTGAAGATCAAGTACGCAATCGAAGTGGCACAGGAAATCATCAACGGTGAACATCCTGAAATCGAGTTACTGCTGGGAAAAAGCGCAGGGTTACCCAATCTCAATGGTGCCAAGGTTCAGTTTGTTTTTGCAGATCACCAGGCAAATCCAGAACTTGCCATGGCGGAAGCAGAGAGGTTGATCAGAAACGAAGGCGTCGTTGCTTTGATAGGATGTTATCATTCATCGGCTACAAAACCGGCAAGTCAGGTGGCTGAAAAATACGGGATCCCGTTTATTGCTGGTTCTTCAAGTTCAGCCGCTCTCACTGAAAGAGGTTTGCAATGGTTTTTCAGAATCGCTCCACATGATGGTATGGAAACTGTGTTTTTCTTTGAATACCTCAAATATCTGAACCAGAAATACAACGCGAACATAAAGAGAGTAGCGGTGGTTTACATCGATAATGAGTATGGCGTGCATGCTGCACAGATGGTGAAAGAAAAGATAAAAGATTACCAGGCGGATGGTTTCAGCATTGTCGCCGATGTGAAATACCCGGCAAATGCGACTAACGTAGATATTGAAGTTCAGAAAATCAAAGGTGCAAAACCAGATGCCATATTCCATGCATCTTATATTGGCGATATGACCATGTTCGTTAAAAAATACAAAGAATTCAACGTTGTACCAAAAGTTGTACTTTCCTACTGTGGTGGATATCAAGATCCACAGTTTGTAGTTAACCTTGGAAAAGATGCCGATTATTTTGCTGGTCCAAATGCGACCACATCTGCTCTGTTCAAGAAAATGCCATTATTGGCTAAGATCAACGAGATGTACAAAGCAAAATCTGGATTAGATATCGATGGTCCGACGCTTGAGGATTTTGCTTCAGCTATTGTTATAGCGGAAGCGATCAATTTAGCAGGTTCCACCGATCCACAGAAGATCTTGAACGTTCTAAAAACCTCAACTTTCATGGCTCCTTATTTTGTCTCTGGAAGGATAAAATTTGGCCCAGATGGTCAGAACATCTACTCTGCTTCCGTTATGACCCAGATCCTCAATGGTGTATATGAAGCAGTCTGGCCAGAACAATATCAAACTAAGGAGCCTGTACCACAATTCCCAGAATGGAATAAAAGATGAATTCAAAGGGGGCGCAAGCTCCCTTTGAATTTAAGTTTGTGGAAGTCAAAACCTGCCAAAGAGGGGATGAATGATGCTCTTGCAAGTTCTTCTGACTGGCGCACTTGTGGGTTCTGTATACTCGCTTGTAGCGGTTGGCTTAACACTTGTATGGGGCTTGATGGACATTATAAATTTCGCTCATGGTGATATGATGATGATATCCATGTACGTTGTCTTTTGGCTTTATACGCTTTTGAAATTTGATCCGCTTATTTCTCTACCGATATCCGCTGGTATTACGGCTCTTTTGGGTATCTTAATCTATAAACTCGTGATCAAGCGTGTGGTTAACGCACCTGGCTTGATGGCACTTCTTGCCACTTTCGGATTGAGTCTTTTCATAAGAAACTTTGCACAATTTTTGTGGACTCCAAACTACAGATTCGTCGGCGAATCAATTCTCTCGGGTAAAAGAATTCTTCTTGCGGATTTAGTAATAGGTTTGCCACAACTGATAGCGGCTCTGGGAAGTATCACGATGACACTATTGATAGCCTTATTCATAAAGAAAACCAAAACCGGCAGGGCGATACAAGCAACTGCTCAAAGCAGGGATATTGCCGAGCTGATGGGTGTGAATACCGAAAGAGTTTATGCGATAACATTTGCTTTATCTGGTATATGCGTCGGCGTTGCTGGGACACTTCTTTCGGGCATTTTTCCAGTTTATCCCGAATCTGGTGCAATGTACGGGTTACTCGCCTTTGTTATAGTTGCTCTTGGAGGTTTTGGAAATATTTGGGGTGCGTTCTATGCCGGAATTCTCATTGGTCTTACAGAAGCTGTGGGAGGATTTTACCTGGGTACACAGTTTAAATACGCTCTGGCTTTTCTCATATATCTTCTGGTTCTTCAGTTTAAGCCCAAGGGCTTATTCGGGTGGTGAGCAGAATAATGAGAAATCCCGTGCTTTATGTGATTTTTGCAATCATTCTGGTTCTTCCATTTGTTTTTCAAAATGTGAATTTTCAGCATATCATGATAATGTTTTTGATTTTTGCCGGACTCGGTGAAGGCTGGAACATAATAACTGGTTTTGCCGGTCAAACTTCCTTCGGTCACGCTGCTTTTTTTGGAATAGGTGCTTACACGTCAACGGTGCTGTTTTACAGATTTGGTATCTCTCCATGGATCGGGATGATCCTTGGCGCACTGTTTGCCGCGTTGATTTCTTTGGTTGTTAGCTATCCCTGTTTTCGCCTGAAAGGACATTATTTTGCCATAGCAACACTTGCTGTTGCGGAAATCATAAAACAGCTCTTTGTGAGTTGGGACTATGTGGAAGGTGCAACGGGAATATCTATTCCTGTAAAGCCTGATAGTTTCTGGATGATGCAGTTTCATAAATCAAAAATACCGTACTTTTTGATTGCATACATACTGTTTTTGATGAGTATCCTCATAGCAATCTTGATTGAAAAAAACAAAATGGGATATTATCTGAAAGCAATACGCGAGAGCCATGAGGCTGCAGAGGCTCTGGGAATAAATACCTCACGTTACAAGTTATATGCAATGATGATCAGTTCAGCTGTTACAGCTTTATTTGGTACGCTCTATGCTCAGTATATCCTTTATATAGATCCATTTATGGTTTTTGGACTGGATATATCCATGAAAATAGTTTTATTAACGGTACTTGGAGGTCTTGGGAGCGTTTATGGTCCAATCATCGGCGCTGCAATTCTCATACCGCTCTCTGAATACACACGGTCCTTTCTGGGCGGGACTGGTAAGGGTATAGATCTGATGATTTATGGGGCTCTGATAGTTGTGATTGCATGCTTTGAACCTCGAGGTGTACTGGGGTTATTCACAAGATCCAAAAAGAGAGGTGCACAGTATGCCAAAACCACTGCTTGAAGTCCAGGGTGTGACGATGAAATTCGGTAGTCTGATTGCAAATGATAACGTTTCATTTGTGGTGAATGAAAAAGAAATAGTCAGTCTGATAGGTCCGAACGGCGCCGGTAAAACGACTCTTTTCAATTGTATCAGTGGCTTTTATAAACCTTTCTCTGGAAGAGTTATTTTTGATGGAAAAGATATAACCGGTAAGAGTGCTCATGAAATTGCCTCGATGGGTTTAACCAGAACCTTTCAAATAGTAAAACCATTGAATGAGATGACTGTGAGGGAAAATGTCTTAACAGGTGCATTTCTCCATGCAAATAGCAGAAAAGAAGCCGAAAATATAGTGGATCAGGTTCTGCACATGACACATCTTTGGGATAAAAGGGAGATGTTAGCCGGGAGCCTGACAATAGCCGATAAAAAAAGACTTGAAATTGCAAGAATGCTTGCAACAAAACCAAGAATGATAATGCTCGACGAAGCTATGGCTGGGTTGAACCAAACAGAAGTCAAAGAGGCAATGGAACTGTGTGTAAACCTCAATAAAAGTGGAATAACACTCTTGATCGTCGAACATGTAATGGAAGCCATTATGCCCATTTCAAACAGGGTTGTAGTGCTGAATGCCGGTAAAAAGATCGCAGAAGGTAGTCCAGAACAGATAATAAACAATGAGGAAGTCATAAAGGCTTATTTAGGGGAGAGATACTATGCTAAAAGTCGACAGAATAACAGCGGGATATAACGGTGTACCTGTCATTTTTGATGTTTCCTTCAGCGTTGAAGAAGGAGAACTGGTCTCAATAGTTGGCTCCAACGGAGCTGGTAAGTCAACTATTCTCAGAACCATTTCTGGTCTTTTGAAACCATTTTCAGGTACGATTGAATTCATGGGCAAAAGGATAGATAAATTGCCGGCTCACCAGATTGTCAAACTTGGTATAGCACATGTTCCAGAAGGTAGACATGTCTTTGGGAAGATGTCGGTGAAAGACAATTTGTTGATGGGTGCCTATACGATAAACGATCAAAATGAAGTTGAAAGACTTCTGGCAGAGGTGTACGAGCTATTTCCAAGGCTTAAGGAAAGAGAAAACCAGAAAGCCGAAACAATGTCAGGTGGAGAACAGCAAATGCTGGCTATCGCAAGGGCACTGATGGCAAAACCAAAGTTGCTTTTGGTGGATGAAATGTCCTTAGGGTTAATGCCTCTGATGGTTGACAAGGTTCTTGAGGTACTCCAACGGGTCAACAGGGAAAAAGGTGTAACCGTGCTCATGGTTGAGCAGAAAATTCAGGAAGCACTGGAAATAGCAGACAAAGGATACATACTTCAGACTGGAAGAATAGTTGCCCATGGAACTGGTAAAGAATTACTTGAAAGCGATCATGTAAAAAAGGCATACCTTGGTATGTAAAATGATAATGATATAGAATTGTATTTGGGAGGTAGGCGAAATGAAAGCCGATATCGGAGTTGTTGGTCTTGCGGTGATGGGACAGAATCTTGCTTTGAACATTGCAAGAAATGGTTATGCCGTGGCTGTTTACAACAGAACTGTTGAACGAACCAGGAAATTTGTTGAAGATAGAGTCAAAGGAGAAAAGATCATTCCATCTTTTGATATCCAGCATTTTGTCGAGTCTATTGAAAAACCAAGAAAAATAATCCTCATGGTAAAGGCAGGATCACCTGTTGATGAAGTGATCGAAGAGTTATTACCATACCTTGAAAAAGGTGATCTGTTGATCGACGCTGGAAACTCTCATTATGCAGACACAAACAGAAGACTTGAAGAATTATCACATCAGGGAATTCTTTATTTGGGAATGGGTGTCTCAGGAGGAGAATACGGGGCATTGCATGGTCCATCGATAATGCCAGGTGGTAGCCTTGAAGCCTATAAAATGGTGGAAGATATTCTGGTGAAAATAGCCGCAAAGACAGAGGATGGACCCTGCTGCACCTACGTAGGGAATGGCTCAGCAGGACATTTTGTGAAGATGGTACACAATGGAATAGAATACTCCATAATGCAATCGATTTCTGAGGTTTATGACATAATGAGGAAAGTTTTGAAAATGAACAGTGCAGAAATCGGTCATGTATTTGAAGAATGGAATAAAGGTGAACTTGCCTCTTTTCTTGTGGAAATAACGTACAAAATCATGAGACATGTAGATGAGGAAACAAACAGACCATTGGTTGAATTAATACTCGACAAAGCAGAACAAAAAGGTACTGGCAAGTGGACTGCTCAGGCAGCTCTTGATCTCGGTGTTCCAACACCGTCTTTGAATGTCGCCGTCTTTTCAAGAACTGTTTCTCATTTCAAAGAACAAAGAAAACAACTATCGAAGATCTTCGGAGAAAAAACAAGAATTCAAACGGACAGATCACTCATCAAAGACCTTGAAAAGTCACTGCTTTTTACGATGTTTCTTTCGTTTTCACAGGGTTTGTGGCTTATTCATGAAGCCTCGAATGCTTACAATTACGGTATAGATTTACTTGAAGTTCTGAGAATCTGGAAAGGCGGTTGTATTATAAGAGCTAAACTCTTAGATTTTCTCAGGAATATTCTCAAAGAAAATTCGGAAAATATCAACTTGCTTGCAAGCAATATTTCCATGGATTTTGTCAAAGAAAAACTTCATTCTGTTTTGAAAGTAAGTGCAGTTGCAAGAGAATCAGGCTTACCTACCCCTGTTTTAAACAATTCTATTGATTATCTGTTCAGCCTCACGGAAGAAAATTTACCTGCAAACCTGATACAGGCGCAGAGAGACTTTTTCGGAGCACATACTTTTGAAAGAATCGACAAAGAGGGGACCTTCCATGTTGAGTGGCAACAGTTAGAAAAATAAGTTGACCTCCTCCCAATCCCCTAAATGGGATAGGATTCCCATTAAGGAGACTAGGCTTCCCGTTTCAACATGGTGTGACTTACCAGGATATAGGGATTGCCCCTAAATATCTTGGCAGTGGTCTCCCACTCCACGGGCTTTAATTCGGACCGGTCCAGCCCTACTGCTTTTAACATATTAATCGCAGAGTTTAAGTCTCTGTTGAGATTAATTTTTAGTTGATACACCACAGGTATTTGATTCTTTCTTTTTTCTTTAGTTTGCTGTAGTGTTTGTTTAATCTTTTCAGCTTTTGTCACCGTTTCAACTCTTCTATGAGACTTCTTGCTACTTTTATTATGCACATTCATTACCAGACTAACTTAAGCCATTCATCACAATCCCATAAATGGAATGTGCTTTCTGGCTTGTTTTTTTGTAAGGCATCTGCCTTACCTTTAAAATGATCAGAGTTTTCTCATCAAGGATGAAGTACTGTTGTACAATTCAAGAAAGATCTGGTAATACTTATCATATATTTTCTTTTTTTCCACATCTGGTTCAATGGCTTCTTTGAATTTGACCCAGTCCTTGATTGCCTCTGGTCTGTCAATTACACCGGTCCCGAGACCGGCTAAGAACGCATCACCAAAGGGTGCTTCCACCAGACTCGCAACCTGACGCATTTTAAAACCGGTCACATCTGCAAAAATTCTCACCCAGAGATTTGACTTGGCGACACCACCTACGATCCAACATTCGTCATTGAGTTTTAATCCAGCCCTTATACCCTCTTCCATATTGTGTCTCAGAGCGTAAGCAGCTCCTTCCATCAAAGCCTTATAAAGATGAGCGCGACTGTGATAGAGACTGAGCCCAAAGATAACTCCCTTTGCAAACGGGTCCCAGATAGGCGATCTCTCACCCATGAAATATGGAAGCACAATTATACCATCGCTACCAGGTGCAATTTTTTCAGCTTCCCTGTCAAATAACTGATACGGTGAGGTATTTATTCTTTCTGAAACCACAGTCTCGGATTCACCAAATTGTTCTTTGAACCATCTTGCAAGTGCTCCTGTAGTTGCTGAACCGCCGAAAGTATAAATGCGTTCGGTGTCGTAAACCACATATGGATAGCTCACCAAGTTAAAGGCAAGTTTACTTCCATCGTGCACCGTTCCCCAACAGGTGGATGTTCCAACCATCGCCACGTGTTCTCCTTGTTCAAGAGCACCTGCGGAAAGTTGTGCAACCGGTGCATCGATACCTCCTGCTACAACTGGAGTGCCCTCGAGTAAACCGCACGACATCGCTGCTTTTTTTGTGATTTTACCAACCACATCTGATGATTTGACAATACGTTCAGGT
Organism: Pseudothermotoga sp.; assembly: GCF_031962025.1. Lineage (GTDB taxonomy): Bacteria > Thermotogota > Thermotogae > Thermotogales > DSM-5069 > Pseudothermotoga_B. The sequence continues at coordinate 194,251 of NZ_JAVRKW010000001.1, forward strand.
AAATACTCCTTGGGAATGTTCAGTACCTTACACATATGATCAGACCATGTGAGTTTTCTTATATCAAACAGACCACCTATATTACCAGCGGAGGAATAATCAATTGCCAGTTCGCCTGTCAACTGATATATGACAAAATCCTTCGGTGTGACAAATTTGTAGATTTTCTTCCAAACTTCAGGGACATTGTTTCTTATCCACATCATTTTTGGAAAACCGAAATAAGAATCAACATAATTTCCAGTTATGCCAAAGATTTCTTCCTTGGGTACATTTTCTTTGACCCACTGAGTTTCCTTTACAGCTCTTCTGTCCATCCATATCAGACAGGGATATAAAGCTTCCATGTTCTTATCAACAGGAATACCTGCTCCACCAAATAAACCACTAATGGCTACCCCGGCGATTTTGTTTCTGGACACCTTTGACCTTTCGATTATTTCCTTTATAGTTTCAAAGACTGCCCTGACCCATGGATCGGGCCATTGCTCAGCCCAATTGGGTTTTGGCTTTATGACATCATATTCTCTTGAAGCCTCACAGATAACATGCCCCGATTCATCCACAATCACACTTTTTGTACCTTGCGTACCTATATCACTGCCTATCATGTACATAACCATACCCCCTAATGGCAATCACAACAATCAGCTATTGCGGAAATATATCCTTCAGATTTAAAAAGGTACGTACATTATTTTACGCTCATTTCAAGGACCAATCAAGTTTACAACCAATTATTGTAAAATTTGAAAGGAGGGACTTTTTGACAATATGAGCTCGATAATTGCTGGGATATTGATCGGTATGGCTAATCTTGTACCTGGAATCAGCGGTGGAACAGTTGCTGTTGTGCTCGGAGTCTATGAAAAATTGATAAAAGCTATCGCTGATTTAGTCAGATTCAGATTGAACAGAGATCAATTCAACTTCATCATAATGGTTGGTGCTGGGATCTTGATCGCGCTTTTATTGGGTTCTAAATTGATGAGTACAGCACTGAGTAAGGCTGCTGGGTTTACTTATGCCGCTTTTTTTGGGCTTGTTCTTGGTACAGTTCCTTTTTTGTTCAAAAAACTTGGCAGATTAGAATTTGCCTACATTCTTGCTGGAATCGTTCTTTTTATATTCGTTGAAAATATCAGATTCTCTGTGAAAATTTCTTCGGCACTCCTGCCACTAACTGGTTTTGTTGCGGCGTTTGCAATGGTTATGCCCGGCTTGAGTGGATCACTTGTTATGCTCATTTTTGGAGTGTATGAAAAGATAATAAATGCCGTTAGTGTACTGAATTTTTCTGTATTGATTCCATTTGGTGTAGGTGCTGTTGTTGGTATAATTGTTTGTGTGTTTTTTATGAAATATCTGTTTGAAAGATTTCCCAGCCAGACGAGGAATTTCGTTCTTGGATTGGTGATGGCATCGCTTTTAAAAATACAGCCATTCGATAAACAAACTTTCAGCTGGTATGGGTATCTTGTATTGTTTTGTATAATATTTGTTAGCTTTCTTTTCTCTGTGTGGTTTACAAAAAGTGCAAAGCAGTTGTGAATTGAGTTATGATATAATGTGAATCTGAAAGGAGGGGTTGAGAGTGAAGTTAACAGGTTGGTTTTTGATTTTTTTACTCCTGCTCACCAATTTTGTTTGTGCCAGAATTGTGACTGTCGGAACGAGTGCTGATTTTCCGCCATTTGAGTATATTGACAATGGACAATTCGTTGGCTTCGACATGGATCTAATGCGTGAGATTGCAAAACTGGCTGATTTTGAACTGAAGTTTGTCGATATGAGTTTTGATTCTTTGATACCGGCACTCAGGGCTGGACAGGTTGACGTAGTTGCCGCAGCCATGACGATAACCGATGAACGCAGGCAAGTGGTAGATTTCTCAATTCCATACTGGACTGCAGATCAAAGCATCATAGTGAAGGCAGATAGTGGTTTGACCATAACTGTTCTGTTTCAAAAAGGCAGGATAGGAGTCCAGACGGGCACGACAGCAGATCTGTGGTGCACCGACAACTTGGTGGGTAAAGGGTTACTCGCCGAAAAAAATTTGAAGCGCTACGATACCTTTGTACTTGCTCTGAGTGATCTTCTCAATGGAAACATCGATGCAATTGTTCTGGATTCTCCTGTAGCCAATAGATTTGCAGCCACAAAGCCCGTCAAAGTCGTGGGTATCATCGTTACGGGGGAGCAGTACGGGATAGCGGTGAAGAAAGGGAACAAAGAGTTGCTGGATAAAATCAACAGTGCCATAAGAGTTTTGAATGAAACGGGAAAGATGTCAGAGTTGATAGACAAGTATTTTTGATCAAGTGGGGGGTTAAACAGTAGAAAAGTTATTGTTGGTCGTTAATTCTTTACCTATACTTCTCAAGGGCACACTGGTCACTGTTGAGTTGACGGCGCTTGGTTTAGCGCTAGGTTTTGTGATTGCAGTACCAGTCAGTTTTGCTCAGGTTTATGGTGGCCGTGTTGCCCGTTTTGTCTGCTCTTTGTATGAAAGAACTTTCAGGAGTATTCCACTGCTTGTGCTGTTGATGTTGATTTTCTATGGTCTTCCAGAGATCGGGATCAGGTTCGCTCCGTTTTTTTCCTGTGTTCTTGGTTTGGGAATAAGAAGTTCTGCTTATCAATCACAAATTTTCAGAGGAGCAATTCTTTCGGTTGGAAAGGGACAGACTTTAGCTGCTCTGTCGATTGGGATGACTCCGTTTGAGAGCTTCAGGTATATAGTTTTCCCACAGGCTTTGAGGTTTTCCATTGCCCCTTGGACAAATGAGTTCACGGTGGTTCTGAAAGATTCATCCATGGCTTATGCACTTGGAGTGGTGGAACTACTCAGGCAGGGAAGCTATATCATTTCGACGACTTACGAGCCAATGGTTATTTTTCTCACCTGTGCAGCTATATATCTTGTAATGACCCTAACGGCAAACAAATTGATGGGATACATAGAAAAAAAATTACAGATACCCGGTTTTGAAACTAAGGGGGTTTCACATTGACTGAGGTCGTTCTGAAAGTGGAAGATTTAAAGAAGAGTTATGGTAAAAACGAGATCCTCAAAGGTATCTCACTTGAGGTAAGAAAGGGTGAAACCAAGGTCATAATAGGACCAAGCGGGACGGGTAAAAGCACGCTGCTCGCTTGCATAAATAGATTGATAGAACCAGATCACGGCAGAGTTTTACTTGAAGGTGAAGAGATAACCTCACGAAACGCACACAAAATGAGACAAAAAATAGGATATGTCTTTCAAGATTTCAATCTGTTCAATCATCTTACAGCACTTGATAATGTGAGAATAGGTTTGATAAAGGTTCAGAAACTTTCGAAAGATGAAGCAACACAGATTGCACTGGAACAGCTGTCAAAAGTTGGACTTTCACAAAAAGCGAACCTTTATCCTTCACAACTATCTGGTGGTCAAAAACAGCGTGTGGCAATAGCAAGAGCACTCGCAATGAGACCTAAGCTCATGCTCTTTGATGAGCCAACATCAGCACTTGACCCAGAACTTATTGGTGAAGTTCTTTCGGTGATGATTGACCTTGCAAGATCTGGTATGACCATGCTGGTCGTCACACATGAACTTGGGTTTGCAAGGACTGTTGCAGATGAAATCATTTTCATGGAAAACGGTTTGATTGTTGAGCAAGGACCGCCATCTTTGATATTCACCAGTCCCAAAAAAGATAGAACAAAACAATTTCTCAAAAAACTCACCGAACTTTATGGAGAGGAAAAGATCAAATGAGCTTGTGGCAGATAACACTCATTTCGATGCCAAAACTTTTTCAAGGTTTGGCAGTGACTTTGTATATGACCGTTTTTGCGGCATTGGCTGGTTTGGTCCTTGGAATTGTGTTGTGTTTGGGTAGAGTCTACGGCAACAAATTTGCGAGTTTGCTCAGTACAGGTTTTATCGAATTGATACGTGGTACGCCCATGCTGGTTCAGCTTTTTATACTTTATTATGGCTTACCAGTCTACGGTATTAGATTGACACCTCTTGTTGCTGCTCTGATAGGTTTTTCTATCAACAGTGCAGCATACCAGGCTGAGTATTTGAGAGGGTCAATTCAGTCGATCGGAACAGGTCAGATGAAAGCGGCGTTGTCAATAGGAATGAAAAAATGGCAGGCAGTGAGATATATAATTCTTCCTCAGGCACTTAGACGAGTCATACCAGCCTGGACAAATGAGTTCATCTACCTGTTGAAGTATACTTCCATGGCTTACATAATTGGCGCACCGGAGATGATGGCTCAGGCAAAGTTTATAGCAAGCAGGAATTTTGAATTTTTCAAGGTTTATTTGCTCACCGCCGCTGTTTATTTATCGATTGTCTGGACTATGTCCTTTGCTTTTTCATACCTGGAAAGGAAATTGCGAATACCCGGGACTGCGATAACAGAAAGATAGTTCAACCAAGTACCTGCTTTAACACAGATGGTTCTATTCTGAAAACCGAACCCTTTCCCTGCAAAAAATGGTGTTTCTCAAACAGGTGGATTGATAGCTCACTGAGATTGATTTCAGCTCCATTTTTTACGTTTTTCACATGAATTAATCTTTTTCTGAAAATTCCATCTTTGAATGGACATGGGATAAAACCACGAGCCTCGTAAATACTCACTTCCCACGTGTTGTCAACCAGTACTGTTTCCCCAAGTCCTTTAATCGCTGCATCAAGCAACTTTTTCATCCAGAGTGCAACCTTTTCAAAATCCAGCCCCAGTTGATTCATCATCTGCTCATCTTCTTCAATTATCTGAACCAGGTCGCGTTTATCTTCACCTAAAAACCCTACAGAACTTATCACACCCGGTTGCATGTTCTTTTGTGCCTGTATATACTCTGGAGACATCTTCATCTGACCACCTCGTCATGCAAATTTGTCATAGTATATCTTTTCCTGTGGTATACCGTTGTCTTTCATGACCTGAACGCAGGCATTTATCATCCCTGGACTACCACACAGATAACCTTCTTTTGCCTTGGAACGATCTATTATTTGCTTGAGGTATTTGTCCAGTACTTCTGTTATCAGACCTTTTTCACCGGTCCAGTTGTCTTCTACGAGTGGGTTTGAGAGAGCTGGTATGAAATGAAAATTGCTCCATTTTTTTTCGAGTTCCTGAAAAAGATCGACATAAAACAGATCTTTTAAAGATCTTGCTCCAAAAAAGTACCAGATTTCGCGGTTGTTGATGTGTTTTTCATACAGGTCAAAGATAATAGACTTCAGCGGTGCCATGCCAGAACCGCCAGCAACACAGATCATCATTGCATCAGTATCTCTGGCATAAAACTCTCCAAACGGTCCTGTAAATTCCACTATTTCATTTTCTTTCATGTAATTGTGCACGTAAGTTGTTGCCGCACCACCGGGCACAAGCCTTATCAGAAGTTCTATTTTGTCTTTCTGGCTTGGCACGGAAGATATCGAATATGCCCTTTGGGTAACCTGATTGATCTTGTCATAAGGTGGTATCGACAGCTGAATATACTGACCCGCTTTGAAGTCAATTGCCTGAGGTTCTATGAGTTTCAGTGTTATCTCTTTTATATCATAGGTGACGTTTTTTATTTTTTCGACGGTGGCTTTGAACTTCTTGGCAAACAGAAGTTCTTCTGGAATTTCTATTTCTAAGTCTTTTTTGACTTTGATCTGACAGGAAAGTCTGATATTTTCTTTCATCTGCTCCTTTGAGATATAAGGTATTTCAGTGGGAAGATACGGTCCAACATCACTTAGGATTTTTACTTTGCACACTCCGCAGCTACCTCGTCCCCCACAGGCTGATGGGACAAATATTCCCTTCGACGCGAGAGTAAAAAGAAGTGGTGACCCGCCCTTTGCTTCTATAGTCTTTCGCTTGTTGATGGTGATTTTAACCTGCCCGTAGTTATTCACAAAGGTATCGACTATCATTATGGTGGCAGATAAAAGAGTGCTAATTAAAGAAACAACGAGTACGCTTATCAAAACAGATAACATTTTTTCACCTCACTGAATCTGTATCATTCCAGAAAAACCTATGAATGCCATTGCCATAATGCCAATCGTTATGAAAGTGAGGCCAGTTCCTTTTAGACCTGCTGGTACTGGTGCATTGTCCGTCCTTTTTCTGATTGCCGCCAGAAGAACTATTGCAAGCCACCAGCCAATGCCTGAACCCAATCCGTAAAACAGAGATTGCAGCATCGAATAATTTCTCAGTTGCATGAAGAGCGTTACGCCAAGTATTGCACAGTTTACGGTGATCAGGGGTAGGAAAATGCCCAAGGTTATGTAAAGCGAAGGTGATAATCTGTCTATTATCATTTCCAAAATCTGCACTACAGCAGCTATGACAAGTATGAAAATTATGTACCTCAAATACTCCAGACCGAATGGCACAATGATGTAATGATACACAAACCAGTTCATCACTGTCGTGATAGTCATGACAAAAGTGACAGCCATTCCAAGCCCGTTTGATGATTTCAAATCCTTTGATATTGAAATGTAAGAACACATGCCCAGAAAATTGTTCAGCAGAATATTACTTGTGAAGATAGATGCAAAAAGCAGAACTATTGGATTCACACTCATTTCTTTTCACCCGCCTTGAGAAATATAGATCTTACTACCCACATGAGTATCGCGACTATGAAAAAGGCGCTGGGTGCCATGACCATGATAGTCCACGGTGTAAAACCCTCTGGCATGACACGAATGTTGAAAATTGTTCCAAAACCGAGCAGTTCACGAATAAACGCTATGATCATCAAAACTAATGCATAACCGGCACCGGCTGTGAGACCATCCCAGAGAGAAATCAGAGGGCTATTTGCCTGAGCAAATGCTTCAGCACGCCCCATGATTATGCAATTGGTGATAATCAATCCCACGTATGGTCCGAGTGCCTTGCTCACCTCAGGCAAATATGCACGCAATATGATGTCAACAATTATCACGAAAAATGCAATTATGAGAGTTTCGACCATCATTCTCACTTTACGGGGTATGTATTCTTTGATCAAAGAAACTGTAAGACTGGACAATCCTGTTACCAGAGTGACACCAGTTGCCATTATCAGGGTGTTTCTCAGATTATTTGTAACCGCAAGAGTTGAGCAGATACCAAGTACCTGGATCAGGATCTGGTTTTCCCTGAACAAATTATTTTTAGAGATCTTTGCAAACTGACTCATCTTTGCACCCCCAAAATGTTACGCAGTATTGTCAAATGACTGTTAATTATTCTTTCTATGGATTTGGAAGTCTGTGTTGCACCGGTGATGGCATCCACCTTGCCATTTTCATGGTCAAAATCACCGTTACCACCTGTCTCTACAGTTATCATGCCATTGCGCAATTTTTCAGAACGAAACTGATTCTTGAACCATTCTTCTTCTATGCGACCACCAAGACCAGGTGTTTCCGCTTGTGAGATGAACTCTATTCCAATGATTTTTTCGACATTTTCATCGACCGCCAGAAAACCCGATATGCTGCTCCAAAGGCCACTACCGGTGAAGATTATTCCATAAGCAGTTTGTGTGCCAGAAACTGTGTAATACAGATCAACATCATTTACTTTTCTGATTTTCACGAGTTTTTCAAACATCGACATAGCTTGCTGATCGTTGCTGTATTCAATGCCGAAAGCCTTCAAAATCGCTTTTATTTTGAACAAATTTTCGTTATCTTTAACTTTTTGAATTGTCGACGCATTGAGCAGAGCCAGTAAAAATACAAATGTGAAAGTTATGATGAAACTGAAAAATATCGTGTAAAATCTGGTTTCCCTGTTCATTGTTTCACCTTCTTTGAAAACAACTCATCAAGAAGTGAAGCGAATGTATTGCCAACAAGAACACCAAAACTCGTGCCTTCTGAAAACAGGGAAAAATTCCTTATCAATACTGTACACACTCCGATGATTACTCCATAAATCCACTGAGAAGTGCTCTTTTTTGGTGCACTAACCGGATCTGTAGCCATGAAAACTGTCACAAAAAGAAAGCTCCCGGACAAAAGCATCTGTAAGGGCGAAGGACCTGAGCCTATCAAATTCAGGAAAAACGTCAGAATGGTCGCAGAAAGAAAAGTGGAGATGATTATTCGAAAATTAGCTGTTTTGGTGACCATCAGGTAAATCGCCGCTGCTATTATCAAAAATATACAGCTTTCCCCAATTGAGCCTGCCCTGACTCCAAAAAAAAGATCTTTCAAATTGACATTCTGTCCGCTTTTGAGAAGATCAAGAGGAGTTGCAGATGTCACTATATCAGTTCTTGGCACTAACCATCGACTTGTCATGGCTACGGGAAAAGAAATATAGATGAAAAGCCTTCCAACAATCGCTGGATTGAAGATGTTCCTTCCAAAACCTCCGTATACTTCTTTTGCAAAAAAGACCCCAAAAAACGAACCCACAACAGCAATCCACCATGGAGTCAATGGAGGTAACGACAGTAATAAAAGTGAACAGGTCACCAGAACAGCTTCGCTTACAGGTTTCTTTTTCTGCTTTTCCATTACATATTCCGTAACAATACCGGTGGCAAACACGAAAATTCCAAGCCACAAAACTCTCAATCCATAAAGATAAAAAGAAAAAATATAGATGGGTATGAGTGAATACAAGACTTTTCTCATAAGAGGTTGTTTTTGAAAAAAGGTCAAGTTTTATCTCCCCCCAGCTCTGGTTTTTCACTTAAAATTATAAATAAAAACTGAGAGGTTTGCACCTCTCAGTTTTTAAAAATATTCCATCACTGTCTGATATATCTTGGTTGAGAATCGTAGTCCTGCACAACACCTTTGAGGACTTGTTGGATATACTGTGCCAGAACACTGTCCATTGTAAATCCTGTGTCGTATCCAGGCAGTTCCTTCAGCATAGTATAGCCATCTCCACCCTGCGCCATGTAATTATTCGTGACAACTGTATACACTCTGTTGGGATCCAATGGTTCTCCGTTGATCTTTGCTTCGACTACTTTATCCTGTTCACTCTTCCATGTCAATCCACCTGTTTGCAGGAAAGCACCCTGTCCTTCCTTGATCGTGGCAGCATATTGAAGTACTTCCAAAAGCTGAGCTCCGGTCATTTTAATCACATACAGGGTATTCCCAAAAGGTAAAACTGTGAGAACATCTCTGATTGTTATTTTGCCGGGTTTTATCGAGGCTCTAATTCCACCACCATTGGTCAATGCCAGATCTGCATTTACTTTCCAGATCATGGAATCACATATCATGTTTGCAAGATTCGTGCTTTTTGATCTGACGTTTGCTCTTTCTCCGTCAAGCATTATTTTGGTTTCACCAATAACCGTATCGAGCTTTTCGCTTCCAAGGGACTTGAAATAGCTTAGAACTGTTTTTACATAGAAATTCTCTTCGTATGGTTTGTCGACAAATTCATAGATATCCTTACCTTCAGCATCCTTACCTTTGTAGACTTTCAGATTAACTGGGATTGGTTTCCAGCTCCAGGCAACTATTTTTCCATTTTCAATATCAAGGTCCAATCTTCCGACGTATTTCCCCCATTCGAAAGCCTGTGCGATAATCGTGTTGTTTACAAATTGAGCCTTTTCGAATTTCGTATGACTGTGCCCATCGATTATCACATCGATACCATCTACAAGTTGAGCCAGCTGTTTACTTGTAGTCTTACCTTCCCCTTCAGGTTCCCATCCCAAATGAGACAGGGCGACAATCACATCTGCTTTTGCTCTCATTTCCGGTAGTAAGGCTTTACTTACCTGAACGGCATTTGCAAATGTTGCACCATTGAGATAAATTGGCTCAAGGATAGCGGTTTCCTCGGTTGTAAGACCGAATATTGCTACTTTTAAATCCCCGAAATCTTTGATTATATAGGGTTTGACTTTGATGATTCCTTCCGGATCGGTGAAATTGGCAGATACGAATGGAAAGTTAGCAAGTGCTATTTGTTTTGCAAGAACATTTTTGGGTTTGTCAAATTCATGGTTTCCAAAGGTCGCAGCATCGAGTTTCATGAGATTGAGGGCGACTATGTCAGGTGCTGCATCCAGTTGATCTGATTCAGGTACACCGGTGTTTATATCTCCGGCATGCAAGAAGAGCACATGTCCGCCCTGTGATTCTACTTCTTTTCTAACTTCTTCCACAATTGTTGCTATTGCCGCAAAACCACCGATGTTGGGGTTGTTCGTTTCGCTGAAACTCCAGGCATGACCATGAGTGTCGTTGATGTGCAGGATGGTCAATTTGGTTGCAAAACTCAAAATTGCCACCAAGACCAGCAAAACCGTTAAAATCTTTTTCACCAAGACCAGCCTCCTTTCGACAACAAAATTTTACTACACCCAAGGTTATTTTACGTCTTAGGACCTCTGGTTTTTGTGAAAACTTTTAAAAGGAGCTTCACAAAGGCAAAAAAAGCAAATAAAAGCCCCACCAGAAAAAGATATCCAGCGATCCCCAGCTTGAGAGCAGTTAGAAAGTTTTGCATCATAATTTACTACCTCCCACAAGAGCCATTAAAATTCCACCTGCCAGAACTGAGCCGATCTGCCCAGCCGTATTTGCACCAGCGGCATACATCAATAAAAAGTTCATCGGATCCTCTTTCAATCCCATCTTGTGTATAACTCGTGCTGACATCGGGAATGCCGAGATTCCTGCTGCTCCAAGCATTGGATTGATTTTTTTCCTTAAAAAGAGATTTAGAAATTTCGCAAATAGTACACCGGCAGCGGTATCAAAAATAAAGGCAACTAATCCCAAGGCAAGTATCAAAAGAGTCTGTGGTTTTAGAAACTTATCAGCTGTCATCGTGGAAGCAATTGTAAGACCAAGTAAAATTGTGACAAGATTGGCAAGTTCATTCTGTGCAGATTTTGAAAGACTATCCAGTACACCGCACTCTCTTAAAAGATTTCCAAACATCAAAAATCCTATCAACGCAGCGGATGTAGGTGCCAGAATACTTGCAACAACAGTTATAGATATTGGAAAGATTATTTTCACTATCTTTGGTATCTTTTGTGCTCTGGGCTGCATTCTGATAGCCCTTTCTTCCTTAGTAGTCAGAGCCATTATCACTGGAGGCTGAATGATTGGAACCAGTGACATGTAAGAATAGGCAGCGACTGAAATTGGACCCAGCATGTGTCTTGCAAAGCGAGAAGCCACATAGATGGAAGTTGGTCCATCCGCAGCACCGATGATTCCAATGGACGCTGCTTCCTTCAGATCAAATCCCAACAATGTTGCAACTATCATTGTTCCGAATATACCAAATTGTGCTGCTGCTCCGAAGAGAAACATCACGGGATTCTCCAGCAGTGGAGTAAAATCGATCATAGCCCCAACGGCAATGAATATGAGCAGTGGGAAAATCTCAGTTGCAATACCTATGTCAAAGAAAATACTCAGAACTCCCCTGTGCATTACTCCTTCAAGCAACTGGTCAATAGCCGATGATAGTGGAATATTTACTAAAATTGTACCAAAGCCTATTGGCAGCAGCAAAGCAGGTTCGTATTTCTTTGCAATGGCTAAATAAATGAGCAGCAGCCCGACAATTATCATGACTACGTTTCCGATGGTCAATGAGAAAATTCCCGAGAATAGTTCTTGAAACATATTCTTCACCTTCTTCTTTCCATTCTCTAAAAAGAAAATCTGCCGAATATCTTCCAAGTCATATTCTAACACCTATAGGGGAATATTCTGTTTTTTCGATGTCAAATGTAATTGTGTATTTGGTTATATTTTATGCGACATAGCTGATGTATAATATGTACGAATAACTTAATTAAGGAGGTTTTATCATGCAATCTGTACAGATTAGACCTGGTATTTACTGGGTTGGGGTCAACGACAGATTCACCCAGCTTTTCGAGGGGCTCTGGCCAATAGGTGAAGAAGGTGTTTCATACAACGCGTACTTAATTGTTGATGAAAAGAACGTTTTGATTGATCTTGCAAAATCGATTAAAACCGATGAATTTTTTGAACAGATAGAGCAAATTCTGCCAGTATCGAAGATAGATTATGTGGTGATAAACCATATGGAACCAGACCACACTGGAATTCTAACCGTCTTGAAAAAAATTGCGCCACATGCAACTATTTTAATAAGTGAGAAAGGACTGAAGATGCTCAAAGCTTTTTACCACATTGATGAAAGTGTCAGGACTGTGAAGGATCTGGAAGAGCTGAAGATTGGTGAAAAGACTTTGAGGTTTTATTACACGCCGTTCGTCCACTGGCCTGAAACAATGATGACTTATGAAACCACTCAGAAAGTGCTGTTTTCCTGTGATGGTTTTGGAGGGTATGGCGCACTGAGAGGAGCTTTGTTTGACGATGAATGTAAAGACAAAGATTTCTACATAAAAGAAATGCTAAGGTATTATGCGAATATCGTTGCTACTTTCAGTACACCTGTTCTGAAAGCCATAGAAAAGCTATCAAGCCTTCCCATCGAAGTTATTGCGCCTTCTCATGGTTTGATCTGGCGCAAAGACCCATTGATGGTTGTGGAACTGTACAAAAAATGGGCACAGTATGCGTCTTCTACGGCTGAAAAATCTGTGACATTGCTCTACGGTTCTATGTACGGTAATACAGAAAGGATTATGAGCTCTTTACTCAATGGTCTTTCTAAAGCACAAATCAAAGTTGATGTCTTCAATATCACTCAAACACATATAAGTTATATACTTGCATCACTGTGGAAAAACAGGGGTGTATTAATTGGCGCACCGACATACGAGGGCTCTCTGTTTCCTCCGATGGTGGATGTACTTCACATGGCAAATGTCAAACGTATACAATTCAAAACAGCGGCAATCTTTGGGAGTTATGGGTGGAGCGGAGGAGCTTCGAAGAAAATCAGGGAAATGGTGGAACCTCTTAAATGGCAGATCGTGGATGTCCTTGATATCAACGGTGGACCTACGAGTGAAGATCTACAAAAGGCAGAAAAATTCGCCTATGATTTTGCAAAAAAGATATTAGAACAACCATGAAGGATCTTGAAGAGATCAAACAAAAATTGCTCTCAAACGGTTTTGAGATTGATTCTGAGAAAATCATACACTATGGCATACAGTATCGTATAAAAGGTTGTGGATATCTGAGAATTTACTGGAGAAAAGACGGTCAAACAACAGTTGATCTGTCACAAATTAAATCTTTCTGTTTGCAGAAGCTGAGCGACATATTGAATGAATCACTTGCAGAAAACGATCTTGAAATTCAAAAAAGAATCCTTAGAAATCTTCCAGCCGATCCAAAGCTGATCCTGCCAGCCATTGGTTCAGATGAAGCTGGAAAAGGAGATACCTTTGGACCTCTTGTTGTGGCTGCGGTATACGTTGGTAAAAATGAATACGCTGAATTGAATAAATATCAATTAAAAGACAGTAAATCACTGAGCGACAAAAAAGTCCTGTATCTGGCTGATCAGATAAAGTCTCTGTGTACGTACTCGGTAGCAACTGTCGAACCAGAGGATTTTGCTCATATTCAAAATATGAACGCACTTTTGGAAGAACTTCATGCACGCTGTATAATGGATGTTATAAACAAAAAGCCGTCTCTTATCGCAGTGTACGATGATTTTGGGGCAAAAAATCTGAAAGAAAGGTTGAAGGATTTTTACAACCTGACAGTTCTTGGATTTGTGAAAGCGGAAAGAAATCCAGCTGTTGCAGCTGCTTCAATTGTTGCAAGAGCAGAGTTTTTGTCCTGGATCAACAGAGTTTCAGACCGATACGGTGTGAAAATACCACTTGGATCTGGAGAAAAAGCAACTGAATTTGCCAGGGATTTTTTGAAAAGATATGGTTTGGAAGAATTTAGAAAACTGGCAAAGGTAAATTTCTCAAATGTGCGAAAGTTGATCATCTCTAAGCCAACTACCCACGGCTTATAGAAGCTTGATTTGAAAAAGCCATAGGTTTGATGGGTATAGTTATGAATTAAAAACAGGCAAAAACTTCCAGCACATTTTCTACTTTTAGAGTTTGGAAAATCTATGTGCCATTAATGGTGTGAAGTTTCAGATGTTTTTTTGAAGAAATCACAATCTTTTGTAAAATGGCATTTACTGCACAGTGGTGTACGTGGTAAACAGATCCTTCTTCCAAATTCAACCATTGCGCCATTCAACGGTCCCCACAGTTCACTTGGAACCAATTTGGTCAGCTCCATCTCAGTTTCTTGAGGATCTTTTGTACTGACAAAACCAATTCTATTGGATATCCTGTGCACATGTGTATCGACTGCCAGAGCAGGTTTGCCAAAACCGTGGTATAAAACTATATTTGCCGTTTTGCGACCTACTCCGGGAAGTTTCAAAAGTTCTTCCAGATTTGATGGAACCTTTCCTTGATATTGCTCTGCGATTATTTTTGATACGGCTATTATTCTTTCAGCCTTCTGTTTGTACATACCACAAGCTTTAATCAACTCATAAAGCTGAGCTGGTGTAGCTTTTGCGAGAGTCCATGGATCACTGTATCTTGAAAAAAGTTTTCGGCATGCGATTTCGGTGTTTTCATCCCGCGTTCTCTGACTGAGGATTGTACATATCAATATTTTGAAGGGATCGTCTGTAAGCTTCTTTCGGGGAAATAGTTCAACTATTTTTTTTGTTAACTGTATTACTGTCGTTTGATCCGTTTTGCATACCTCCTTTTATTATTGTACAATGATAAAGGAGGTGCAGAAGTTGAATAGACTAAATCAATTTTTTGACAGAATTGAACAGATTGGTGTGGATGTAGCCTTGATCTATAATGTGGAATATTCTTCCAGACCTTCCACTTATTATTTGTCTGGTTTTACTGGATCATTCAGTGTCCTTGTACTGAACAGAGACAAACAGTTCATCATCACCGATTCGAGATATTTTGAGCAGGCTAAACAGCAAACAAAATTTCAATTGATTGAGTACAGAAATGGAGATCTGTTTGACAGCATAAAAGCTGTTTTAGAAGAACTCAAACCCAAAACGATAGGCTTGGAATTTCAAAGAATCAGCCACAACGTCTTTCTCAAGATCAGTGAAAAGGTCAAGTCAAAATTCATACCTCTGGATTCGGTGATAGAATCGATAAGGTCAATCAAAGAACCGCAAGAGGTTGAATACATCAGAAAGGCTATATCGATAAGTGAGAAAGCCTTTCTAAAAACGATAGAGTCAGTAAAAGAGGGCTTAACTGAAAGAGAAATAGCGGCTGAGTTCGAGTACACGATGAAAAAATTCGGTGCCGATGGGATTGCCTTTGAGACAATAGTGATCAGCGGACCAAGAACATCCTTACCGCACGGTAGACCATCAGACAGGAAAATATCTTATGGAGAGCCGATCACTTTTGATTTCGGTGCCGTCGTGAATGGTTACTGCGCAGATATAACACGTACGATTTTCTTTGGCAAACCCGATGACGAGTTCAAAAAGATCTATCAGATCGTTTATGAAGCACAGACTCTGGCTTTGAACGGTGCAAGTGCAAACATGAAAGGTAAATCTGTCGATTTTCTTGCAAGGAATCACATCATTCAGAAAGGTTATGGTCAGTATTTTGGTCACGGTTTGGGACATGGGATAGGTCTTGAGGTTCACGAATCACCGAGAGTGAACTCAACCAGTGAGGAACCTTTGCCAGAATCTGCCGTGGTCACAATAGAACCCGGGATTTACATAGAAGGCAGATACGGGGTTAGAATAGAAGAAGATGTCTTGGTAAGAAAAGACTCTCTTGAAAGACTCACGAGTTTGTCCAGAGAGTTGATTATTATTTGATTCGGAGGTGAAACTGTGGTAGAAGTTGGTGATCTGAAAAAAGGTATGGTTATAATGGTCGACGGAGAACCATACCGTGTGATCGACGTGAACAAGCATCACATGGCAATGGGAAGAGGTATCATCAGAACGAGGTTGAAAAGCGTCAAAACCGGTCTGGTTAAAGACGTCAATTTCAGCAGCGGCGAGCGTGTCGACGAAGCAAATTTAACCTTTAAAGCTGCACAGTATTTGTACAACGACGGCGATCACTACTATTTCATGGCTCTGGATGATTATGAACAGTACGCACTCACAGAAGATGATATTCAGGACGCAAAGTGGTATTTGATCGAAAATCTCGAGGTCAGCATAGTGTTCCTGGAGGACAAACCCATAGGTATACAATTACCAAATGTTGTTGTGCTGAAAATCGTAGAGACTGAACCAACTTTTAAAGGTGACACCGTCTCAGGTGGAGGTAAACCAGCCACACTTGAAACAGGTTTAAAAATCACCGTGCCATTCTTTGTCGAAAATGGTGAACTTGTGAAAGTGGATACGAGAACAGGTGAATATGTTGAACGCGCATAGGAGGTGAAAAAATGGAAACAAAAGGAATGGGCAGTATCGATATTTCAGATGATGCCATAAAAGAGATTGCTTTGAGAAGCGTTTTTTCGACGCTTGAGATTGCAGACGAAAAAAAGCAAAAGAGAATCAGAAAATCAATTGAGATTGACCGTTCTCCAGAGGATAATGTAACGATCAATTTGAAGATAACCGTCCCGTTCGGCAAATCCTTAGTTGAAGTAGCACAAAAGATCATGGAAAGAGTGAAAATGGATATCGAAAGAATGACAGAACTCCAGGTAGTTGCAGTGAACGTGACCATTGAAGATGTCGAAGAAGGAGAGGAACAGAAAACCCAAGAAAAGGAGTGATCATATCCTGTGACTCGTCGCAGTAAGATGAGGGACACCGTTTTCAAAACGATCTTTCAAAATGAGTTTCGGAATGAATCCATAGATGTTTTACTGCAGGAGATCATGAACAACGAGAAAAACGATTCAATCAAAAACGATGTTGCAAGATATGTGCGCGGGATTTATGATAATCTGTCACAGATCGATGAAAAAATTTCTATCTGCCTTGAGAACTGGCATCTTGAAAGATTGTCGTCTGTGGACAGATCTATCCTGCGCTTAGGGACGTATGAATTATTGTATGAGGAAGATGTACCAATAGAAGTTACTCTGGATGAAGCTGTTGAACTTGCAAAGAAATACGGAACGGAGAATAGCGGTAAATTTGTAAATGGTGTACTTGATAAGATAGCAAGATCTTTCGCACCAGAGGTGAAACACTACCTTTGAAGGGGGGAAAGAAAGATGTTGAATGATCTTCAAATAGCACGGGCAGCTAAGTTGAAACCCATCCAGGATATAGCAAAAGATCTCTCAATTCCAAAAGAGTATTTTCGAAATTATGGGGATTACATCGCCAAGATATCCCATAAATTTTTGAGTACGCTGAATTCGACAAAAGGCAAACTAATAATAGTAACGGCTATGACACCGACTCCTGCTGGTGAAGGTAAAACTACAACGAGTATTGGTCTGTCAATGGCTTTAAATAGGCTTGGTTACAAGTCTTTTGTTACTTTGAGAGAGCCTTCATTGGGTCCAGTTTTTGGAGTGAAAGGCGGAGCGGCAGGTGGCGGGTACTCGCAGGTACTACCAATGGAGGACATAAATCTGCATTTCACAGGCGACATACATGCTGTATCCACAGCACACAATCTGATTTCTGCTATGATAGATGCCCATATACGTTTCGAAAACGAGCTTGATATCGATTTAACCCGCATAACCTGGCCAAGGACTATGGATATGAACGATAGGGCTCTGAGGGATATTGTAGTTGGACTTGGAGGTCACGCAAATGGCTATCCAAGACAGGATCATTTTGTCATTACGGCGGCTTCGGAGATAATGGCTATACTGTGTCTATCTAAGGACATAGCCGATCTCAAAAAAAGATTGGGAAATATCGTCATTGGCTGGTCAAGATCAGGTAAACCAGTTACAGTTCATGAGCTTGGAGTCGAAGGTGCTGCTGCTGTTATTCTCAAAGACGCTATTGATCCAAATTTGGTACAGACGATTGAAAACACTCCTGCTTTGGTTCATGGTGGTCCGTTTGCAAACATTGCTCATGGTACAAATTCTATAATCGCCACGAAAATGGCACTTGGATTATCGGAGTATGTTGTCACAGAGACAGGTTTTGGGTCGGACCTTGGTGCAGAAAAATTCTTCGATTTTGTTGCACCACTTGCTGAACTTAAACCTGCTGCGGTAGTAATAGTCGCAACGATCAGGGCTATTAAGTACCACGGTGGAGTTTCCATCAAAGATCTTGGGACTGAGAATTTAGAAGCTATTGCCATGGGTATTGAAAACCTGAAAGCTCATATAGAAAATGTGAAAAAGTACAACCTTCCCATTGTTGTAGCGCTCAACAGATTCGACACAGATACCGAACGCGAGATACAGTATGTACTTGACTTTGTTGAGAAACTCGGTGTGAAAGCCTCGCTGAACGAAGCCTTTGTAAAGGGAAGTGAGGGAACCATAGATCTGGCGAAAAAAGTCATAGACATTGCAGATGAATCGAAGTTCAGTCCAATTTACAGTTGGGATCTACCAGTTGAGAAAAAAATAGAAATCCTTGCCAGAGAAATTTACCATGCAAAAGATGTTGTTTACACAAAAGATGCCGTTGATTCACTCAAGAAACTTTCAAAAGATGGTTTTTCGACTTTGCCTGTGATCGTTGCAAAAACTCAATATTCGCTATCAGATGATCCGTCCAAACTTGGTGCACCAAGCAATTATTCTTTCACTGTGAGAGATTTGAAATTATCTGCTGGTGCAGGTTTTGTTGTTGCGATTTGCGGCGATATCATGTTGATGCCTGGGCTTGGCAAAAGACCAAATGCCATCAACATAGACATTGATGAAAATGGGAACATCACAGGTCTATTTTAGGGGATGATCCCATGTTGATAGATTGTAAATCTATAGCACAATCAATAGATGCTGAAACTTTGTCTTTACTGGAGAAAACTTCAAAAAAACCAAAGTTCGTGAGCATTGCAGTAAAACCAGACCAGGGTACAATTTCTTACCTGAAAAGTCAAAAGAAAAAGGCACAATCTCTTGGCATTGAATGTGAAATGATAAACCTGGAAGATTCATCATTACTCGAAGAAACTCTGACGAAAGCTTCTCGGGACGAGTCCATCTGTGGAATATTCGTGTCGCACCCTTTGCCAGCAGAAGTTGATGAAATGAAGATAGCTGGATCTATAGATGCAAACAAAGATATTGAAGGGAGAAATCCTTTGAATCTTGGATATCTTGCCTATGGTATAGAAGACTTTGCACCATGTACTGCTGCGGCAGTTGTGAAAATTCTCACTTCAGTCACTGATTTAGTGGGTAAGAATGTTGTTGTTATCGGAAGAAGTACCACAGTTGGATTACCCGTCTCGATTATGCTTTTAAGGCGCGATAGAAGCGCTACTGTTACGGTATGTCACAGCAAGACAAGGGATATCCAAAAGATAACTGAAGAAGCAGATGTGGTAATTGTCGCAGTTGGAAAGGCTGGTTTTTTAACACCGGAAATGGTTCGCGATGGTTCGATTGTTATAGATGTTGGAATAAACGTGATCGATGGAAAAGTATTTGGAGATGTAGATAAGTGTGTTCAGCAAAAAGCACTTGTAACTCCTGTCCCAGGTGGAGTTGGAGTTGTGACAACATCCATTTTGATGAACAGGGTTGTGAGAAATGCTCTGAGAGGTGGTATGAATTGAGAGTACTGAGTGGTGTCAGACCGACTGGAAAACCACACATAGGTAATTACATAGGAGCTCTGAAAAATTGGAAAAAACTTCAAGACGAAGGACATGAATGCTTCTATTTTGTAGCTGACTGGCACGCTTTGACCACTTCTTATGATGAAACTAAGGAGTTAAAATCCCATACAAGAGAAGTCATGAGATCTTTTCTTGCCTGTGGACTTGATCCGGAAAAGTCCACACTTTTTGTGCAGTCTGCAGTAAAAGAACATTCTGAACTGGCACTTTTGTTTTCTATGATAGTCCCTCTTTCATGGCTCGAAAGGGTACCAACATACAAAGAGATGAAACAGCAACTCTCTGAAAAGGATCTTTCAAATGCGGGTTTTCTGCTATATCCCGTACTACAAGCGGCTGACATATTGATCTACATGGCTGAAGGAGTACCGGTTGGAGAAGATCAGGTGTATCACGTCGAACTCACCAGAGAGATTGCAAGAAGATTCAACTTCCTCTATGGCGAGCTTTTCCCGGAACCGCAATCTTTACTGTCTATCGTGCCGAAATTACCCGGTACAGACGGCAGAAAGATGAGTAAGAGCTATGGCAACATAATACCACTTGAAAACAGCTTTGCCGATCTTGAGAAAAAAATACTTCCAATGATGACCGACCCAGCCAGAAAGAGAAGAACAGACCCTGGTGATCCCGAAAAATGTCCAGTTTGGAATTATCACATAGCATTTGGAATAAATGAACAGGACAGTCAGTGGGTTATCGAAGGATGTACTAAGGCAAAGATAGGATGCATAGACTGTAAGAAATTGTTACTGAAAAACATGAAGAGAGAACTTGAACCAATTTGGGAAAAGTACGGTGAAATTGATTCAGACCCACACTATGTGGATGACGTTATAGCTAAGGGTAATGAAAAAGCAAGATTGATTGCGCAAAAAACCATGCAGTGCGTCAGAGAAAAAATGAATCTGCTTTTCTGAGGTGATCTGTTGGAACTTGTATTTCGTTTGCAGGAATTCGAAGGTCCATTGGATCTACTGCTCTATCTTGTTAAAAAGCGCAAGATAAGTGTGCGCCAGATTTCTATTTCCCAGTTGGCTGATGAATTTGTTGCGTATGTCGAACAAATGAAAAAATTCGACTTGAACATCACCTCTGATTTCATTGCGATGGCAACTCAACTGATGGAGATGAAATCCAAATACATTCTTCCTTCGCTGACTGAGAAGGAAACAAAGCAACTGGCACAGCAGGAGGAAGATCTCTATAGAAGAATCGAGATGTACGAGAAGATAAAGCAGTTGAGCGAGCAGATCAAAGAAAGAGTCAAAGACATCGGAGCCAGACAGTTAGTGAGACTTCCGTCATTACCGCAAATCGAGCAGGAGAAATTGAATAAGGTTCTCCAGGCTGCTTTACAAGAACTGAATATCCGCAGAGCTGTTTACAAAATAAGAAGACAGAGTTTGACCGTGGAGCAGGCTATGAGCAGAGTGCTTGATTTATTAATGGGCAATGACAACGTTGCTTTGTACGATATTCTTAAATCAGGCGAGAACCGCTATCAGATGATAGTCTATCTTTTGGCAGTCCTCGAATTACTTTTTTTCAAAAAAATTTTGCTTTTCGAGGTCGATGGAAATCTCATTTTGAGGAGGAATGACCTTGAACCTTAAAGCCTTGGTCGAGGCTTTGATCTTTGCCGCACGTGGCATGACCTTAGAAAAGCTTGCAAAAATAACCGGCAGTGATATGGAAGCTGTTGCAAAAGCCGTGGATGAATTGGTTCAGGAATATAGTAGCCAGGACCACGGTGTGGAATTGAAAAAAGTCGGCGATGTGTATCGTTTCTACACAAAACCAGAATATTCTCAAGTAATTAGCAAAACAACAAAGACCTTTTATGCAAAACTTTCTTCAAGCCAGATGGAGATAATCGCAGCAATACTTTTAAATGGTCCTTCTACGATACAGGCGCTCAATGAATTGAGAGGGAAAGATTCCAGTGCGGTAGTTAGATCTTTGCACAAATCAGGCGTTTTGGTGAGAAAAAAACTCTCAAACACCTATGTTTATAATTTGAATGAAAGCTTTAGAGATTTTCTGATGATAGAAGGGGTGCTCGATCAGACGATCGAGCACCAGAACATCACTAAACCTTCGCCTTTGACTTCTGAGCCTTGACGAATTTGCACACACCATGCGGGCAAGAAGAAGATTTTATGTGTTTGACGAAATCTTCTTCGAAGTTTTCAAGAATTGACAGCAAAGGAACGTTGATACTCTGTCCAAGACCACACAAAGATGCTTCTTGAGTGACATATGCTATTTGCTTCAGTGTTTCCAAATCTTCCAGTTTTCCCTGCCCCATACTCATTTTTTCGAGTATCTGCACGGCAAGCCTTGTACCTTCACGGCACGGTGTGCATTTACCACATGATTCATGTGCAAAAAATTGCATCGTATTGAGTGCAACATCCACAGGGCAGACTTCATCTGACATAGCCAGTATGACACCTGATCCGATGGAAACTCCATAATTCTTGAACGAATCATAGTCTAAGGGTACATCGAGTTTATCGACACCGATAAAAGTACCTGCCGTTCCACCAGTTTGAACCATGTACAGATCCTTACCTCCAACAAGGCCACCACCAAATCTGTAGATAAGGTCACGAACAGTTGTACCCATTGGAACCTCTACAATGCCTCTTCTGACGACATTGCCAACAAGTGAGAACACTTTTGTCCCTGGTGAACCAGCAGTTCCAAAGGATTTGAACCAGTCTGGGCCATTGAGAATTATGGAAGGAACATTGGCAAAAGTTTCCACGTTGTTAATCACCGTGGGTTTACCGAATAGACCGTTCGTTGGTGGATATGGTGGTTTCAGCCTCGGTCTGCCAGATTTTCCTTCAATTGATTCAAGCAGGGCGGTTTCTTCACCGCATATATAAGCACCCGCACCGAGTCTGACTGTCAGGTCGAAGTCAAAACCGCTACCCATTATGTCCTTGCCCAAAAATCCATACTCATATGCATCCCTGATTGCCTTTTGAATATTTTCTACTGACCCGTAATACTCACCGCGTATGTATATATATCCTTTGGTTGCTCCAACGGCATATCCGCAGATGATCATTGCTTCAACTACCGAATGTGGATCACCTTCCATTATCAACCTGTCTTTGAAAGTACCAGGTTCACCCTCATCGGCGTTGCAAACCACGTATTTCTGATCAGCTTGGACCTTGGCAGTGAATTCCCATTTCAACCCGGTTGGAAAACCAGCGCCGCCACGTCCACGAAGACCGGAAGCTTTTACGCAATCGAGTACTTGTTGCGGTTTCATCTGGGTCAGGACCTTGTGAAGTGCAAAATACCCGTCTCTGGCTATGTATTCATCTATGTTCCTTGGATCGATATTGCCAACATTTCTCAAAACGATTCTTGTTTCTGCACTGACTTTTTCTTTTTCCACAACGAGTTTTAGCCTGTCTTTTGGTATTTCAAGTGATAGAACAGCTCTTCCTTTGAGCAGATGTTCGGTTACAACTTTCTCAATATCCTGTGTGGAACGAATTGAGTAATAAACATCGTCAGGAAAGACTGCCATGACGACACCTTGCGTGTATACACCCATTGTACCTGTTTCTAAAACATCCACTGTATCCCTGAGATTGTACTTTTCAACCAGTTCTTTCAAATAATTGACAAAGTGTTTTGCACCAAGCAGTACACTGTTGGAATCAACCGATACGAGTACTAACATTGGTTTCATCGCGCATCACCTCCATTTCGGAGGTTTTCGATTATTTCTCTGACTTTCTTCGGTGTGAGATCACCATAATATTGATCGTTTATCATTATCACTGGTGCCACACCACACAGTCCAAGACAACTCGTTGTTTCGAGTGTGAAGAGGTTATCTTTGGTAGTTTCACCAAACTTCACTCCGAGTATCTCCTGCAAAGTTTGAACTATTTCTCTGCCGCCGGTTACATGACATGGCAAATTCACACAGACACGTATTACATATTTACCTCTGGGTTTGGTGGAGAACATCGTGTAAAAAGTCAGAACTTCGTAAACTTTCGATTTTGGTATCATGAGTTCTTCTGCGACTATCTCTGCCGCTTCGATTGGAATGTAATTACCAAAATAGTCCTGAACTTTATGGAGTGTATTGATCAATATATCTCTTTCTTCTAAGGACTCAGATTTTGCCTCTCGAACAAGAGCACTCACCTTCTCGCGATCGACCACAACCAACGCCCCCTTTTTACGGTGATACTTTGCTTATTGCACCAAACCTACAAACTTCAATGCAGCTACCGCATCTTATACAGATCTCGTTATCAATTTGGTGTACTTTTCTTACTTCACCTGAAATTGCATTTACAGGACATACTCTTGCACAGGCGGTACATCCAACACATTTTGCCGGGTCTATAGTGTATCTGATCAGTTTTTTGCATTTGAGAGATGGACAACGTTTTTCTTTAACGTGTGCTTCGTACTCTTTGCGGTAGTATCTCAGGGTGCTCAAAACAGGATTAGGAGCTGTTTGACCAAGCCCGCACAGGGATGTGTCTTTGATAACATTTGCTAAATGCTCTAACTCCTCAAGATCTTCTTCTGTTCCTTCTCCGGATGTTATCTTATCTAAGATCTTCAACATCTGCCTTGTCCCTTCCCTACATGGAGTACATTTTCCACACGATTCATCTACTGTGAATTCCAGGAAAAATCTGGCAACATCAACCATACAGTCGTCTTCATCCATTACTATCATTCCGCCTGAACCCATGATTGCACCAAGTTTCTGAAGTGATTCATAATCCACTGGTGTATCAAAGTACTCGGATGGTATACAACCTCCACTTGGACCTCCGGTCTGTACTGCTTTGATCTTTTTGCCTGTTGATGAACCACCACCTATTTCATACAGAAGTTCTTTTAAGGTTATGCCCATCGGCACTTCAACAAGACCTGTGTTGGTAATCTTTCCAGCGAGAGCGAAAACCTTTGTACCGGGGGATTTTTCTGTGCCTATACTTCTGAACCAGTCTGCTCCTTTGATTATGATTGGTGGTATACAGGCGAAGGTTTCAACGTTGTTTATAACAGTTGGACAACCCCAAACACCACTCTGTGCAGGGTAAGGTGGTTTAACTCGAGGCTGACCTCTTTTCCCTTCGATTGACGCAATCAGTGCCGTTTCCTCACCGCACACGAAAGCACCTGCACCTATTCTTATTTCGATGTCAAAATCGAAGTTGCTGCCCATGATGTTTTGCCCAAGAAAACCGTATTCCTTTGCCTGTGAAATAGCTATGTTAAGCCTTTCAATAGCCAGTGGATACTCCGCCCTCACGTATATATACCCCTGATTTGCACCTATCGCATATCCACCAATAGCCATCGCTTCGAGTACAGTATGTGGATCTCCTTCGAGTACCGAACGATCCATGAATGCTCCGGGGTCACCTTCATCAGCATTGCACACGATGTACTTTCTCTCGCCTTTAGATTTTCTGGTCAGTTCCCATTTTAAACCAGTTGGGAAACCTGCTCCACCTCTACCGCGAAGACCACTTTTCTTTACTTCTTCTATGACCTGTTCAGGACTCATTTCTTTCAAGACTTTTGCCAGAGCAAAGTAGCCGTCTCTTGCTATGTACTCTTCGATATTGACTGGATCTATATAACCCACATTTCGTGTGGCTATTTTCACTTGTTTTGCAAAAAACGGTAGCTTTTCAACGGCTTGCGGTATCGTTTCACCGGTTGGCATTTTGTAAAGGTATTCCTTGACAATTCTTCCCTTCAATATGTGTTCTTCAACGATTTTTCTTGCGGCTTGTGGTGTCAGTTTTTGATAAAAAACGCCTTCAGGGTAGATTACCATCAAAGGTCCCAAACTGCAGGCTCCCATACAACCAGTTTCAACAACTCTCACGACATCATTCAGAGCGTATTTTTCAATCTCTTTTTCAAGTGCTTGCTTCACGCTCTCTTCTCCTGCAGAAATGCAAGCACCTCCTGCACAAATCAGGATCGTAGTCGCTGCCAGTGGCACTCAGATCACCTCTTCTTAGATTTCTCCTCTTTTGACCAGTAAGTCAGTGACAATTTGATTGGACATTATGTGTAGTTTTACGATTCTTCTTGCGTTTTCGGGAGTTACATGACCGTAAACGACCGGTTCTTGACCTTCTATTCTCACCTCAACAGTTGGTTCAACTTCACACAAGCCCATGCATCCTGACTGTACAACTGAGATGTCGTTGATATTATTCTCGCTGAGAGCTTCAACAATAGCTTTGAGAGTATCCTTGGCTCCAGCGGCTATACCACAGGTACCCATTGCCACTGTAATTTTTCCTCTTTTTCCCGTATCTCTTAACTGAAGTTCTTTAACAGCCTTCTCTTTGATTTTCATTAAATCCTCAATCGATTTTATTTTGTTCATTATTCCTTCACCTCCTTGTATTTTTCAATAATCCTTGGAACCATATCTGGCTTTACTCTGCCATAGAAATCCTTTTCACCTATGAGAACCACCGGTGCCATACTGCAAGCGCCGAGGCACCTGACGGGATGAACTGAAAATTGTCCATCCTTGGTCGGCTCTTCTGGTTTCGTGCCAAGTTCTTCTAAAAACCTCTCGAAAACTCTGTCTCCACCCTTGACGTAGCAGGCTGTACCAAGACATACCTTGATCTGTACCTTTCCTTTCGGTTTGGTTGAAAAGAAATTGTAGAAGGTCACAACTCCATAGACTTGAGAGACCGGGATGTTAAGTGCATCTGCAATATGCTGCTGCACCTCTACGGAAAGATAACCAAACAACTCCTGGGCTTTTTGCAAGACAGAGATGAGCTTATCCGGTTTTGCACCGATAGAACTGATGTAGTTGTCCAATTCCTTGAACAGTCGTTCACCTGTAGTGCAGAGATCTGGCAATTGTTCCACCTCCTGTTAATAAATTCACAAACTTCAGCTCGATTATACCACTTTTGGTTGAAAAAAGCACATGTGATGGTAAAGTAAATAATGGAGGGATAGAAAATGACCATGCTGATTAAAGTAGACCCGCTTAAACCAGCTGAAGATGTCCTTCGCAAGGCGGCTGATTTGATAAGGGAAGGTGGTGTTGTTGCGTTTCCTACAGAAACAGTCTATGGCCTTGGTGCCGATTGTTTCAATGTATCAGCTGTATTGAAAGTTTTTCAAATAAAAAACAGACCTGCCGATAATCCTTTGATCGTTCACATATTTGATAGAAAACAACTTGGCGATCTCATAGATCAGGATTACCAGAAAGCTTCTGCGATCATGGATGTTTTCTGGCCCGGTCCAGTAACTCTCATATTCAGAAAAAAGCCCGCTGTTCCGAAAGAAGTAACAGGAGGACTTGAAACCATAGCCGTCAGAATGCCAAGCCATCCGGTTGCACAGAAGTTTTTGATGCTGTGTGGTACACCCGTAGCCGCACCGAGTGCAAATCTATCTGGAAGACCAAGCCCAACAAGAGCTGAACACGTGATAGAAGATCTTTATGGTTTGGTTGATGCGATCATAGATGGTGGAGAAACTCCTTTTGGAATTGAGTCAACCATAGTAGACTTTTCAAGACAAAAGCCCGTTCTTTTGCGCCCGGGTCCTGCCACAATAGAGGAAATACAAAGACTCATACCAAATCTCGAAATTCCAGAGTTTCTTCTGAAAAAAGTGGACGAGCCTGTCAGACCACTTTCCCCTGGTATGACTTACAGACACTATGCACCCGAAAAACCTTTGATTCTTGTGGTGAATGAAAAAAGACTCGATGAAATACTCTTGAAATACCCTGATGCCCCCGTCATATGTCCTCAAGAAATGGTTACAAAGTTCTATGGTAGAAAAACCATCGTTCTTGGGACGCTGAAAGAACCTTTCACGATTGCTCAGAATCTTTTTCACGTACTCAGAACGGTGGACTCAGTTACAGTTGAAGCTGCAATTGTAATTGGTTTTGAACCAAAAGGTATACTTTTTTCTGTAATGAATCGCTTGAGAAAAGCCGCAACCGAGATTGTAGAATAACTGTAACTTCACGGTGCCTGGTTTTTAAAGATTTTCATCGGCAAAAATGTTTATCAACGCGTAAAATAACAGTGAGACCACTTTTGAGGAGGTGAGTTTCCTTGGAAAGCACCAGTAGTTCATTCAGTTTACCGCCATAGATATTGAGGAGGTGACTTGATGAAAGTAAAAGTGCAAGTCGATATCAAAAGGTTTATCGAAAATGGAGATTTCAGAACGCTGAAAACGATACTGACCCAACAGGAACCTGCCGAAATACTTGAAATGATTGAAGAACTTCCGCCAGATGAAAAGATAATAGTTTTTCGTCTGCTTCCCAAAGACCAGGCAGCTTTGGTTTTCAGTGAGCTTGAGACAGATGACCAGATAGCATTAATAAAGTTGTTCAAGGAAGAAAGGCTCAGAGAAATCATATCTTCAATGGATCCAGATGACAGAGCAGAGCTTTTGGAAGAAATGCCGGCAAACGTTGTGAACAAATTGCTTTCCTATCTGACGCCAGAAGAGAGAAAAATTACTTTGTCTTTGCTCAACTATCCTGAGAACTCTGCGGGTCGTTTGACAACTCCAAAGTGCCTTGAGCTGTATTCAGGTATGACTGTTAGCGAAGCCCTGGAGAAGATCAGGAAGGAGGGTAAGGACAAAGAAACAGTTCACCTGATGCCCGTAATAGATAGATCAAGAAAGTTGCTTGGTAGCGTGGAACTGCAGGATTTGATCTTTGCAGAACCGACTTCCTTAGTTGAACAGATCATGAATTCAGAACCTATTTTTGTTTATGCCACCACAGATCAGGAAGAAGTTGCTCAGATAATGAGAAAGTATGACCTGTTTGTCGTACCAGTTGTGGACAGCGAACAGCGACTGATAGGGATCATCACCATAGATGACATCGTAGATGTGATAGATGAAGAGGCAACGGAAGACATCCAGAAAATGAGCTCGATAGTTACAACCGAAGAACCTTATCTTCACGTGAGTGGATGGAAATTGGTATTTAAAAGACTGCCCTGGCTTGTGGCTTTGCTTTTAATTGAAAGTATCAACGGTAATGTGATAGCAAAATTTGAGCATTTTCTCGCATCTTTGCCCATAGTTGCTGCTTTTATGCCGACAATGATGGACACCGGGGGAAATATTGGTTCGCAGATTTCAGCACTTATCATAAGAGGCATGGCACTTGGTGAGATAAAATCAAAAGATTGGTGGAAGATCATTTTACGTGAGATACTGATCGGCTCTGTGCTTGGGATCTTGCTTGGTCTGGTTTTATTTTTCAGATCGATGATGATCAGTCCGTCTATCAAAGTTGGATTGGCGGTTTCCTTAGCTTTGACTGTTGTTGTGATTTTTGCTAACATCCTTGGTGCTTTTCTGCCGTTCTTAGCGCGTCTTGTACATATAGACCCGGCTTTAATGGCTGGTCCACTGCTGACAACCATAGTCGATGTTGCGGGAATTGTTATGTACTTCATCATTGTTCATATGATGCTCGGGTGATTTTGACTTTTTTTGCTAAAGGGCGTATAATCTTGTAAGCCCGAAAGGGGTTATTTCGTTTTTGCAGGGAGGAGTTTTACCATGAAAGGTACTGTCAAGTGGTTTGACCCCAAAAAGGGGTATGGTTTTATCACTAAGAAGGAGGGTGGAGATGTTTTTGTCCACTGGTCAGCATTAGAAATGGACGGCTTCAAAACCCTCAAGGAAGGTCAGGAAGTTGAATTCGAGATTCAAGATGGTCCAAAAGGTCCTCAGGCAGCCCATGTAAAAGTTGTTGGGTGATGGCAAAAACCTGACCATAATTAAAGCCCCGCAATGTGCGGGGCTTTTATTTTCTCAATTTGCACCTTAGAATCTTATGGACACATTTGCTCCGACAGGTACTGATGTACAACTATTATTGTTACCATATGTTCTCATTTCTATGCCTGCTCCTGCTCCAATGGCAAAGTTGCTCATATCAAAGGTGTAAAAGACACCTATTCCAACTACATAACCAAGTTTATCAAAATTTGTAAAACCAGGTATCGATAAACCACCGTAACCTTTGACTGTAACAGATGAAAAATCATCGATCGGCAGATTGTATTTAGCCGCAACTAATAGATCAAGCGTATACTGAGTATCTACACCACCTAAGAAATTTGCTATGGTATCTGTCGAATTAGAAATGAACCAGGACAGTCCAACTCCCCCACCAATTTCTACACCTTCGGATACTTCATACGTTATCAGCGCTCCAAAAGATACATAGGCAGTTGGAGATGCAGTGGTTGGTGTAGCAAACAACACAAAATCGTAAGAACCAAAGATATCGGTATTCACCTGAGCCAGAGCAACAACACCCAGAAGAGCTGCAAATAAGACCAACACTTTCTTCATTCATATTCCTCCCTTCAGAATAACAGTTCTGTCAGAAAGTATATCACAATTTTTGTCGATTGTTGTAATGGTTTTTCATTGCTTCATTTTCCGGCAGAGACATTATTTCCTCTATGACTTTTACAGCTTGTTCGTAAGATTTTGTTCTTACATCTTTAATCAATATTTCCACCAGAGCTTCTTTATCACCGTTCATTATCGCATACAGCGCCCATTCCATCCTGAGCATCCTTGGAAACAGGTACATTTTTATGACCTTTTCACTCAACGGCGGGTCGATTTTTTCCACGTGCCAGCCGTTTCTATCAACTATTGCAGGCACTTCGACCACAACTTGGTCTGGTATCTGTGGTATATACCCCCGGTTTGGAACATTTATGACAAATCTTTGAGCGTTGTTGTTGACAATTGCGTCTATGAAGGGTATGTGTTGTTCTCCGCTTAGAGCGGTGGGGGATGTGAAGATTTTTATTTCTTGCTTGAGTTCTTCAGGTACAGATCCCTTTGGCAGGAATTTAAGGTAAGACTCTAAAGAAAGGAGTTTGATGGATTTGTTTGTCGACAGATAATTTATCGCGTCTGTTATCATCTTCAGCCTGTCTTGATACCATTTCCATCCAAGTTCTGAGTCGGCACCTCCCCATGGTTCTCCATACCATTTCTTCTTCACCTCAAGGTTGTAATTGTATTTCCATGAACCGTTCCTTGGAGTATCACCTATGGGCATCTGACCGTAGAATTTGTACATATCAATGGAAGCGGGGCTCAATTGCAAATCAAAGGGTGTTTTTGGTTTCCACGATTTTGAATTCTGTTCAATCCACTTTTCGACGAATCGATAGCCATCGCTTTTGTCGTAGAGAAATCTATTGAGCCAGATAGCGTGATTGAATCCGGCTACCTGCCAGTCAACTTTTTTCATATCCAGTCCGAGAGCTTCGACCATTTCATGAACACCGTAGTGTCCGTGGCAAAATCCCACTACCTTGATTTTTGAACATCGATTTATCAGGTTTGTACCCTCGAAGACGGGATTTGCTGTTTGCAAAAGCCATGCATTTGGACAGAGTTCCTCCATTTTTCTTGCCACGTCAACGAAAAACTTCAACTGGTTAAAGTTGCTGATGGTGTAGTAATCTGAAACCATGTTGAACTCCTGAGTATCAATTCCCCTATAATACCCGTATTTTTCGCCGATCTGTCGGGTTCTTTCAAGATAGCTATGTCCACCAACCATGGCTGTGTTTATCACAAAGTCTGCATCTCTCAGCGAATCTTCAAGTCGTGTGGTTTTCTCAAAACGCAGATCTCCTCCGAGTTCCTTAACGTACCTTGTTGCGAGATCATAGACACCGTTCAATCTGGTTTCATCGATATCCATCAATGACACCAGACTCCCAGCAAGGCTGTTCGTCTTACAAAGATCATTCACCAGTCTCATGGAAAACACTGCGCTGCCGGCTCCAATGATACTGATCTTCACAGGTGCCATAGTCCACCTCCTTCTGTCTGATACCAAGCAACTCAAAGGCTCGGTCTACTTTTCAGCATGAAAACTCAAACAAAAAATTTCTACTTTTTTAATTTTATCACTTTATTCGCTGGATCACAAATGCTTATGTGAATCTCGGTTTGGGTGTAAAATTTACAATGGGGGAGTATCCGGGGTGATAAAGTGAAAACCAGAAAGCGGCAAAAAGGGTTCATCAGATTGTTTATGGTTTTTCTTTTCACGATGCTGATTTTGTTGATACTGTATCCGAAAAATCAGAATGTTGGTGGCCTTGGCTATTTTGAGATCATGGATTTTTTTGCACGTATTTTCATAATATGCATTCTTTTCAGTTATTCTTATATCTTTTTGAAAGCTGGTGTATTTCTTTTTGCTTATTCAAAAATATTCAAAATCGTTGGAATCATTTCCTCTACTAAGATAGTTTCTGAAATAGGTGTGATTTTGGAAACAAGTGGTGTTGTTCTGGTAGCAGTCAGCCTGATTTTGCTGTCCAGAAATGTTTTGAATGATCAATTATTCAACCTGGCTTTTTCGGATTCATTAACGGGTTTGATGAACAGGCATGCGTTTTTATATCAGGCACAAAAAACACTTAGAGTTCTGTCTGAGAAAGATAAAAATGCAGCTATTATATATGTTGATCTGAACAAATTCAAATCTGTCAACGATTACCACGGTCATCACACTGGAGATGAGGTACTTGGGATAGTCGGTAAAAGGATTAAGACCACTGTTAGAAATAAAGATCTAATAGCAAGGTTTGGTGGAGATGAATTTGTGTTCTTTTTACCAGATTCAGACTGGAAGGTGGCTGAGGAGGTGGCAAAAAGAGTTGTTGAAAAAATTTCTCGCCCAATTATAATCAATGGTGTACAATTCTGTCTTGGGGCAAGTGCAGGTATAGCAGTTTTCCCAGATGATGGAAAAACAGTGGAAGAACTGATCAAAAATGCAGATAGAGCTATGTACAGAGCAAAGAACACATCTGCCGGTTACATGTTTTCTTCACAAATTGAAGGAGTTTGAGGTGATACAGTGTACGAAGAACAAAAGAGTCAGGTGGTACAGTTTGGCTTGAAGATTCTCAGATCCAATCATGTGAGTGGTACTTCCGGTAATATAAGTTTGAGAGTTTCCAATGATTTATTGTTGATCACACCCAGTGGAATTCCGTACGATGAACTTCATCCCCAGGACATACCTGTCATAGATTTACAAGGTCGGTTGATCGAAGGAAATCTCAAGCCATCGATAGAGTATCAACTTCACACGATGATATACAAAACCTTTCAGGATATCGCCGCTGTTATTCATACCCATTCGATCTACTCGACAGTTCTGTCCGTACTCCGTAAACCATTGCCTGCAATTAATGAAACGCTTTTGATGATCGGTCAGTTGATACCTGTCAGCGAATATGCAAATGCTGGTTCCTTAGAACTTGCCAAAAACGTTGTTGAGTGCATGAAAAAAAGCAGGGCGGTTATTATGGCAAACCACGGACTCATCTGCGCAGCGGGAACACTTAAAGAGGCATTCGATATGTGTGAAACTGTCGAAAGGGGCGCACAGATTTATATCACAGCACTCTCAACAGGTTTCGCAGTTCAAACGATCGATGAAAAACATGCAAAAGAAGCAATTGAATTTCTCAAGAAAAACTACGGGCAACGACGGTAAGTGGTTCACTTTTTTCTGCTTGCCACGAGCATTATTATTCCAAATATGACAACGAGTGTTCCAAAAATCATTCGCGATTGATACAAACTTATACCAAATAAAATTGCACTGATTGAAAAAAGAATAATTGATCCGACAAGAACACCTTTACTGCGACTGGCAAAATAAGTTTGAATCATGCCAACAGCCGGTGCCATGACAAAGACGGGCCAGAGATAAACCATGTATGAAAAACCTTTAAAAGTACAGAAAAGTAAAAGAAGACCTATGGTGGTGAGAATTCCACCAGGTATGAATCTGCCAGTCGACTTACCAAACGCACCAAATTCAAAACCAAGTCCAAGCACAATCAGTATCACAGACCAGACGTAGTTTGCATTGAGGTTGAATATCAGAAATATACCAAAGATGATCAAGAAAATAGCAACTAATGTGCCGCTTATACTGATTTTCCCCATTTGAACCACCTTCTTACAAATTCAGGTCTTTTTGTAGTTGTAATGCCTTCAGATATGTTTCCTGTATGGTTTTCATCAAGGCTCCTCTGATACCTTCTCTCTCCATTCTGTATATTCCTTCTATTGTTGTTCCACCGGGTGAAGTCACCACATGTCTGAATTCACCAGGGTGATTTTTGAGTTTGAGCAAAAGCTCTGCAGAACCTATAATTGTCTCAAGTACCATGAGCCTTGAAGTCTCATATGAAAGCCCCATTCTGATACCTGCATCGATCAAAGCTTCTATAATGACAAAAATGAAAGCTGGCGCGCTACCACTCAAAGCAGTCACAGCCGCGATGTGATCTTCATCAACTTCAACAATTTTTCCTAAGCAGGATAATATTTTACAGCATTTATTCCACGTGTCGTCATCTAACTGCTTAGAGCGCGCGGCACCCACCACACCTTTACCAATCATGCTGGGAATATTTGGCATTATCCTTATGACTTTCTTGCACTGTGTTTGTTTTATGATCTTTTCAATACTCACGGCTGTCATTGTGCTTATCAAAACCTTATCGCCAATCTGCCCAATATTTGAAAACAACTGATCGCTGTCCTGAGGCTTGACGCAAAAAAATATTATTTCACACATTTCAATAGTTTCTCTGTTAGTCGTGACTCGATACCCATTTTCAGCAAAAGACTTGATCTTGCTGAAAGATCGATTACTCAAAACAACCTCCTGTGGTTTGAAGTAACCACTTTCAACAAGTCTTTTTGCAATTATTGAACCGATATTTCCAACACCGATTATTCCAATCATGGCAGACTCCCCCTGCATTCTTTTTGTCGATCATATCATATATTTGAAAGATTATTGTTGCATTTTAGATCTTTAGTTGTTCTCGCTCTGTCTGTGGTTTTTTGCAGAGTGAAAGCCATAAGAAAGACTCATTAAGATAAATCCAGCTGTATTTGAATGGCTTAAACAAAGACATATTGACCTTTCAAAAGAACCTATGCAAATACAAAATGCTATTCAGCATTTCCAGGGTGGAGTGAAAATCGACACCGATGCACGAACGAATCTCAAAGGACTGTACGCCGCCGGTGAATGTGCTGGCGGACAGCATGGTGCAAACAGACCCGGCGGGAACTCACTACTTGACACACAGGTCTTTGGGAAAATTGCCGGTCGAAATGCTGCAATCGAAGCGAGACAGATCACACTGAGTCAAATCAACCCAGATGAAGATCCATTCTCATATGGCACAATACCATCTTCAAAAGCACGAAAAATGATCACAGATACTGTTTCAGAATCAGCATTTCTTGTCAGGCAGGAACAGGAGATCACAAAAGCTCTGAGTACTATCGAATCTATTGAGAATCAGGGTATTTGCATAGATGAAAATGGTTTGACTCATTTTCTTGAGACAAGAAACATGCTCATTCTGGCAAGAGTGATCTTAACTTCAATTTTATTGAGAGATGAAAGCAGGGGTCCGCAGGGGAGCGGACATAGTAATAGAAGCCAGTGGCAGCAGTAAAGCACTTTTGGAAGGTTTTAAGCTTCTGAGAAAGGGAGGTACCTATTTAATTGCGGGAGTTGCCGTGCCTCAGCAATCAATTTTGCTGGATGTTTACCATGATCTTGTCTGGAAAAACATACATCTTCTCACAATCAAACCAGGCACTTGAGCTGGTTGAAGAAAGGCAAGCTTTGAAAGTTGTTCTTTCGTTTGTATAGAACATGGGTCAAAATTTAACACTGAGTCCAGCTCTCAGCTGTATTTTCCCGCTCAGCGAATATTCACCACCAATTACCATGAAAAAACCGTGAGCCATTTTTATTCTTCCATCAAACCAGATATTGATATCACGATTGTTGTATGCACCAAGGGTAATTGAGAAATTTTCAAAATTGAGCACTGCACCAGCCTTCCACACAGGTGCAGCAAACTTAAAATCTGTCACCGACAGTTTGAATGGATAGAGCTCTGCAAATAGTGTGAGTACATCAGAAAGCTCTGAATAATCAGATACACCAAGAGCGATGAAAAAATCCTGATCGTAAATGAATTTTATCCCCGCTCTGAGCCCTTCCTTACCCACGGTATTTTCAATTGCCACCACGGCACTGAATGGAATAAACACAACCTCTGATTGAAAAACCAGTGAATCAGCAAACCACAAACAGGTACCTGCGCGTGCACTGAAATCGGAAAAATCAGTCAATAAAAAACCGTAAACTTCACTTTCGTGATTGACACTTGAAGAATTGAAAAGATTTGCAAATTCATCCATTCCACCGACAAAAACGATATTTTCTTTTGGTGGTTCATTTGCAAAAAACGCCCTGATATACACCGCAAAGTACTTCATATTTTCCTGCGTCTTGACGGTTGCCAGACAAACCGGTGAAAATTCTTGACCTATCCATAATTCATTGTCAAATAAAGTGGGATTGTATGGATCTGAAATCACAACTTTGGTGCTGACTTTCTCATCTGAAATGCTCTCTGGAGTGAGTTCTATTCTTAAACCACTGCCGGTTGTCGTGCCGGTTTTAAGAGACAGCTGGCTGGTACCAGCGAATAAAACAGCAGGCTTACCTAAGAGCGTGGAAACCCATGGTCGGAAAATTGTCTTTGTTTTTTCCTGCTTTGTGCCAACCTCAAAGGTTGCGGTAACAAAAGGAATTTTCACTAAAAGTTCCATCACAGATGGATCATAGAGAATTCTGAATTCGTAATTAGATAGATCAGGTTTGTCCAGATGAAGTTCCTTGAAGTTGAATTTGCCAATGGTTTCATCACTGAGCTGAACTATTTCAAGCTGGTATATCACAACAGTCTGAGCGGCAAAAATGAAAGAACAGAATAAAAGCAATGAGAGAATCAATCGTGATCTTGCCATTTTCTACACTTCCTCACAGTACTTCAGCGCTGAGAAATATCACGAGTTCTCTTTTGTTCTCACTGTCGGATTTCACACCAAAGAGATATCTTAGAATCGGTATGTTTCCAAGGAATGGAAAACCTGTGTAAGAATTAGATGACTGTTGAACAGTTAGACCACTTATCACAACTGTTTGACCGCTCTGTATGCAAAGAGTTGTGGACAATTCACTTCTTTTTGTGGAAAGAGAACTGCTCATCTGTGCTGTTGAGAAATGACTCACGCTCGGTGCGACAGCTATCTCGAGCTCGTTATCTTTAAGCACTCTTGCTGTGATATCGAGCCCCACGCCAACATCAACAGTCTGTGTTGTGGTTGTACCGGCTTCGGGCTGAATTATGATGATCTCTCTTTGACCGACAAAAAGTCTTGCTGGTTTGTTTTCCTGAACGATGATCCATGGATCTGCCTTTATGGTCGCTTTGTGTTGTTCTTCAAGGGCTTGTAATCTGGCAACAATCGTTCCAAATGCGTTTGTCTGAACAGACAGCACGCCGGATATTAATCCCAGCGTAGTAGACCAGTTCTCATTGAATTGCTGGTTTGCTCCGAAACTGTAGCCAAGTTGATCCAAGCCAAGATCCATCATGGCATCCTTCGAAACCTCTGTGACGACAACACTTACCTTTACCTGTTTTGGTGCAAGATCTATTTTCTGTAGGTCTTCTTCAAATCGCTCTATGATCTGTTCGGGTGCGGTGATAGTTATCAGGTTGTTCTGAGTGTCGATTTTCAGAAAAGGTTCATAAAAAGATGGTATCAGGTTTTTGATCGAATCTACTTTCAGATACTTTGGTTTTATTGCTTTGGTCTGAGCAAGATATCTGAACGCTGGGTTTTTTGGATCTGGCGCGCCGACAAAATAAAAACCATCAACCTTTATAAAGGTATATCCACCCGGCATGAGAATCATTTTCAAAGCCTTTTCGAGCGGCACTTCATTCAATTCTATGGTGACAAAACCACTGACGGTGGTATCTGCGATGATTGGTACACCGGTTTGAGCTGATATATCCCTAAGGGCGTCGAGAATATAGGTATCCTGAAAGATATTTGTCACAAGAGGCTCTTGCTCGGCAAATACTGTCAGAACCATCAAAAAAACTATCAACGTGGAGAATCTTTTCATTTTTCTTCGCCCCCCTCTAATTTGATTCTCTTTCTCAGCGTGATCGGCTGACCATCTTTGAAATCTATTCTCGCGACAACTTCGTATTCACCCGGCTGAATCTGAGCAGGAAGCATAACACCATAAATTCTTTCCTCACCGGGAAGGATGGGTATCTCTCCAGAATAAGAAGCGCTGACAAGTCTTTGTGTACTCTCTGGGAATATCACGCCGTTTTCTTCTTCTCGCTGTGGTATGACTTTTTCAAGACCAACTGTTATCGAAGGAATGACGTGATAATTTCCTTCGTTTCTGACTAACAGATCAACATTCAGCCCATCTGCGACTGGCTGAATTAAGTGAAAATCTGCTGAAAGTTTCTTGACGATGGTTTCATCTGATCCGACATAAACCAGAAGATTGGCTCCGAACTCGGCTTTTGCATTTTCATTTGAAGAGGAAAACACCAGATCGAAGTAATATCCACCAAGAGCGTCTTCTGGTGGTCTGGCAACGATCCTCAATTTTCGAGTTTGATTTGGTTTCAGCTCAAATGAATTTGGCGATAATTCTATCCAATCAACTGCTTTCTGTCTATTTTCAATTGGAACGAGTTCACCATTGATGTCATATTCAAGAGGGTAAATCGAGGCGTTTATCTGTGCAGTTTCATTTCCGCGATTTGTGATACTGATCAGTGTACTTCTGAAAGTCTTTGGCATCACCTTTAATTCTATGTTCCCGGGTTCGATATAAAACATCGGAACACTACTCACTTTTGCCTGTTCAACTTGAGCTGTGTCTTCTTTGACAGAAAACTGTGTTTCGACGATGGCAGGTCTGTGACCGCCGTAATTAACAACAGCTTTTGCCGTGTAATCTCCCGGGGGGAGTTTTCTGGTAGTGATGCTTCTTATTTTCACAGTGGCATCCGGTAATATTATCCCTCTGCCAGAACCAAGCGGCATTTTTACCAGTGTTCTACCTTCCGATGTTTTGATGGTCAGCTCTCCTGTTGTCTGTACATGAACATTGCTCTTGTTTAAAACAGAAACACTGAACACCGTGGCATCTTCTCCAACCATTCTTGCTACTTCAATCAGGCTTTTTATCTCACTTATTTTCTGTATTTGGAAATCAACAGCGTACGCCTCTATTCTTCTCTGTCCAGCTTCCACGGTTAACTCTAAGAAACTTGCAAGCTGGAACTGAAACTGAACAGCAAAGCCAACAGCTTCTTCCATAACCTGCGGTGTCTGCTGCGGGGGAACGATTTTGAATACAATAGCCGCATATCTTCCACCTGTGATCCCACGTGGAATGCTCACATTCACAGTAACCTGCTTACCAGAACTTGGTGAAATGGTAAAGACCTCTGGATCGACTTTGATCCATCTTGCGGCAGAATATTTCGTCGAACCGGCCGGAGCGATGTTGTACATGCCATCGATATCTTCAACAACATCCTCGACTTTTGCTTCTATAGTTACCGGATTGAGTGGGTCGGAATTTTCCAAATAAATTTCGTAGCTGAACTGGCTTCCTTGAGCGACGGATTTTGTCACAACCATTGGATCGAGCCTGACGCCGAAAGTTCCTTGAGCAAAAATATCCATGCAGATGAGTATCAAAAACACATACAAAAATTTTTTCAAGCAAATTCACCCCAATCCTTCTTAAAAACAGTAGGGGGATTCCCCCCCTACTGCATTTTCTGTTCATTGGTTCTCAGAAGTTATAATTTCCACTTGCTCCATCAATCCATGGCATCTGTCTTTGCAATGTTATTGTTATAGTACCACTGTTTTTGTAAACTCCAGCAGAGTTGCATTCTACGACTTTAATCTTGTTCCACAGCTTTCTGCTTATTCCTTCGTGAAGAGCCGCATCATCACGTATAAACACGTGTACATCGTTCATCTGTCCAGCAGCTGCAATTTCCTGGATACCAGTTGGTTCATTGCCTATGCCGTAGGCATACCATGCATCGATGTACGGATTGACTGCACTGTTAAAATATGGTGGGGTTGTACCTGGAACAAATGTCGGGCTTGCAAGACCTGTGAAGCTTATAACTATTTCACCATTGCTCTGAATGAAAAAGCTTATACAATCTGTAATGTAAGTTCCAGGTTTTCTGACATACCATGTCCATTTGGTTCCATCGATTTGCCAGTTAACCCACTGAGCAACCTGAATTTCTGTTTCAAAATTAAATGTCCAGTTGAATTTGTTGCAACTACCATTGGTTGCTCCACTCTTGAACGCCCTTGCCTCTACTGCTGGTTGTCCCGTACCCAGCGAAACCCATCCGTTATCTGTCCATTTCCAGACTGTTAACTCTTCTGTTGCGAACACTGCGAGTGCTGTTATTGCCAGAACTGCCATGATAAGAATAAGAGCTTTTCTCATAAAAATTCCCTCCTTTTCACCCTCTTGGGTGAGATTTTGTGAAAACCTATTTTCTGTCGACATAAACTTTGGAGTTTTGAATTGTGAAAGTTATCGTACCGGTGTTTCTGTAAATACCTGAGGATTGATTTTTCAGATCTACAAGCTGGTAGAAATTCACGGACGATGAACCAGAACTGAGTGTCATAGAGCGGTTGTTTAACGCAGGAGCACTGATCCAATCGATGTTTTCAGTAAGATCGTCGCTGATTGCATAATATACCTCTACACCCTCAAGCCCTATCCCCCCTTGTGGTTGAAGATAATCAAAGTTACTGAAGCTGACAACCACAGGATACACACTGTTGACTTTGACTTCAAAGGCATTGGTGGCGTATTTGCCCGGTTTTCTGATGTACCACAGTATCTTTGAGTTAGAAACTTCCACACACATACCCGATGGTGGCTCTCCTCCTGCCCAGGCAGTCTCCTGCTGGTTGTTCTTTTTCACCGACAGATGAAGCAGTATAAAGACTTTGTTTTGGATACACTTTATATCTTTCAAGTTGCGGTAGTCGACTTTGTATTCATAAGTGGCTGTCGGTGGATTGTGCTCCGTTTTGTAAGGGAATTGACCTGGACTTTGATTTCCACTGGGCTCTTGATAGCTTATCTTCAGGTGAGATTCACTTGCAAGCCATCCGTAGAGTAGTTCAAATTTGATGTACAGGTAGGTGTCGTCGTTCCACACAGTTGTTATACCTATATTTTGATTCTGACCAGCCACGATACCGTAGTAACTTTTTTCTGTGCTGTTTCTGATAACATATTCCATGTAGTAGTACCACTGACCTTTCACTGAGAACTTTTCTGTGTTTTCAGGCTCCACAACGATTGTTCCGTTTATTTCATGAGACACGCTTATGTTGGACGAACCACTCTGTACATTCGGCATAACAATCAGTTCCGATACATCTTTATTCACTCTTTGCCAAAGACCTGTTGCTGGATCGTATCTGTAAACTTTTGGAGCAGGTGTGTAAGAAAGTCCAATGGTTATGAGAGTCATTAAGAATATTATTAACATCTTTATATTATTCAGAAATCTTTCCACTCTCATAACCCCCTGGCTATAAATCTATCAGGTGGCATTGAAAAAACATTGATAAATCCCTGATAATCTTCTGAAAATATACTCAAAATATGCTGAAAAAATATGGGGTGAGCTCGCCCACCCCAAAGGAGGGAAGTCAGATGTAAGCAGTCAGATCAAACAGTCCGTGACCGCTGAGGTTGAAAACTATAACTTTTCTGGCTTTTTCCTGTTTTGCCATTTGAGCTTCTCTGATTGCTCCGGCAATTGCATAAGAACTCTCTGGTGCAGGAACAATACCTTCCAATCTCGCAAATAATTTTGCCGCTTTGAAAACTTCATCCTGATCCAGTGCAATTGCTTCAACGAGTTTTTCTTTAACCAGTTTGGAGATTATCGGTGCAGCACCGTGATAGCGCAAGCCTCCCGCGTGGATCTTGGGCGGGATGAAATCTTTGCCCAGTGTGTACATTTTCAAAAGCGGTGTCATTCCGGCGGTATCTCCATAATCGTACTCGTAACGACCCTGAGTTAGAGATGGGCATGCAGTTGGTTCACAGGCTAAGAGTTTGATCTGTTTTCCAGAAAGTTTGTCCGGTACAAACGGCAGAATTGTTCCACCAAAGTTTGAGCCCCCACCATGGCAGCCTATAACAACGTCTGGTTTCTCATCAATGATCTGCAGTTGTTTTTTGATTTCAAGCCCTATCACCGTCTGATGCAGAAGAACATGGTTGAGAACACTTCCAAGTGAATACTTGGTTTTTGGATCTGATAGTGCGACTTCGATTGCTTCGCTGATCGCTATACCGAGACTTCCTGGCATATCACCATTTTTCTCAAGCAGAGATCTACCGAACTTGGTGCGTTCACTTGGACTTGGTACAACATCTCCACCGAAGAACTTCATCAGGTATTTTCGCATTGGCTTTTGTTCATAACTGATCTTGACCATGAAAACATTGACTGTTAAACCGAATTTTGCACCGGAATAGCACAGTGCGCTTCCCCACTGTCCTGCACCTGTTTCGGTGACAAGCCTTTCTGTACCAGAGATTTTGTTGTAATAAGCCTGTGCAAGGGCTGTGTTCGTCTTATGGCTGCCAGTTGGGCTTGCACCTTCGTATTTGTAGTAGATCTTGGCTGGAGTCTGCAAAAACTGTTCAAGATAAGTTGCCCTGATCAAAGGAGTTGGTCTAAAGACAGCGTACTCTTCGAGGACTGCTTCTGGAATTGGAATCTCGCGCCTGTCACTTACCTCCTGTTCGATCAAAGGCATCGGGAAAATTGCCGAAAGTGCTTGTGGTGATATGGGCTGTTTTGTTTTTGGATCGAGTGGGGGATCGAGTTTGAACGGCAGATCAGCCAGCACGTTGTACCAGTACCTTGGAATTTCGTCGACCTTTAGATCCACCCTGATTCTCATAAAACCACCTCCTGATGATTTAAAATAAAAAAAAGGGGCTCTCTTTGTTGAGAGCCCCAATTCGGTGTAGCAAAACAAAAGTGGTACTACCCCACCGAATTGGGGCAGTACCACCACCATTGATTGTTATCAACTATGGCAACAAAACCTTTAAGAAAAATACTCAAGCATTTGCACCTCTTGTGCTTGATGATACACCCAGAATGATTCAAAGTCAAGTGATTTCAATGGCAATTTAATATATCTGCGAAAATTACCGATCTTAATTACTATTTTCCCCCTAACTGGTGGTAAAATTAAAATTGTACTATTAGCGAACAAAGAAAAGGGGTTGAGACTGTGGAAAGACTTAAAATCGATGATTTTCTGAATTACAAGTTTTTGTCAAATCCAACCTTTTCCGAGGACGGGAAATATCTTGCCTTCGTAGTTCATGAAAGCGATTACGACGATAACAGATATCTTTCAACAATCTGGCTCTATAAAGATGGTGATGTAAAACAACTGACAACCTTCGGGCAGGAAAGTACGTTCATCTGGCTTGATGAACAGACTATATTGTTCCCAAGTCTGAGAGAAGAAAAAGACAGAAAAAGGAAGGAAAATTCAGAGCCATTCACGATCTTTTATAAAATCAACATCTTTGGAGGTGAAGCTCAAAGGGCTTTCGAAGTGCCATTGACAGTCAAGCAGATTGAAAAACTTGACCAGAACAGATTTGTATTAACAGCCATTTGGGACAACAACTTGCAGGATCTTTCCAAAATGAATGAAAAAGAAAAAGAAGAATATCTGAAAAAAGTCAAAGAAGAGAAGGATTATCAGGTCGTGGATGAGATACCTTTCTGGTCAAATGGCAGCGGGTTCACAAATAAGAAAAGAATCAGGTTATACCTGTTTGACCTGCAGAAAAATTCGCTGACACCAATTACCGATGAGTTCACCAATGTCGAACAGTTCTCACTGAACGAACAAAGGACGCTTTTACTGTACATAGCCAACCGTTTCACTGACAAGATGCAGATACGCTCCGATCTGTATCTTTACGACATAGTTGAGAATAAATCTACAAAGCTCACGCACGAAGATCCTTTTGATTACACCTTTGCCCACTTTTTGAAGGACAAGATTGTATTTGCCGGCACCAACATGAAAAAGTTCGGAATCAATGAGAACCCGAAATTCTATGCGCTTGATCCAAAAACCGGTGAAGTGGTAGTTCTCACACCGGATTTTGATTTCAGCCTCCACAACAGCGTTAACTCAGATTGCCGATATGGCAGCAGTAGGATGAGCAAAGTCGATTCAGAACACCTTTACTTTGTCACTACAGAATGGCACAGTTCATACCTGAACAGAATAGATCTGAGTGGAAAAATAGAAAAACTCACTTTGGACAACGGTTCCGTGGATGGATTCGATGTTGTAAAAGATAGAATAGCTTTTGTCGGTCTTAAAAATATGAATTTACAGGAAATCTATGAACTGTCCGATGGACAAGAAAAAAAGATCACATCCTTCAACGAATGGGTTCTCAAACAAAGATCTGTGTGTAAACCGGAAAGATTTGAGTTTGTCTTTGACAACACAGTTTTTGAAGGTTGGATCATAAAACCGGCGGATTTTGATCCTTCAAAGAAATATCCCGCGATACTCGATATTCACGGTGGACCAAAGACGGTTTACGGAGAGGTTTTCTTTCATGAAATGCAGTTTTGGGCAAATGAAGGATATGTTGTTCTTTACACGAATCCGCGTGGGAGCGACGGAAGAGGTAATGAATTTGCGGATATCAGAGGAAAGTACGGAACTGTGGATTACCAGGATCTGATGAATTTTGTAGATGAATCGATTAAAAGGTTTGACTTTATAGACAAAGACAGGTTAGGAGTCACCGGTGGTTCCTATGGTGGATATATGACAAACTGGATCATAACTCAAACAGACCGTTTCAGAGCTGCTGTTTCTCAGAGAAGTATATCTAACTGGATTTCAAAATTCGGCACCACTGACATAGGCTACTTTTTCGTCGAAGACCAGCATCTTGCAAATCCATGGACGGA
This sequence comes from Pseudothermotoga sp., assembly GCF_031962025.1. Taxonomy (GTDB): domain Bacteria; phylum Thermotogota; class Thermotogae; order Thermotogales; family DSM-5069; genus Pseudothermotoga_B. The sequence continues at coordinate 239,097 of NZ_JAVRKW010000001.1, forward strand.
TTTTGAAAAACTCTGGTGGCATTCACCGATGAAATACGCCGACAGAGTTAAGACACCAACTCTTTTCATACATTCAGATGAAGACTATAGATGCTGGATCGCTGAAGCGATTCAGATGTTTACATCGCTTAAGTATCACGGTGTTGAATCAAAACTGGTGATCTTCAAAGGGGAAAATCACGAGCTCAGTCGAAGCGGAAAACCAAAGCACAGATTGAGAAGACTGAAGGAAATCACTGACTGGTTCAACAAATTTTTGAAGTGACTCTTGAACTGTCACTGTATCTTATTGATAAAATATCTTGATCGTTAAAATTTTTAACTATATAATCTCAGTAAAATCGACTCCAAGATCTGGAGGAATAACATGAAAAGATACAGATTGACAGTTATCTTCTTAGCTCTTGCGTTTATCTTTGGTCTTGCCGCTTTTTTTAAGGGAAAGATAAACGCCGATTATGTTGTTTTCCTGCCAGGATACACTCCTGGCGCTACACTTGAGCAGATTGAAAACCAGGATTTGAGAAATCTTCTGGATGTTTCTAAAAAATTCTCCGACGGAACACAGGTAGTTGTGATACTGCACTCAGACAGGACATTTTTCCAGTCAGATCAGATCATGAAGGTCGTCGATCTGCAAAATGATCTGTCAAAAGTGGAAGGTATCAAAACCGTTCTGAGTGCTCTGAACTACCCATTTAAGGTACCGTATTTCAACGGCACCACTCTCAGCGAACAAATTTTAGAAGATCCTCAGGCGAAATCATTCATTTCAAAAGACGGCAGGTATTTGCTTTTGAACTGTATACTCACACCTGTGGATGATTCAAAACCTGTTCTTAGAAGGATCGATAATGTACTGAAAAATTACCAGACCATGTCGCCTCTTGTCTTTGGGCAGATGGTCATAAACGATCATCTGTTCAACGAGATTATAAGACAGATGCTGTTATATCCGTCGTTGATGTTCCTGGCAATTCTTGTGGTTTTCTGGATTCAAACACGTTCTTTAAAAGCAAGTGTTTTATCCCTTGTTATTCCTCTGATTGCAACCATCATTGTTTATGGTTTTTCAGCGATCGTTGGTGTTGAGCTCAACGTCATGACGGTTATGTGTGTCAGTTTTCTGCTTGTTATAGGTTCTGCTTACGGACTGCATTTTTACAATGGAATAGTTCGCTTTGGTAGAGATGTTAGAAAAAAGATGTTCAGACCGATCTTTTTTTCGATGTTCACAACCGCTGTGGGTTTTTTGTCTTTTCTGTTTGTGAAAATAACAGCTTTCAGGCAACTTGGTTTGATGGTTTCATCCGGTCTTTCACTGATCTTTTTAATTCTCTTCACGGCTGGATATGAACTTTTTTATGATGAAAAAAAGGAGTATGCAAGAACCTTTTCTTTGAAAATAAACGGTGGAGTTTTTGGCAAGATTCTGATCTTTGCTGTCGCCGTTATTTGCATAATTTCACCCTTTGTTTTTCCTCGAATAAAGATCGGGATGGATCAGGCTTCGTATTTTTCCAGAAACAGTCAGGTTGGTCAGGCTTTGAGGATTCTCAGTGAACAATTCTCCTACCGCGAACCAGTCTACATAATGATAGAGAAGGACAGTTTTTTCACAGTCAAAGATACACAGAACATCAAACAAATACTCGAACAGGTGAGCAGTATAAATGGTGTCGCCTCAGTTCAATTCCCAATTTCATACCCAGTTCCAACTCTCGCATTACTGGCACGCGTTCAACCTGCTATAAATTACTTTGTGGCTGACGGGAAGACGATAAGAATAGTCGCAAATATAACCGATGAAGCATACATGCAGGCTGGAAAGATCAAAAAAGCATTATATGAAGAGCTGAAAAATTACAATGAATACAGATTCACGATAGCAAGTGCATCGTTTATCGTAGATCAGATAAATTCCCAGATATTGAAAAGCCAGATTCAAAGCCTTATTACATCTTTAATTCTGATCTTTGCTTCTATTGTCATTGCCTTCAAAAGTATCGAATTTTCAGCTCTCATAGTGATACCGGTTCTGTTGACGGCAATTTTCAATTTCATTTTTATTTACCTCATGAGGCTCAGGCTGGATATCGCAACATCTATTGTCGCAAGCATACTGGTCGGTCTTGTGGTGGATTATTCCATACATTTGGCACACGATTTGAAGACAACCAAGGACATATCAAAGTCAATCGAAAACATTGGTATGCCGGTTCTCACCAATGCACTCGGTTTGATTGCAGGTTTTATGGTTATGTCACTTTCAAGACTTGCACTTTTCAGAAATGTATCGATACTTCTCGTACTTGGGATAGCTTTTGGTGTATCTTTTACGATATTCTCTCAGCCGCTGATAATACAAAAGATGGTGAGAAAACTTGAGACTGGACAGGTTTCTTTCAAACGCGAAGATGGGTACAAGAAGTGAGGTTAAAAAGTTCATAAGATCTGGACTGGTCAGTGTGAACGGTGTACAGATCAAAGACGAGGGATTTCATGTTTCTGAAAAAGACGTCGTTGAGTTAAGGGGAAAGATCGTCGTCCCACACCGAAAAATTTACCTGATTTTCAACAAACCCGCCGGTTATGTGAGCGACAGAACTGAAGATCAAGCTTCTGTATACGATCTGATCGACCATCCGTACTTAAATGAGCTTCAAGTCGCAGGTAGATTGGATAAAGATGTTGAAGGTTTGCTGATTTTATCAAACGACGGTGACTTTATACACAAAATAATAAGTCCGAAAAAACACATTCAGAAAGAATACCTTGTGTGGTTCGAGGGAGAGCTCACTGACCAGAAGATAGAGCTTGTCGAAAAAGGTTTGAAGATCAAAGGCGAACAGTTCAAGCCAGCCGTTTTGAAATATGTTCAACCCGGCGTGTTGAGCCTTGTTATCACTGAAGGTAAATACCATCAGGTAAAAAAGATGATGAACTTTCTGGATCTGAAGTATTCAAGGATACAGAGAATAAGAATTGGCACGATCGAACTTGGCAGTCTCAAGCCCGGAGATTTTCGCGAACTTTCTGAAAAGGAAATCAATTCACTGCTCTTGAATTCGTGAATGTGATCTGATCTTTGATCTTGCATAAATTACAAGCACTATAACTGTGAGTATGAATGGCAACATGTTGGTGATCTCTGAGGGTATCCTCAGCGATTGTAAGGTAATGCCGATTGTTTCTGCTATACCGAACAGCAAGGCACCGAAAGCACCAAACAGGGCAGAATTTCCTCCAAGGGCTTGAGCGGCGATTGAGATGAATCCTCTGCCTGAAGTCATATCTCTTGCAAACCACGAGACATAACCCATTGACAGAAATGCTCCACCAAAACCGGCAAAGATTCCGCTCAGAACAAGGGAGAGAAATTTCATCCTGTTCACCGAAATACCCACCGAGACAGCCGCATCCGGATTCTCACCAACAGACCTCATCCTGATACCCAATGGAGTGCTCTTGACCAGATAGTTGACAACCAGAACAGATATTATCGCTATATAAGTCAAAGCGTTATGTCCACTCAAAACTCTTCCAATGAATGGGATGTCTTTCAAAAACAAAATGTCAACCTTTGGTATGGTGAAGCTTCTCAACGATGCAGATGATCCCTTATCACCTGTGATCGCGTAAAGCAAGAAAACGGTCAGACCAGACGAGAGTAAATTCAAAGCCACACCACCTATGACCAGATCTGTTTTCAGTTTCAGATGAAAATAAGCAAGTATCATCGCAAGTACTGTAGATGAAGCAATGCCCATCAAAAGCCCTATCCAAGCGTTGTGAGAGAATGAAGCCACTATCGTACTCCAAAAGGCAGACATCAGCATCATACCCTCGATCCCTATGTTTATGGTTCCGGTTATTGAACTGACAAGCGCCGCCATGACACCGAATAAAAGTGGTGTAGAAACTCTAATGACACTGTACCAAAATTCAGGGTTGAGAAGGTCAATCACCTTTCATCGCCTCTTTAGCAACAGCTTTTTGCTTAAACCTTTCCAGCAGAGCTTCTGCTGTAATCAAAAGAATCATCAGGCTTTGAAGAACTACAACTATTTCTGGAGCCACTCCGGTTGTTCTGCCCATGATATTGGCACCTATTCTCAGATATGCAATAAACAGTGCGCTCGGTATGACGAGGAACGGGTTATTTCGTGCCAGTATTGCCACTATGATGCCGTCAAAACCATAACCTGGTAATGATTGCCACACAAACCTTCTGTACATTGCCGCCAGTTCTATTCCGCCTGCAAGACCGGCTATTGCCCCCGAAAGAATCTGTACCCAGAAGATAACACTCATGGTTTTGATGCCGCTGTAAAGTCCAAATTTTTTGTTGGCTCCCACGACTCTTATCTTATATCCCCACTTTGTTCTGTAAAGTAGTAAACCCACCAGAACTGACAGACCGATGGCTATGAAAAGACCAGAATTCAACCTGTACTTTGTTAAAGTCGACAACCATGCAGTTTGTGGAAATTTGTGCGAGACAAGAGCGCCTGCCGTTTTATCGCGAAAATAGTTGTTGACCAGGAACAGAACGAGAAAATACGAAATGTAGTTCATCATCAGCGACGAGACCAGCTCACTTGCTTTCCACTTTGCCCTCAAAATAGCCGGAACAAAAGCCCAGATAGAACCAAACAGAGCAGCTCCAATCAGAGTGATGATCAAGTGTAGCCATGAAATCTGGGGAAAATTCAGAGCGAAAACCATTGCACCGAATGCGCCAAAGAACAACTGTCCTTCAGCTCCTATGTTGAATACCTTGGCTTGAAAAACCACAGAAAGCGCTAACCCAGTCATCATGAGTGGGACTGCGTTGTTGAGAAATTCGAAAAACCGTCTCTGTGTCGTCAATGGTCCTGTCAGAAAAAGTTTAAAAGCTTGTATAGGTTCATCTGTGCTGAAGAGTAAAAAACAATAACCGATCAAAAGTGCTATCCCAACAGTTATGACAAACCTTATCAATTCCAGAAGTACAAGTGTTCTTTTCATAAACTCACAGACTCCTTTATCTGATCATCGCTCTGCCTTTTTGCGCCGAGCATGTAATATCCTAAATCTGTTTCGGTGAGATTTTGATTTCTCAAATGTGCAACTATTTCACCTTTGTAAAGGATGAGTATTCTGTCTGCGATCTGAAGTACCTCCTGTAAATCGGTCGATATGAGAAGCACTCCTTTGCCTTCATTTCTTATCTGGATGAGTTTTTTGCGAATGAATTCACTTGAAGCAACATCTATACCGTGAGTAGGTTGATTCGCTATTACTATTTTTGAAGAATTGGTCATCTCGCGGGCAACGACAACTTTTTGCATATTTCCACCGGAAAGCATTCTGACCATTGTCGCTGGACTTTTTGCTCTGATGTTGAATTCCTTTATCATCCTGCTGGCAAAATCAGTTGCGGTTTTCTTTTTATAAAACAGTTTACCGGAATAGGGTTTTGTGTGAAATCTATCTGATATCAGGTTTTCTGCAATGGATAGGTCAAGTGCACATCCCACCTCAACTCTGTCCTCTGGAATGTGAGAAATACCAGCCTGTCTGATCTTCCAGGGGTATGCACCGAGTATATTGCTGTTGTTCAATAGGATCTGACCAGTGGCTTTTTCTCTCAAACCGGTTAATATTTCGACCAGTTCTTTCTGACCGTTACCTTCAAGTCCTGCTATAGCCAGTATTTCCCCGGCTCTCAAAGAAAAAGTGATATTTTTAAGAACATGGGCACCATCTTCACGAAAATAATTCAGGTCCTTCACAGTTAACAAAATTTCCCCGGGTTCTCTCAGTTCTCTTTTTATGTCATATTCAAATTTTCTTCCGATCATGAGTTCAACGATATCAGTTTCGGTGAGATCTTTGTTTTCATAAGTTCCAACAACCTGTGCGTTGCGCATCACTGTTATTCTGTCGGCTATCTGTTTAACTTCATTCAGTTTGTGTGTTATAAAGATAACTGTTAAACCATTTTTGATCAATCTTCTGAGCACCTCGAACAGGTCATTCACTTCCTGCGGTGTCAGAACTGACGAAGGTTCATCGAGTATCAGTATCTTTGCACCCCTCACGAGTGCTTTCAAAATCTCTATTCTCTGCTTCACACCAACCGGCAGATCTAAAACTTTTTCCCACAGTGGAATCTCGAAGTTCAAACTTCTGGCGTATTCAGAAATTATATTCTCCATCTTTTTAAAGTCGGCTGAGAAAAACCTTTTTCTTGGTTCTATACCCAGCATGATGTTCTCAACCACACTGAATGACGGGACGAGCATGAAATGTTGATGCACCATGCCTATTCCAAGGGCAATGGCTTCCTTGGGTGAATTTATATGAACTGTTTTACCGAAGACTCTTATCTCGCCACTCGTGGGTTTTTCGATGCCAAAGAAGATCTTCATGAGTGTGGTTTTCCCAGCACCATTTTCACCGACTATTGCATGGACTTCGCCTTGATTGATTGAAACATTCACATTTTTGTTTGCAACGACACCATTTGGATAAATCTTTGTGATGTCAATGGCTTCGATTGCCTTCATCTTCTCCCCACCAGAAAGAGGGAGCAGATGCTCCCTCAGGGTTTCACGCTCATTCTCAACTTGTTCAAATCATCTTGAGACATGCCAAAAATTGTACTAACTTTGATCTCACCTTTTGTGATCTTGTCTTCTATTTCCTTGATCTTGTTGCGGAATTGCTCCGGTACCAATTCTCTGTAATATTTGTTATCTGCCACTCCAACGCCACCTTCTGATATTCCAAGTGCCTCTGCTTTACCGTAAGTGAGTTTACCTTCCATGTGCAATTTGATGCCTCTGAGTATGGAAATATCGACATTTTTCATCATAGATGTTACTATCCTTTTAGCTATTTCTATGTCTGTACTTTCGTAGATCAGTGCCTGGTCAGAATCGACACCTATTGCCCAGCGGTCAGCTTCTTTTGCGGCTTCCAGCAACCCTATTCCCGTGTTTCCGGCAACGTTGAAGATGATATCTGCTCCCTGACGGTACATGGCAAGGCTCAATTCTTTACCTTTTGCGGGATCGTTGAAACTTCCAACATAGGATATGAGAACTTTTATGTTGGGATTTATATACTTTGCACCTTCGATGTAACCAACCAAAAAGTCATTTATAACTGGAATATCCATACCACCGAGAAAACCGATGACTGGTTCTGGATTGGTTTTTGGCATTCCAGAAGTTGTGATCAAAGCCGCAAGAGCTCCTACAAGGAAAGAACCTTCATTTTGTTTGTAGAGTATGGAGTAAACATTGTTTAATCCGGGTTTGGAGTAATCGACCGATGTGTCGAAAATGAAGTATTTTTTGTCTGGGTTCAGTGGGGCTACTTCTTCGAGAATTTCCTGCATTTGCCAGGTTCCAACGATGATTATGTCGTAATCTTGATCAGAAAGGTCTTCCAGGTACGGTCTCCAGTTTTCCTGTTTGTAAGAAGCTTCGATGATCTTTCCCTGAATTCCGAGTTGTTTGATAGCCATTTCCAAGCCTCTTCCGGCAGAATCAAAAAAGGACTTGTCTCCAAGATTTCCATTCAAAAGCAGTGCTACCTTCAGAGGTTTCGCAAAACTCATCAGCATTAATCCAGCAAGCAGCAGAACCAGTAATTTTCTCACCTACCAGCACCTCCCTCAATCAGGATTTCTATAGCCCTGACGGCTATCTTGATTGAATTTTCCAGACCCATTTCGAATTTTTCACCAGCCTGTATGTATCCTTCATCGATTATTTCTTCTCTGACAGTTAAGACTGCGCCTGTTTTTAAGTGTTTTATGCCACCAACTACGTAGAGTGCTCCTATCTCCATTTCTACGGCAAGAACTCCTGCCTTTATCAACTGCTTTTCAAGATAATCATGCTTTTGTGGGTCAAAATTCCTTCCATAGTACGAATCGGTTGAGAGAACTGTACCGACATGAAAAGGATTTTTGACATCTTTTGCCGCTTTTACAAGTGCATCGACAACTTGAAAATCCGCAACGGCAGGATATTCAGGAATTATGTATTGAGATGTTGTGCCATCTAATCTGACAGCCGCATTCACGATTATGCTGTCTCCGAGTTTCAAATTCTTCTGAAGGGCTCCTGTCGTACCAACCCGTATCACGAATCTTGCATTCGTCGTTGAGAGTTCTTCGATACCTATTGCCATGGCAGGTGCACCCATGCCGGTTGACATGACGCTCACCTTTTCGCCTTTCAAATAACCGGTATAGGTCAGGTACTCTCGATTATCTGCCACTTTCACCGCGTTTTCAAAGTACTTTGCTACACGCTCTACTCTACCCCTGTCACCAACAACGATGACATACTTTCCAACATCTTCGGGTTTCACCCTTATGTGATATCTGGGATCAACCATAGATCAAACCTCCTTCAACAGACTGAGTTTTTCAAAGAAGATGTCAAAGAACTTTGAACTGTCTGCGTTCAACATGATTCTGGCATTCGGATTCTTTCCAGTTGTTCGCCATATGTCTACGACTGTCTGTCCGTAGGTCAGCTCTCCCTTTGTTTCAATATCAACATGATAATCTCTGACCTGGAAAATCTCCGGATGCAGAAGATACATAACAGTACATGGATCGTGCAGTGGCACTCCTTCTATACCAAAAACCTTTTTGTACGTGGATTTGAAAAATACAAGAAGATCTGCCAGAAGGTCGAATTTTGGACCTAACTGTCTCATTCTGTTTACTTCTTTTTCTGTGACTATTACCTTGTGAGTGACATCCAGCGGTGCCATGACTATTGGAACATCTGAATTGAATACTATCTTTGCAGCTTCTGGATCGGCAAATATATTGAACTCTGCAACGGGCGTAACATTGCCGAATGCAATTGAACCACCCATCAAAACAATCGAATTTATTCGTTTAATCAAATGCGGATAACGGATCATGAAAAGTGCGATATTGGTCAAAGGTCCCGTCGGAACCAAGATGATGTCTGAATATTTTTCCAGCATTTGGGCTATGAAATCAACGGCGTGAATTTTTTCAATAGGACGTTTTGCCGCAGGAAGCTGTGCACCTTCAAGCCCCGATTTGCCATGTATGTCCGGTGCCACAACGATATCTCTGAAAAGCGGTCTGCCACATCCGGCAAAGACAGGAACATCTATATCAAAAAGATCTAAAATTGTTCGTGCATTTTTTGATGTGTTTTCCAGATAGGAATTTCCCACAACAGTCGTTACACCGAGTAGCTCAATCTCTTTGCAAGCCGCAGCCAGTAAAATGGCAAAAGCATCGTCATGGCCAGGATCACAATCAAGGATAACACGCATAGTAACACCTCACTCTTTTTTGCAGCGTTTTCTTTGAAATTCTACCATAGTGGTTGTCCAAATTGTGTTTCAAATTGGAACAATCCAACCTGATTTAGTTACTTGAAGACAATCTTTATTTTGTAATTATCGATCAACGGTCTTGCTGAATCGATATAGACTTTCCTACCAGTGAGTCTAACCTCAGTGGTTTCTTTGTTTGAAGCAGGTTCAAAATCCATTTGATCAAAACAACCTTTTACCTCATAAACGGCTGAGTCTACTTTTGACAGGTCATGATATGCCTCGATCGATCCATCCGGTTTCAAAATACAAACATATTCTCCATCAGACAAATTACCCTTTATTCGTGTTATCGTCTTGCCATCGCTGACAAAATTGGAATCAGCCAGTACCGCTACCGGTAATATTCTTGCACTTGTGAAAACTTCGCTCACAGGAGCAAATGTACTGCTCAAAGAAACCTGCAAAGGCGTCAGGGGAAAACCATAGGCTTGCTCTTCAAGTGCCGCGATGTCTTTTTGGTTTAATTTTATAGGTTTTTCCTCACGGTGTGTTCCAAAGATCGATGATATTTCAATTAAGGTTGGATCGTATCCTTTCTGGTACGCATTGAAGGCTTTTATCGATTCTTCACGACTGGAATATATACAATCAAAAGCCCCCGCGAATACCAGTTTCTGTAGAGTCAAAGTAGGTACAGGAACCTTTCTTGCAAAATCATCGATACTTGAAAAGGGACCTTTAAGAGTACACGCATCGGCGATAGAGTTGCTCACACCTGTTATTACTTGAATCGGTAGCTGAAATTCATTTTCCTGTAATTCAATCGGGTTGACCGAAGGACATCTTATTCGAAAGCCAAGTGAACGAAGTTCCTGGACTGAGAGAAAGATTTTGTCTTTGTCGTTGAAGTGTTCTTTGAGATAATGTGTGAAAAATTCTTTTGGAAAATGGTGTTTTATATAAGCAAGTTCATAACTTATATGCGCGTAGGCAATGCTGTGAGATCTGTTAAAACCATAAGATGAGAACCTGAGTATAGTTTCTATAAGTTGTTCTATCACAGATTTATCGTATCCTCTGCTCATTGCTTTGTACCTGAACTGTTCTGCAGCATCTTTCATGGCGATCGCATCTTTCTGCGAGATAGCACTTCTGAAAAGATCTGATTCATCAGGTGTCATTCCAGCCAGCTCCACGGCGATTTTCATCAACTGTTCCTGGTATATCATCACACCAAAGGTTTCTTTAAAAAACTGACTGGATTCACCACAGCCACGTTTTCTCTCAGAATAAAGTTCATTCAGTTTGGCGAGTAATGGTCCAGGTCTGTTCATCGCAAGCAGATCTGAAAGCTCTTCGATGTTCTGTGGTCTGATCTGCCTACATAGGCTTCGCACCGATAAACGTTCCAACTGAAAAATGCCATGTGTCCTGCCAGTCGAGATGTCTCTATAAGCCGAAGAATCATCGATCGGAATCTGTTTGAGACCGATGGACTTTTTCAGTTTACATAAAAGTGATAGAGTCGCCAGACCCAAAACATCTATTTTCGTGACACCAATCCTATCAAGAGAATCCATATCGTACTCGAGTAAAGCGGGTTTTGTGCCTGGCACGACAGGTAAACACATACTGGAATCTGCTATGACAATACCGGCTGCGTGCGTGCTCCTGTGAAAGGGTAATTTGCTGATTAGATCGATTATCTTTGGTGATATCTTTATCCCCAGCCTTTTCGATTCATTTTGCAGAGATTTTAAAGATAGCGTTGAAAATGTAGAAATTTGAGCTACAAAGGCAAATTCCTGGGCAAGTTTTTCGATTAAAAGAGCACGTTTTTCATCCTCGACATCTATGTCTATATCTGGCATCTTTTGACGGTATTCATTCAAGAATCTTTCAAACAACAGATTGTATCTCAGTGGATCGATCTTCGTGATTCCCAGTATATAGGAAACGACAGATCCCACTGCACTGCCACGACCAGGACCAACACAGATATCCAAGGATTTTGCAATGTCGACGATTTTTTTCACCGTGTAAAAATATGGCTCAAAATTCAGTTTTTCGATTACCTGTAGTTCTTTTTCAAACCTCTCTTTGTATCTGGGTTCTATTTTGTCCAGAAAACTTCTTAACCAGAATTTCTGTGGTTGGGGGAATTTCATGTTTACATGTAAATCGTACATCTCACAGCCAAGTGATGTGGCTACATCTTCAAACTTTCCTTCAAAGGATGCCTGCGGATTGCTTTTAACTGAAAGCAGTTGACACATTATTTCATGGGCATCGCATTGAGAGTTTTCAAGGTAGTAAATCAACTTCACGGAATTAACAGGCAACCAGTCGGTTTTTGGTTCTCTTCCTTGGTTGTATGCATTTACGAGTTCATCAAATTCCATGCGATTTTTCGCATAGAAGATCTTTTCCCCTATTCTCAATCCATGAACAGGTATCAACCCTTTCTCTCTGCAAATACTGTTGAAAATCACAGCACTGTGAAAATTTTTGTCTGCAATTAGCAGAGATTTCAAGCCAGATTCACAAGCTTTCTGGATAACCTGTTCAATTCTCAAAATCGAACCATCAAAAGAATATGGAGTGACAATGGCTGGTATCATGTTATCTTTGCGGCTTGAAAATTCAACTCAACGATGAGTTTTTTGAAATCATCGGGTACAGGAGCATTGAAACTGAGCCATTCATCAGTCCTTGGATGGTAAAAACCAAGTTTTGCAGCATGTAACATCTGACGGGGCGCATCACAGCTACTGCCGTAGAGTTTATCTCCTAAAATCGGATGACCTATGTATTTCATGTGCACTCTTATCTGGTGAGTACGTCCTGTTTTGGGATAAACTGCCACCAAGGATGCTCTGTCATCGAAGTATTTCAAAACTCTGTAGAATGTTATTGCAGTTCTGCCAGATACATTCACAGCCATCTTTGTTCTCAGAACCGGGTGGCGTGCTAAGGATACTTTGATCTCTCCCTGTGGTTCATCTATCTTACCTCTAACCAGAGCGAGGTACATCTTGGAAACTTTCCGATCTTTGAATTGCTGTGAAAGACTTCTATGGGACAGATCGTTTTTCGCAACAACCATGACTCCGGAGGTATCTTTATCCAGCCTGTGAACAATACCAGGCCTCAATTCCCCGCCAATCCCCTGTAGGTCTTTACAATGATATAGCAATGCGTTTACAAGTGTCCCGCTTGTATGCGAAGGGATAGGGTGAACTATCATGCCTGCTGGTTTGTTTATCACTATCAAATCAGAATCCTCGTAAAGTATCTGAAGCTGTATTGGTTCTGGCTCAATTGAGGGAACCACGGCTGGTTCGGGATCTGGTATGAATATCACATCTTTTATCTTCACTCTGTAACTTGGTTTTTGTGGCTTACCGTTGACTTTTACCTTTCCTTCTTTTATGGCTTTTTGCACAAAATTCCTTGAGATTTTTGCGGGGATCTTCTGCAGCAGGAAAAGATCGAGTCTTTGCTCTTGTTCACCCTTGTTCACCTTTATTTCCAAGACTCTTCTCCCCCATCAAGAGACTCAAAAATATCAGTATGCCACCGAGTGTGATGAAAAGATCGGCAACGTTGAAAATGGCTGGAAAGTACCTCAGGTTTATGAAATCAACAACATAGCCAAACCTGAACCTATCGACGATATTGCCGATTGCTCCACCAACGATCATCTGCAGGCCGATTTTTGTAAGAGCCGAACTTTTTATGAAATCAAAAGCCAACGAAAGAAGGAGCGTCACGGCAAGAGTTACCCACAACACCCAAGGCGATCTTGAGAACAGACCGAAAACTATACCGGTGTTTCTGGTGTAGGTAAACCACAAAACTCCTGGAATGACAAAGAAAGGTTGAAACAAAAACTTTTCTATCAGCATTTTCGAAAACTGATCCATCAAAACGACCAGTGTCACCCAGAACACCTTACTTCACCCTCTGATAGAAGAACGGACTGACTATCTTCAGACCTATTTCTGCATAGTCGAAAATTCTCTCCGTGCTCCCGACAAATAAGATGCCGCCAAGTCTCAGAGCCTTCACGAAATTCCTGTAAAGCTGGTCTTTTGCAGAGGCTTCAAAGTATATCACCACATTCCTGCAGATTATCAGATCAATTGAACTGGGGAAAGGATCCTGAAGCATGTTGTGCTTTTTGAACTCAACTCTTTTCTTTACAAAATCTTTTATCCTGTAAGTACCGTCGAGTAATTCAAAATATCTGTCAAGATAGGATTTTGGAGTACTTACCATAGATCTTGCTTCATACAAACCTTCTTTTGCTTCTTCAAGTGCTCTTTCGTCCAGATCTGTTGCGAGTATCGATGCGCCCAATGGGGCTTTCAGTTCCTCAAGTAAAATAGCCAGAGAATATGGTTCTTCACCGCTTGCACAGCCTGCACTCCACGCTCTGAACCTTCCTTTACTCACAGAAAGAAGCTCAGGCAAATATCTGTCGCGTAGTTCCCACCACTTTTCCGGGTTTCTGAAAAATTCTGTCACATTTATCGTGAGTTTGTCGAGAAATTCTTCCTTGGCAGCCGGGTTTGAAAGCAAAAATTTCAAATATTCCTGAAAAGAAGACAGCCTGTATTTTTTTATGAGTATTTCTATTCTGCGCTTCACTCTGTGGGGTTTGTAGCCCGATAAGTCCAATCCGAAATATCTGTGAACTTCTTTGATAAACCACTGAAAATCCTCCATCGGGAGTTCACCAGAAAATTGGGAAAGATAGTCCTGCATACCACCGCTCCTTTTGAAAATGGAATATCAGATAAATCTGATCCATCTTTTTTCTGACGTCGAAAGATTTGTCTGTCATCAAAATCCATTCATCTTTGTTGAACCAGCCAAATCCTATGTCTGTTTTACCTGCAAGATACTGTCCGAAGAAAAAAAGTCTGTCTAATCCAAGACCGATTCTAAAGCCCATGTTTGGTATGAAAAAGGCAGAAAATTTATCCAGTGTTAATCCCAATCCATAACCGTAATTGGATGTAAAAGGTTCTATCTGTAAACCAGAGAATTTCACAGCAATTCCAAGGTGATAGCCACCAGTACTGTCAACACAGATAGAAAAATATGGAACCTTGAAGAATAAGGAATATTTATCCTGCAAAACAAATCCCATAGAGCCATTGAACCACCAGAAGCTGAGCGTGTGATTTTGATAATCAAGGTTACTGTAACTCAACCAGCCACTGTATGGTACGACATATCTGGCTCCTGCATCGCCAAGGTTCAACGAAAAATATTTCAGATTATCAAATGGTTCATAAATTGGCAAAACTTTCAAATTTGATTCGTCTTCAAGAACTGCCAAACTGAATCCGAGATCTGCCTGTACACGCCAAAATTCAACGTGCGGAGAAACTGTCACGCCAAACCAATAATAGCTGCCAAGGGCAGTGTCAAAGTTTACCACGGCAGCTAAAAAATAGACCGGTACTGTCAAATAGAAAAGCAGAAAACCTTTCATTGATTCATTTGTGAAAGTATTGCCTCCATTTCTGCATCGTCCATTTCAAAGTTTGAATACACATCTTGCACATCGTCCATATCTTCAAGTGCATTCAACAGTGCAAGTACTCTTTCTGCATCCTTTCCAGTAACCTGAACGGTATTTTTTGGGATGTAAGATATGCTGGCGTCAACTCTGTAGCCGTTTTTTTCAAGTGCTTCTTTGACCGCCATCATATTCTCGGACGATGTGACTATCCTTATCGGATCTTCCTGGTCGCTGATATCCTCTGCACCGGCATCAATTGCCAGCATAACTACCTCTTCGACGTTAGCGACCTGATCGCGCGGCACATTGATGATTCCCTTTCTCTCGAAGATCCAGCTTACCGCACCAAGATCGGCAAGGCTTCCACCGTGTCGGCTCAGAATGTGCCTCAATTCCTGCGCAGTTCTGTTTTTGTTATCGGTCAGGGCGCGTATATACAGTGCCACACCTGCAGGACCGTAAGCCTCGTAGATGATCTCCTGATAATCTACTCCTTCAAGCTCACCTGTACCGCGCTTGATAGCCTTTTCGATGTTGTCTTTTGGCATGTTTGCCTCTTTTGCTTTTTCGATTGCCGTCCTCAGCCTTGGATTTGTTTCCGGATCTCCTCCACCTTCGCGAGCTGCGACGATCAGTTCCCTGATCAGTTTGGTGAACATCTGAGAACGTTTTGCATCTTGAGCCATCTTTCGATGTTTAATATTCGCCCATTTGTTGTGACCAGACATTTTCTTCCCTCCTAAGAAGAATTATCTCCAAGATATTTTATCACCGTTATGGTTGTATCGTCATGCCTCGGGCTTTCACCTGAGAAATTTTCAAGGTCATTTTTCACGCTCTGGAGAATTTGAGCAACATCACAGTGCCTTGACTCAAAAATTCGTTTGCACAATCTTTCAAACCCATATTCATTACCATGAATATCACGAGCTTCAACGACGCCATCTGTATAAGCAACCAGGATATCTCCCGGCTTCATTTTCAATTCAGATGTGTTGAAATTCGTGTCTTTCATTATACCAAGCGGTAAATTTTCTGCCTCAAAAGTGCTGATTTTGTCCTGACTCAGCAATAACACCGGATTGTGTCCGGCGTTTACAAGCTGAAGTGTGCCATCGCAATGTAAGCAGAGTAAAACCATTGTTACAAACCTGTCTTCTTCGAGATCTTCACACAGTACATTGTTAAGCTGTTCGGCAAGCTTTGATACACTGTCAACGCTATTAGAAAGTGTTCTCAGAGCACTTCGCAACGAAGTCATCATCAAAGCCGCTGGAATACCCTTTCCAGATACATCTGCCACGGTAACAAAAACCCGTTTTTCTCTGATCAGTATGTCGTAATAATCTCCTCCAACCTGAATGGCTGGTACCGTGTCAGCACTTATATCAACGTAACTGAGATTTGGTAATTTTCTTGGGAAAAGCCTCATTTGTATTTGCCTGGCTATTTCGAGTTGCTCTTTGAGCCTCTGCCTTTCCACTTCTCGTTTTAACCTCATGTACCTTTCACATATCGAAGACAACTGCTGAGCCGCAGCCTCAAGGATCTTTCTGTCAGCTGCCGTGAACATGTCAGGAGTTCTTTCGATCAGAGTTATTCTTCCCCACAGAGATTTACCGCTTTTTATGGGAACAGACAGCAGGTTCCGAACAAAATAATTGTGAGTTGGTTCTATTAAAACGATACTGTCATCATCCATTCTGATCAGTTGTTTTGCTTTCTGAAAAGTTTCCTTGTCAAGTTCGAAGATTTTCTCGTGTTTTATCTGTCTATCAGCGACATTCAGTTCAATGAGAATACCTGAAAATGGTATAGTCTGTCTAAGTAACTCTACAAGTGGTTCAAGACCTTCAGATGGCTCAACCACATTGGTGAAAACGTTATTTAACTCAAAAAGCGTTGAGATCTCCTGATAGGTTTTTGATAACTCTTCGATATGTTCTTCAAGTAATTTTGCATATTCTTTGCGATGTTCATTCAGCTCTGACAGTATTTTATCAATAGCTGTGATTATATCCTTCAAACTTGCCATGCCTTGATATGGCGGCAGGTTCACAGCTTTTGAGATCTTTTCATAAACTTGCTTGATTTCATGTTCCACGTTGTATCACCCTGCGAACTTCTTCAAGGAGCTTCAGCGGACTGAAAGGCTTGGTGAGAAAACCGTTCGCACCAAGTTCGAGTGCTGTTTTCGGATCATCTTCACCGCCTTTTGCAGTCAGCATTATTACGGGAATATGAGAAAGTTCTGGGTCTTTCCGCATACTTCTGAGAACCTCAAAGCCATCAACGTATGGCATCATTATGTCAAGTATGACAAGATCCGGTTTGATCTGACGCAATTTCTCAAGGGCTTCTCTCCCGTCTTTTGCTTCATCAACCTGATAACCTTCTCGAGTGAGGTTAAAGCTCACAATTTTTCTTAGGACTTCTGAATCGTCAACGACTAATACTCTATAGCCCACGCAGATTCCTCCAAAAGCGCCGAGAGTTCTTTCCCATCACAGATCGCCTCCACACATTGAATTAGTGTGAAGCAATCCTTTTGAATCAGAATTGGTTCGTACAGGTACCGTGAACGAACGAGTTTGTTTCTTTGCTGTATGTATCTTATCACAACAAATTCACCCTGAAAGTTGAATTCCACGTTTTCAAAAAAATCACTGATCGAACCAGATTTTGATTTCTCAGTTACATGTATTATCTTATTCGGATCATATCTGGAAAGATCGACACACCTGTGTGGAATGAATATTCTAAATGCATAACCTGTTACAACTTTGTTTGGATTCAAATCAGTCCACCAGATTCTGTATGGGTACAGTTGATACACGCAGGTTTTTCTGAGTTTTTCTAATGTTTCTTCAGCTTTATACTGCAACTCGATTCTCGCATAAAGTGCGAGATTTACAACACCAGTTGGCATTGGGTCTAAGTACGAGATTTTAATTTTTTGATGGAAACCTTTGCTCAGTTCAAAAGGTAACCCGGCGCGACGGATATTTCTCTCAATCGCATTCGATGTTTCTATTGCCGATAAAAACCTCATAAGACCGTATTTTTTATACTTTACAACCGCGTACATTTTACCTCCTGTGCTCTTGACTGGGAAATTATACTATAATTTCTTCAGAATTGAAAAGAGGTGATATTTCTTGTATTACAAAGTATCGAGAGATCCCATACATTCGGAGATATTTCTGTATCCCTTAGAGATTTTAGCGATTGATACAAGACCTGTGCAGAGATTGAGATATCTTTCCCAGCTTGTCGGTGCAGAACTTGTGTACCCCGGAGCAACACACACCAGATTTGCTCATTCGCTCGGCGTTATGCATATCTGTGGTCTTTATGGGATGAGACTTTTTGAAGATCACGCAACCAGAAGGATCGTTCGACTGGCAGGTTTGCTGCACGATATTGGTCACGGTCCTTTCAGCCACCAGTTCGACGATGTCGTGTACGCGAGAATGGGATTCAAGGATGGTCATGACGAGTACAGAAAAAGAATTCTACTTGAACTGATGCCATCTGAAATGATGAGATCATACCAGAGAATATCTGATCCCAGGATGAAGAAAGCTGTTGCTGAAGACCTTTCTGAAACGCTGAAAATTGATGTCGTCAATGAAGACTCTTTTTTAAGATTGATGTATTTGGTTGATGAAATTTTCAAAGGAGAAGAATCGGGAACAGTTGAGTACAATGTCGTTCAGGGACCTCTTGGTGCTGACAGGCTTGATTTTCTTTTGCGTGACTCTTACTACAGTGGGACAACCCATTTTGGAGTAGGAGCTGTGGATAGAATCATAAGAAATTCGTTCATCAAAGAAAAAGATGGTCACAGGATTTTATGTTATCATGCCAAAGTTCTGGATCAAATCTATACAAGCCTTTTTGGCAGGTTCATGATGTACAAAAATGTGTATTTTCACAAGACCTCAAGAGCAGCAGATTTGATGATTCAGCAAATGCTTTCTTTGATCTACAAACCACTCAAACTCTCTGAGAAAGTGAACGATCTTCAAAAGTTCCTTGACTTAACAGATCAATTCATCTTTGCACAGATAAAACTGGAGTTTGAAAATATATTGCAGAGATATAATGCAAATGAAGAAGATCTTTTAAGCGGGAAAATCGATTTAGAAGAAGACGAATATTATTTGATAGAAGCCTACAAACTGCTGAGGCGTTTTGAAAAGAGAGATTTGTGGAAACTGATTGCTGAGATCACTTTTTCGGCTGTGGGTATCGATCCGTCGATTATGAGTAAAGGTGTTGTAGCAGATACACTTCAAAAGATCAGATTGAAGTTAGAAAACCTGTTGCAGTCCTCACAGATTCCAGAAGAGGACAGAAAAGAACTGAGAAGGATTCTGGACGATTTTGAAGAGATCTTTAAGACAGACACGCCGTACAAACTTTCACTCGTGCATCCAGATGAATTTCTCAAGAGCAATGTTTATCTGTATGATCCTTCGAAGGATGAGGTTTTCTCCCTGGATGAATTTCTCAAAGAATATCCAGCTTATCGATTAATGGCTAACAATCTGGTTCAGATAGTGAGAGTTTATGTAACTGAAGATGTTCGCCAGATTCTCAAAAAGTATGGCATTGTGCCTAAAACAGGAATGGAGTTGACAACAAGGTGGTGAAATATTGAGAAAGTTCATTCTCTTTGTTTTTGATGTTGGTTTAACTTTTTTTGCTGGAATTGTGGCACTGTTTGTCAGACTTGGTTTTGACTGGCCAGAACTTGCAAAGTATTTTTGGAGTATACCTATTTACTGTTTGATAGCATCAGTTGTTTACACATTAAATGGTACTTACAGCATCGTCTGGCTATATGCATCTTTCAAGGATATGATTGTTCTGATCCGTGGATCTGTATTAGCTTATTTGCTGTCTGTTTTGTTTTTCCATCTGACAAAATCTATTGTTATGCCGCGTTCGGTTGGTATGATGACCTTTCTTGGTTCTGCAATGCTCTTGATGGCAAGTCGATTTTTCTGGCAGTGGCTCAACAGCGTACAACCATCTGGTAAGAAGAGAGTGCTGATAGTTGGTGCTGGCAGTGCAGGGACGATGTTGCTTGAAGATTTTGAGCACAGACCCAACCTTGGAAAGGTTGTGGGTTTTCTGGACGACTCTTCAAGAAAGATAGGTAGAAAAATTCACGGGGTACCGATCTTCGGTCCGATCGATCGAGCAAAGGACGTTATCCAGCTATTGAAAGTCGATGAAGTTATAATAGCTATTCCATCAGCCAATGCTGAGCAGATGAGAAGAATAGTTTCTCTGATTGATCCGAAAACTGTGAAAATCCGCACTCTTCCGGGAATATATGAGCTGACAGACAGACAAGCAAAAGTGGGTTATCTGAGAGAACTGACGGTGGAAGATCTGCTTGGCAGGACTGAGACAAAAGTTGACTTAGAAATGATAAGATCCTATATAAAAGGTAAAAGAGTGCTCGTAACCGGTGCCGGTGGAAGCATAGGAAGTGAACTGTGCAGGCAACTTGCAAATCTTGAACCGTCGTTGCTCATATTACTTGGTAAAGGAGAAAACAGTATTTATCAAATAGACGAAGAACTGTCAATTGCCCATCCTGATCTGGTAAAAAAACGTGTAATAGCTGATGTGGCAGATGCTGTTAGAATGGAGCAAATTTTTGCTTTGATGCAGCCTCAGATAATATTTCACGCGGCAGCTCACAAACACGTGCCGTTGATGGAGGAAAATCCATACGAGGCTGTTCGAGTAAATGCACTTGGAACAAAGATCCTTGCCGAGCTGTGCTGTAAATACAAAGCGGAAAAAATGGTATTCATTTCAACCGACAAAGCTGTGAATCCGTCATCGATAATGGGCGCAACAAAAAGACTTGCCGAACTGTTGCTTCTTTCTATCGATTCTGCATGTGAGACCAACTTCGTGATCGTCAGATTCGGCAATGTTATAGGCAGTAGAGGTAGTGTAATACCAAAATTCAATGCACAGATTGAAAGAGGAGGACCATTAACTGTCACAGATCCCAGGATGACAAGGTACTTCATGAGTATATCAGAGGCAGTTTCTCTTATCCTGCAAGCTGCGAGTTTTGGGACAAACAAGGATCTATTCGTGCTGGATATGGGTAAACCTGTTTCAATAGATGAACTTGCAAGGACTTTGATAATCCTGCACGGTCTTGTTCCTGACCAAGATATCAAGATAATTTACACGGGAGCCAGAAATGGTGAGAAAATAACAGAGGAGCTTTTTTACCAGGATGAGATCGTCATGCCAACATCTCATCCAAAGGTGATGGTGGTAAAAAATAAAAAATCCGTTGATTACAATACTCTGTGTCATACCATAGATCAAATTCTGCAAATTTCTGTAAACGAACCTGATCAAGTAGCTGAGAAAATCTACAAATTTTTGAGGTCATTTTGAGAGGTTGCAGATGAGCTTTATAATATCATTCTTTTTGAGTCTGCTGTTTGTCAGATTCTTCCCGCAGAAATTTCCTGTAGATCTGCCGAGCAGCAGAAAGATTCATAAAATACCAATACCGCTGACCGGTGGGATAGCTATTTTTGTGGCTTTGCTTGTGGTGGAAAACCAGACTAAAATGGCATTAATCATCTGTCTTGCATTCTTTTTGGGCATCTTAGACGATATTGAGCAGCTATCATACAAAATAAAATTACCATTCCAGTTAATGATAGCTCTTGTCCAAATGATGATCGGTCCAGATGAGATATATTTTCTTTCCAATCCATTGCCCGGGTTTGTCGCAAAGATTGTTCAGGTATTCTGGTTCATGTCCATGTTCAATGCCCTGAACATGATCGATGGAATGGATGCGCTTGCATGTTCTACCTCAATGATCAGTGCATTTTTAATTGGCGAATGGCCTCTTGGTCTTGCAATTGCAGGTTTTTTACCCTTCAATCTGCCAAAAGCGAAATCGTTTCTTGGTAACAGTGGCTCAGCTATTCTGGGAGCTGTTCTACCACTCTCTGCTCTCGTTTTTTTCAAAGGAGATCTGTGCTACGCAACAGTTTTTCTAGGATATCCTGCTTATGAAGTTGTGAGCAGTTTTTTACGACGCACAATCAGGCACAAAAACCCTTTCATCGCTGACAAAAACCACACACATCATCTTTTCATGAGAAAAATAGGTGTCTGGCGAACTCTGGTTCTGTTGATTGGATTTTCTTTTATGTGTAACCTTTTGGGACTAACCGAAAAATTCTGGTCCTTCGGTGTTTTTCTTTTGATCTGTACCGGGCTGTTCATCTACTGCTTTTCTAAGGGCAGCCACAGCAACCTCGATCTGTGAATCATCGGGTATGGCTGTTGTGAGTTTTTGAAGTATCAAACCAGGGGAAGTCAGAATTTTCATGAGTTTTGAACCCATAGAGGATATTCTCAAAAATTCATACGAAAATCCTATTACAACCGGAATCAGTACTATCCTGCTGAGTACTTTCCAGAATATTCCAAGAGAAACTAATGAACCAAGTACGCTGAAAACGACAATGGAGATTATCAAAAAAATCATGGCAAAGCTCGTTCCACACCTTGGATGGATTGTGCTGTATTTTCTAATATTTTGGACAGTCAACTCTTCATTTGCCTCGTATGCGTGAATGACCATGTGCTCAGCACCGTGATACTGAAAGATTCTCTTCACATCTTTGAAAAGTGAAATGACATAGACATATAGCAAAAACAAGCCCAATCTGATCAAGCCTTCAACAAGAGAGAATACAAACTCATTGCCTCTTAAAGGCTTTAATAGATTTGTCAGAAAAACCGGTAAAACGAAGAAAAGACCTACAGCCAGGACAATAGCAAAGAGCAGCGATGTAATGGCTTGTGATTTTTTCATTTTTTGCCCGGAACTTATTTCAGCAGACCTGTCAAGTGCGTATATCCCGTAGTAAAGAGAATAGTAAAGGCTGACAATCCCTCTTAGAAAAGCTATTCTGAACAGTTTGGAATTCGATGGAGTTTTTTTGCCGATCTCTTCAACCACCACTTTTCCTTTGTTGTCTCTGACTGCTATTGCCACATTTGTGCCCATCATCAGCACGCCTTCGATGATCGCTTGTCCTCCAACTTTCATGTCCTTTCCTCCTCGTGACATTCAGGCATAATCACTGTAAATTCACTTCCTTCATTGGGTTTACTTTTAACATCTATCTTGCATCCCATTATTCGAGAGAGTTTTTCAACCAAAGACAGACCCAAGCCATACCCATTGCTCGATCTCGATTTATCGGCTTTGTAGAACTTTCGAAAGATCTTTTCTTTTTCCGATTCATCTATTCCTATGCCAAAATCCTTGACACTTATCCATCCATTACCGCATCTTAGAATCACCTGTTTTTTATCTTTTGAGAACTTTATCGCATTTTCAGTCAGGGCTTTGACGATAATCTGCAATACCTTTGGATCTGCACAGCCACTTCCCTCTCCTTCCACATCTATTTGAAAATCACTGAACTGGTGCTTAAATTCATCAGCTAACTCCTGCAAAAATGGTCTTAATTCGATAGTTTTTATTTCCAATTTGGTTATAGGTTTTGAGAGCATAAGCAATGTCTCAGAAAGGTTAATGAGTTTTACAGAAGTCTCCTGTATTGTCTGAGCCGATTCTATGACGATATCTTTTCTGTCGGCAAAGCGCTGAATCAATTCCGCATAACCCTGTATTGTGGTCAGGGGTGTTCTCAGTTCATGTGAAACATCGTTTATGAAATCGTTCTGGGCTTCAAAACCGATCTTCAAGCGATCGAGCATGTTGTTGATAGTCCTGGCAAGCTTGGAAACTTCGTCGTTGAGTCCAGGATCGTAGACCCTTTTTGTCAGATCTGTTGTGTTTATCTCTTTCAATTCATCTGTGATTCTATTCATCGGTGCAAGGGATTTACTGACAAAGTAATTACCCACAAGAAAAGATATTCCGCTGAAGAATATCCAGAAGATGATAAATGCCCGCGACAAAATTTTCAGAAAATCTCCCATACCTCCTGCTGGAGCGAGCAAGTAAAAATCTCTTTCTCCAAAAACGCTTACAAATCTGGCTTTTGCGACAAAATATTCATCCTTCCCGAGTTTTATGTAAGTTGGTCGTCTCACTTTCAAAACCTGTTCAACGAATTTCCTAAAATATTCATGTTCTGTGTTGATGCTTCCCAATACCAAATTTCCATTATCATCCAGTACAGCTACACCCGGTGGTAGCTGAAGGTTCATTAAAACTCTCCCGGGCATTTTGAGAGCGTTTAGTACATCTCTTCTGAGATTTTCTGTCGAGCGATTCAGGTGCATATTCTTGACCAAAGTGTAGGCAGTTATCAATCCAAGACCGAGTATTACGGAAAAAAGCACCGTCTGCCAGAACACCATTTTCCATTTAAGTGTTGAGAACATATCCAACTCCCCTGATGGTCTTTATCATGTGACCATATTCTTTCATTTTATCTCTCAGGTATTTCACATAAACATCAACAATATTCTTGCTTATGTATTCGCTGTCACCCCAGATTTCTTTGAGCAATTCTTCTCTACTCACAACCTTGCCTTCATTTATGCAGAGATAGTAAAGCAGGCTACTTTCCCTTTCTGAAAGCACTGTGGCTGAACCGTCTGGAAAGATCACCATCTTTGAATTTATATCAAAAACAAGCTGCCCAATTTTGAACTGTTCTGGTTTTCTCACTCTCCTTGCAACTGCTTCGACTCTTGCCAGTAACTCATCTAAGTGGAACGGTTTGGGTACGTAGTCATCTGCACCTTTTTTGAGACCACGTATCTTGTTCTCCACTTCTCCGCGAGCTGTCAATACGATTATCCCAACTTCTTCATCTACAGACCTTATTTTTTCAAGGACTTCAAAACCATCCATACCGGGTAACATCAAATCAAGTATCACCAGAGAAGGATTATACATCGAGTACATCTTCCATCCTTCTTCGCCTGTACCTGCGACGTATACCTCATACCCGTGATTCGAAAAGAGTATTTCCAGAAGGCGGGATATTTTTTGATCATCTTCCACTATTAACAACCTTATTCTGCATCAACTCCTTGTACTCCTTGACTATCCTGTTGGCATACTCTGTTTTCATATTACCACCATTGTACATCTCAAGTGCTTTTAACAGGTTGCCAGAGTACCTGTCGAGCAGGTACTTGAGATATAGAATACCATATTCAATGTTTATGCGAAAATCCCATAAAAGAGCCGACCATCCTCCCTCTGGTTCGGCGAGTGAATATTTCTGAGCTACGAATTCTGCCGTTTCTTTTTTTATCTGGACCAATCCCATTTCTCCAGCCATACCGACCACATTTCTGAACTCACTCTCGACGTTTATAAGTGCTATTACTAAGATTGGGTCAAAATCATATTTTTTACTTATCTCTACGATTGCCGTGTACAGTTCATCGATGATCTCATTGTCAACAATCAAACCGTGCCTGGACCTTGCTTGTACGACCATGTCTCTAAACCAATCTGGTGCAGGTTCTGCAATTAACAAAGCTGCGATCAAAATGACAATCAACGTCGCTATCTTCAATTTCCCAGCAAACACTTTTTGCACCTCCAGAGCTCTGATCTGTTATAATTTCACAGGGTGGAACTTTGTGGAAGCTCTTTATCGCAAATACAGGCCAAAGAACTTCAACCAAATTATAGACCAGTTACAAGCCAAACTGGTTCTTCAGAATGCGATTCTGAAAGATAAGGTGTCCCATGCATACATTTTCACTGGTCCTCGCGGTACCGGAAAAACTTCAGTGGCAAGAGTACTGGCAAAAGCCTTGAACTGCCCCAACAGGAATGATTATGAGCCGTGCTGTCAGTGTGATAGCTGTATTGCAATCGACAAGGGTATACATCCTGATGTTATAGAACTCGATGCAGCTTCCAATAGGGGAATAGATGAGATTCGCAGGATTAGAGATGCTGTAGGCTTTAGACCAATGCTTGGCAAATACAAAGTTTACATAATCGATGAATTTCACATGCTCACACGTGAGGCATTCAATGCTTTATTGAAAACCTTGGAAGAACCACCCGAGAAAATAACCTTTATCCTTGCGACAACAAATCTGGAAAAGGTACCGAGTACCATAATCTCAAGGTGCCAGGTAATTGAATTTAAAAATTTCACCGAAGACGATCTTGTCAAAAACCTTTTACAGATCTCGGAAAAGGAAAATCTGAAACTTCACGAAGATGCGGCAAAATTGATCGCAAAAAGATCGGCTGGTGGGATGAGAGATGCTCTGTCTTATTTAGAGCAAATCGCTAATTACACTACGGACGATATAACAAGCTTGGTTGTCGAAAAAGCCCTCGGTCTTGTGCCTTCACAGACTGTTGAGAGATACATCGAGTATCTACTGGGCGGAAAGGTCTCACAAATAGATCGGCTGATCGACAGTGTCTTCGAAGATGGCTATGATGTCTACCAGCTTGTTCAGCTGGCAATTGAAAAAATAGAGGAAAAAATTTCAGAAAAACCATCCAGAGAATTGCTCGAACTTGCCAGAAACTTGATTGAAATATCCAGAGAATTGAGATTTGCAGAGAACAAGAAAGTCATCTGTAAGATTTTATCGATGAATCTTGCAAATGCACATCTATCAGAGCAAACAACCTCGGAAAAGCCTGTTGAGCAAATTCACAAGAAAGATTCAGTTGGAGAAATCAACAGCAAAACTCGATTAGAGGATAACTCTGAATCTGAAATTGAAAAAGTGCTGAACTGGATAAAAGAAGAAAAAGACACATCGATATACGTCGCACTTGCCCAGTCAAAAATCGTCCAAAAAGGTGATACTGTTGAGATATCATTTCTTCCATCTCAGAAGTTTCAATACGAGTATCTGAGAGAAAAGATCCTTGAAGTTGAGTATCTTTTCAAATCAAAGATGAAGAAAGACGTTGTGATAAACATCATCATTGACGAAGAACGGGAAAAAAGGATACTTCAAAAACTCCAGGAAAGCTTTCCAGGCAAAATTCGCATAGAGGAGTGAGTGGATGTGAAAAAAATTAAAGGATTCGGTGGAAGGAGTTATGGCAAGCCTGAGAGACCAGAAGGCATTGAAAAGCTCCAGCAACAGATGAAAGAGCAGTTTGAGAAAATCGAAGAAGAGTTCGAGAAAATAGAGGTTATTGGAACATCTGGCGGAGGAGCCGTTAAAATAACTGCAAAGTGCAATTATGAAGTTTCTGCTATAGAATACGATGATTCACTGCTTGAGGATCGTGAGATGTTCAACGATTTACTGATTGCGGCAATCAATGAAGCCATGAGGGAAGTTACAAAGAAAAGGAATGAGGAATTCTCAAAAGTTGTTGGCTTTGAAGGTCTTCCCAATTTGTGAGATTTTACACAAATTCGTAAATGTTGTAAACATAACCAAGTAGAATATCCTTAGACACCCACGTTAAGGAGGGAAAAAGTATGAAAGTAGCTATCAACGGTTTTGGAAGAGTGGGAAGAGTTGTACTCAGAGAGATCCTGAGGCGTAACTGGAAGAACCTCGAGGTAGTTGCCATCAACGATGTTACCGATGCCCCGACTCTTGCTCATCTATTCAAGTACGATTCTGTTCACAAAATTTATCCAAACGAAGTTCTTGCCAAGGATAAGGAATTGATCATCAACGGAAAGAGCTACATGGTTTTCAGCGAAAAAGATCCATCCAAACTTCCCTGGAAAGATCTCGGTGTGGACATAGTTATTGAGTCTTCAGGTGTTTTCACCGACAAAGAGAAGGCTTCGCTGCACCTTCAGGCAGGCGCCAAGAAAGTCATAATCACAGCTCCGGCAAAGGGTGAAGATATAACCGTCGTCATAGGATGTAACGAGAAGAATTTGAAACCAGAACATACGGTGATTTCATGTGCTTCCTGTACAACAAATTCAATTGCGCCGATAATCAAGGTACTGCATGAAAAATTCAACATCTTGAGTGGTTTTCTGACAACTGTGCATGCTTATACCAACGATCAGAGAGTACTTGATTTACCACACAAAGACTTGAGAAGAGCCAGAGCTGCTGCTATCAATACAATACCGACTACTACTGGTGCCGCAAAAGCTGTTGCTTTAGTTGTTCCAGAACTCAAAGGAAAGCTTGATGGTGTTGCATTGAGAGTACCGGTGCCTGATGGATCTATCTCTGATTTTGTTGCAGTCGTCGAGAAACAAACAACGATTGATGAAGTCAACGAAGTTGTAAAGCAAGCGTGTGAAAGTTCTCTAAAAGGCATCGTTAAGTACAACACTGATCCAATTGTCAGCAGCGATATAATTGGCACGACCTATTCTGGTATTTTCGATGCCACTTTGACAAATGTGAAAGGTAATTTGATCAAAGTCTTCTCCTGGTACGACAACGAATATGGTTATAGCTGTCGCGTTGTAGATACAGTTGAACTCGTTGCAAAACTCATGTGAGGGGAGTTCTTCCTCCCCTCTTTTGGAGGTGGAAAGATGAAAAAATTAACGATAAAGGACGTAGATCTATCTGGTAAAACCGTGATAATGAGAGTGGATTTCAACGTACCCATAGATAAAGAAGGAAAGGTATCTGATGATACAAGGATCGTTGCGGCTTTACCGACCATAAAGTACGCTGTCGAGAAAAAGGCAAAAGTTATCTTGCTCTCTCATCTTGGCAGACCAAAAGGTGGACCAGACCCAAAATACAGTCTCAAACCAGTTGCAGATCATCTCAGAAAAATTTCTGGTTTGAATGTCTCATTCGTACCACAGCTCATCGGTGAAGAGGTAAAACAGGCTGTTAAGAATATGATGCCCGGGGACATCTTGGTTCTGGAAAACACCAGGTTTCACCCGGGGGAAGAAAAAAACGATCTGGAACTTGCAAAAGCATGGGCTGAACTTGCAGATATCCATGTTAATGATGCTTTTGGCACAGCTCATAGAGCACATTCCTCAAATGTCGGTATAGCCACATTCATACCGAGTGTCGCAGGCTTTTTGATGGAAAAAGAGATTGAATTTCTCAGTAAGGTCACCTATGAGCCTGAACATCCATATGTGGTGGTTCTGGGTGGAGCAAAGGTTTCAGATAAAATAGGAGTCATAACAAATCTTTTGAACAAAGCAGATAGATTACTCATAGGTGGAGCAATGATGTTCACATTTTTCAAAGCGCAGGGTATACCCGTGGGCTCATCTCTTGTCGAAGATGACAAGTTAGAACTTGCAAGGGAAATTCTCAATCAAGCCCAGCAGAAGAAAGTTCAGATAGTATTGCCAGTCGATGCGGTTATAGCTCAAAAAATGGAAGCTGGTGCACAGACAAAAATCGTTCAGATCAAAGATGGTATACCAGATGGATGGATGGGTCTTGACATAGGACCACAGACGATAAAACTGTTTGAGGAATCTCTCAAAGATGCCAAAACAGTTGTCTGGAATGGTCCCATGGGTGTTTTTGAAATAGATGACTTTGCAAAAGGAACAAAAGCCGTTGCACAGTTGATAGCAAAAGTCAATGGCACGACCGTCATTGGAGGAGGAGATTCTGCGGCTGCAGTTGCCAAATTCGGTCTTGAGACGGCATATTCACACGTTTCAACAGGTGGTGGAGCATCGCTCGAATTTCTCGAAGGCAGAGAACTTCCGGGTATTACAAGCATAGCAGATAAAAAAAAATAGATAGAATCATCTTAGCCGGTAACTGGAAAATGAATAAAACCAATGAGCAAGCCAAATTTTTC
Organism: Pseudothermotoga sp.; assembly: GCF_031962025.1. Classification (GTDB taxonomy): domain Bacteria; phylum Thermotogota; class Thermotogae; order Thermotogales; family DSM-5069; genus Pseudothermotoga_B. The sequence goes on from NZ_JAVRKW010000001.1 coordinate 268,742, forward strand.
GTCAACAAACTCGCTCAGGACCTGGCGGGCATGAATTTTAAAATAGTGCTATGCCCGCCTTTTGTTTGTCTTTCTGACGTTGCAGAAATACTCAAAAAAAGCAATCTGTACCTTGGTGCACAGAATTGTCATTACGAAAAATCTGGTGCTTTCACAGGTGAGATTTCTCCTGTAATGTTAAAAGAACTGAATGTTGAGTATGTGATCATCGGTCATTCTGAGCGCCGTCATATCTTTGGTGAGACAGATGAAATAATCAACAAAAAAATCAGAGCTGTACTCAGCAATGGCATGAAGCCAATTATATGTGTCGGTGAGACTAAGGAAGAAAGAGAAAAAGGATTGACCTTCTGTGTTGTTGAATCTCAGATCAGACAAGCTCTTTTTGGCTTGAGCAAAGATGATGTTAAAAAGGTCGTGATAGCCTATGAACCAGTCTGGGCAATTGGAACGGGAATAGTTGCAAAGCCATACCAAGCACAGCAGGTGCATTTGTTCATACGAAGATTGCTTGAACAGCTCTATGATCAAGAACTTGCTCAACAGATACCCATTCTGTACGGAGGAAGCATTAAACCCGAAAACTTTCTTGGATTGATGGTTCAGCCAGACATCGATGGCGGTCTGGTGGGTGGAGCAAGTCTTGATGATCAGTTTGTTGAACTTGCAAAAATAGTCTCCTGGTTAATATAAACGAGCAAGCCCCTTAATGGGGCTTGTTTTTATTCAATCACAAAACGATTTTTGACAAAGATCGGTGCAATGCTGTACAAATCTTTTTGAGCGCAGAATGCGACATCCAGTGAAAATCCATATTCAACAAGCTCCTGTGCGTGCCGCGATTTAAGGAGCAATTTTGAAAGATCGCTGTTCTTTGATTGTTCCCATAATTCTTTTGATATTCTCGCTCCATCTGTTAGTTCATTGTTGCTCAATTCATAGACAATTGCGCCTGCACACAGTACATCTTCGTACGCAATCTTTCCTTCCTGCCCAGAGCATACAACCGTCACATGCTCATATTTTTTCAATTTCTCAACCACAGCGTGCAAGTTTAAAAAGCAGGCTGCATACAACCTTTGCGAATTGATCATGGATATAGCTTTCGTGCCGTTCGTTGTTGTCAGAACGATTTCTCTATTTCTTACATTCAGATACTCTCTTGGTGAATTACCAAGGTCAAACCCTTCTGGCTTCACTCCGCCTCTTTCACCACAGATTAAAGTTTTTTCTGTTTTTCTTCTCTTAGCCTCAGATATAGTTTTGACAGGTATTACACATTCAGCACCATTTGCAAGTGCTGTAACGATAGTACTTGTTGCTCTCAAAACATCTACAACGACACAGACGTGTTGTTGTGACACAGGCTCTGGTAGAAACAAGACATCGATCAACTATCTCACTCCAAGAAGTTTGTCTATCTTTGCCTTGTCAAAACCAATCACAAGCTGGTTACCTATTTCTACAACGGGAACACCGGTCTGACCTGTTCTCCTAACAAGTTTCTCTGCATCCTTCTGGCTTTTTGACACATCAATCTCTGTGAATTTTAAGCCGAGTTCTCTGAGATAATTCTTCACCTTGACACAATAGGGACAACCCGGTGCGGTGTAAACTGTTATCTTGTACATTCATCCACCTCCGACAAATATTGTACCATTTTTGTCGGAATTTTCAACACTTATTTTTTTATATCGTCTCTTATGGACTGTATACTGTTTGCATCCAGATAAACGCGTTGATATGTCTTTCCATCAACAACGATCTGTATTGGTTTATCGGTGATAGCTTCAGGATAGTAATATCTCAGTGCGTTTCTCTGCAACTCGTACATCAACTTTGCAAGGCTGGCGGGAGTAAAAGTTGTCTCTGGTTTTAATGCCAATATCCATCGCTTGAAAGACAGATAATCAAAGGCTTTTGGATTTCTGTTCGATAATTTTTTCAGAAGATTTTCGAAATTATCTTCCTTCTGACCAACAACTTCCTTTGAGAACTTTGAGAGCTGTTCTTTGCTCACAACGGCGTAATATCTCTTACTCGAGGTTGATTCAATCATCGCTTCTGCAAAGCTGAAAACCTCTAAGGGATTTTGTACATCCAAAACCCTGTTAGTCAACGGGTTAAAAGAGTACTGTGGAAATCTCAAGATGTATATCATTCTCTTATTCGTATCAACGCGTACAAAATAAGCTACATTATCATCCTTGCATACAAAAGCAAAATGAACAGTTTCAGCTCTGAATTCTTCTGAGTTCTTAATGGCATTTGAACTCAGCAAAAACCACAGACTAAAGCCTGTAACGACAATAACAGCTACTAACAAAAACCACAAAAGACCACTTCTTCTTCTTTTCACAGTCTCACGCCTCCTTTATGATCTTTGCCATATTATCTTACCCTTATCAACACAAAACTGTACCAGACTGTTTTTCTTTAGCCAGTTTAGATAAGCCAGCACCGTCATTCTAAAAAGATAATACATGCCCGTGGAATCAATTTGCAAGTTTTGAATCATTTCACTGATCAGAGTTTCCTCGCTCTTTGGCCTTTCCAAGAAAGTGTAGATCTTCTGTGCTGTGAATTCTATGTGCGATTTGTTCAAAGAAACAAGATCAGTATCATCAATTGATCCATGTGATGGCACACAGCGATTGAAGCCTTTAAGCCTTTCAAGTGACTTGAGAGCTGCATCTATATCACTGTAAACAACAATACCTTTCTTTTGTAGAATCTGAGCTCCAAAGATCGCATCAGCAGCAAAAATCAAACCGTCCAGAGCCAACCCGATCTGACCCGGTGCATGACCTGGTAGTTCTATTATATGTACATCGTTGAAAAAACAATCGCCTTCGAATGTAACATCTACCTTTGAAGGTTCTGCCAGGAAGAATTTTGATCTCAGTTCATCAGGAGGGTTTGCCCCGCAATATAAACTCAGCGGCTCAAGAATAGGGAACTCAACAAATGGTTTTGTCAAAAGATGTGTGAGAATCTGGACTTGAATCTTTTTTTGCATAAAAGCATTGCCACCTATGTGATCTGCGTGAAAATGCGTGTTAACAAGCCATCTCAATCTCAGACCGTTCTCACAGATTATCTTCAAAGCTTTGCGCGCATAAGATTCATCTATACCAGAGTCTATCAGCATGACATCGCTTGAAAATCTTATCAATCCAAGGTTTGTTCTGTCACTCAGAACACCTAATCTGTCGTTGAACCATATCAGTTCCAATCAGAATCTTCCTTCCTCAGTCTTACCAACCAGTTCCACATGCTCACAGTTTCAGGTAGGATGAATAAACCTTTTTTGATCGCGTACAGTATTTTGTTCTGCGTTACCAAAAAAAGTGCCTGGTCTAAATCCTGCTTTGCAACCTGCCTGAGCCAGTCGACATTGTCGTAGATTCTGTTTTCCTCAAGCGAATCTGACAAAAAAACGATCTTTCCAATATCCGAAAGATTCTTTTTGCCACTTGTGTGGTATGCTATGGCTTGTAGAATTTCTCGATCATTCAGGTTAAATCTTCTTTTGACAAATTCCGCTGCCACCTTACCGTGTAAAAGTATCGGGTTCAACCTTTCAAGTTTTGTGATTCTAATTTTGTATGCAGCAGCCATCTTCAAAAGCACATCTGTTTTTATATCCCTGAAGATATCGTGTGCAAATCCAGCAATTGCCACACGATCTTCATCTACTCTATAAATTTTTGCAAGTTGCACGGCAAAGTCCACACAAGATTTGACATGCAAAAAACGCTTGTCGCTGAGCAACAACTTGGAAATTCTGTGTAGTTCCTGAAGAACCTGGTTCATCTCACCAACCTTCTTTTTCAACCTCAACTATCTCAAGACCGTGAGTATTTTCTATCAACGCCGTTAAATCCTCAATCACGGCATCAAGCACATTTTGTGCTGGCGAAACGATCGCAACTCCCAGCTCTGACCATGTTTTTGAGTCATTGTATCCAGTCTCACATACAGATGCATTGAACTTTGTTCTGATTTCATTGATTAGTTTTTTCAGCAATGAGCGTTTTTCTTTGAGACTGGATATGCCAAACAACCTCAGTTTGTAATTCAAAACAGCTACGTGCATTCAAAATCACCTTAAAAATTGGGGGGAAATCCCCCCTTTGTCATGCATTTTGACTTTCTTGCTTTCTTTCCTGAATGATCTTTTCCTGAATATTGGCTGGTACCTCTTGATAGCGTACGAACTTCATCGTGAAGTACCCACGACCACTTGTAATACCTGATAGCCTGCCAGAGAAATCGAGCATTTCTGCCAGAGGAACCTCTGCTTTTACCTTTGACATACCCCTTCCTATTGATTCCATACCCTGTGGTCTACCCCTTCTGCTTGTTACCTCACCTATGACATCTCCTGCAACTTCGTCTGGACAAAAGATTTCCACTTCCATTATTGGCTCAAGTAGAACCGGTTTTGCATCCTCCATTCCTTTTCTAAAAGCCTGGATTGCAGCAATCTGGAATGAGATATCAGATGAATCGACTTCGTGATAGGATCCATCGAAAAGCGTAACACGAACATCTACAACCGGGTATCCTGCAACAGAGCCTCTCTTCATTGCCTCAACTATGCCTTTTTCAACAGAAGGAATGAAATTCTTCGGTATGACTCCACCGAATATTTTGTCAACAAACTCAAAACCAGCACCTCTTGGAAGTGGTTCCAGCTCGATCTTGACATGCCCGTACTGTCCATGCCCACCGGTTTGCTTTTTGTGTTTGTATTCAGCAACAGCCTTTTTGGAAATCGTTTCCCTGTAAGCGATCTTTGGCTTGCCAACATCTACATCGACGCCAAAGATGCTCTTTAATCTCTCTATCATCACATCCAGATGGATTGTCCCAAGCCCGGATACAACCGTTTCGCCAGTCTCAGGATCATACTCCCACTTGAAAGTGGGGTCGGTTTCTGCTAAGCGCGACAAACCATTGCTGATTTTATCTATATCGGCTTTGGATTTTGGATTAACAGATCGTGAGAACATCGGTTCTGGAAATTCAGGGGGTATTATGGTCAGTTTTCGATCTTTATGGGTAAATGTTTCACAGACGGAACCTTCCTTGAGTTTTGGTAAGACTACTATATCACCAATTGTGGCTTGGTCTATTTCAATCTGTTCCTTTCCGCGAGCCAAGTAAATACGACCAAACTTGTCAGAAGTACCTCTATTGGCGTTGAAGTAACCATCCTGTGGTTTTATAGTGCCGGCGATCACCTTTACATAGCTCACACGACCAACAAATGGATCAACGACGGTCTTAAAGTTGTACGCACAGAATGGTTCAGTTTCACTCACATTGATGCTTACTTTTTCCCCGGACTCCAGTTTTGCTTCGTATGGGGCACTATCTAATGGACTTGCGCCGAGTTTGGTTATGTAATTCATCAAAATATCAACACCGATATTTTTTTCGGCTGAACCACAGAAAACAGGAACAACTAAACCTGTCTTATAGGCTTTCAACAGTGCATCGGTCAATTCCTGTGGCTGGATCTGCTGACCTTCCAGGTATTTTTCCATAAGAGAATCGTCTGATTCAACAATATCTTCGACTGCTTTCAATTTCATTTCCTTGACCTTCTGTAACATTGAAGAAGGTATTGCAGTCTCATTTACCTTGCCGTTTTCGTACACATAGGCTTTTTCGGCAACAAGATCAACAACACCGTGAAATTCTGATTCACTTCCTATTGGCAAAGCCAACGCAACTATCTTTTTATTGAATGCCGTTTTAAGAGCACGCAGAGTGTTTTCGAAATCTGCTCTTTCTTTATCCATTTGATTCACAAAAACCATGATAGGTTTGTTCATGCTTTCGGCAATCTGCCAGGTTCTCTCTGTTTGTATTTCAACACCGGCAACTGCGTTGACCACGCTCAAAACATTTTCACACACAAAAACACTGTTTAAAACATCTGCTATAAAATCACCAAAACCTGGAGTGTCAATGACTGTCAATCTGTGGTCGTTCCAGTCAAAAGAAAAAATGTGAGAAGAAATACTCGATCCTTTTGATTCCTCAATGGGATCTGTGTCAATTAATTTGGAGCTTATTCGGTCAAAAATTCCAACATCAAAAAGCATCGCCGAAAGAAGAAGTGTCTTTCCACAGCCGTTATGCCCTATCAGTGCAATGTTTCTTTTTTTATCAACCGGTCTGTTCATCTCTCCACCTCCAACTTCATTTGTTATTTTTTCAAAACAAGTAAAGAAACTGGTATTGCTCTTGTCCAGGCAGCAGGGGTTTTGCTAACCACCTGATCTTTGATGACCATTACCGACGAACTTCCTCCGTCGAAGTTCATGGCAGAATAAAACCCTTTATTCATGCAGAATTCAACTAAGTCATCGTAGTTCACACCTCCAGAACCATTTTGATCATTTATCACCGCCAGAACTACTCTGCCATCTGAAAGTGTTGCAAGAAGCGTTCTTGTAGCATTGCTTCGAGCTATGTTACCACCATACCGGTTCTTCTCATCATTTCTGTCTGGTATTGGTGCACCCGCATATAGAATCAAAGGTCCAGCCTCAACAGCGTGTTTTATTGGGTATGGAAAATCGGTGTTTATGACATATTCGACCTTATCACCAATCTGTATCCCTTGCAAATATCTCTCGTAGTTGCTGGATATTGCCAAGATATATCCGTCTTTTGGTGCTTTAGCGGACCAGCCATAGCCACTGACTTTCCCATCCACGACGTTGAAATAGATCATACCATCACGACGGGGTATTGTCATGCCAAATTCCGGTGTGAATATCAAGACCTCTCCCTGTGCCACCGTGTTTACACCTTTCACTAAAAAGAGCAACTGCCCGATTTTTATGTTCAGATCAAAATACATTCTCGCAATGTACACAGAACCAGATTTTGTCTGTACGAAAACAGGTCTGTTACCATAGGGCATGGACAGTATTTTGCCGTCAACGATCAACAGACCTATTGGAAGGCCAGTATTCGGATCAAAGTAATTTGCATTAATACCGGCTATAGCACCTGTTCTTGCAACCATCTTCTCGACACTTTCAAAGGTCCCTATACCACCGCTGCTTATCTGTGGTTTCAATTCCACAAGACTTGGATCGATCCACAGATAATTCACAAGCATATCCTTGCCACCGATCTTCTCGGTTTTTTGTTCCCACCAGACACCCTCGGCGAGTATTTCTTTACCAGCCTGTGGAAATCTCAAACTCAGATTCACCGAACTCCCATCTACTTTAACGGCTACAGACGGCTCGACATCACTTTCGAGGGTGATTTCCAGGGAAGTTACATATTCAGCCTGGCTGATCTTCACAGTGCTTGTTGAAGAAATGTTCGACAGACAGGGTGCGAGTTGAATTGAAACCTTTGATTTTTGTGTATTTATCTTCATCATTTCAACAAATGGGAATCCAAGAAAATTGAGTTTTAATTGATTTTGTGAAAAATCAACTGACGTGAGAATACAGACACTGTCCAGCAAAACCACTTGACCTGTTGCTGTCTGATATTTTTTGACTCCAAGGATTTTCGAGAGAAGATCCATATCTATCATCACTTTGTCTTTTGTGTAAATGGCACTTTTAGGGTAAGCATCAAGAAAATCTACAAAGACGGTGCCATCTTTTTCAATGATCGTGATCTTTTTGTTGTATATGAAATAAGCTCTACCAGATTTTTCTGAGACAATGAATGAAGCTCCTATTTGATCAATAGATTTGAGTTCGACATATCCGTTACTTTCCTGCAGTGTGGCAAAATTGCCGTTTATGCCAATCAGAATTTGAGACAAAGCCAGCGTACTCAGAAGGAGCACGCCAAGAACAGATATGATTCTCATTCGATCACCCCAAGTAAAATCTCACGAGGTTTTACATTTTCATCGACGATTTCGTAGGCATCTTGTATCAATTTTATAGCCAGATCGACATCGCTTTTTTCAGACACATACATCAGAGCAACCGGTTCATCTTCCTGAATATGATCTCCTATTTTCTTTAGAACTTTTATACCGACACTTGGATCGATGTGATCCTCTTTTTTTGATCTACCTGCTCCAAGTACTACTGAAGCAATTCCTACAGCTTCTGTGTTTATCTTGCTCACATAACCGGATTTGTTCAGCCTGACCTCTACAACTTTTTTGCTCACCGGTAATAGATTGTAATTGTCTACAACGGCGGGATTTCCACCCTGTGCTTCAACAAATCTTGCAAATCTTTCGAGGGCTTTTTCAGAAAAAATTTCATCCATGATCTGTTCTTCAGTCACATTTATATGGACAAGATCGAGTATCTCACGGCATATGCGAACACATAATTTTGTCAGATCTTCTGGTCCACGACCTTTAAGGGTATCTATAGCTTCGATTACTTCAAGAGAATTTCCCACCATTCTGCCAAGCGGCTGGTCCATGTCTGACAAAACCGCTTTAGCAAGTTTTCCAGATCTTTTGAGTATGTCTATCATCAGATATGCAAGTTCTTTGGCTTGATTTATATCTTTCAAAAACGCACCAGATCCTACTTTGACATCGAATAGTATGGCGTCGGCACCACCTGCGAGCTTCTTGCTGACAATGCTCGAAGCGATCAAAGAAATGTTATCAACTGTAGCTGTCGTATCTCTGAGTGCATAGATCTTTTTATCTGCCGGTACAAGATTTCCGGTCTGACTTGCCACAGCAAATCCAATTTTCTTGACGATCTCGAAAAATTCCTTCTTTGTCAATTCCGTTCTCATGCCAGGTATCGATTCGAGTTTATCTATGGTTCCACCTGTGTGACCCAGCCCTCTGCCGGACATTTTGGGAATCTTGACTCCAAAACCAGCAACTAACGGAAGCACAACGAGTGTGGTTTTGTCACCAACACCACCGGTTGAATGCTTATCGACCTTAATACCTTCTATCGATGATAGATCGAGCATCTCACCGGATTTTGCCATGCTCAAAGTCAGATCATAAGTTTCCCTCTGGTTCATACCTTTCAAGAAGATTGCCATGAGCAAAGCAGCCATTTGATAGTCCGGTATATTTCCAGAGACATACCCGTTCACGACGAATTCTATTTCCTGTGAAGTGAGTTCCAAACCATCTCTTTTTTTCTTTATGATGTCATACATCCTCATCGTTCTCAGTCCTTTTGATAGGTAATTTCACCGTAAAAGTCGTACCCACACCAAGTTCACTTTCCACAGAGATTTCTCCGTTATGCCGATCAACAATGGTTTTCACTATTGACAGCCCCAATCCAGAACCACCCATTTTTCTGCTGCGTCCCTTGTCGACTCTGTAAAATCTGTCGAATATCCTGTTCAGAGCTTCCTGTGGCATACCCGGTCCAGTATCAGACACTTTTATAATCGCATGAGAATCAGATTTACTGATCGAAACTTTGACCTTCTTTTCACCGGTATCTTTCAAAGACGTGTACTTTATTGCGTTGTCAACCAGATTCAAAAGCATCTGGATCAACCTGTCCTGATCTCCAGTGATTGTTACATCACGGCAATCAAAGCTGACTTTGACACCATAATCATTTGAAAGAGGCTCGACAATGGACATCACGTACTTTGCCACTGCGCACAAATCGACTTCTTGAAAATCAAATCTTGCTTCACCGGATTCGAGGCGCTCTAAATCCAGAAGGTCGTTTATCAATCTTGACATTCTGGCGGATTCGTTCTCTATTATCGTGAGAAATCTGTTTCTTGTATCTGGATCCATTTCAGGATCGCTCAGAAGTGTTTCTGCATAGCCGTGTATAGAAGTGAGAGGAGTTCTGAGCTCATGAGAAACATTGGAAACGAATTCTCTTCTCATTTCGTTCAGCTCATATTCTTTTGTCATATCGTGGAAGAGTATGACCACTCTCTTTTCGCCTCTGGGTAAAAGAACGGGTATCATTTTACAGGAGAAATACCTTTTTTTACCTTCGACGTATATTATCACATTACCTTCCTGAACCTGCCAGCTCTTGACAGCTTCGTCAAACATTTCTATCAGATAATAATCTTCCAGAGCTTCATAGATTTTCTTTGTCGTAACGATGGGTCGACTTATTTTCTGTGCGGCTGTGTTCGCAAAGAGTATTTCTCCGGTATTCCCATCGACAAACAAAATTGGGTCGACTATGTTATCCAGCAAAGTCATCGTGTTTTCTCTGCTCTTTTGAGCCATGGCAAGTTCATCTTCCAGATTGGTTATGGTTTTGCGAAGTGTTTCCAGGACATAAGAAGGTGGCGAGTCATCTGGAACATTCACCAACTCCGCCACCCTGATGAAAAATCGTCTCAGGTTCTTAACCGTTCTGTCTCGAATCACAGCGTAGAAAAATACAAAAGCAGCAAATCCAGCTAAAGCTCCCAAGAAAACTGCCACTTACTACTCTTCCTTCCCAGGATCTCTGAACTTGTACCCCTTGCCCCTCACAGTGATTATGTACTTTGGATTGGATGGATCTTCTTCGATTTTTGTCCTGAGTCTTCTGATGTGAACATCAACGGTTCGTGTGTCGCCGTAGTAGTCATAACCCCACAATTTGTCCAGTAGAACATCTCTGCTGAAGACTTTTCCTTCATTTTCAGCCAGAAATCTCAGCAGTTCAAATTCAAGCGGCGTGAGGCTGACTTTTTGTCCAAACACTCTAACTTCGTATCTTTCAACATCGATTTCTAATCCCTTTGCAATTATCTTCTTTGGTCTTTCCTCTCTTTCCTGAACGCTGAGTTGAATTCTCCTGAAAACAGCTTTGATTCTTGCTATCATTTCTCTGATGCTGAAGGGTTTTGTGATGTAGTCATCAGCACCAAGCTCCAGACCAAGGACCTTATCGAATTCCTCACCTTTTGCACTGAGAAATACTACGGGTGTGTTCTTGTACTTCTCGGTGCTTCTCAGTTGTCTGACGAGCTCAAACCCATCCATCCCAGGTAGCATGATGTCGACAATGAACATGTCCACCGGTTCATTCGTTGCAACTTTGAGTGCTTCCTCGGCTTCGTAGGCTTTCAAGACGTCGTAGCCTTCGCGAGCCAAATTGTAGCTTACCAGTTCAATGATTGATGGATCATCATCCACGACAAGAATTTTCTTTTTCGCCATATCTACACCCTCTTCGGGTACACCTCCTTTTTGGAAAATCAGTTTTGAAATCCACACCGTGTTAACATTATAACAGAAACTCTGAGAATTGTAACATGGATTCTTGGTCATATCAATTTTTTCAGATATCACATGCTATAATGAGGTATCGGAGGTATTTGAATGAAAAAAGCCTTCACCCTCTTAGAAATGCTAATCGTCCTTGCCATTTTTTCAAGCTTTCTTGTCATACTCACACTTGTTCTCAATAATTACCTGGTCAAATCACAGAAAAACATTGCTCTGCTTGATTCACTCAGAAGATTGACCGAGACAGCCGATAGGGTCAACGAATACCTGATAAAAGCTTCAGGACCATCTAATTCTGTGAAGATAGAATCAGCTACAAAAGTCACTTTTGATATAATCATTTCTGGACAAAAAATAAACGCTGCGATAGAAATAGTAGATGATACCAAATTCAACTACCGCGAGAATGATCAGGTTCAAACGGTTCCAGTTGAAAATGTGACTATAAGATTTTCAAAATCAAACCAGTCAACCGAGATCGATCTTCCACTGAAACTCACTGTGAGTGCTCCAAATCCATTTGATACAAATTCGATCCTGAGTCTGGAATTTAATGTTTATCCACCCGGTGTGAGGTGAGCGTATGACGGCAAAAAATGGATATATAATAGTGATCAGTATACTGCTTGTTGCCGTATGCGCAATAATTTCAGTTGCAATTTTTACACAAATAGAAGCTACTATCAGAAAAGTTTCACTTACCGTACAGAGACTGCAAGAAAAATCAGACGCAATAAAGGTCATAGCAACTGCTGGTGCTTACCTGAGAAGCAAATACAGCGTAGCCAATGGATTTTATCTTGCAGATCACCTGACAGTCCCGTCTGATTTTGGAGAAGTAAAAAATGTAATCATCAACAGCTCTGGACCGGTTGAAAAAACTGTATGGCAAGATTTTTTCACCGGTGGTTCTATAAGTGATGTGCAATTTTCAACACTCAAAAATCTTTTACAACTTGCAAGCGGAAGTGACTCACCTTTAAAAAAAGCTTTGATCGACAGTAAGGCAAAAAAACTGATACAGGCAGACCTTTCAAAGATACGCGTTTATGCCTTCTCGCAGTCTAATGACCGATCCTGGCTTGTTTTATTATGCACAAATATTGGTACTTCATGGGCATGGGCGCTTGTTGGTCCTGAAGGTTTCTTCAATTACGCTGTTTTTCTGCCCAATGGCATACCATCGATGACGTATTATGGCGACGGTGAAGTTATAGATGGTCCGAGCTGGTTTGGAGTAGATGACAGAGGCACTGGTGGTTTGGGAATAGGAGGTTCCATTGGACCGAGATTCTATGGAAAGTCTTTTTACAGAATCCTTCGTGATTATTTGATCGGACCAGCAAAACAAAGTGATGTTTTCCTTGGTGGTCGAGTGACTCTCAGCGATAACGATGTAGCTGCTTTCAAGTCAGCTTATCAGGGAAAAGTGTACTGGGAGGCACAGCTTTCGAGTTTTGAAAAAGTGGACATCGTTGATCTTGCAAAGGGAAATGCCAATATCCCACAGAACCCTGCAGGACTTATCTTAACCTATTCCAAACTTCCTAATACGAATAAGGATGATTTGATAATCAATTCATCGATATCAAAAATGAATGGAAATGATGTACAGATAATAGAATTCTCTGGACCAGATGGGTATTTCAAGAAAGACGGTAGATCGTATCAGGTTGAACTCATCATTCCATTCCCTGGTCCACCAAATGTACCGATCAGTGTTGTTGCCACCGAAACTGAATCTGGAAAGAGATACACTTCATCCCTGCCATCTTTCAATGGTTTTTTGGGTCTTTTGTGCGAAACAACCAATTCTTCCATCGGAATAGGTAAAAAAGACAGTTGGAACAAGAATATCTTCATGGGAGACTGGACGATACTTGTGATGGGAAACAAAGGCAGACAGGAGGAACAAACTCCATGGGACACAGTTAAAATCTACACAGACATAGAATACTACAGCGCCAGAGATGACTCGACGATGATTGTTGAGTATCAGGGGAAAAGCTACGAAGTTTTCATGAACCCATTCTTTGCCGATAAAACTCCTATCCCCAACAACAGGGATGTTAAGGGCAGACTCAAACTTGTGGATGGGAGCCAGACGCTCGAACTGATTGATGGGAAAACCTTTTGGGATGCATGGTACAAAAAGCTCGCACAGGTTGGAAGCAAAGATCACATAAATTTGATAACAACCGGCGATATAATTGTACCATGGCACGATGGTTACAAGACTGGCTCTGGCATCAGGAATCTTCGTATGGACATGAGCATCTTCACCATGTATTGGGACAGAAATAAAAAACCAGGTCAAGGTAATCAGGTGCTGGTTCCAACCTTTAAGGTTGACTACAGCAAATTTCAGGGTTTAAGCTACAGAGTTGTCTTCGGTTCAATTGCGTCAGAAGCCGTTACTGCAACATGGAGCGGTAGCAAAGGTTTGAAGGAATTCAACATCTTTGATAATCGGCTTTATTCAGCAAAAAGAGGTTTTTCTCCAATGACCGGTGCTATCTTGCTTGAAGGGTTGCGACTCAGATGAGAGGATATTCTCTAATTGAGTTGATCATTGGTATAACTATCATTTCCGTGGCTTTACTTGTTTTGATTCTATCGGCAGATCAGGTCATAAGAAGCTTCTCAAAATCGAACGAAATTCTCGCAAATACAGCGACATTTTTCAACCAGACGACTTCGAACTTTGCAGGACAGGTTTCCAGCACTTTTGTGAACACTCTTGACAAAGTTCTCAATTATCAGCTTGCTGGTGCCTATGCGTTTTTCGATTCAATTGAAGTGAGATCAGTTTTTCAAGGTTATGTCTACGCGCTGAAAGACCCAAGATTCTAAATCTGCCCGACTTCTTTGAGAAAACTCAGTAAAAATCCGCGAGCCAGAGCTGAAAACCTTGAGATGATATTCACTGTAGTTTGCTTTAATGGCTGAAGTTCATCTTTACGAGCAGCGTAATCAGAGATCGTCAGTACACGCTCATTGAGAAGATCTCCATAGACCGCTTTCAGTTGTCTGTCGACATTATCTATATTACTCAAGCCAAGCCAGCGAACTTTTTGTATCAGCTGGCGCAGATATCTGCTGTTTTCAGGCTGGGCTTTTTTTATGGCATCTACAATGTCCTGATCGTATTCATACAGCAGATAAGCCAGATATTCATCATAGGAATAGTGTGAATTTGAAAGAAATTGAGCGGTCTGCTTATCGAAAAACGCTCTTAAAGTGTCAAAGAAGGTACCTGGAGTGTTATGGTATGGCATTGATAAATCTTCAAGATAATGAAGTGCCCTTGCTAAAAAACGGTATCCCCAGTATTCATCGCCTTTTTTGAATGCCTGTCGGGACATGTCGACAAAATAATAAAAACTCTGACTGCCTTCGAAAAATTCAAAAATCGCCAAGTTGTACTTCATGTGTCTGACACCCTGGCTATTCCCAATGATGTTCTGTAAAGGTGAAAGCTGTAATCCTTCATCCATACCCAAATCAGGCTCAACTGAATACACCATCATTATCTGCCACACTGGAACCTTTCCATCAACCGGTTTTGGATCAGGAGGAAGATAGCAGGTATCTCTCAAAGTGCAGGATTTGATGAACTCTCCGCAGTAATCATCAAGTCTGAGGTATTCCATGTTGTAAATTCTTTTTTCACTATAATCGTACTTTGTTATTTGAATTAATTTCTCACTGTTTGGAAGAAAATCTTTGACTAAAAGGTAAGTGAGTACTTCATGAGCAGACCAGCCAAAAGTCATTACCCAACACAAACTGATTAACACTGCACAGAAGAATTTTTTCATATCAACACCCCCTTTTCATTTTAGCATAGAAAGTGGCATACACGAGCATAAGAGAGCATACATAAGAAAGAGAGAGAATAAGAACAATAGAGAAGATTTGCCAAAGATTGCCAACCATAGTCAAAGATTACCAGATTTTGCTTGAATGCAGCTCTGATGGTAATATTATACAGGAAAGTAACATAATATTACAGAGGAGGGTTAAAATGACTGGTTCATATTTTATGGAACTCGAGGACAGGTACGGTGCCCACAATTACAAACCTATCCCGGTTGTTATTGAAAAAGGAGAAGGAGTCTGGGTATGGGACGTAGATGGAAACAAATACCTTGACATGCTTTCAGCTTACTCTGCTCTCAACCACGGACATCGCCACCCGAAAATTATCAAGGCGATGACAGATCAGCTAAGCAAGCTAACTCTTACTTCAAGGGCTTTTTACAACAACTTGCTTGGTCGGTTCGAAGAAAGACTCGCCACCTTTGCAGGTTACGATAAGGTACTTTTCATGAACACAGGGGCTGAGGCTGTTGAAAGCGCTTTGAAAATAGCACGTAAATGGGCTTACTACAAACACGGCATACCAATGAATAATGGAGATATCATAACTGTTGAAGGGAACTTCCACGGAAGAACTATAACCATAATTTCTTTTTCAACAGAGCACCAGTACCGGGATGGTTTTGGACCATATACCCCTGGTTTCAAAATAGCTCCATTTGGTGACGCAAAATCACTTGAGGCTTTGATCGACGAGCGTACCATAGGAATACTGATAGAACCCATTCAAGGAGAAGGTGGTGTGCGAGTACCCAAGGAAGGTTATCTGAGAGAACTCAGGGAAATTTCCAGAAAACACAAAGTACTTTTGATGTTTGACGAAATTCAAACAGGGCTTGGCAGAACGGGAAAGATCTTTGCCTGGCAATGGGAAGATGTTAAGCCAGACATTCTGATACTTGGTAAAGCTCTTGGTGGAGGCGTATATCCTGTTTCTGCTGTTCTGACAAGTGATGATATAATGAGTGTTCTAAAGCCAGGAGATCACGGATCAACATTTGGTGGCAATCCACTCGCAGCGGCAGTCGGGATTGCTTCGATAGACGTTCTGGAAGAAGAAAAACTGGATGTCAGAGCAAAAGAACTTGGCGATTATTTCATAAAACAACTCAGGTCAATTGAGAGTGAATACATAAAAGAAGTCCGTGGAAAAGGTCTTCTAATAGGTGTTGAGATCAAAGAAGAATATGGTACAGCCAGACCTTTCTGTGAGAAACTCGCAAAGCTTGGAATATTGTGTAAAGAAACGCATGAACAGGTTATCAGGTTTGCTCCCCCACTTGTAATAAAGAAAGAAGAAATAGACTGGGCACTGGAGAGAATTTCAAAAGTTCTCACAGAACCAATTTCTACCAAAAATGTCTCAAGGAAAACTGTTTGAGGATTTTCATTAAAACTGTGGGCAGTTCCTGCTGCCCACAGTTTTTGGTACTACCTTTGAAACACAATCAGATTTAGTACAATGGATATACAAAAATGAAGTTACCCACGACTGAAGTCGCGGGCTTCCTGCTTCATCGACCGGCTTGCTACTGGTAGATGGAGATTATCCAGCCCAGCAGTAGAGGTCCAGTCTCCACAGGCATTGCCATTACCGGCTCGGAGCCCACCACCCCTACTCTGTACATTTATAGCTATGCCTAAATGTGATAACCCTTCTTTTAGTAAGTTTTTGGCTGCATTCTCATCTCTATCGTGTACCATACCACAAATTGGACATTGCCATACCCTTATCTTCAGGTCTTTCACCTGCCTGTTTTTGTACCCGCAATTGCTACAAATCTGCGACGATGGAAAACTCGATGAAACTTTCACAAATGTCCTGCCATACCAATTAGATTTGTACTCAAGCATCTCTACAAACTTTGACCATGATACATCCAATATGTTCTTTGCAAAATTATGATTCCTGACAAGGTTCTTTGTCTTCAGGTCTTCACAGATTATCACTTGGTTTTCGTTAACAATCTGTGAAGACAATTTATGTAGATAATCTTTTCTAATATTTGCTACCTTTTCGTAAAGCTTTGCAAGTTTTATTCTTGTCTTCTCAAAGTTCTTGCTACCTTCCTTCTTCCTTGAAAGCTCTTTCTGAAGTTTCTTTATTCTTTTTTCATACTTTGCAAGTATCTTGGGGTTTTCTATATGTCTGCTATTGCTGTCTACCAAGAACTCTTTAACCCCAAGATCAAAAGCAATAGCAAAATTTGTAGGTGTTTTTGGCATATTATGATTGTCAACCGCATCCTTTTCTACTGCTATTGACACATAAAAGTGTCCACTTGGTAGCATTTTTACTGTTGCTGTTTTGATTTTGCCTTCAAAAACTCTGTGGATTCTTGCTTTTACCCAGCCAAGTTTGGGTAGTTTTACTCTCCCCCAGCAACGTTTTTTATTAGGGTCTGTCGTTAGCTTACCAAAATCTACTTCTATGTTGCCATTTGTATAGCTTGTTGTGTATGAAAAATATTTGCTTTTCTTTCTCTTAAACTTTGGGTATTTTGCCTGCTTGTTAAAAAATTTCTCGAATGCCTCTACAAGTCTTTTGATTTGATTCTCAAGCGCAAACTTGTCTGGTTCTTTCAACCATGGATACTCTTTTTTGAGATGTTTTTGCAGGTGTTCTATCCACTCATAAACATTAGGTGATGCCTTCTGGGTTTTATAAATCTCATTCTGGCGTGCTAAAAAATAATTCCATACAAATCTGACACAACCAAAAGTCTTCTTTAACTTTATCTCTTGCTCATCTGTGGGGTATATTCTATACCTGTATGTGACTATCATGTACCTTACTTCCCCTTCTGAGAATTGATATACTCTCTTATTTGTTCCTCGTACAATATTTTATGTCTGTACTTTACACATCAAACTATGTGATACTGAAGTGAATATACGTATCCTCTTCCATGATGAACAGTTGCCATTTTATCTCATTTCCTCTGTATATATTTATAACATATGCAGATGAGGTAAACAACTATTTACTGTTATTCTCTCTGTGATTACTTTTACATAATGACGCCTTTACTCATGTCTGAAGACAGGAATAAAAGCGTTTTTCCATCAAATTTTTTGCAGTGAATTGGATTAAACCTTAGATTGAGATTGTATTGAGCAAAAAATTAACTGCTGTTAGTGATCAAATTTTGCCCAAATGTACTTTCTGTTTTTCATTGATGAACAGATTTATGGTACAGAAAACAGGCAACAGAATGATCTTTTTTGATCTCTATCAAAGCAGGACGTGCATCTTTGCATTCAGTCATTCTGAACTGACAGCGGTCGAAAAAAGGACACCCGGCTGGCAAATTGATCAGTGATGGGATTTCACTTACATCTATTGTCAACTTCATTTTCTTTTCCGGATCCGGTATGGGTATGGAGTTGAACAACAGCTGTGTGTAAGGATGGAGCATATTACTGACTACTGAATCTGTTTTTCCCATTTCAACTATCTGCCCAAGATACATGACTGCTATCCTGTCACTTAGAAATTTGATCACAGACAGATCGTGAGATATGAACATGTAAGTGAGATTCAACTCTTCTTTCAGTTTTTTGAGCAGGTTCATTATCTGAGCCTGGACAGAAACATCAAGTGCCGAGGTTGGTTCATCAAGTACGATGAATTTTGGCTTTGTTATTATGGCGCGGGCAATTGCTATCCTCTGCCTCTGCCCACCGGAAAACTCATGCGGAAATCTACCAACATGCTCGGATTTCAAGCCCACACTCTCCAGCGTATTCATGATTAAAGATCTCTCCTGGGCTTTCGGGAGTTTCTGGTGAATTCTTATCGGTCGCGCGAGTATGTCATAGACGGTCATGCGTGGGTTCAGTGAGGAAAATGGATCCTGAAAAACTATCTGCATGTTACGTCGAAATTGGCGGAATTCTTTTTCAGGTAGATCTGTTATGTTGATTCCATTGAAGATTATTTCACCACCATCTGGTTTCTGTAACCTTATCACAGTTCTACCGAGTGTTGTTTTACCGCATCCAGATTCACCAACAACACCAAGCGTTTCACCTTCATTCAAATCAAATGAAACCTCATTCAGAGGCTTGATTAAAAAGTGTTTGCCAAAAAATCCTTTTTTTACTGAAAAGGTCTTTACCAGTTTTCTAACCTTCAGGATTTCCAATTTTGGTCACCACCGCTGTACGGATTAAAGCAGGCAACTTTGTGATTTGAACCTGTAAGCTCTGGAACCTTGTTATCACACAGACCCTTTACGAACCTCTCACAGCGAGGGTGAAAACGACAGCCGCCTGGAGGATCTATCAGGTTCGGGACACTACCTTCGATCACTTTGAGCTGGCTTACCTTGCTATCAACAGGTGGTATAGCACTCAGAAGCCCTCTTGTATATGGATGCAAAGGTCTTTGAAATATCTCTTTAACTTCGGCAAATTCGATAATATATCCGGCATACATGACCGCTACCTTATCGCAAATCTGTGCCACAACACCGAAATTATGGGTGATGATCAGGACACTCAGTCCAAGTTCCTGATTCATTTTTCTCAACAGGCTCAAAATCTGAGCTTGGATGGTAACATCCAGTGCAGTAGTTGCCTCATCTGCAATCAACAACTTTGGATTGCATACCAATGCCATTGCGATCATTACTCTCTGTCTCATTCCACCAGATAACTGATGTGGATATTTGCTTAAAAGAGATTCAGGATCCTGCATTCTCACCAGTTTAAATGTCTCTATGGCTTTTGAGATAGCCTCCTGCTTGCTGACATTTGTATGAGTCATGATCACATCGCAAATTTGTTCACCAATGGTAAATGTTGGGTTGAGCGAAGTCATCGGCTCCTGAAAGATCATTGATATCTTCTTGCCACGGATTTGAGTCATTTCCTGCTCTGATAATTTGTTAATCTCCTGACCATCGAACCAGATCTTCCCACCAAGATATCTCGCTGGCGGTGTAGGTATTAACTTCAATATGCTCATAGCTGTGATTGATTTTCCACTGCCTGTTTCTCCAACGATACCGACGATTTCACCTTTGTTGACCGTTAAGTTGACATCCTCTATGGCTTTTACGGTGCCTTCTTCGGTGTCGAAGTATAACCGAAGGTTCTCTATTTTCAGTAACTCTCCCATCTTTTGTGTCACCTGTCCTTCAATCTTGGATTCAAAGCGTCGTTAAGTCCATCTCCAAACAAATTAAATCCCATCACCGTCAAGAACAGTGCAATACCCGGGAAAATACCCAGATGAGGTGCTATTTCCAGATAAACCCTTGCCATCGCGAGATCTGTTCCCCATTCCGCTTCTGGTGGTTTGACTCCTAATCCAAGGAAACTCAATCCAGATATTGTCAATATAGCTGTTGCCATTCTAAGGGTAGCCTGTACAATTATCGGTGCCAACGCGTTTGGCACGACATATCTGATCAATATTGACATATTTGATTCTCCTATAGCTTTGGCTGCTTCTATGTATTCGTTATTCTTGACCGTTAAAACAGAGGCTCTCATAACTCTTGCAAACTGGGGAAATGAATAGACAGCGATAGCTATGATCAGATTAGATTTGCCAGGTCCCAATGCCGCGACGATGGCTATGGCAAGGAGTATGTCCGGGAATGCCATCAATATGTCTAAGAATCTCATTAAAACCTCATCGATGACTCCACCAAAATACCCGGCGAGCGTTCCTGCTATTGCACCCATGAAGATTGCAATTATCACGGACAAAAAAGAAATAGATACAGATGTTCTTGCACCGTAGATTAACCTACTCAACACATCTCTTCCGAAGATATCGGTGCCAAATGGATGACGTAAAGATGGTCCCTCAAGACTCGAGAGCAGATCCTGCTTGTACGGATCGTATGGTGCTATTAAAGGTGCCGCAAGAGCAATGATTATAATTGCAAATACAATGAACATACCAATCAACGCACCCTTGTTTTTGCTTATTCGCTTGAATGTAATCGCCAGTGAACTTTTTCTTGGCATATTCAACCCCGCCTCAATCTCGGATCAACCAGTGCATATAGAATATCGACAAACAAGTTTACTAAGACGAAGGACATAGCTATTACCATTATTCCAACCTGAACGGCTATATAGTCGCGATTGAAAATGGAATCCACAACATACCTGCCAAGCCCGGGCCAGCCGAATACACTCTCGGTCAGCACGGCACCACCGAGAAGATAACCAAACTGCAACCCGATAACCGTTATTATTGGAATAAGGGCATTTCTCAAAACGTACTTGTACACAATTTTTCTTCTTGCCAGGCCGAACGCCTTGGCTGTTCTCACATAATCCTGGTTGAGAACCTCAAGCATACTGGCACGTGTCATTCTTGCTATTATGGCTGATGTTGCAAGACCAAGTGTTATAGCAGGAAGAATTATGTGTTCGATTCCTCCTTTACCGCCAGATGGCAGCCAGCCAAGAGTAACAGAAAAAGTGATTATCAATAAGATGCCCAACCAAAAAATGGGCATAGAGACACCAATTAGAGAGAAGAACATGGCAAAACTATCGATCCACGTATTTCTCCGCACTGCGGAAACAATACCAAGCGAGATGCCTATTATTGAAGAGATAATTATACTTACTAAAGCAAGCTGAACAGTATTGAGAAATCTCGGTGAGATTTCCTTCAAAATCGGTCTTTCAGTTTTTATAGATCTCAAATCATTTGTCAAAATTCCCTGCATAAATCTGAAGTATTGTTCAATCAAGGGTTTATTCAAACCGTATTTGTTACGTATCGCTTCGATGTCTTCTTTTGTTGCGCCTTCTCCAGCTATGATCCGGGCTGGATCACCAGGTATCATGTGCATTATCGAAAAAGATATTATTGAAACTCCAATTATTACTGGTATCAGAAGTAGTAATCTTCGCGTGATGAACTTGATCACCTGTAACACCCCACAGACACTGGGGTGTGCTGACACACCCCATAAAATTCACTGATCAACCCAAGTATACATCATGTCAAAACGTTCGGTGGGGTAGATCTTCAGATCTTTGATTTCTTTACGCATAACTGTGGCGATTTTCATTTCATATAGAAATATCGCAGGAGCGTCCTGAACAATTGTTTTTTGCGCCTGAGCATAATATTCCATCAATTTCTTTTCATCGAGTTCGGTACCGATTTTGTCTATGAGTTCATCGACTTTTGGATTGCTGTAGAAAAAATTGTTGTATTTTGCAGTGCCTTGAGGATTACCCACCTGATTCGACGAATGGAAAAGCGGGAACAGCACCCAATGACCTTCAGCGGTACCGGGAGCCCAGCCAAGCAAGAACATCTGATAATCCCAATCTTCTGGTTTGTTGGAGAGTATTTTTGCCACATAGGTACCCCATTCCATAGGTTTAACATCAAGAGTTATACCTATTTCTTTGAACATTCCCTGCAGTGCTACAGCAGTCTCATAGTCGTTCAAGTATCTTCCTTTCGGAGTAATGAGTTCTAGTTTTAAGCCGTTATAACCGGCTTCTTTCAACAGTTGCCTGGCTTTCTGAGGATCATAGGGATACAGACCTGTAGAAACATAGCCGTAAGTGATGCTCGATAAAGGTGAATCAGATGGTCGAGCCATATCTCTCATGATGACCTTGCAGAGTTTTTCTCTGTCAATAGCGTAATTGAGCGCCTGTCTGACCCTTACATCATTCAAAGGAGATATGCGACTGTTAATGCCTATGTAGATCACTCTCACAGTTGGTATGGTTTTCACAATTAATCTCGAATCCTGTTCCAGAGACGGGATTAATGCCGGAGGAGGGTTGTACATAACATCTGCATCAGCTGCTCTAACCTGGGTGACACGAGAAACATCTTCAGAAACAACGGAAAAGGTTATTCTATCCAGGTACGGTAATCCTTCTCGCCAATAATTTGGATTTCTTACCAACTCGATTCTTTCTCCTACTTTCCATTCTTTGAAAACAAATGGTCCGGTTCCAACAGGATTTCTTCCAAAAACAGCCGGATCGTTACCATACTTTTCAATAGCTTTTGGTGAAAGAATCCAGGCTGCAGAAGAAGTTGCCAATCGATATAGTATTGGAGTATAAGGTTGAAAGAGCTTGAATTTAACTGTGTAATCGTCCAGTACCTGAACTTCTTTGATGATACCTTTGAACATACCAACATTTCTCAGAGACGAGTTGAGAACATAATCAAAATGCTTTTTAACTGCGTAGGCGTTGAAATCTTCACCGTCGTGGAATTTGACACCTTTTCTCAGATAAAACACGTAGGCGGTCCCGTTCTCCTGAATTTCCCACCGCTCGGCAAGGCGTGGTATGATCTTTAAGTTTTCATCAACATCGATGAGTCCCTCGAGGATATGACTTGCGATTATGTTGCTTATTGAGTCTGGAATATTTGGTCCGAGCAGGGTTGTTGCGTCAACTCCGATCAAAAACCTGAGTGTTCCACCGTACTTGGCTGAAAAACTAAAAACAGCAAAAAGCAACAAAACGGCTAACACAGCTTTCCTCACCAGTTTCACCTCCTTTGTGCGGTTTATTTGAATGGAATTCTACCATGATCAAGAATTATTGTCAATGAGTTTTAGAGGTTGTATAAATTTGATAAACAAAAATTTGTGTATTAATAAAAGGGATGGATGAAAAGGGATGGTAAAATCTGGTGGGAAGATTAAAATAAAAAATGAGTGTGGCTTATGCCACACTCATTGATCATTTATCGAACCAGGCGTATTTAACAATTACAAACTCTGTTGGCAATATCCAAACATCTTTGAGTTCTTTTCTAAATGCTACGACATTAGCCATGTTATACAAAAATATCCATGGAGCATCCTGAACTATCAACTTTTGCACCTGGGCATAATACTGTGTCAACTTGTTTCTATCAAGTTCAAAACCTATTTTGGTGATCAGATCATCTACTGTGGGGTTACTGTACAGGGCAAAATTGTCTCCTGTGCCGTTTGGTTTGATGTTGTCTGAGTGGAATAGTGGATATAAAACCCAGTGACCTTCACCGGTGGATGGAGCCCATCCAAGCAGGAACAATTCGTAGCTCAAATTGTCAGGGTTATCCAAAAAGTTGAGATATGTAGCCCATTCCATTGGTTTAACATCTACAGTTACTCCAACTTCTTTGAGCATACCCTGAACGGCAATGGCAACTTCGTAATCATTCAGATATCTACCCTTGGGAGTGATCAGTTCCAGTTTTAGATTTTCCTGACCTGCTTCTTTTAGAAGTTGTCTGGCTTTCTGTGGATCATAGGGATAGCCGCCTGTTGGTGCGTAACCAACGGTGTACTTTGAGAGCGGTGAATCAGATGGAATAGCGAGATTCTTCATGATTGCAGAGCAAAGTTTACTCTTGTCGATTGCATAATTCAGTGCCTGTCTAACGCGCACATCGTTGAGCGGAGCCTTTCTGATATTCATACCTATGTAGATTACCCTCAGACTCGGTTCAATTCTGACATTGAGCCTATCGTCTTTTTGCAAGGTTGGTACTAAAGCAGGTGGTGGATTGAACATCACATCAGCATCACCGGCTCTCAACTGGTTCACTCGAGTCACATCCTCAGGTATTATCGTGAAAACGATTCCATCCAGATAAGGCTGACCCTGTCTCCAGTAGTTTGGATTTTTCACTAATTCTATTCTCTCGCCTACTTTCCATTCTTTGAGCATAAATGGACCTGTTCCCACAGCCATCCTGCCCAGTTTACCCGGATCTGAGCCAAACTCATCTATTGCCTTTGGAGAAGCGATGAGTGCACCCTCATGCGCGAGCCTGTAAAGAAATGGTGAAAATGGTTTTTCCAGTATGAAATTCACAGTGTAATCATCTACAACCTCAATTGTCTTGATAATCCCTTTGAACAGACCTGTTCTTCTCAAATTGTTGTTTAATACATAATCATAGTATTTTTTTACTGCCTGAGCGTTGAAATCTGCTCCGTCGTGGAATTTGACACCTTTTCTCAGATAAAAAGTGTAGACTGTTCCATCACTGGAGACTTCCCAGCGTTCTGCAAGTGCCGGCATTAAATTCAGTTTTTCATCAAATTCGACAAGACCCTCAAAGATATGTCTACAAACAGTCCCACTGATGTTGTCAGTCTGGTTTGCAGGTAACAAACTTACAGCATCGGCACCCATGACAAATCTCAATGTCCCGCCGTACTTAGCTGCAAAACTAAAAACGGCAACTGTCGCCAGAAAAAATACCACAAACCTTTTCATACTCATACACCCCCTTGTGAGATCTTAATGAAAATTATAACACTTGAACAGGTGTTAAAGTCAAATTAACTATCAGAAGATCAAACTCAATTGGTGCAAAATATATCTGGAGGTGTTTTAAATGAAAATACCACTGAAAGCTTTGATTTATCTGGCTGTTTTTTCTGTACTCCACTTTGGTTATGAGCTGCTAAAATGGCCTTTACTAATGATATTTTGCGGTACAGATGAATCTGTTTTTGAGCATCTCAAAATGGGATTTTGGGCTTATCTAATCACAGGACTAATTGAATATTTTTTCTGGCGGAATAAGATTCAGCTGAAGAATTTCTGGTATTCACGAATTTTTTCAGCAACACTCGTTCCTTGGTTCATTGTGATCATCTGGTACATGGCTGGACATTTCGAATCAATTGCCATTGAATTGATCTGGGCATTTGCAGTTACTTTCCTTTCAGCGATTATGGGATCTTTTGTCGAAAGAAATATTCAAATGACTTCTTTAACAAAAGAGTTCAAAATGATCATCATTGTGATATTCCTTCTCTCAATAGTGTTTTATACAAGATTTTCGTTTTCAAAACCGTGGATTGATCTTTTTGTCAATCCTGAAAGTATGGGCTAAAAAGACCTTTTGTTCAACTAATTGTTTCACGCAGAATATAGATCATTAAATGGTTCTCGTTTAATATTTTTGTGTGTTTTTATCCTTTTCGTGGGAGGGAGAAAAGTGGAGAAGCTCTTTCACTTGAAAGAGAACGGTACTACTGTGCGAAGAGAAGTGGTAGCAGGTATTACTACCTTTCTCACAATGGCTTACATCGTTTTTGTAAACCCGTCTATTCTCATCAACGTTATTCCTGGTGCTACACCTGGCAGTGACCTTTACACACAGTTTTTTGGCGCTTTCATGGTGGCAACGATCCTTGGTTCTGTAACAGCAACATTGATCATGGGATTGTTCGCGAATTATCCGTTTGCTCTTGCGCCAGGAATGGGATTGAATGCATATTTTACCTTTACAGTATGTTTGAAAATGGGTATTGATTGGAAAGTCGCGCTCGCAGCTGTTTTCGTGGAAGGTCTAATATTTATCCTTTTAACCGTCACGGGTGCTCGTGGACTTGTGGTAAAGGCTGTACCGGATTCGGTGAAGCTGGCAACGGGTGCAGGTATAGGTCTGTTCATAGCATTCATAGGACTCAAAGGAGCTGGAATCGTCGTTGCCGATCCAGCAACTTTTGTGAGTTTAGGACATTTGAAAGATCCAAATGTGATAGTTGCAATAATTGGATTTTTTGTAATAGTCATGCTTTTTGCTCTGAAAGTGCCAGGAGCAATAATGATCGGGATACTCACCAGTACTTTGATAGGTGCATTGCCAGTTTTTGGAGTGACAAATTATCAAGGTATGATTGGTAAAATTCCCAGTATCACTCCTACATTCATGAAAATGGATTTCAATCTTCAAGCTCTGGGCAGTGCTACATTCTGGATGGTCGTTTTCACATTCTTCTTTGTGGATTTTTTTGATACCCTTGGGACACTGACGGGACTGGCGGAATCGGCAGGTTTCATGAAAAATGGAGATTTACCAAGATCATCCAAAGCGTATCTTGCGGATGCTGTTGGTACATCTGTTGGTGCAGTTTTTGGCACTTCAACTGTGACTACATACATAGAAAGCAGTGCAGGTATAGCCGAAGGAGGTAGAACTGGCTTGACTGCAGTCGTAGTTGCTGTTTTGATGCTTTTGATGCTTTTCTTCTCGCCCCTTGCCATGACTGTACCGACAGCTGCAACTGCGCCAGCCTTGGTTTTTGTTGGTGTTTTGATGATTAAAACCCTAAAGAAAATCAACTGGGATGATATCACAGAAGCTGTACCAGCTTTTGTGACTCTGCTGATGATGCCATTGACTTATTCGATAGCCAACGGCATAGCCCTTGGAATAATCACATATCCTGTCGTAAAACTGTTCGGCAAAAAGGCAAAACAGGTTCACTGGTTGACATGGATCCTCGCTGCTGTTTTTGTCGTGTATCTGATATTTTTAAGAGAATGAAAGCGGGTGACTCCCGCTTTCATTTCAGTGATAAAAATCTTTCCCGGTGACCTGTGAGATATCCTACGACGATCTCGTTTAATTTTGGAAACCTTCCCACATCGGATCTGGTTCTCACCAGTACACTCGAACCGACTAAACCTATCACATCTGTGGCTTGCAGATTTTCTCCTTTATCAACTATTCTATGAGTTTCTTTGGCGTTGTCTATGGAATCTGAGTAAATTATTCTCCCTTCTTTGATAATTCCAAGATGCGTGGCATATTCCTCGATTTCAAAGATCTCATGTGAACTGATCAGTATAGTTTTTCCCAAGTTGGCGTATTCTTTTAGCATATTCATTACTTCAAGCCTCACTGTGGGATCGAGATGTTGTGTTGGTTCATCGAGAATCAACAAATCAGCCTGGCTTGCAATGCACAGACCAACAAAGAAAATGGTTTTCATCCCGATGGAATATGATTCTACTTTTTGAGAAAGATCAAAACCGTATCTTGCAACGAAATTTGAAAATACGGTGTCATCCCATTCTGGATAGAGTTTAGACCACATCTGCACATAATCTTTTGCTGTGAAATTCCTGAAGACAGACCTTTCTTCAGAAACAACTGCTATTTTTTCCTTCAGTTGAGGTTCGCTGAAACTATCGTACTTTTTGCCAAAAAGCTGTATCTCTCCGGCATCGATTTTCAGTGCACCGGTTATGCATCTTATCGTCGTTGTCTTACCAGCTCCATTCGGTCCCACCAATGCAAATACAGTTCCTTCATCGATGCTGAACGATACATCACTTAAGACCTGTTTATTACCAAGCTGTTTTCTCAAGTGTTCAACAAGAATCATCTTTCACCACCTCTTTGTGTGAAGAGCCTGTATGCCGTATAGACCAGAATAACTGCAAAAATAAGTGAAGCAAGGATATTTGCCTGATATGAAGGACTTATCAACTTATAAGGATTGAAAGTAGGACCGATACGGCTTGATCCAATGCCACCGAGCACTAAATCTGCTAACAGAAACAAGAATGCGGCACCATACGGATCAAATCCAACACTGACAGCAGATATCACCACTCCAAAGTAAGATGAAAAGAAGATGAGTACTTTGAGCAGTATCAGCCAAGAATATATTGAGTGATCAGCAAAGATCAAGCCCACAAAGAAAGTCATTGAAATCAACATTGAAAGAAACAGATATTCCATGTAGAACAATTGTTTTCTGGTAAATGGCAAAAAGATCATCAAATCGAGTTTTTTCTGTCTAATGTCGGATGCAAGGGAAAACAGTATTATGAAAAAAGCTCCGAATGCCTTGGCGCCGAAATTTGGAAAAAGCATCACGGCTAAGAAAAAAACCATGCTTGAGTATTTTTCAAGAAGCTGTTTTTTCACATAAACATCAAAGTTTTTCATTCTTCCACACCTCCTCAATCAACAACAAAGAAGTATAAAGATCAAGACCTTTCGATTTGAGATTGCTAACCAATTTTTTTATTTCCTGAGTAATCTGTGGATCGATTGAAACATTCTTTGCGACGAAGTATCCTATCCCTTGCTCTGACACCAGGAAACCTTCATTTTTGAGCTTATCAAGAGCCTTCAATATTGTATTCACGTTGACGTCGAAGATTGTTTCAAGTTCTCTTACAGGAGGCAACTGTGACTCAGCTTTGAGATTCCCAAGCAGTATTTCGGATTTAATCTGATTCATGATCTGAAGATAAACAGGTATACCACTGTGTTTATCGACCTTTCTCAGCATCTGAATCACTCTCTCACTATTCTGATACCAGAGCTATCAAGTCGGATATCTGCCTTTGATTTATTTCTCAATGTGATCTTTCCACCTGTACCATCGGCTTTCAGGTAAAGATCATCCGGACCAAGGTAAGTTAAAGTTCCATTTATTCCTGTTCCATCGATGGACAGAGAACTACAACTGGAAAGTACCATGTCAAAAGATATACCGGTTCCATCTATTCTGATCGCTTCAAACTCGAACTCACCTTTGAGATTTATTCCTGTACCGTCTATGTACAGTGACTTTCCAGCCAATTTACCGTTTACATTTACGCCTGTGCCGTTGATTGACAGACGATTTGCTACGATTTTTCCTTTGACATTTACTATGGTGCCATCGATATAAAGCGAGTTTATTTGACATTCGCCGCCGATAGACACAGCTGCTGTGTTTATCTGTAGATCCTGTAACTGGTCAGTGCCGATCTCGATAATGTATTTTTTGTCAGGATGGCTTCCATAGATCCTTATTTCATCATTTGAGGTACTCACATCAAGTTCATCTGAGAGTCGAATTGAATGAGAATCGGTAAAACGTATGTCTACACTCATTTGTCCATCGATAACAACCTTCGATTTTAGATCAATTGATTTTGAAGGCTCAACTTCCTTGAAAAATCCGGTGAAAGGAAAATGAAAAACATCTTGAAAACTCTGCAAAATGATGTGTGAGTAAATGCCAATGCTTGATGGAATTAAGAAGATTATAATTGCCAGTGCCATAAAACCAGCCATGTGTCTTACATAGCTTTTGAACATGAAGGCTAAAATCACCACGGCAATGAAGGCAAGTACAATCTTCAACGGTATAAAAGGTAACAGCCATCCAAGAGTTCCCAAAATCGCTGTGATCAGCGCTACCTGAAGAAACTTTGACTGTCTAATTAACTGCACAACAACACCTCCATTTATATAGTGTTCTATATAAATATAACACTACTTATGTAGAACTCAATTACATAGTTGTAAAATATTTGTGTATAGAATTTTAATAAATCAGTCGCTGAAAACCACCTTGATTATGAATTATTACTGTGATATGATAAAGACAGTGAGTTTGCCGAGGTGGCGGAAATGGCAGACGCGCATGACTCAGGATCATGTGGGTTTACTCCCGTGCGGGTTCAAGTCCCGCCCTCGGCACCAGTAAAAGTTCTACAGTGGAGGCTTTCAGTTGGAATTAGTTCGACTTTTTGACCTGCCTATCACAATCGCTGAAAAACAGGAGCTTCTCTGGTTACTCACTGAGCGAATTTCAAGCGGAAAAAAGACCTTTGTTGTCACAGCAAATGCTTCGATTGTTGTTAAAGCTGTTGAAGACGAATTTTACAAAAAAGCGGTTGAAAAAGCCAACCTGATTTTTCCGGACGGAATCGGAGTTGTATGGGCTATCAAGAAGATTCACAAAAAACAATCACAGAGGATAACCGGTATAGATACGATGATTGAGTTGTGCAAAATTGCTGAACAGAGAAACTGGCGGGTATTTCTGCTTGGTGCACGTCCAGAGGTTGTGGCTAAAGCGGCGGAAAATCTCAACAAACAGTTCAACGGCATTGTCCGTGGATATTATCATGGATATTTCATGAACGATGAGCCAATCGAAATTATCAACAAAAGCAAAGCAGATCTTGTTTTCGTTGGTATGGGAGTGCCAAAGCAGGAACTGTGGATCAGCGAGAATTTGTCAAAGATAGGTGCTGTTTTTGCCATGGGTGTTGGAGGTTCGTTCGATGTAATCTCTGGTTTCAAAAAAAGGGCTCCCAGGTTCATTCAAAAAATCCACCTGGAATGGCTTTACCGGTTTCTTCAATCACCACTTGACAAAAAAAATGTACCGCGTGATGTTCTCAAGTTCATAAAAATAGTTCTTTCAAATCACTGATTTGATTTGCTCATGAAAATGATCGCCATGACTGAAAAAAGTTCCATCAGCACCGAGAAAGTTACCAGCAGGACCAGTGATCTTTCGTATAAGATACCCATCAATAAGCTGCCAAGAAACCAGGCAAGACCAAAAATCGTGTTGAAGATTCCATAGGCTGTGCCTCGTTTCTGAACAGGTATCAGATTTGCAACAACAGCTTTCAGTATGGATTCCTGAGCACCTATTCCTACACCCCACAGACACACACCGAAAACTACAGCAAATAGATTCTTGGACAAAAAAACAAAAGGTGCAAAAAACGCGGCAATCGACGAGGAAATTATCAGAACTACCAGACCGCGTTTGTCGAAAAGCTTACCAAATACAACCGCTGCCAGAGCGTCGATTCCCATAGCAATTGAGTAAAACAGAGGGATAAAAGAGGCACTCACTAAGTTGGTTCTGGAAAAATGATAGGCTATCAATGGAAAATCTGCAAAACCTGCGGCAATAAAAGAGATTGCCACAAGATACCAGCGAAAACTCTTTGTCATTAATCGATCTGATCTGGTAGAAGTGGTTTTTTCAAAATCGCTCGGTGTTGGAAACAGAATTCGACCAACTGTTAAAAGAACCAGTGAAACAATGGCGGGTATGAGTAACAACAAGAAAGCAGACCTGTATCTTGAAAGTTCCTCTCCATTTTTCAAAGCCAAGGCAACTGATAGAATCACCGGTCCTGTCACGGCTCCTATCTGATCTAAAGCTTCTTCAAGACCAAATCCCCAGCCTGATCCAACCTGTTTTACGGCAAATGACATCATCGTGTCCCTCGCGGGTTTTCTAACTGCCTTACCGAATCTTTCAGCTATCAAAAGCAGGACTGCTATCTGCCAGTGTCCTACAAAAGCCAGAGAGGGAACAGCCAGCAAATTCATCAGGTAACCAGAAAAGGTCAGCAACCAGTAACGCCTTGTTCTATCTGCAAAGTATCCGCTCACAAGCCTGAAGGCGTAACCCACGAATTCGCCGAGCCCTGCGGTTAACGAAATGACAGTGGCACTGGCACCAAGAAGACCGAGGTATGGTCCTGATATGCTCCTGGCTCCTTCGTAAACGATATCGGAAAAAAGACTCACAAAACCCATCAAAATTATGAACTTGATTGCTGAACGTGATTTCAAAGTACAGTCACCTCTTTTTGCTGTACTGTGAGTTATCATTATTATAAGTGAGGTGAAGTTACGTGAAGATTAAGAAGCTCGATCCTTCAGTTGTCTCAAGAATTGCGGCTGGAGAGGTGATCGTTGGAACACATTCTGTTGTGAAGGAATTGGTCGAGAATTCGATAGATGCAGGTGCAACAAGAATAGTTGTTGAACTGATAAACGGTGGAAAAGATGAGATAAAAGTTCAGGATAATGGTGAAGGAATGGACAGAGACGATTTAATAAACTGTTTTGAACCACATGCAACCAGTAAAATTTCGAGTTTTGAAGATATCTACAAGCTCAACTCTTTTGGCTTTCGTGGTGAAGCTCTTTATTCCATCTGCCAGGTGAGTAAGACTAAGATAATCTCAAGGGTTGAACAATCGCAGATAGGAAACGAAATTGAGGTTGTGGCAGGACATTTGATATATGAAAAACCGTGTGCCTGTCAAAAGGGCACAACGGTCATCGTCAAAGATTTGTTTTTCAACGTACCTGCAAGAAGAAAATTTTTAAAATCATCTGCCATTGAAGGTCGAATGGCAACAGAAACCTTTGAAAGATTCTGTCTATCCCACCCGCAAATAGCTTTCGTTCTATCCGTCGATCAGGAGATTGTGTACAACTTTGTTCCATCGACTTTAATTGAGCGTGTCAGATCCCTTTTTAAAGATGTACCCAAAGACCATCTGACTTCATTCGATATGGAAAGAAATGGAATGAGAATAACTGGCTGTGCAACTAAACCACCTTTTTTCAGAAATAGGAGATCACTCTTTGTTTATGTGAATGGTAGATACGTGGTCAATTCAACTATACAGAGTGCAATTTACTCTGCATACAGTGATTTTCTAAATCAAAAAGAACATCCATTAGTTGTCCTGAATCTATTCATTCCATCAAAAGATGTCGATGTGAACATACATCCTCAGAAACTGGAAGTGAAGTTTTCAGACGAAGAGAAAGTCTTCAAATTCGTCAGAGATACAATCAGGGCTACTTTTGAAAAGGTCGTTATACATCAGATTCCCGTATCTTCATCATCAGACCGCAGAGTGCAGGAGTCTTTTGAAACTTACAAAGTCAAGGAAAAAGAAACGCCAGTCACTTTTCCCCAGGATAGGCAGTTTCTTGAGCCATCGAATTTCAACGTGATCGGTATTGCAAAAGGAAGGTACATAATCACTCAAACCTCTGAAGCCCTGCTCATTGTCGATTTTCATGCAGCACATGAAAGGCTCATATACGATGAAATGATTTCCCGTCTGGGTGACATGCCAGCCGCTGATCTGTTGATAGATGCTGAGATACCCCTGAGAAAAAGTGAGCTTGATCTTCTGAAAAGAACAGATCTTCTAAGAAAAATAGGCTTTGACTATGAAATAGGAACGGAGAAAGTGGTCGTCAAAAAAATTCCAAAGTGGCTCGATCAAAGAGATCTCAGAGATTTTCTCGTGGAAAGTATTGACGAGATGAAATTGATTGACCTTCAGAGTTTTGAAGAAACTGTCAGAAAGATCATAGCCAATATAGCATGCAAGAGTGCGCTGAGAACCAAAGACAGGCTTGATAACCAGCAAGCTCTTTTGCTTGTGAAACGGATCTTTGATAAAAAGATCAGTGCCTGTCCACATGGTCGTCCAGTAGTTTATTCCATAGAGTTCAGAGATCTGGATAAATTTTTCGAAAGGATCTGATAGAAATGGAAGGCTTGCTGATCAGACAGGTGCGTCTTTCCGACGCGGCTGAGCTGGTAGCTTTCAAAAGACAGGTTTCATCTGAATCGAAATTCCTTTTGACATGTCCTGATGAAGTTGAAGACCTGATAGATCAAAGAAGAATGATAACAATATATCTGAGTGATATGCGAAGAATATTCTTAGTAGCTGAATACGATAAGCAGATAGTTGGAGTGATAACCCTTTCTGGTTCGAACAGAAGAAGGATAATGCACAAAGGCGAACTGGGTATAAGTGTGAAAAAACAATTCTGGGGTAAAGGTATTGGGACTGCTCTTATGGAAGAATGCCTGAAGATAGCAAAACAAAAGGGGTTCAAGAAAATTCAGTTGGAGGTAATGTCGAACAACGACAGGGCAATAGCACTCTACAAAAAATTCGGTTTTGAGGTAGAGGGTGTTAAAAGAAAGGCGGTTTTTGTTGATGGTGAATACATCGATCTGGTGATGATGGGAAAATGGCTCGAAGATTGATCAAATTGCTGTTGATCTTTTTGGTATTGCTTTTTTGTTCATTAATACCAGTGTTATTGATCAAGCAACGGTTCAGTGAAATTGTCGAAAAAGATGCCGTGTTACTTGTTCAGACAGCTGCAAGATTGATAGAACTTCAGGTGGTGGAGAAGGTTAAAAACTCTTCTGGTTTATCAGATCAGATACCAGATCAGTATGTGAATCTGGCAAAAAAAGTCGGAGGGGTTTTTCTATACGACGAGCATCTCAAAAAGGTTGTCGTTTGCATTCGAAAAGAACAGGATGTACAGTCTACTCTGGTCTCTTTGAATGGTTTATCAGCTCCTGTGGTGTATTTTGTGACAGACACAGCTGGAAAAATCGTTGCAACTTCGGAGGTAGCTGGTATTGGTGAAACACTCTCTGGCATCATAACAGTTCAAGAAACCAACAAAGTATTCAAAACAAAATACAAGGGACACAGTGTCTATGCTTATGCTGCTGTGAACCCTGTTTATGGTTTTTATACGATCAGCTGTGTCCAAACAAAGGACATCTTCTGGCAGCTACTTTTTCCAGTTCTTCTATGCATCTGTATTGCTCTGACGGTATTGTTGATCATCTTTCAGGATTATTACAGAACCAAATTGCTCTCGATTGCAGAATCACTTGAGAAACTCTCAGAAGGCTCGACCGATGTGAGAATAAAGGACAGAAGGATTTCGAAAATCGTTGACCAGCTCAGCGAGAATATAAAGAGAAAGGATAGGATTTTGAGAAAAACCGCACAGGAACTTGAAAATTTGAAGCAGACTCTCGAAAAGATCAGGGAGAAGAAATCATAGATTTTGTATAAAAACCAGTATCTGGGCGACTGCGATGTACAGATCGTCTGGTATTTCCTCGAGCAGTTGGAGTCTGTACAGTTTTCTGACAAGATCTGGGGATGAAACTATTGGCACACCTGCTTTTTCAGCCTCTTCGATGATCTTTTCGGCGACTTCTCCCTTTCCCTTGGCTATCACAAAAGGGGCATTGAATTTCTCCGGATCGTAACCAAGTGCAACTGCCAGTTTATGCATATAGTCCATCTTTTAGACCTCCTGTATTGATCAAAACCGTCCTGAAATATGTACTCAGCGAGCTTCTGAGTTGTTCAATCTGCTCTGTGCTGGCTTTAACACCTGTCATATTCAAAAATATCTGGTCTGAAATGATGGTTCCTTCGATACTCATAACCTTAGAATTTCTCACAAAATCCACTCTGAATGTCTTTGATCTTCTATCTATGAAAAGATGAAGCGGTTTTTCCAGGTCAGGTAGACTCCTGAAAGTGTAGGGATGTGAAAGTGTCATAAGCCATAAACCAAAGGCTTCCATGTCCTGGTTAACCTCACCATTTTTATAGTACAGCCCGAGCCTGTCAAAAAAATCATTGTCCAATCGTCCAGTACGCTTTTGGATTTGTTCTGCAACCTTTGCAAGAAATGGTATGTCAAGATCGCCTCTGGGTTTTTCTATACTCCGCAAAAGCGGTTGTAGCTGCTGTAAAGGAGGCAGAACTTCGGGGGCTTCAAAAATTTTTTCTGCGACATAAACCTTTGGATTAACTGGATATTCGGTTATTCTGACCAGTTCTCCGATCTGCGGTAATTTCCTGTTCATTTTGACCACAGTTTCACCTTTCTGGGTTTTTATCTTGACCCATTTTCCGAATCTGTCAATCACAACACCGTCCATTGAAACCCTCCTTTAGTATTATCGCCAGAACTTCGAAAAACAACATCACAAAATTGAATGTTATCATTTGTCTGAGAAAGGAGGGGGAATTTTGCAAATAAGCCAGTTCTTTGAAGTGGGTACTTGCGCTGCAATTTTATCATGGGGACAACTTGGAACATCACTGGCAAAGACAACCTATGGTTTGTTGAGGCACAGCAGAGTTTTCAAACCAGTTTGTGTTATAGCCGAACAGGAAGGAAGAAAAATCAGCGACTTTGTATCACCGGTGAGATTCGATGTGCCGATTGTAAACAGCGTTGACAAGGCAGTTCGCATGGGTGCAAAGGTTCTGATAATTGGTATATCTAATGTTGGTGGATATCTGCCAGATGAGCTGGTGAGGCATATTCTCAAAGCAATCGAGTACGGGATCGATGTAGTTTCTGGATTACATCTCAAACTCTCTGAAACTGAACCGTTTCTCACAGCCTCGAAAATAACCAAAAGCCGCATAATAGATGTCAGACACTACGATGGAAAACTCAGAGTTCTGAACGGAGAAATTCTCCAGTCCAGGGCAATTCGCGTCTGTGTTCTGGGTACGGATTGTGCTACCGGCAAGAGAACAACGGCAATTCAACTGTGGGAAGCCGCTTTGAAAAGAAATCTTCCAGCGGCTTTTCTCGCAACAGGACAGACTGGTATTATGATAGGGGCTGATGAAGGTGTTGCAATAGATGCATTGCCCGCAGATTTTGTACCCGGTGTTATCGAAGAGCTTATTCTTAAACTCGAGCGAAGTGGAAGTCGTTTGATATTCATAGAAGGTCAGGGTGCTTTGAGACATCCAGCGTATGGTCAGGTGACACTCGGTTTGATATATGGATGTATGCCTCAGTATGTGGTCATGGTACACGAACCACACAGAAAACATTTTGAATTCTTTGAAAACTTTCCTTTGCAACCAGATCCGCATAAGGAAATACAGTTGCTCAAACAGCTCGTTGATACAAAAGTTTTGGGAATATCGTGTCTTGATGAAAGCTACAGGCTCGATGATTATTTCGTCTTTAATCCTTTTGATGAAAAACAACTTTCACAAATCATATCAAAATTGGAGGTGATTCTGTGAAGATCAGTTCAGTTTCTTTCAGGAGAGTTTTTTACCAGTACTTGCAACCATTCACGATATCACTTGGCACTCACGAAGAACAGGAAAATATCGAGGTTTGTGTGAAACTCGAAGATGGTACAGAGGGTTGGGGAGAGGCTTCGGCACTGTTTGTAATCTCCGGTGAGACTCCCCAAATGCTTGAAAAAATGGAAAGTACTGCAAAAGACATCCTGATAGGAAAAGAGATCGAGAAATACCAGATCCTGTTCAATTTACTCTCAAATTTAAGAGCAACACCTGCCATCAGAGCCGCTGTTGAGTTTGCCGTGATTGATGCGTTCTGCAAGAGGTTTGGAATAAAGCCGTATCAGTTCTTTGGCGGTGCCAAAGACAGGCTTGAGACTGACAAAACAGTCGGAATAGAAAATCTGCAAACCACGCTTGCAAAGGTTGAAAAAATTTACAAAGAAGGTTTCAAAAAGATAAAAATAAAGGTTGGTAGAGATGTCAAAACCGACATAGAAAGAGTTGTCAGCTCCCAAAAAATCGCACCAGATGCGAGTTTTGTGGTTGATGCCAATCAGGGATTCACACCAAAAGAAGCTGTAGAGTTCATTCAGGCACTTTATCGTGAATCTGTAAATGTCGATGTTTTTGAACAGCCTGTATTCAGATATGACATTGAAGGATTGAAATTTGTCCGCTTGAACAGTCCATATCCTGTGGCGGCTGATGAAAGCGTCTTCACAAAATACGACGCCTTGAGAGTAATAAAAGAGGAAGCAGCTGATGTGATAAACATCAAACTCATGAAATCAGGCTTGAGTGAGGCTCTGGCAATAATACAGATGGCTCAGGCGGCAAATGTCAAATTGATGATCGGTTGCATGGGTGAAAGCAGTCTTGGAATCAGACAGAGTATCCATCTTGCCGCCGGTACAGGTGCGTTCACATACCATGACTTGGATTCTCATCTGTCTTTAAAAGAAGAAAAATTCAGGGGCGACTTCACGCAAGAAGGTCCTTTCATCATATTGAATTGATCTTTGAAACAATTTAGACTTAAAAAGTCTAATATGAATGTAAACCGCACCATGTAAAATTAAAGTAAGGAGATGGTGCGGTTGTTAATTCTGGACAATGTGAGTTTGAACGCAGATGGTAAATACATTCTCAAAAACGTAAATGCAGTTTTTGAAACGGGTAAAGTCTATGCCATCCTTGGTACAAATGGTGCTGGCAAGTCATCTCTTGCATATCTCATAATGGGAATAAATGACTACAGACCATCCTCGGGAAAGATTTTGCTCGATAAAGAAGATATAACTGATCTTTCGATCACAGAGAGAGCCAAAAGAGGTCTGACATTACTCTGGCAGGAACCGGTGAGATTTCAAGGGATCAGTGTGGAGCAATACCTGACACTCGGTGGGAAAATAAAGGTCTCAAAAGATCAGGTTGAATCTGTGCTTAATCTTGTTGGACTCTCACCAGAACTTTACAGACACAGAATAGTCGATGGGCTTCTGAGTGGAGGAGAGAGAAAAAGAGTGGAGC
Organism: Pseudothermotoga sp.; assembly: GCF_031962025.1. Lineage (GTDB taxonomy): Bacteria > Thermotogota > Thermotogae > Thermotogales > DSM-5069 > Pseudothermotoga_B. The sequence goes on from NZ_JAVRKW010000001.1 coordinate 307,584, forward strand.
TTGCTTCTATTTTGTTGCTAAACCCCAGGTATGCAATTCTCGATGAACCCGACTCAGGTATCGACATAATGTCCCTGTCGATGATTGAGAGAGTAGTTGAATACATCGTAAAAAACAATGGAACGGTTATCGTTATAACCCACAGAGAAGAGATCGCAAGGATATCCCAAGAAGCTTACCTTTTATGCAGTGGATCGATTCTCGCACACGGTTCACCTGATAAGATCATAGAGTACTATAAAAACAGGTGTGATGGTTGTTCACACGCAAATCTTCCAGATATAGAGGAAGTGAGAATATGATAAGTGCGGTTGATCAGAAAAGAGAATTTGAAATGCTGAAGAAAGCTTATGAAAAAGCCGGTGGAGATGTTTCAAAATTTTTGGATAAAAGAGTTGCATCCTTGATAATAAGTAATGACAGGGTGATTGGTCTTAACAGCGTGGAAGGAATACAGATTTTTCCCCAAAAGATTGAGGATGGAGTAAAGGCAAAGATACTGGTGAAGAAAAACACCGTGATTCAGACTCCTGTTCATATCTGCACGGGTTTTGTAGAAAAAAAAGGACTCCAAAGGGTTATTTTTGAGATAGAAGTTGAAGAGAACTCGCAGGTCAGATTTGTGGCTCACTGTACATTTCCATGGGTAGAAGAATTTACACATGATGCACTGGCATTGGTCCACGTTGGAAAGAACGCAAAGATGTACTATGCCGATGAACATTACCATTCTGATACTGGCTCGATAACTCTGAATACAGTCACAAAAGCTGTCGTGGAGGAAAACGGGCTTTTTGTAAATAACTTTACCCTGACAAAAACCAGAGTTGGTAAACTTCGCCTTGATGCGTCTGTGGAAATACACGACAACGCTGTTGCTGACTTATCAGCAAAGGTAAAGGCGAGCAAGTCAGATCAGGTTTCCATAAGGGAAAAACTCGATTTAGTGGGTTCTCATTCCAGCGGTATTGCAAAAACAACTGTTGTTGCTTTGGATCAGTCAAAGGTTAGGGTTGTAAATGAGGCTTATGGGATTGGCAGTTATTCAAAAGGTCATATAAAGTGTGAAGAGATAACAAAAGGTACAGGGGTAGATGTGAGCACTGTTCCTGTTTTGAAAGTGCTGAATGAACTGGCGGAGTTGACACACGAAGCTTCTATAGGTCGTGTCAATGCAAATCAACTTCAGACATTGATGGCTAAGGGATTGAGTGAAGATGAAGCAACTGAGTTAATAATAAAAGGTCTCATAGGATGACAGGAGGGGTGAAGATGAATCAGTATGTGGAAAAGGTAAAAAGTGCTGCTGAATTTCTAAAACAGAGGGTGAGTGAACTTCCTCAAATTGGCGTAATTCTCGGCTCGGGTCTTGGAAAAATCGCCGATGTACTGCAACATCCATTCAAACTTCACTACTCTGACATACCTGGTTTTCCAGTATCCACAGCACCTGGTCACAAGGGGGAGTTGATCTTTGGAAAACTCGGCGAAAAAAATGTTGTCTTGATGAATGGAAGATTCCATTATTACGAAGGATATTCCATGCAGGAGGTTACATTTCCAATCAGAGTCATGCAGTTGCTCGGCGTGAAATATTTGTTTGTGACAAATGCTTCGGGAGGGTTGAACCCTGTTTTTGATGTTGGGAAACCCATGATTATAACAGATCACATAAATTTCATGGGGGATAACCCGTTGATAGGACCCAATATCGACGAATGGGGACCTAGATTTCCGGATATGAGTGAGCCTTATGATAGAGAACTGATCAAGCTCGCAAAAAAGGCAGCTCAGGAAGAAAAGATAGACGTCTATGAAGGTGTTTATGTTGCGGTGGCTGGTCCAAACTTCGAAACTCCCGCGGAACTGAAAATGTTCAGAAAGCTCGGTGCAGATGCCGTAGGTATGTCAACAGTTCCAGAGGTGATAGTTGCAAGACACGCTGGTATAAAAGTGCTCGGTCTTTCTGCTATAACAGACAGGGCTGTACCGGAAGATCTGAAGCCTTTGAGTGCTCAGGAAGTTCTCGAAATAGCTGAAAAAACTGGAGAAAAGATAGCCAGAATTATCCTGAGGGTTATATCTTACATGTAGGAGGTGCTCAATGAGGATCTTTCTGGATAATTGCAGAACCACAAAAGTATTGCCAGAAGTTATTCAGGTAGTTCAGGATTACATGGTTAATAAATTTGCAAGACCTGATGGTCTCTATCAATCTGCACAGGAAGTCTATGATGATCTGGAAAACGCAAAAGAGTTTTTTGCCAAGTCAATAAATGCCGATTCCAAAGAAGAAATAGTCTTTACTTCGGGAGCCACCGAGTCCAACAACCTGGCTATCATTGGAGTTGCCCGAGCAAACAAAAGCAAAGGCAATCATATAATTATCTCAGCACTTGAACACGGCTCGGTCATGAGCATAGCATCTTTTTTGAAAGATGAAGGCTTTGAAGTGACCGTTGTGCCTGTTGATAGCGAAGGTCTTATAAAGCTGGATGATTTGCAAAAAGCCATCAAGCCTTCCACAATACTGGTCAGTGTTATATCCATAGGTCATTTTGTTGGATCGATCATGCCGCTTGAACAAATAGGTGAGATTTTGAGTCATCAGGATCACAAGATCTATTTTCACACAGATGCAGCAGAACTGTACGCAAAATTCCCGGTCGATGTGAAAAAGATAAAGGTTGATCTGATGAGTGTGAGTGGTCATAAATTTCACGCACCAAAAGGTGTGGGATTTTTGTATTTGAAAAAAGGAACCAAGATTGAACCTATAATGTATGGTGCAGAGTCTTTCGATAAAAGACGACCCGGTGGAGAAAATGTCCCTGGGATAATGGGAATGAAAAAAGCAGCAGAACTCGCAATTGAAAAGATGGACTCTGCTCTTGAAAGTTTAAGAGAGCTGCAGGAGTATTTCATAAACAGGGTAGAATCGGAGATCGATCACGTCATCCTGAACGGTCCAAGGGGAAAGAACAGGACACCTTACAACGTCAACTTCAGCTTTAGATTCATAGAGGGTGAAGCTATCAGTCTTGCTTTGAGTATGGAGGGAGTTGAAGTTGCAACGGGTTCGGCTTGTGCATCAGAGAAGCTCGAACCGAATTACGCGATTCTTGCGATCGGCGGTGATCATGAAAGAGTGCATGGTTCAATCAGATTCACTTTTGACAGATTTGCAACAAAAGAGCAGATAGATTACACAGTTGAAAAGCTCAAATCGGTTGTCTCGTGGCTCAGAAAGATAAGCCCAATTAAAGATGGGAGGTGAGTTAATTGCTGAAGTACACCGAACTGGTCATGGATCATTTCAAAAACCCAAGGAATTTGGGTAAAATAGACGATGCTGATGCTCAGGCAACAGAGGGTAGTGTTGCGTGCGGTGATATGATGACCGTGTATTTGAAGATTCAGGATGATCGTATCATAGATATAAAGTTCGAATCATACGGCTGTGCCGCGAATATTGCTACGGCTTCCATGATGACCGAAGTTGCCAAAGGGCTTTCGCTCAAAGAGGCAAAACAGTTAAGCTGGAAAGAGATTGTGGAAAAGCTCGGAGGTTTGCCACAAATAAAGTATCATTGCAGTAATCTCGCTGTGGATACACTCAAAAAAGCAATTGAAGCATATGAAGAGTTGAAATCCAAGGAGCGCGTGAAAGATGAGAGTATATCTTGATCACGCAGCAACAACACCTGTTTTCAAAGAAGTGGCTCAGGAAGTAATGAAGGTTTTCACCGAGAGCTTTGGTAATGCCTCAAGTTTGCATTCTCACGGTGAAGAGGCAAAGCAGATCTACGAGAATGCCAGATCGGTTATCGCCAGGTATATAAATGTGTCGGCAGAAGAAATCTTTTTCACATCAGGTGGAACTGAATCAGACAACATAGCCATTATGGGCTTTTTGAAAGCGAACTTCCCAGACGGTGGGCATATTATCACCACTCAGATAGAACATCCTGCTGTTTTACAGGTGGCAAAGTACTTACAAGAACACGGTTATGATGTCACATATCTAAAACCAAATTATGAAGGCTATGTCACCCCGGATGATTTCAAAAAGGCAATTAGAAGAGACACTGTCCTTGCATCTATCATGTGGGTCAATAACGAAACCGGTGTGATCCAGCCAATTGAAGAGATCTCAAAGATAGCGAAGGCACATGGAATAATTTTGCACACCGATGCAGTTCAGGCAATTGGAAAACTGAAAATTGATGCATCTTTGGTGGATATGCTTTCGGCATCTGGTCATAAGTTTTATGCACCAAAGGGATGCGGGTTTTTGTATATAAGAAAGTCTTTAAGAGTGGATCCAATCATCTATGGTGGAGGGCACGAAAAAGGTCTGAGAAGTGGCACAGAGAACGTCCCCGGTGCACACGGTATGGCTGTTGCGCTGAATGTGATCGAGAATAATTACTCAAATTGGGCGAAAAAAGTGCAGTCCTTCAAAGAGAAAATTATGGGTGAAATATCCCAGTTCGATGATTATCACGTAAATGGCAGTGAAACTATTTTTTCTCACATAAACGTTTCTTTCAAGGATATCCACGGTGAGACACTTGCCACAGCACTTGATATGCGTGGTGTGTCTGTATCAACAGCTTCTGCATGTTCTTCACACCACAAAATGAGTAGATCACATGTTCTTGAAGCGATGGGACTGGATGACTGGATGATCGATGGTGCTATTAGAATAACGCTCGGATACGATAACACGCCAGAAGAAATAGATTATTTTATTCAAATACTCCGTGAAGAGGTCAAACGGTTGCGGAAGATCTGAGGAGGGTTGGATGGCGTATTCTCAGAAATTCAAAGAACTGTTCATGTATCCAAAATACGCCCAGGAGATAGATTACACACACACCGCGGAAGTTGTATATCCAGACCATGGAGATCGAGTCAGAATATTTTTGAAAATAGAGAACTACCTGATAAAAGACGTTGCATTCAAAGCATCTGGTTGTCCAAGGGTGATTGCAGCTTCTGAGGCTGTGTGCAGATTGGTCAATGGAAAACACATCGATTTTGTCAAAACTTTGAATGAAGAACACATCAGACAGGAAATGGAATTCTTTGACAAAGGTTTTGATTGTATAAGAGCACCGCTGGATGCTTTGAAAAAGGCTGTTTCAAGACTCGAGTCATGAGTGGATTATCCAAGGGCATCATCTACAGCGCTGTTGCCGGTATGGCAACAGGTTTAGGTGCATTGCCTTTTCTCTTTGTTAAAAAAATGGCAGATGAGCGATTCATAGAGAGTTCGCTCGGTTTCGCGGCTGGTGTAATGCTCGCCGCAAGTGCTTTCAGCCTGGTGATTCCATCAATGGAACTGGGAGGACCTGTCAGGTTTGCAGTTGGATTCATGCTTGGTGGTCTTGTAGTAGATTTGATTGACAAATTCGTCCCGCATGAACACTTCACAAAGGGTCACGAAGGACTGGAATCTACCAAGCTCAAAGGCATATGGTTGTTTGTAATGGCGATAACCATACACAACTTTCCAGAAGGTATGGCTGTTGGCGTATCTGGTTTCACACCGCATGCTTTTTCAGTGGCGCTGGCGATAGGAATCCAAAATATACCAGAAGGCGCAGCGGTTGCCGCTTCGCTCATCAATGCAAAATATACACCAGTAAAAGCGTTCTTGATCAGTTTCTTAACTGGACTGGTAGAAGTAATTGGTGGCTCAGTTGGAGCAATCATCACGCGATTTTCATCGGTTTTGATGCCTTATCTAATGGCTCTTGCAGCTGGAGCAATGGTTTTTGTAATAAGCGATGAGATAATTCCAGAAACCCACCTCAAAGGCAGAGAAAGATTGACCACTTACTGGATCTTGATTGGTTTTACATGCATGGCTGTTCTTGATCTCATCTTTGGTTAGAAGAGCATCCAGATAATTGAAAGAATAGCCACAATAACACCAGCAAGAAAAAGTGTACCGATTGTACTGTCGTGCACAGGATAACTGGCAGGTAGTTTGAGTTCTTTATATGTGACAGTTCTTTGCACTGGATCGACATCTATTAGATAGACCGATTCTGCACGAGAAGATGCTTCGAAAAGGTAACCATTTGCTATTTTTTTGAGTTCAGGTCCGCGATGGTCATGTCCACTCAAAACAAGATCGACTTTTGGAAAAAGTTCCAGAATCTTCATGTCGCTTTCGTGCTGTAGATGATTCAGGCAGATGACATAGTCTACCTCTGGAAGATTCTGTAAAGTTTTCCTCAAAGATTCAAATGGATCTTCTGGTAGATCATCGTAGTGTTCAACACGATTGGCAAGATGCTGTATCGTCGTCAGACCTATAACGGCGATTTTTATACCGTCTATTTCAAATAACGAAAAAGGTTTAAGACCTTTGACATTCGCTCCGATCAATGAATGGTTCGCCTTTTTATATGCTTTGAGCCATTCTGCGGAAAAGTAGTATTCATGATTTCCAAGAACCATTGCATCGTATTTTACCTTCTTCACATATTCTAAAACTGAAGCTCGATTGTCACCAACAAATGGCAGCTGGATCTTCGAGTCAAAAAGATCTCCTCCATCCAGAACCAAGATCTTGCTTCTATCTACATCTGAAAGCCACTGGATCAATCCCATAGGTCCATATCCATCTTTGACAAGAGTTTCATGCAGATCGCTTGTGAAAACTATCTGAAAGGAAAAATACTGAACAACGGTACTCAAAAGGAGAAATAAAAAGAAACGCCGCAAAAAGACTCACCCCCATAATTCATCGAAGCAATCATGCCAACCTGCCATAACCTGACATGTGCAAGAAGTTTTAAGAGTCTTTCGCCGTTTTCGTATACCCTCAGTGAAGCACCGAGGTTGATGAATTGATCAGGTAAGATTCCATAACTTTCCACAAGAGTTGAGAAAACTATGCTTTTGTATCGAGCTAAATCAAATCCAATTGTTAAATGATTAAACGCAAGAAATGGTTTTCTATCTTGGATATAAAAACCCACACTGTCTTTTGAAACCTTAGCTGTCAATTCGAGTCTTGAATACTTCAGGATTCTGCCTGAAAAAGTGATTCCGCTGTTGTCGATGCGCATGGAAAAGTTAGATGGAAGAGAGATGGTAAAACCAGAACCATCTTCTGACCACATCAAAATTGCATGAACGTCATCGAGTGTATAGCAAAAATCATCGGTGTAGAGAATACTCGCACCGACAATCAACCCAATCGAGCAGAATATCAGGATGATGTATTTCATTTCAAATACTCCCCTGGGTTATTGTATCATTTTACCAGTGGAGGTGAAATGATGAATAAGAAAGTGGATGATATTGTTCTTGCCAACATCGAACACATGTTCCAGGAGATATCAAATCTTGTGAAAATCAAATCTGTAAAATCTGAGCCTGCTGGAGCTGGAAAACCATTTGGAGAAGGCATTGCAATGGCTCTTGAGTATGCGCTCGATCTTGGTAAAAGACTTGGTTTTCAGACCAAGAACGTCGATGGGTATGGTGGACACATAGAATATGGAAAGGATGGAAAACTTTTTGCGGTCCTGGGACATCTTGATGTTGTCCCTGAAGGCGATGGCTGGTCTGTGGATCCTTATTCGGGATTGATCAAGGATGGTTATTTGTGGGGAAGGGGTGCCTGTGATGATAAAGGACCAACAGTTGCAGCTATTTTCGCACTCAAAGCCGTGAAAGATGCGGGATATGATATTAAAAACCGCGTGAGAATAATACTTGGAACAGATGAAGAATCAGGTTGGGATGGTATAAGGTACTATTTTCAGAAAGAAGAAACACCAGTATATGCAGTCACACCGGATGCAAACTTTCCGATAATTTACGCTGAGAAAGGTATTATAAACTACAGTATAAGTTTTCTGTTGAAAAAACAAAAGAACTCTGGAGCTCGAATTGTCTATCTAAAAGCCGGCGAAGCTTCAAATGTTGTCCCTCAAAATGCAACAGTCATTATGGAGTCCTTTAACGATCAAGTTTTAGAACGCTTGAGAGAGTTCAAACCGAAAAATGGTGCAAAGGTTTTTTGGCAGATAACTGATGGAAAATTGAAGATAGAAGTGAATGGAAAATCAGCCCACGGTTCCAAACCTGAACATGGTATAAATGCAGCAGCTGCTTTACTGGACTTTTTAAGAACCATTGAGATCGACAACCAGGATCTCGAAACCTTCATAAGGGTGGTTTTTGAGAAGATCGGTTATGAAACTGACGGCAGTTCCATGAAAATTGCCGGTACAGACTGCATAGCCGGTCCATTGACACTCAATCTTGGTACGATCGAACTCAACAACGACAGAATAACGGCTGTTATTAACATACGCTATCCAATCTACTATTCGGAATCGATGCTTTCAAGGCAGGTTGTGGAGGCATTGAAACCACTCCACGTAGAGCCAAAAAATCATCATGCACCTTTATTTGTTTCACCGGATAGCGAATTGATCAAACTTTTGAGTGAAGTTTACAGCGATGTCACCGGACAGAAAGCCCAGCTACTGACAACAGGTGGTGGGACGTATGCAAGAGCCGTACCGTGTGGTGTCGCTTTTGGACCGCTATTGCCAGATAGACCCGAAACAGAGCACCAGCCGGATGAAAGGATATCGCTTGACGATCTGGTTTTGATGACGCGGATCTACGCACAGCTTCTTTATAGAGTTCTTGTGGAGTGGTGAACATGAAATGGCTCAATTTGCTGCTGGTTTTATTTTTCTGTACAGTTGGTTTTGGTTCATACATGACCTTTGACACATACGACGGAGTGGCACTGCATTTTCCAATCGACAATTTTGAGATTTTTGTCGGTTACAGGTACAGCGGTTTTCAATTCAACTATCCGCTCTGGGAAGTATGGTCCAAAGTGAGAATGGCTGTGGATCCATTTTCTCAGTCCGGTTATCTGATGGGTGGTCTGTATGTTGAGACAAACTATTCACAGTTAGAATTGGGATTGATGCCTTCTGTTCTATCTGATCAGGATAGCAGTGGCTCAAGGTTTGTAAAAAGGGGAAATATCGATCTTTACCTCAAAGCATCTTATCAATTGAGTCTGGCAAATTTTGAGCTCATGGCTCAGAAAACCATTTTAGGTTTTTACACCGATACAAACAAGCAGTTGACCTTTGTGATACCACCTTTGGAACTTGAATCGATGGGGGTTCTTTTGCAACCTTCTGTGAGATTCAGTTTTGGTCAATCACCAAAAATAGACATAACCGTAGGTTATATTTTCAATCTCTTCTGGACAGAGAGTCTACCCTCAGCGTTGATGGATCTGCGTGGTTTCAGAATAACCTTTGCTGTGGGTAATTTTTAGTTTTAATTTTGAAAAGTTCAAGGAATTCTGATTCAGTTATGATTTTCACTCCAAGATTTGTTGCTTTCTGCAATTTCGATCCTGGATTCTCACCGACTATCAGATAGTCGGTGTTTTTTGTAACACTATCGGTAACCTTCCCGCCCAGTGATTGAATGAGGTCTTCTATCTGATTTCTTGAGAAATTTTTCAACACACCTGTAACTGCAAAGGTTAATCCAGAAAGCGTCTGACCCTGGTGCTGTTGATCTTGTTCAAGTTTCAAACCTGCTCTTTGCAGTTTTTCGATCAGTATCTTTGTTTTCTCGTTGTCAAAATACTCTCTGATACTTCTGGCTACCTCAGGACCTATTCCGGGTATCTGGGTTAATTCATCCACGGTGGCATTGAGAAGTTTGCTGATACTTCCCATGTTCTGAGCCAAGATTCGTGCTGTTTTCTCGCCGACCATGGGTATACCAAGTCCCGTGATGATTTTGTGCAAAGGTGCACGCTTTGCCTGTTCTATCTGAGACAAAAGGTTTGCAATTGTTTTGTGACCCACGCCGGAGCCAAGCTGTGTGAGCTCAAATGGTGTTAGGTAGAATATATCCGCAAGGTCTTTCACCAAACCAGAATCAACCAGTTTCTCTATGATCTTTTCGCCTAAACCTTTGATATCCAGTGCATTTCTTGCAACGAAAGTTTCAAGAGATCTCTTCAGCTTTGCGGGACAGTGTGGATTGAGACATCTGAGTGCGACATCTTCAGGACTCAGCTTTCCCACTTTTCCAGAACACACAGGACAGCTTTTTGGTACCTGTATTTCTTTTTCCTGACCTGTCCGCCTGTCTGTGTCTACACACACAACCTGCGGTATGATTCCGCCTGCTTTTTCTATATAGACCCAGTCACCGATCCTGATGTCTTTTTCCTTTATATAATCGAAATTGTGGAGTGAAGCTCTTTTAACGACAGTTCCAGCAAGCTGAACAGGTTCAAGCTCCGCCACGGGAGTTAGAACACCTGTTCGTCCAACTTGGATGGTGACATCCAGTAATTTTGTTTCTGCTTTTTGGGATGGAAACTTGAAAGCTATAGCCCACCTTGGTGCTTTAGCTGTTGTACCGAGCATTTTTTGGAACTCGAATCGATTCACTTTCACGACCACACCATCGACCCAGTATGGTAAATCGTCTTTCTTAACCGTCCATTCCTTCCAGTATTCGATAACCTGATCTATGTTCGCACAGAGTCTGGAATTCGTGTTTACCTTAAAGCCAAGATCTCTGAGCCAGTTCAAGGCATCCCACTGACTTTGAAGATCATACCTGTGCGGGTACAGAACGTAGTATATGAACGAATCAAGATACCTTTCTCTGATCACACGTGTATCAAGCTGTCTTATGGTTCCGGCTGTGGCATTTCTGGGATTTGCAAAAGGAGGCTCTCCAACTTCAATTCTCTGATTGTTCAATCTTTCAAATTCCTGAACCGGCATGTAAATTTCTCCTCTAACTTCAACATCCAATGGTTTTCTCAATCTCAGAGGAATACTACGAACCCTTTTCAAATTCTCGGTGATGTCTTCACCTTTTGTTCCATCGCCTCTTGTCAATCCCAAGACAAATTTACCTTTTTCATATCTCAATGCGACTGAGATGCCATCTATCTTCAGTTCTGCAACATACTCAACAGTTTCTAATTCGAGAGATCTCTTCACGCGTTCATCGAATTCCCTTATCTGATTTTCATCATAAGTGTTGTCCAGGCTCAACATCGGTTCTGAATGCTGAACAGTTCTGAATTCATCCAGGACCTTGTCTCCTATTCTCTGAGTTGGTGAATCTGGTGTCACCAGCTCCGGATAAGATTTCTCAAGTTCAATGAGTTCTTTCATGAGTCTGTCATATTCTTCATCGCTTATCACAGGGTCGGCAAGGACGTAGTATCTGTAATTGTGGTATTCAATCTGCTCTCGCAGTTGTTCCACTCTTTTTCTCACTTCATCTGGAATATCTCTCATTCTTCTCCCCCACATATGAACCGATTATTCGAAAGATATTCCAGTAAAAGAAGAGCACATTTAGTCCCAAGTTTTTGGTGGTTTTCTATGTACTGCTCAATTGCTCTTGAACCGGCGATATCGACGATAACCTTCAAAGACAGAAATTCTATATCGTTTTCGATACAAACCTTTGCCGCTGCTGCGGAATCCATGTCTACGCACAGAGCAGATGTTGATTCAAAGATCTTTTTTGCCTCTGTATCTGTGGTGATAAATCTATCGCCGGAGGCGATTATTCCACAGATAAAATCGTTTTTCTCAAGAAAATCTGAAAAACAACTCTGGCGTGGCTCCAAGATCAAATCCACGTTCAGTCTGGGGGTAAAATCGTATTCGATATACCCACAACCTGCAACAACCGAACCGATTGAAAGGTCATTTCTCAATGCTCCGGCGGCGCCAAGAACGATAACAGCATTGACCTTGTAGTGATCTATCAAACTCTGAACTAAAGCAGCGGTCTCTATCTTCCCAACACAGCCACTTGTTATGACAATCTCATTTCCACCTATCACACCTCTTATTACACGCCGTTTTATCAACTCAGTGACCTGCAACCTGTAAGTTAATCCATCCACAAGAGGTTCGATTTCCTGAGGTAAAACACCAACGACGGCAATCAAAAATTCTCACCCTTTTAAAATTCTATCATAAAGTTGATAACCGAGTGATATCTTGGAAGAAAATCCAAGATGTGGTATTATTTGAATGCAGGATGAGCAGGGGGTAGTTCAGAAGGAAGAACGCCGGAATCGGGGTCCGGAGGTCGAGGGTTCAAATCCCTCCCCCCTGACCATCTTTTGAGTATGTTTCGCACAGCTTTGACAGAGCCAGCCTTACAAAGCCGTATGGATCCTGTGCATCAGTGAACTCAACTGAGTACATAGTCTGTTCCACTATTTTTCTGAGAATATGTTCGGCATGATGCTGTGTTCTTTTCTTTCTTCTGTATTTCAATGTCCCATCTGTGTAAAAGACCTGCCAGAGTTTTTCTATTTTTTCCACCAGTTCCTGTACACCGTTTTGTGTATGCGTGCTTGTTCTACACAGTCGCCCTTCATCTTTTCCGGCGAGTGACACAAAAGCTAAAAGCTGCGTGTAGAGTGTATCGCTTTCTGGTAAATCACTTTTGTTGACCACATACAGATCTGCTATCTCCATTACACCTGCCTTTAGCATCTGAACATCGTCCCCAAAACCCGGTGACAGCACTAAAACGGTGAGATCCGCAAGATTAGAGATCTCTACCTCTGATTGCCCGATACCAACTGTTTCAACCAGCACATAGTCAAATCCACTGACCTCCAGCAACTTAACGACATCGAATACTGCATCACAGAGTCCACCGAGGGCTCCACGAGATGCCATACTTCTGATGAAGACTTTTTCATCTGTGAAATGTTCCCTCATTCTTATGCGGTCACCCAAGAACGCTCCTCTTGTGAAAGGGCTGGAAGGGTCAATGGCAACCACGGCTATTGACATGTCTTTGTTCCTAATGAATCTAATAACCCGATCGATGAGACTGCTTTTCCCAACGCCGGGACTCCCAGTAAAACCTATAACCTTCGACTGGCGCTCTGGAAAACGTTGAAGAATCTGGGGTGCTATCTGCGGATTATTCTCTATCTGTGTTATTAATTTTGCCAGAGTTTTATGATCCACCTGTACTTGCCACTCCTTCTTGTAAAATCGACTTGACTTCTTCCACGATTTTCGATAACGGCGTGCCAGGTCCAAAGACCCTTTTCACCCCAATCTGAAGCAACTGCGGTATATCATCTGGTGGAATGATTCCTCCAACGAAAACTGGTACATGTTCTATTCCCTCTTTTTTCATCAGTTCAATGACTTTCTTTGAAAGCTGTAAATGTGCACCGGATAATATCGAGAGCCCTATCAGATCAACATCTTCCTGCACGGCAGTTCGAACTATCTGTTCGGGCGTCTGCCTTAAACCTGTGTAGATCACCTCAAATCCCGCATCGCGCAGGGCATGTGCCACGACTTTTGCACCACGATCATGACCATCGAGACCGGGCTTTGCGATTAGAATTCTGAAGATTTTCATTCATCTCACCTCGCTCACAGAACCATGGATTCTGTGTATTCACCAAAAACATCCCTGAGAGTGTCGGAAATTTCACCGAGTGTCGCGTAGACTTTAACCGCATCGAATACATAAGGTACGATGTTCTTGCCATCCTTTGCAGCCTGTTTCAGTTCCTTCAGCGCACTGCGAACCGCATTGTTATCGCGTTCTTCTTTCAGTTTTTTCAGAGAAAGAATCTGTTTTTCCTCAACAGAAGGATCGACTTTGAGAATGTTTTTCAGCTGACTTTCCTGATCTGTCTGGAACGCGTTTACACCGACCACAATCTGTTCTTTTTTCTCAACGGCAAGTTGCTGCTCATAAGCACTGTTGTGAATCTCCTTCTGAACATAACCTGTTTCAATTGCTCTAACCATACCTCCCATCGAGTCTATTTTCTCTATGTATTCCCAGACCTTATCTTCTATTTCGTTGGTCAAAGATTCAATTGCAAAAGATCCAGCGAGTGGATCAACTGTGTCGGCTACACCTGATTCGTAAGCGATTATTTGCTGTGTTCTGAGTGCAACCTGGACTGATTCTTCCGTCGGCAATCCCAGCGCTTCGTCAAATGAATTTGTGTGCAATGACTGGGTACCACCGAGAACTGAAGCCAGTGCCTGTATTGCCACACGAACTATGTTGTTGAGTGGTTGCTGTGCGGTCAGTGTGGAACCACCCGTCTGCGTATGGAATCTGAGTTTCAGCGCCTCTGGATTGGTGACTTTGAACCTTTCACTCATGATCTTAGCCCAGATTCTGCGTGCAGCTCTGAATTTTGCGATTTCCTCGAGAAAGTTGTTGTGAGCAGCAAAAAAGAAAGAAAGCTGTTTACCAAAAACATTTGGATCAAGACCGGATTTTATCGCCGCTTCGACATAGGCTATACCGTCACAGAAAGTGAATGCGAGTTCCTGAACGGCATTTGCACCAGCTTCGCGTATGTGATACCCACTGATGCTTATCGTGTTCCACTTTGGCATGTTCTTGGAACAAAATTCAAAGATGTCGGTTATGATCTTCATTGAAGGTTGTGGGGGAAAGATATACGTTCCGCGTGCGATGTATTCTTTCAGAACGTCGTTCTGTATGGTCCCCCTGAGTTCACCAATCTGGGCACCCTGTTTTTGAGCAGTCACAGCGTACATGCCTAATAAAATAACAGCAGTTGAATTGATCGTCATCGAAGTACTGACGTCTTTTAAGGGAATACCATTAAAGAGAATCTCTATGTCTTTTAAAGAATCAACGGCGACACCGACACGACCAACCTCTCCCTGAGCAAGTGGATGATCTGAATCATAACCCATTTGAGTTGGCAAATCAAACGCCACCGATAATCCGGTCTGTCCCTGCTGCAAGAGATATCTGAATCTTTCATTTGTCTCCTTTGCCGTACCAAATCCAGCGTACTGGCGCATCGTCCAGAACCTTCCACGATACATTGTCCGCTGAACGCCTCTTGTGAACGGATATTCTCCGGGCATTCCAAGATCTCTCAAGTAGTTCGTATTCTGAAGATCAAGCGGTGTATAGACCCTTTTGATCTGTATACCAGATCTTGAGCTGAATTTTTCTGCTCTTTCCGGGAATTTCTTCAATTCAATTTGAAGCTGTTCTTCCCATGATTTGACCTTTTCTGAAAGGTCTTTTAAGAATTCTTTATCGTACATAACTGATCACCCCCTGAGAGATTTGTTTCAACAAAAATGAACAGCATCCGCGAAAATCACCATCGGTTTTACCAACTGGCTTTACGATGACATCGACAACATCTTCAAGTTCATTTTGCAAAATATATCTATATGAGCCTTTCGGCTGCATGCAACCAAGAGTGACGATCTTGAAAAGTTTTTTTGCGTATTTAAAAAGGTCTTTGACTTCATCGACAGCCGGCGGGAGACAGTTTTCATACAGTGTACCGGCAGTTGGTATGAAAATATTCAGCACTATCGAATCAAAATATTTACTGAGCATCTCAATTGATCTGTATTCATGTGTTATTCTTCCGCAGTCTATTCCTATCGTCACGTGGGGGACTGCAAAGATTTCGGCTGATCTTATCACATCGATCTGATCAGCCGGATCTTTACTGATGCCATAGATTTTTTTCATGACTTTTGGGTCAAAGAAGAAATCAAAACTCACCACATCTGCTATCTGTTTCAGGTCATACACCGGACTGGATGGAAAGCCAACGTGGAAATTGTATTTTAGACTGTACTTTTCTTTTAAAAACCTGAGCCTGTTTAGAATCAAATTGCTGTGGGGTATTTCTCCGTTATCGTTCAATCCACCACTGATTAAAAAAGAACGAACCCCTTGATTTGCGTATTTTTCCATGTCCTGCAATGTTTTCATTCCGCTCAGATAATGTTTCCCGCAATGTGCACAGTTCAAAGCACACCATCGACCTGTTAAAGAAATCGGTACAGTATCCTGTGGATTTACCAGGATCAACCAATCACCACCAGATAGATCATATCATTTAATACAGGTGATTTCAAAGTGATATTATTTATAGGGTGATATCATTGAAGGATATCTTCAGTTGGTTTTGCCAAAAAAATATACTACCGTGTGCAATTTTTAAGAATAAAGTCAAATATGAAGCAAATTCACTTTTCGAAAATCTTTTTTCTCTTAAAGGCGAAGATTTTCAACAGCAGATAAAATCGCTTATCGAGCAGAGTCAGAAAAAGTCAAAGATCGTCTCGAGTCGTTTTGCAGATGAATGTAACTTATGGCATACTCTCATGGCTTTTTCTTTTGAACAAGATGGTTTAATGTATACAGTGCTCCTGCTTGGACCAAACTCAGCCCTTGTTGAGCATGCTGTAACTCTTCTGCAAGCATCTTTGGTTTCGCCGGTAATGATCGTAAACAGAAAAATTGAGATACTTTTTTGCAACAAAAACGAATTTGGAGAGCTTAAAAATACTCATCCGCAGCAATGGGAGAAAATCAAAAAAACAATTCAAAAAAGCTTCATAAATGGATCATCTGTTCAGGAAGAACTTGCCATAGATGATAGACTCTACCAGATAACAACAATACCAGAGCATGATGATGTTTTAGTGTTTTTCAAAGATATCACATCCGAGAAATTAGCCCAGGAAAGGTACAATCAACTAAGGTTATTCGGATCGCGCTTTTCTCTGGTGGAAAAGATCATGGAAATACTGACTCAAGAGAAGGCTGAACTTTCCAAAATTGGAAGGACGATCTACGAAGAAGTTAGAAAAGTTATTCCGATTGATACATTTTACCTTGCACTGATTGACAATGATTTTATAGTTATTGAGTACGGTATCAATCTGGGAAAAGAGATCACGGGTTTAAAAATCAAAAGAGGATATGTCGGGTTTTCAAATTATGTCATAGACAAAGGTGAATTTGTATACATTCCAAATTCAAAAGCAGCACACATAGGTCCATATAGACCAAAGGCAATAGTTGCAGGGGAAACCAATTGGATCTGGAGTTATGTGGGTGTTCCTTTGAAAATCGGTGATAGGGTTGTCGGTGCAGTTAGCTTTCAAAAACGTGGTTCAAATGCCTTTTTGGAATCTCATCTGGCTTTTTTCGAGCTCATTGGCAAACAAATAGCCGTTGCAATGAGAATGAAGTCACTTTTTGATGAGCTGGAGAGTCAGAGGTCAAAATACAGAGAAATTGCGATTAAAGATCCTCTGACCGGTTGCTACACAAGGTATTACTTCACAGAATATTTCAATCGATTTCAAAGTATTATAGAAAGGAAGGGTGGGCAGATCTGTTTTATCATGATCGATGTAAATGATTTCAAACACATCAACGACAAATACGGTCATATCGCTGGAGACGATGTTTTGAGAAATATCGGTCAGATTTTGTTAAAAAGCGTTAGAAAAATGGATCTTGTTGTCAGATACGGTGGAGATGAGTTTTTACTGATGCTCCCGTATGTTGATTTGAAAACGGCAAGGCAGATTATTGATAGAATATCAAAAAAGGTGGCAAGTTTGAAAATCCCGGAAGTAGACGAGAAAATAACCCTGAGTTTTGGAGTGTCGATTTTCGATGGCTCACAGAATTTGAAAGACGTTCTGAAGATTGCCGACGAGAACATGTATAGGATGAAAAAGGAGGGAAAAAAATGAAGGTTTACATCTCGGTAGACATGGAAGGTCTTGCTGGTATATCGATGTGGAGCGAAGTTTCACCAAGACAGAGCAGAGAATCCGTTGAGATACTCTACGAACACCTAAGAGCTCTTTTACAGGGACTGTTTGAAAGTGGGAAAGTCGATCAGGTTTTGATTTCTGATTCACACGCCGCTGGAGACAATATACCTTACAGGATAACAGAAGAATTTCAAAATGTCCAGATCGCCCACGGACCTTTGAGAAAAGATTTCATGATGATAGGTTTGGATCAGAGTTTTGACAGAGTTGTTTTTTTAGGTTACCATGCAGGTGTTGGTGCAAAGTATGGAATAATGGATCACACATATTCCAGTTCTGTAATTCACAATCTGTGGATAAATGGACAGCGCATGAATGAGGCTATCATAAATGCGGCTTTCGCAGGTTATCACAAGGTTCCACTCGCACTTGTGATAGGTGACAGCGCGCTGGAAAAGGAATTGAAAGAATCGCTTAGCGGTGAGTACATCTATGTTGTAACCAAAGAATCAACGGGAAGGTTTTCTGCAATAATGAGATCGAAATCGACTGTGATGAAAGAGATAAGAGAAGCTGCCAGACGTGCCGTGCAGATCGAAAAAAACAGGCTAACTCTTGTCAGATTCACACCACCGATTGAGATGAAAATAGAACTGAAAGATACGTCTTTTGCCGATGCAGTAGAATTGATGCCGAAAGTAGAGAGAATAGACGCCAGAACGGTGGTTCTCCAAGACAACGATTACTCTGTTATTTTCAATGCGATCATGGCTATTGTACTGATTGCCAAAGCTGTTAAAGACATAGGGGGTTGAAACGGATGAGAACTCTGAATGAACTTCTTGAGCGTGCGAGATCTTCACAAAAGAAGAGTCTGGTTGTTGTCGGCTGTGAGGATGAAGAGGCAGTCAGAGCTGCCAAGATGGCTTACGAAAAAGGGGTTGTTGGAAAGGTTTTTCTCGTTGGCAGTAAACAGAGCTGGGTGGACGATAACGTGGAATTCATATTCACCGATAGTGAATATCAATCGGCGCAGGAGGGTGTGAAGGTAGTTTCATCGGGTCGGGCGGATATACTTTTAAAAGGACTTGTCAAGACTTCCGTGCTGCTAAAAGCGGTGCTCAATAAAGAATGGGGATTGAGAGGATCCGGTCTTCTCAGCCATGTTGCAGCCGTTGAAGTTCCCGGAATCGACAGAGTTGTCTTCATAACCGATGGCGGGATGGTTATCAGACCGACGCTTGAAGAAAAGGTTGCGATAATAAAAAATGCCATCGATCTGATGCATAAACTCGGTTATGAAAGACCGAAAGTGGCAATTATTTGCGCGGTTGAGACGGTGAACGAAGATATGCCTGAGACCTTAGATGCATCGGTGATAGCCAAGATGGCGCAGCGAGGTGAATTTAAAGATTGCCTTGTCGATGGACCACTTGGTTTGGACAATGCTTTGAATTGTGATGCGGCAAGGGTGAAAAATGTAAAAAGCGAGGTGGCTGGACAGGCTGATTTGCTTGTTGTTCCCGATATCCATTCCGGTAACTTTCTGGGTAAATCGGCTATATACTTTGCAAAAGGGAAGATAGCTGGTTTGATCGTTGGAGCAAGAGCACCCGTGGTAGTTGTTTCCAGAGCTGACAGCGCCGAATCAAAACTCTTGTCAATAGCGATGGCTGCATGTGCTGGATGAGGCTGGGAGGCTTATGATAAAAGTTCTTTTGCCATCACTGATCACAAACGAAGTAACACTTCCAATGACTAATGAGAGAATTAATTTGAAGTACTATCAGGACAAAGACGATTATGAACAAAGGATTCTTGAAGATTTCTGGGATGTTGTATACGGTCCAAAGGTCGATAAACAACCAGAAGCCATCTTTGTTGATAATCTTTCTGCACTGATCTTAGCCATTAACTTTGTGGAAACCAAAAAGGCACTGGAAAGGTGCAGAAAGGTCAACGACATAATGAATTTCTCCGTTGAACTTCAGGGAATAAGGATACTTTCCACATTAAAACAGCTACGAAAATTGAAAAGCAACAACATAGAAAAGCTGGTAATAGTTGTGGAAAAAGGAATCCAGGCTGAGGCGTATGTCGATTTTCTGTCCGAAGGTAAATACGTGGAGATTTCACCGGGTAACTACGAGGCAGTTGTCGATGAAAAAAAGGTCATCGTGATAGAATCACCCATTCATCTGGATGGGAATGTAAATATACAGATCCCCCCCCTGAGAAAAAGAAAGGAAGATATCCCTTATATGATAGATCGCATGCTTTCTCTGATTCATCATCGGCACAAAAATCTGCCGGTGCAATTTCCCGACGAACAAACTCTTAAGATGCTCATTTCATACGATTGGCCGGGCAACACCGAAGAACTGATCGAAACCATATATGCCTATGCAACAGGTGAGGATATAGTTAGACGCATTGCTAAAACAAATGTTTTCACAGCACAATCCAATCAAGTTGATCTGAAAGAATATGTAAGCAACATGGTTGCAAAGATCGAAAAGCAGTTCATACACGATGCTTTGCAGAAAACTTCGTGGAACAGAAAGAAGGCATCTGCAATTTTAAAGATGAATTACAAGACATTCTGTTACAAAATGAAAAAATACGGGATAACCAGACGCTAAATTTTCTGGTTTGCGAAGTAAAGCAATTCAGCTTCAATAAAATCATCGAGTTCCCCATCGAGAACAGCTTCAAAGTTACCTGTTTCAACTGCTGTTCGGTGATCTTTTACCAGTGTGTACGGTTGTAGTATGTAAGATCTTATCTGATTTCCCCAGGCTATTTCTTTGAGTTCACCTTGGATTTCTTCTAGCTGCTCCTTTCTTTTGGAGAGCTCCAACTGATAAAGCTTGGCTTTGAGCATTTTCATCGCCTGAGCTTTGTTCTGGTGTTGAGATCTTTCACTTTGACATGAAACAACTATGCCTGTAGGTAGATGTGTTATTCTCACAGCAGAATCTGTTCTGTTGACGTATTGACCACCATGACCAGATGCACGAAAAGTATCTATTCTAAGATCTTCTGGCTTGATTTCCACCTCGATATCATCTGATATCTCAGGTATTACATTCACAGAAGCAAAGGATGTATGACGCCTTTTTGCGGCATCAAATGGCGATATTCTCACAAGTCTGTGCACGCCTCTCTCGTGTTTCAAATAACCGTATGCGTATTCACCCTTTACCAGAATCGTTGCACTCTTGACTCCGGCTTCTTCACCTGGTTGAAAATCGAGCAGTTCCACTTCGAACCCCTTTCTCTCTGCCCACCTCATGTACATCCTGAGCAACATCTGAGCCCAATCGTGTGATTCAGTACCGCCTGCACCGGGATGTACTGTTAAATAAGCATTACTCGAATCAAGCGGGTCATTCAGGATCAATTCAAATTGAAAGCGGCGCAGGTCTTTTTCAACATCTCTAACTAGTTCTTCAACGTTTTGAGCAATCTGTGGATCATCTTCACTCAACTCAACGCCAATGTCTATATCCTCCAAACGTTTTTTGATCTTCTCCATGTCATTCAGAAGTTCTTTGAGATGCTGTATTTTTCGGGAAAGCTCACTGGCTTTCCTTTGTTCTTTCCAGATCTCAGGATCAGAAAGCTGTTGTTCCAGCTCCTTAAGTTCTGCTCTTATCTTTTCGGGATTTATGAGTTTTAAAAAGTTACTGTATTTTTCCTTTAGCTCATCTATTTTCACACGAGTTTCATAAGCTATCATCTCAATCGTTCACCTCTTTACCCTGAATCTCTTTTTTATTTTCTCATCTTTTTGTAACTTTCTCCTCTCCGATCTGTTTACAATGTCGAACTCTTCATGCACAAGTTGAAGGTTTGCCAGATCTTTCTTTGCCTGTTGCTCTGCTTTTTGTTTGTCTGTTCTTACCACTCTGAGCATCCACGAAACAACAAGTTCGTTGACCCTTGCTATCATTTCATCGAACAGCGCGTATGTCTCTTTTTTGAATTCTATTATTGGATCTTTCTGACCATAAGCTCTCAAGTTAACAGCTTCCTTGACGTGTTCCACTTCTTCAAGGTACTGCCTCCAGTTGTCATCTATGATGCGCAAAACCAAAAACTTGAGGAACTGTGTGTATTCTTCCCCTATTTCTTCTTTTTTCTGGTTATACGATTTTTTCAGTGAATTTATCAAAAATTCTTTCAGCTGTTCTGGTGAATCGATCTTTATGCCGTCTAAGTTCACCACGCCTTTTGGCAGAATGGAAAGGGAATTTTTGAGACCTTCAATGTTAAATTCAGATCCATTGCAAAAGTCGTTTATCCTTCTTTCCACGAAATCCTCAATTGCCTCATCTATGTACTGTTCGACCTTACCAGACAAAATCCAGTCTCTGTATGAGTAGACAGAATTTCTCTGCGCATCCAAAACAGTATCCATTTCCATCAGGTGTTTTCTTATGGAGAAGTTTATTCCCTCTACTCTTTTTTGCACCGTTTCTATCAGTTTTGTCAAAAGTGGGTGCTCTATCGGCTCGCCGGGTTTGATCTTTAACACGTTCATGACCTTTTCGAGCTGGTCTTTTCCGAATATCCTCAATAGATCATCCTCAAGTGATAAGTAAAATCTCGATTCTCCCGGATCACCCTGTCTGCCAGCCCGTCCCCTTAACTGGTTGTCGATGCGTCTGCTCTCATGACGTTCTGTCCCTATGATGCACAGACCGCCGAGCTCGGCGACGCCTTCACCCAGCTTTATATCCGTACCTCTTCCAGCCATATTGGTCGCAATCGTAACTGCACCTTTCTGCCCGGCAAGGGCTATTATCTGTGCTTCTTTCTCGTGATACTTGGCGTTCAACACCTGATGGGGAATATTCACCTTTTTGAGCATAGAACTGAGTAGTTCACTTTTTTCTATTGATGTTGTACCGATCAGAACAGGTTGTCCTTTTTTGTGTTTCTCAACCACTTGATTCACAACCGCTGCGTATTTTTCAGCCTGTGTACGGTATATCAGATCATCGTAATCTTTTCTTATCATAGGCTTATGTGTTGGAATCACTACAACTTCCATTTCATAAAGCTGTTTGAACTCTTCTTCTTCAGTTTTGGCTGTACCAGTCATTCCGGCGAGTTTTTCATACATCTTGAAGTAATTCTGAAAGGTTATTGTCGCATAGGTTATGGATTCCTCTTTGATCGGGACCGATTCCTTCGCCTCAATTGCTTGATGTAATCCTCCACTGTAGCGCCTGCCGGGTAAAAGCCTGCCCGTGAACTCGTCTACTATGATCACTTCTTGATTCATGATGACGTAATCAACATCTTTTTTAAACAGGTGCAGAGCTTTTAAAGCATTCAGCAGATGATAGACGTTGTTCACATTCGAAGGATCATACAGGTTTTCAACGCCTATTAGTTTTTCGGCTTTCTCGATTCCTTTCTCTGTCAAAACGACTGTTCGAGATTTTTCATCAATGGTGAAATCTGTATCTTTGACCATTTTTTTTGCTAAAGCTGCAAAGCGTTTGTAAATAGAGGCACCTTCTCGTGAAGGTCCTGAAATTATCAGCGGAGTGCGTGCCTCATCGATCAGAATACTGTCAACCTCGTCTATTATCGCGTAAAAGTGTCCCCTCTGGACTTTATCTTCCAAGGAAAGGACCAAGTTATCACGCAAATAATCAAAGCCAAATTCGTTGTTCGTACCATAGGTGATATCACATTCGTATGCCTGTTTTCTGTCTATCTCAATCAAATCAACTGAAAATGCTTCCACTGCCTCAAGATTTTTCGCTGTATCTTTCAAAAATTCTTCTGTGTAGCCTTCTGGCCAGACGGAAAGATTTCTCTCTACAGCTGACTCGAACATATTTTTGTTCTTCCAGACCACTTCGTAAGATTTTCCAAGCTGGTTTATAACCCCAACTCTCAATCCAAGAAACAAGTACAGAGGTCCCATCCACAGTGCATCACGGCGAGCAAGGTAATCGTTGACTGTGACAAGGTGTACACCTCTTCCACTCAAAGCGTTGAAGTACAGTGGCATAGTAGCCGCAAGAGTTTTTCCTTCACCAGTTTTCATTTCGGCGACTTTACCATCATTCAGCGCAAGTCCACCGACGACCTGAACGTCGAAAGGATACATTCCCAGAACTCTTTTTGCCACAGTTCTTGCAAGCGCAAAACATTCTACAATGTTTTTTTCATCGGCACTTTTTCTAATTTGCTGAGATAGATCTATCAGTTCACGGTTGGTCGCTTTGCAAATGGTTTTCTCTGATTCCTTTATTTTCTCGACGATTTTGAAGTATTTCTTGAGTAAAGCTTTATTTCTATCAAAAATGGCAAATCCCATTTCACATTACCTCCACTCTATAAACGATCACTCC
>NZ_JAVRKW010000001.1:331705-353393 GCF_031962025.1 Pseudothermotoga sp.
GCTATCCAGTGAATTAGTTTCAATACCGGCTAAATTCGTACTGAAAGAATTGCCTTTGAAAAAACCGCATATCCATGCATCCTGATTTATCAGGTCTTTTATGGGGTAGAGATAACCAAACTGATCATTTGGCCTTTCATAAACATCGATGGCTTTTTCCAGAGCACTCCTACTACCGCTCATTATCAGGTAACCTTTGTAATATCTGGCAAAGATCGCTACATCGGTATCCTGAAGTATCCAGGTTTTCTCACTGTTGGAGATTCTCAGGTTGGTTATACCGGCAATGAGTTTTAAGAGTTCTTCGGGTTTACTGGTCTCAAATACGAGTATGGAGCTGGTCCCGATATTTCTCAGAGCTTCTATATAATAATTCACATCCAGCGAGAAAAACGATCCAACATCGAGAACCACGCCTTTTGATGCAAAAAGTACACTTTTACTAATTGCCTCGTAAAAAACTTCTGGGGAAACCCTTGTACTGTAACCTATGTTTTCAAGTAAGGATTTTGTGACATACTCAAGCCCAAGACCATTTTCACCGAGAAGAAAATTGAAAAATTGAACTGAAGAAATTTTAGGATAATACACACCGTTATCCTTGAAGATCAGGAAAAAATCGTAATCTGCCGGCACAAAATCTATAAGTTCACCAAACAAACAGACAGACAATGAGACCAAAAGGACCATCATCACCAGTTGGCGCATATTATTTCCCACCTCTGAAAAGCAACCAGGCTTCATCCACAGCGCTGACAATCGTTTTACTGTCCATTGGATCAGAATACCCCTTTACAAAATATGCAAGATACTCAATGTTACCATCAGATCCAGTAATGGGAGAATATGTGATGCCACATCCATAAAGTCCTTCTTTTATGCCATTTTGTAAGATCTCAGTGATCACATTAACATGAATATCCCTTGACTGGGACAAAGTTGGACCAGCCTCAAACTGTGGCTTTATCAACACAACAGCTGTACCATTTTCTTTCAAAACAGAACTCATAGGTCCCAACAGGTGCTTCACAGATATGAACGATACATCGCAAAGAACTATATCAACCAGCTCACCTATTTTATCAGCACTCAGATACCTAGCATTGAAATTCTCTATGCACAAAACCCTTGGGTCTCTTCGAAGCGAATCTGCAAGTTGATTACTTCCCACATCTATTGCGTATACCTTTTTTGCACCGTGCTCAATTGCAAATTGCGTAAAACCGCCCTTAGAAGCACCGATATCGCACACTACTTTGTCGGTGAAATCTATTGCGAATGTGTGATATGCCTTTTCCAGTTTTTCTGCAGCTCTGCTGACGTACTTTCTGGGTTTTAAGAGCTCAATGTTTGAACTGTCATCGAAGATTCTGCCTGGTTTTTCACATACTCTTCCGTTGACAATCACTCTTCTCAATTTTATCAGATCCCGTGCCTGAGATCTACTGTTAACAAGACCCTTTTGAACCAGTAGGATATCCAGTCTTTCCTTCACCTTTCTACCACCCAACATCCCGTTGGAGTCACAACAACGACTCCCCAGTCAAAGAACTTAATTCTGGTCACATTTTCAAAAGATCTTGGTTCATCAACATAAACAACTGCTTTTCCTTCTTTTAATATCGCAAAACCAATCTGTGATCTGATGATATGACCTTCTTGTGGTGATTTCAATGTAATTATACCTTCTTTCCATATTCCAAAATCATAGCAATCTTCAATTGATACAACCTTGCCATTTTCGTCCAATGAAAAAAGTCTGTTGTCGACACCGACGTAGATTGAATCAGTATATGAACCTATTCCCCATGCGCCCGGCAGACGTTTCTCCCAAAGGATCTTTCTATTTTTCAAATCTATCGCTCTTAGATAAGAAGAGATATCAAGGACATACAGTTTTTCTTTATTAACAGTCCAATCCACAACAGATCCACAGATTTTCATAGCCCATGAAAGGTCTAAAGGAACGATCACACCGTTTGCAAGTAATAGATATTGCTCATACCGTCCGACGACCGGCACGGTGATTGGTGATCCATCGATTTTAGCTGTGATCAATTTGTCAAGAACCATTTCATTGACTATGTCGAATGGTTCGTTGATATAAAAAGAACGCCCATTTGGAAAAGACAGCTTCCCATCTCTGTAAACTGCAAAATTATCCTTGACTTTATAAACCATATCTGCACCTTCTACAAAAAAAACAGGTTCATCTATGTTCATGTCCCTATCAACGTATACTGTCTTACCAAAAAAGTCATAAAATCCTTCCACAAGCAGCATCTTCTGACCTTTCACTGTCACAGAATAGATTCTCTCTTGGTACTTGAACTCCACTGGTTTATTCGTGGAAACTTTTTTCACGTTTATGTGCTCACTCACTTCAACCAGAAAACCCGTTGAAGGTTTTTCAAGGTTGGGAAAAAGTTCAGAAAGGATAGCTGAAAGTTGATCGTTCAACTTTGAAATTTCAACCATTCCAGTTTTGTGAAACTCCCTGTAGCATATCTCGTAATGAGCCAGATCATGAGAGGTTTTAATCACTATGCGCAACACATCTCCGATACCGATCAGTACTCCCAACTCGTTCAGTTTTCTTTCCAGAAAATCTCTGTACTGTACCGGTCCATCGTAGAAAAGCTGTACAACAGGAAGCTTCAACCACTGGGAAATAATCTCAAGATCTTCGGCACCTGGTTCGCCCAGTCCAGCATAATAGATAACGCCAGCCTGCTCAAT
Source organism: Pseudothermotoga sp. (assembly GCF_031962025.1). Classification (GTDB taxonomy): domain Bacteria; phylum Thermotogota; class Thermotogae; order Thermotogales; family DSM-5069; genus Pseudothermotoga_B. The sequence continues at coordinate 334,445 of NZ_JAVRKW010000001.1, forward strand.
AACGTACAACTCCTGAGCCTGCAAGTTTAACTTTCTAAGATCTGCAGCTATCAGAAATCCACAGAGTAAAAGTACAAGCCATGTGGTGGTGCTGTAGCGGCTGCCTGAGATCGGTCTTTCAACTGTAATATTTCTCGAATCTTCTCTGGTTCCCATTCACCGGTTCCCACCTTAACGAGTGCGCCCACGATATTTCTGACCATTCGTCTCAGAAATGATCTGCCTTCTACCCGGATTAAAATCAATCTACCCTTCATTTTGACTATCCTTATACGGTAAATGGTTCTTATAGTTCTTTGCTCAGTATCATCGCTTTTTGCGAATGATTTGAAATCGTGTTCGCCTTCAAGGAATTTAGCAGCTATTCTCATTTTCTCGATATTCAGTTCGTATGGAAACCACCAGGCATAATTTCGAATAAACAGATTTGGCTCTTTTGAGTTGTATATGAAGTAATGGTAAATTCTTCTTTTGGCGTCAAACCTTGGGTGAAAATTCTCATCAACTTCGATGACCCTGCGAACATACACATCATCTGGCAGATTTGCATTCAAAGCGTTCTTCATACTTGATGGATCGATTTCAATTGGGCAGTTGAACAGCACAGCCTGACCAACTGCATGTACACCTGTATCTGTCCTGCCGGCGGCGACTGTAACCACTCTTTGCTTGAAAATTCTTTCAAGAGCATCTTCTATCACTTTCTGAACAGTTCTCACATCGTTCTGAATCTGAAAACCAAAAAACTGTGTTCCATCGTATGAAACAATTGCGAGAAATTTTTTCATGATTCCTCACATCCTCTAAAAGCAGAGAGGAGCTGTAAGCCGGATTCTGTAGAAGGTGGTCATCTATCTGGGAGGAGCGTTCACCGCTCCCCTCAAGCGGCCTACCCGGGTTCATAGGGCGGGATCACCCGAACCCTGCTTGGCCTTGCTCCGGATGGGGGTTACCGAGCCATCGGATCACTCCGATGCTGGTGAGCTCTTACCTCACCTTTCCACCCTTGCCCATTTTATGGGCGGTTTGAAGTCTCTATGGCCCTATCCAGGGATCGCTCCCTCTGGGTGTTACCCAGCATCCCATCCCGTGGAGTCCGGACTTTCCTCAGGCAATACTGCCTGCGACCACCCGCTCCTCTCTGCAATCTATTCAAATCGATCTTTTGCTTTTATCAGTCTACCATTCATCGCCTCAAGAAATGTTATCTTTTTCCGTGAAGGAAATTGAATTTGTGAAACAACCACTGATCCATCAACGGTCGCGATGTGTCCCCCTTCGTTATCTATACGAATAACGGTTCCTGGAACCTCATTATGATCAAATTTTTCAATTCGTTTCACTCCAAATATTTTGACAAATTGATTGCCAAAGATTGCTCTTGCACCGGGTTGCGAGTCGTAAGCTCTGATCTTATTCTTAACCTGCTCGGCGCTTTTGTTAAAGTCTATGATCAGATCCTGAGCGGTTATTTTTGAAGCATAAGTTGCCTGTGATTCGTCTTGATTTTTTAGCACAAAAGATTCAGGATCTTTGAGAAAATCTATCAGAATCTTTTTGCCGAGCTGAATCAATTTTTTTTCAACCGAGTCGAAATTCTCATATTCGTCCACTTTGATTTCAAGTTGCACCGCGATAGGTCCGGCATCCAGTTCTTTTGTGAGTTTGAACAAAGTAACGCCGGTTATTTTCTCTCCATTTTCAAGTGCACGGTGAATAGGAGCTGCTCCTCTGTATTTTGGTAACAGCGATGGATGAATGTTGTAAAATCCCATGGGTAAAAGTTGCAGATATTTTTCTTTAATCAATGCTCCGTATGCCACCACAATTCCAATATCAGCTTTGAGAGTATCAAATGGTACATCCTTGATCTTCTCGAAAACGGGTATTTTTGCTTTCAAAGCGACTTCTTTTACAGGAGAAGATAGAACCTTTTGACCTCTGCCGCTCGGTCTATCCGGTTGAGTAACAACTCCAACGATATCGTGACCTGACTCTAAAAGCGCTTCCAGATGTTTTGAAGCGTACTCTGGGGTACCAAAAAAGATGATCTTCATGGTTTGTTCGCAGAGTATGTCTTTCCAGATTGTTTTATTATACTGGAAAGTTTTTGCCTGATTGCAAACCTTCTCGATGCGGGAATGAGATCTATAAAAAGTATACCATCCAGATGGTCATATTCGTGCTGAGCTACTCTTGCACTGTAACCTGACAGCTTTTCCTCGATTTCATTGCCGTTTAGATCTGTGTATCTTATGATTATTTCATTACTTCTTTCGACATTCTCAAATACTTCAGGTACGCTAAGACATCCTTCCTCGGCGATATTGGTCTCTGGGCTCTTAAAAATTATAGTGGGATTTATCAGTGCTCTTGGAGTACCATCATCCATGACAAAAATTCTCAGAGAAACTCCAATCTGGGGAGCAGCGAGTCCTATGCCATCAGTTGCATACATCGTGTCGAAAAGCTCACTGACCAGAGCTTTGATATTTTCATCTATGCTCTCAACCTCTCTGGCTTTTTTCCTCAAAACAGGATCACCGAGAAGCCTTATTTTTTTCATTTTCAACCTCCTTCAACTTCATCAGAACTCTTTCGTTATTCATGAAAACGGTTATTGGTGTGACAGAGACATAGCCATCTTTGAGTGCATTGTAATCACTATCACTACACAGATCATCCTCAATTATGTCTCCGTACATCCAGTAGTAAGTATTACCCAAAGGATCTGTCCTTGCCTCGAATCTATCGGCGTACCTTCTGGTGCTCTGTTTGGTTGCCTTCCAACCTTTTATAGTACCACTTGGAAAATTGATGTTTAAAGCTGTGAATTGTTCGAGAATTCGAAAATCGAAATCCTGGATGAACGCTTTTATAAAAAGAGCCGCCTGCTGATAATCAAAGTCCTTTTCGATTGGAGCTGAAACTGCAATAGCCGGTATACCAAGCAATGCGCCTTCAAGAGCGCCAGAAACAGTACCAGAGTAAATGACATCTGTGCCGAGATTGTGACCAAGATTTATGCCACTTATTACCAGATCAACATCTTTTTTTGCAAGTACTTCGACCCCTATTTTGACACAGTCTGCAGGAGTTCCGGTTGTGGCATAAACCGGAAAATCTCCTACCATTTCGACTTTCTTGACCCAGATCGGCATTCTGACAGTAATGGCATGACCGGTTGCACTCTGTTCTGACTCGGGTGCGACAACCAGTACATTGTGTTCTTTGGATAACACTTTTGCAAGTGTTAGTAACCCTTTAGAAGTCACACCATCGTCGTTTGTTATAAGTATTCTCACACATTCACCCCGTTTGATAAATTTTATCACAGTCATCAGAAAATTGAAAAAAGATTAGAACAAAGATTCTTTCAGTTTGTGTTACAATCAACGAAGAAAAAAGAACGATTTGTTTTGTAAAAGAGGTGGTTCTTCCTGATCTGTGAGGATTTTGATGTTGTGATAATAGGCGGTGGTCATGCGGGAACGGAAGCCGCACTGGCTACTGCGCGGCTTGGCTTCAAAACCGCTCTTTTAACCTCAAATCTCGATAGAATAGCATGGACTCCATGTAATCCAGCCATAGGAGGACCGGCAAAAGGGATTGTTGTAAGAGAGATCGATGCACTTGGCGGTGAAATGGCTAAGGTAACCGACGCAACTATGATAAATGTGAGGATGCTCAACACCAGTAAAGGTGCCTCTGTGAGGGCTTTGCGCGCTCAGATTGACAAACTAGCATACAGCCAGACTATGAAAAAACATTTAGAAGATACTGAAAATCTCTATATAAAACATTCTCAGGTGTGTGATCTTGTTGTTGAAAATGGTAAAGTCAAGGCTGTGATTGATACCCTTGGAACACGTTATAACGCTAAAGCAGTTATAATTACCACCGGTACCTTTCTCAACGGGAAGATATTCATAGGGCGGAATGTATTCGAAGCTGGCAGGCTCGGGGATTTTCCATCTAAGGGACTTTCAGAGGCGCTGGCGAGGTATGGAATCAAGCTCAGCAGATTTAAAACTGGAACACCCGCCAGAATCCTTGGAAGGTCCATAGACTTCACAAAGATGAAAAGGCAAGATACATCCGACGAACCGCTGTGCTTTTCCTACTTCGACGAACCGACTGTGCTGTCAAAGGATTACCCGTGCTGGTTGACATATACAAACGAAAAAACACATCAGGTAATAAGAGAAAATCTTTCTTTTTCACCTTTGTATGGAGATATAAAGTTGATCGTCGGAAGAGGACCTCGTTATTGCCCGTCGATAGAAGATAAAGTTGTGAAGTTTCCAGATAGGAACTCACATCAGATTTTCGTTGAGCCCGAAGGTAGAACGACAGGAGAGTATTATTTGAACGGTTTGAGCACCAGTTTGCCGTACGAAGTACAGCTTGAGGTGATCAGATCCGTTGTTGGTCTTGAGAATGCACAGGTTACAAGACCGGCATACGCAATTGAATACGACTACATAGACCCGACACAATTATTTCACACTCTTGAGAGTAAAGTCGTTGAAGGACTGTTCTTTGCCGGACAGATAAACGGTACGAGTGGATATGAGGAAGCAGCAGGTCAGGGCTTGCTGGCAGGTATAAATGCTGCTCTAAAACTCAGAAACGAGAATCTCATCGTTCTTGATCGCTCTGAAGCGTACATTGGAGTTATGATAGATGACCTTGTGACCAGGGGTGTGGATGAACCTTACAGGTTACTGACCTCTCGAGCCGAATACAGATTGTTACTTCGACATGATAATGCGCATCTCAGACTTTCCAAAAAAGGTTATCAAGTGGGACTCATTCCCAAGTGGTTTTACGAAAAAGTTTTAGCACTTGAGAAAAGAATAAAAATTGAGATGGAAAGATTGAGAGCTCTGAACTTGAAGCCGACAGGTCAGGTCAATGAGCTACTTGTCAGCCTGGGGACTCAACCACTTCACCAGCCCACAAAATTCATCCAGCTTCTCAAAAGACCGCAGGTCAGCTATCATCAGATAAAAGTCCTCGATCCCAACCCAATCGATGACCCCCAGGTTATTGAGCAGGTTGAGCTAAACGCAAAATACGAAGATTATGTTGAAAGAATGTTTGATGAGATAAAGGTATTTCATAATCTTGAAGCAATCAGCATACCTGAGAATATTGACTACAGAAAGATTGTCAATCTTTCCAGTGAAGCAGCCGAGAAATTATCCAGACTCAAACCGTCGAACATCCTTGAGGTTTCACGCATACCGGGAATAACCCCTGCGGATATAGGCGCTCTGGTTGCTTACCTCAAATCACCCCGGGCAGAATGATAAAATATTTTAACAAGAGGCGAAATGAAAATGGTAGACTCAGTCGAGGTTGCCAAGCAAATACTGTCCTTGACAGGTAGGTCTTGCGAGGAAGATGTAAAATTGCTCGCAAAAGCGTATGACGTGGCACGGTATGCCCACGACAATTTCTATCGTGATTCCGGTGACCCGTTCATTGTTCATCCAGTGGAAGTGTGTAAAATTCTCGCTCAGATGAACGTCGACATTCAAACACTTGTTGCAGCGATGTTGCATGACGCGGTAGAAGACAGTCAGGGAAAAGTTAAGATCGAAGATATCGAAAAGGAATTTGGAAGTCAAATAGCACGCATAGTCGATGGAGTAACAAAAGTCAGCAAATTGAATGCTCCTGTAGGTACAAGCGATTCAAAACTCAAGTTGGAGACAATTCAAAAAATGCTGTTTGCCATGGCAGAGGATATCAGAGTCATTTTTGTGAAATTGGCAGACAGATTGCATAACATGAGAACGATAGAATTTGTAAAAGACGAACAAAAGAAGATTTATAAAGCTCGAGAAACTCTGGAAATATACGCTCCAATCGCACACAAAATGGGAATCTATTCAATAAAATGGGAATTAGAAGACCTGGCTTTCAAAGTGCTGAACAGGAACGAGTACAACAGAATAAAGGCCCTTGTTGCGGAGAAAAAGAAAGAACGAGAACAGAGAATAAAAGAGTATGTCGAAATCCTTCGCAGAGCTCTACATGAAAACGACATAGAAGCCCAGGTTGAAGGACGTTTCAAGCACTACTACGGTATATGGCAAAAATTGAAAGAAAAAGGGAAAAACTTCAACGAAATCTATGATCTGTTTGGGATCAGGGCTATCGTAAACGATATTCCAACCTGTTACAACGTTCTTGGCATTGTTCACAGTATCTGGAAGCCTTTGCCCGGTAGAATAAAAGACTACATCGCTGCTCCTAAGTCAAATGGTTACAGATCTTTGCATACAACAGTTGTCACAGGCTATGGCGAACCTCTCGAGATTCAAATCAGAGACAAAGAAATGCACACTGAAGCGGAATATGGATTGATCGCTCACTGGATCTACAAAGATGGGATCAACGTCAAGACGATGCAAAAATGGGTTAATCAACTTCTGGAATGGCGAAAGGAACTCACAAAAGATTTATCTGGTTTAGAAGAGTTCAAGAAAGAGCTTCAAATGGATGAGGTTTTTGTTTTCACACCAAAAGGGGAGGTAAAACACCTTCCACTCGGTGCCACACCAATAGACTTTGCATATGCCATCCACACGGATATTGGTCATAAATTCACAGGTGCCAAAGTGAACGGTAAACTTGTGCCCATAAGCTATCAACTGAGAAATGGTGATCTGGTGGAAATAATCGTCGGAAAGGTTGGAAAGCCCAGTCTTGACTGGTTGAAATACGCCAAATCACCGCGTACGAAGGCAAAAATCAGGAAGTATTTCCGTGAAAAACTGCAAAGTGAGCTCATAGACAGAGGAACAGATGTTCTCAGACGCATAAGCAAACAGCTCTCAAAGTCCATAGAAGAGATCATGGAATCAGATGTGATAAAAAGATACCTTCAAAACCAAGGAATATCAGAAGAAGAATTCTACAGCCGCATTGCAGAAGGTACAATTACGTATGGAGAGCTGATCAACTTACTCAATCCATTGGCTGAGAAAAGTGCAACAAAGCCGTATGAGAAAAAGCAAAAACCGATCAGTCCATCATCTGCTGTGGAAGTATCGGGTTTGAAGAACATAGAAATACACATGGCGAAATGTTGTGGACCAGTTCCGGGAGATGAGATAATAGGAATAATAGGCAGGCGAGGCTTGACAATTCACACCGCCACATGTTCAAATGTGAGACATGTTGAAGCTGATAGGATATTTGAAGCCAGATGGAATGGTGATCCACAGGGTAAGTATGAAACGACACTGAGAGTTACCATCAGAGAAAAAGCGGATATAGGCCAGCTTGTGCAGTTGCTTGAAAACAGGGGTATAACCGTGTTAAAAGTGCTTTTCACAAGTACCAAACAGACTTATTCCATAGTGTTGCTGAGCTTGATTGTCAGCAATTTGAAACAACTTGAAGAGGCAAAGAAGTCTCTTGAAGCTGCCAGGAACATCATATCTGTCGAGAGGGGGAAACCAAACTGAGAGCAGTTGTACAGCGTGTGCACCATGCCAGGGTTTTCGTCAACGGTGAAGTCGTTGGTTCAATCGATAGGGGTTTACTCGTATTTCTCGGTGTGGGTAAAAACGACACGCCGAGTGATGTAGAGTGGATTTGCGACAAAATTTTGAATCTGAGAGTCTTTGAGGATCAGGAAGGAAAAATGAATCTGAGTGTTACACAGATAAACGGGGGTGTACTGGTTATCTCTCAGTTTACACTCTACGGTGATTGTCGGCGTGGAAGGAGACCTTCTTTTAGCGACGCAGCTCCAGCCGACCTTGGTCAGGCTCTTTACAGTTCATTTGTGGAATCTATGAAGAGCAAAATCAAGAACGTTGCTCAGGGAGTTTTCGGAGCGCACATGGACATCGAAGCCTTCAACGATGGTCCAGTCACATTACTTCTGGACAGCGAGAGGAGGTTTTGATGTTAATACTCCTACATGTTTGCTGTGCGCCGGATGCAACCACTGCGGTTGAAAGATTGCGTGAAGAAGGGTATGAACCTGTCCTGTTCTTTTTTAATCCAAATATACAGCCACAGGAGGAATACGACAAACGCCTTGAAGCAACTGTGAATTTATCAAAGCTGTGGAATCTGAAATTGATCGTTGAAAAATCCGGTGAAAACCTGTGGAAACAACAAATAAAAGGACTTGAAGGTTTTCCAGAGGGTTCACTCAGGTGCGCCAAGTGCATTGAATTTCGCCTGAGATCAACAGCACAGTACGCAGAAAAAAACGGCTTTCAGATCTTTTCGACTACACTGACAACAAGTCCAAGGAAAAATTCAAATTTGATTCTTGAGATCGGTGAAAATATCTCCAAGGACTATGCAGTTGAATATCTCCACAGGGATTTCAAAAAAAAGAACGGTTTTCTCAGGAGCGTTCAGCTGAGCAAAGAATTGGGATTGTACAGGCAGAACTACTGTGGTTGTATTTATTCTTTGAGAGTGAGTGGTCAGCCATCTACCACTCATAGAGGCAATTCAAGCCAGAGGGGATGAGCACCTGACTCTGAAAGGAGGGTACAGCGCATTTCTCTCCATCTTTTAGAAGATGGTGCTTTTTGCGCTGAAAATCGATGAAAATATACGCCGCAACAGAAGAAAGGCTGATAAGAGATGATCTTGGTCTAAAAGATGTTTTGGCAAAATACCACAAGCTCGTTTTAGAATCACAGATACCTGTTGCACTGAATCTGAATGGTCAGACTTTACTGCTCAATTACGTTGACACTCTAATAGGACCAGCTGTCGTGGGTTTTGTAGATCAACAGGTGTCTTTGGAATTACTGAGGATGTATCTGGATAACTTGCTTTTACAAGAGCATGTCTTTCCGTCTTTTATGGTTGAACTCAGTAATCTGGTCCATAGCTGGAAAGGTAAAATGACAGTTGGACTCTTGTCGGCGCAAAAAGACGAAATCAGATTTGATTACAGAGCAAAACTCGGCAGAATTTCATCACAGATAATCAATTTAGGTGACAAAGATTTGTACGTTTTTCCAACAGACCAGGTATCTGTTCACAAAGATGTCAAACTGGCAATGTCTTGTAGCTGTAGGCAAATTCTTGATGCCATCAGACAGGCTTTTGTTGTGGACAGGTATGTTGATTCTGAGGGGTTGTGCACTTACCAGGATCTTCAAAACTCAGAAATTTGCGTCAATTTTGACGAAAACGACATCAATATGATTCACAAAAGGCTTTTATCCAGAAATTTAAAAGAATTCAGTGAAAAAGCAGAGTTTTCGCTGCAGGAGGCTTACAGAGTCGAGAAGTCACTTGAGGAAAAATACTGGCTCTTTTTTGATATAGGCATCGAATGCCATCTGTACGTAACAGGGTTAAAAAATTGGCAAAGGAAGGTGCAGTGATGAAAGAAATTGTTACTGTGTCGTTCACTTCAAAACCAGTCAACACCCGACTTGCCCGAGCAGTTATAAGATCATTTTTGATACACAGAAATGTCCTGGAAGAAGAAATTTGGGACACAGAGCTCGGAGCAAACGAGGCTTTGACCAACATAATAAGGCACACCTACAAAAACGATGAGACCAAATACATTACGATGACGCTCGTATGGGATGCATCTGAAAAACAACTCCAGATTCTGTTGAGGGACTTTGGTGAGCATGTTGATCCATCTACAATAACCCCGAAGATGCCATCTGCTGAGAGGGAAGGTGGCTTTGGTCTGTACATAATCAGCAGGATTTTCAATACAGTTCAGTTGATAAACGTTGACGGCGGAAACCTGCTCAAATTGACCAAAGTGTTCACTTCTGTGGCTGGTGATCAATTCTGAAGGTTCACATTGTTGGCGGAGGATTGGCTGGATCAGAAATAGCATATCAGCTGGCTAAATTGGGTATAGAAGTCTCAATTCACGAGATGAGACCTGTTAAGATGACACCTGTACATAAGACTGGATTTTTGGGTGAACTTGTGTGCAGTAACTCCTTGAAATCTGATGACATCAACAACGCTTCGGGGTTGCTAAAAAGAGAGATGGAGCTGTTTGATTCATTGATCATGAAAGCAGCCCGTCTTACACGTATACCTGCCGGTAAAGCCCTTGCGGTTGATCGAGAAAAATTCTGCCAGTTTATCACAAAAACTGTCGTGGAATCTGGAGTAGAAATTATCAACGAAGAGATAACACAGATTCCAGAAAACTCAAAAGACATCTGGGTGATAGCTACCGGACCAGCCACAAGTGATGGTTTGTGTGAATGGCTTCAAAAAGTCGCGGGAGAAAACCTTCATTTTTTCGATGCGGTTGCACCAATAGTAACCGCAGACAGTATTGATTATTCAATTGTCTTCACCGCTGATCGTTATGGCGTTGGGACAAAGGACTATTTGAACTGTCCGATGGACATGTCACAGTATGAAAGGTTCTACGAAGCCTTGGTGAATGCAGAGGTCATACCAATGGAGGATTTTGATAGAAGCCTACTGTTCGATCGTTGTATGCCCATAGAAGAAATCGCTAGAAGCGGGAAAATGTCTTTACTGTTTGGACCACTGAGACCTGTAGGTTTGATAGATCCCAGGACCAACAAACAGCCTTACGCGGTCGTTCAATTGCGTAAGGATAATATCGAGGGAACGTTGTACAATATAGTGGGATTTCAAACACGGCTGAAGTGGAATGAGCAGAAAAGAGTCATCAGATTGATACCGGGGCTTCAGAATGCAGAAATCGTTCGGTATGGCGTTATGCACAGGAATGTTTACATCAATTCCAGGAGAGTTTTAGATCCTTATATGAGGCTGAGGACGAACAACAGAATTTTTCTCTCCGGGCAGATAACAGGTGTGGAAGGTTATTTAGAATCTGCAGCGAGTGGATTGTATGTGGCTTTGAACATCTACAGAGTAGTTAATAAACTGAGTCCTGTGGTTTTACCAAAAACCACAATGATGGGGGCTTTGTTTGATTACATCAGTCATGGTATCGATAAAAGTCTTCAACCGATGTATGCCAATTATGGTTTGCTGAATTGTCGGGGGAAAGCCCGAGAACAGGTGGCACAAAAGGCTCTTGAAGATATGAGCCAGTTTTTGATGGTTCTAAAGGGGGATACTGGTGAAGGTACAGGTGAAAGTTTCGAACAATGGACTTGAAGCTTATGTGACTGTTTCGGCACAGGAAAACGAAGAAGTGTCAAAAGATCAAATAATCTCACATCTTCAAGCCAACGGCATAGTGTATGGCATTTTAGAGGGAGCAATTGAAGATCTGGTGAAAAAAAGGATCTTTGACACTCCAGTTCTTGTTGCCATGGGGGAAGAGCCAGTCAACGGTGAAGACGGGCAGATTCTCATGATTCAACCTGAAAAATACGAATCATCTGATCAGATAAAAGACAAGATTGATCTGAGAGAACTTCCAAGTCGTACAAGGCAGATAGTTAAGGCAGGACAGGTAGTCGCGGAGATCATACAGCCGACAGGCGGGATAGAAGGTCGAAATGTCTTTGGAAGGTCTTTAAACCCAAAGCCAGGTAGACCTGCTCAGCTCAAACTCGGGAAAAACGTAAAGCTTTCTGAAGACGGCACAAAAGTTATCGCAACTGTCGATGGAATTCTGGTTGCCAGAGCTGATGGATCCATAGATGTTAATGAAGTTTTGGTTATAAAGGGAGATGTCGATTACGCAACCGGAAATATCGACTTTCCCGGGGAAGTACAGGTCTCTGGAGATGTCAAGCCGGGTTTCACTGTCAAGGCAAAGGGTAATATTACAATAAACGGTGTTGTGGAAGCTGCAACTGTGATATCCTTTGAAGGATCGGTCAGTGCGCTTGGAATAAAAGGCAGGGAAAAGGGTATCGTTAAAGCAAAAGAAGATGTCATGGCAAAATTTTTGGAGAACGCAATCATAGAAGCTGGGAGAAGTGTTGTCGTAAACGGTCCCATAACTAACTCTCAGGTTCGCGCTGGCTTAGAAGTCAGGGCAACGGGTAACAAGGGAATAATAGTGGGTGGCTCTATTGTAGCAGGTTTTACCGTTGAGGCAGAAGAAATAGGTTCGCCGCTTGGTGTTAAGACGGTGATAGAAATAGGTTTTGATCCACAGGCAAGAGATCAGATCAAACTGATACGCGGTCAACTGGAACTCGACAGGGAGAATTTGTCGAAACTGGTCAACATTTACAGGTCCATGAAAACATTGATGGAAAAAAATCAGGGGCAGTTACCTCCAGATAAAATGGAGATTTACAAAAAAGTTGGTCAGACCATGATAAACCTCAGAAATACGATTGAGATGAATGAAAAACAATTACGGGAATTAGAAGCGCATATCAGGGAAAAATTCAGCCGTTCCAAGGTTGTGGCAAGAAAGGTTCTGCATCCAGGTGTCGAAGTGGTGATCTTCGAGAAAAAGTTCTATTCGGATAAAAGATTTGAAAAGGTAGTCATTTTGATGGAAAACCACGAAATCAGACTCGGGGGTTATTCTGGTGATACTCAGGTCGATTCCTGAAGCAAGAGAGATGATATGGGGGAGTTTCAAGCTCAATGAGCTTTTCTGTGCTAGTTGTCAAAATCCAGTGGGTGAAGTGTGGTTATTATCAGACCATCCATTGATATCTACAAAACTGCAATCGCTCCACAAAGAGAATTTTGATCCGCGGTCACTGGTTAGTTTATTTGGTTTGAACCTTGTGAGATTTCCAGTTTTGATAAAATTAATTGCCTGTGAACAATGGCTTTCTGTGCAGGTTCATCCAGATGACGATCTGGCACGAAAAATTGAAAATGAACCCTGGGGAAAAACCGAATGCTGGTTTTTCCTTAAAGACAGTACTATAGCCCTTCAGAGTTCAGATATGAATTTGAAAGACAGTATTACTTCGAACTCTTTTTCTCGGGATATGAAGGTATTTCATCCTCGTGCCGGTGATCTTGTTTATATTCCCGCAGGGGTTCTACATGCCATAGGTCCTGGATCATTCCTTTTAGAAATACAGCAATCATCTGATTTAACATATAGAGTTTACGACTGGGGAAGAGGAAGGGAATTACACATCCAGAAGGCTCTGCAGGCATTCAAAAAAGTCAATCCTGATGAGTTATTTTTCAAATCCTTAGATCATTTCGAATGTGATTACTTTGAAATCTACAGATGTTCCAGCGCATATGTTTTTCCCGGTTCAATCATTGTAATGCTGACAGATGGCTCAATAGATGGAATAAAAACGAGTCAATACGAAACACTTTTGCTTGTAGATCAAATTGCACATGTAACAGGAGAAGCACTGGTGATAAGAATAGGACAATAAAGAAAAAGTCGCTGGACCAGCCAGCGACATCTAAGGTTAGTTATTCCTCGTCGATCTCTTCTTCTTTTTCCTCTTTATCTTCCTGAGATTCAAGATTTGCGTACAGGATCTTGAAGATATCTCTCACAGTTCTTATCTTCTCTAACTTTTCATCTGGAATTGAAACTCCAAATTCATCTTCGAATGCCATTACAAGATCAACAAGATCCAGAGAGTCTGCATCCAGATCGTCAATTAAGTCAGCATCTTCGGTGATCTCATCGATATCAGCACCCAGTTTTTCGGCAACCAGTTCTTTAATCCTTTCCATAAGTTCATCCTTGTTCATGTCCTTCCCTCCTAACAATTTTGAATCGACATATTATAAACCATTATCCAGAAGAAATGTCAAGTCTTTAGGAGGTCCTGAACAGGGAAAAGATTAGACCTATCCCAACATACGTTGGTGTAGATTGATCACCGGCCGGTCAGCGCTGTCCATTATATATAATACGATTTTGCAAAGACAGGTGAAAATCAAAAGCCAGCATCTAAAAAGAATTTTGAAAAGAAAAATCAAAATTTTCTCTGATTTATCATTAAACCGGAAGTTTGTTTAGTCTAACTTTCAAAGGTACCTGTCAAATACCGCAAAACAGTAAATCTGCTTTTGCTGTCATATCAACTGTCAATCTGGCAAGATCTGTGATTTTCACATCCTCGAAACCGTTGAGATAGGTTTGAAGCCTGTTGCCAAGCGGTGTCACCCATCTGTCTGGTAGATTATGTGCACCTTTGATCACACCCAGGATAGTTCCAATTTCACCTGCGTTGCAATCGACATCATATCCCAGAGCGGAGACTATGCGCATAGTTTCATCAAAATCACCTTCACCATACCATAGTGCGGTTATAACACAGCAGAGATTGGGATATACGTGTATCCAGTTGTACCTTTTGAATTTTTCTTCTATTGTAGATCTGATACTTCTCCAGGAATTGTTATTCTTACATTTTTCTATGATATCTGTCAGAACATCTTCAAACTCGGTGTTTTTTGGAACGTATTTTTTGGATTCTTCGATGAGATTGCGCACATCATTTTGAACAAAAGCAAGTGAAGTCATGACCGCACTGTGTATACCTCCATACACTCCATTTCCTGAATGTGAGATACAGGAATCAAGATAGGCAAGGTAAGCGGCTTCTTTTGGTCGTGCGGGTCGTAACAAACCATGAACCATACAGCGCATTTGAGCACCTATCCATTCCTGAAAAGGGTTGTTGAATCTGCCAGACTGTGGCGGAAAGATACCCATTTTCAGATTTTCCAGTGCTATATACTCAGCACTCCAGCCGAATGGAATTAACTCAAGCCATTTGGATGCAATCTCATGTGAAGTCAGTACATCGTTTTCCTTCAGCGCTTCTAAAAATGCTATTTCATAGGTTATATCATCGTTGTATGTGTCTGGTCTTTCGATGTAATAACCCAATTTTGGCCCAAAACACCTTTCCAAAACTTCTCCCGTATAGCCTTCGAGTTTTGTCCCCATCGAAGCACCGGCGATCTGTCCTAGCCATCCTCCGAGTATTTTGTCATAAAGATCAGTTATCTGTTCTGGGTAATCTTTGGGAAAATCAGCCGATATTGTTTCCCATTCAAGCGGTCTGTTGTATCTATGATAGGGATGATTCGTATCAACAGTTGCTTCTCTGAGATTTTTGAATATTGAACTGGTAATCGGTTTCAATCTATCTATCTTTCCCTGTTTTAAAAGTTCTAAGCCAAACTCAAAAAGTGATTCTGCTTGATTGACATTTCTACCCATGTTTTCCATAGACTGTATGGCACCTGCAATCAAGCATTCTGGAGCCTTTGAACCTGGAACATTGCTCTGCCAGAATAGCTCGACTAATTTTTTGGGAAAAATGCTAAAGTCGACAGATTCTGTCCATGAACCTTTCTCATCCAAAACTGGTTGTGCACTTTTTCTCATCTGTAATGCGTATTCCCATGCTTTCAAATTTCACCACTCCAATTTCTTCTTTTCTTTTCCATAGAAATAGAGCACAAACAGGGTAGCTATGTAAGGAATCATTGCAGCAAATTGTGGAGCTAATTTGTAATGTTGCATTATCAATCCAATGCTCTCAAATAAACCAAAAACCAGCGACAAAGCGAGAATTGCGATTGGTCGCCCCTTTACGAGTATGATTATCGCTAAGGAAATCCATCCCCGACCATTTGACATGTTTTCGCTGAAGAGTGTAACATACCCCAATGAAAGATACACACCAGCCAAAGAAGATAACAACCCGCACAGCACTGTAGCGAGTAACTTCATTCTGGTTGAGTTAATCCCGACTGATCTTGCAGTTTCCTGATCTTCACCTGTGGCTCTCAAATGTAAACCGAATTTGCTGTTGAAGATTATTATTTCCAGTGAAAACGCTGCTATAAATGCCAGGTAGAGTAAGAATGGATGAGCTGAAAAGATATTTCCAACAGGCTCAAAACGATCCAAAACTGGTATATTCCATTTCGGCAGAGGTACGATTTTGGGTGAGATCAGTGCTCCTTTCACTTTGAAGGTGCTCCGCAGGGCATAGGTAGTCCATCCCAGAGCGAGCATATTGATTCCTATACCCGTTATGAACTCGTCACAGCGCAGGTATATCGCAAAAAGGGCAAACAACCCAGCCATGAACAAACCGCTCAGCAGGGCAAAGACGATACCAATCAGCCAGCTTCCAAAAAAATAGCTGCCGTAAACTGCAAAAAATGCCCCTGTCAGCATCATACCTTCCATGGCAATGTTGAAAATGTTGGCGTAATATGTAAACATACCACCCAGAGCAGCCAACATGATTGGTGTCGCACTGCTCAGGGTTGCTCTGAATATATGCAGAACCAAATCAACCATTCTTTTTCACAACCTTTCTCAACTTTGCCACAGACATTATCCTCTGACCGTAATACTCAATGGCGCTCCTGGTACCAACAACTGCCAGCACAATTACTGCTTCAAGGAATAAAATGAATTCTGATGGCACCGAAGTTTCAAATTCCATTCCTATTGCACCATTTTTCAAAGCACCGAAGAAAATGCTATAAAATAGTGTTTCGATGATGTTATTGTTCGCAATGATTGCTATCATAACACCGTCCCAGCCGAAATTTGCCCCTATGCCTTTCATAAACCTGTGCTGCGTACCACCAAGGATCAATAGAGCACCGGCAAGCCCAGAGAGAAATCCTGTGAAAAGCAAAACAAGAGTTGTGTTTGATTCGACAGAACAGCCGCCTATTTTTGCAAAGTTGATGTTGTGCCCCATCATTCTGAATTCATAACCGCGTCTTGTTTTTTTAGTATACCAGTATGAAATCAATACGGCAAAAATACCAACAAAGAAAGCTATGCTCAAACCGTTCACATCTGGCATGAAATAGATGCGTTTTATCATTTTCGTTGCAGGCACATAAGCTTTCCTGTCCAGAAACGGGTAAGTCGCCAGGTAGGTGGTTAAATACTCTGCAATGAAGTTCAACATCAGCGTTGATATGAACTCGTCCATTCTGTAAAATCTTTTAAGCGCTGCCGCAATGCCAGCCCATAATGTTCCAGCAAATCCCCCAAGAACCACTAAAACTGTGATTCCAAGCCAAGTTGGGATGTCAAGATAAACCCCGAGTATCGCAGTTACAATGGCACCCATCAAAAGTTGACCGTGCTGCCCAAGGTTGACTACACCAGAATTAAAGGCTATGGCTGCAGAAATACCGGTGAAGATAAGTGGTATTGCCGTGTTGAGTGTGGAAGAAAAGGAAAACCACGAACCCAAGCCATAGGTGTACAATGCCCGGTATGTATCCAACGGTGAATTTTTTTGTATTTTGATTAAAATAGCACATACCACAAAGGCAGAGATAATTGAAACAAATGAGATTACGATCCTTCGAAATACTCTCAACCCACTGCCCCCAGCATGTAATTTCCAATGGTATGAATATCGGTTTTGCTCGGATCAAGATGTGCTACGATCTGTCCATTTCTAATAACATAAAGCCTGTCTGATAGTTGCAGTAATTCATCAAGATCAGCCGAAATCAGAAGAACACCTTTCCCAGCGTTTCTCATTTGCAGTATCAAATACCGAATATATTCCGTAGAAGCAATATCCAGACCACGTGTTGGCTGGTCAAGTACGATCAGATCATATCCAAGTGAAAACTCCCTTGCAACAACGAGTTTTTGCTGGTTTCCTCCGGACAGAGCCATTGGTTGTTCATTCAAATTTCTGTGAACAACTTCAAACTGTTCGGTTGCTTTTTTTGCGTAAGAACGAGCTTTTTTCCAGTCCATCGAGAACAAGCCTTTTTGAAATTCTTTTTTCAAATGATGCGTCATGATCAGATTTTCCAGTATAGTCGCTTTAAGAGCAAGACCGACGTATTTTCTGTCTTGAGGAACATAACAGATGTGTTTTCTTCTTTCTTTTATCGAAAGTTCTGTTACATCTACGTTGTTTACGATTATTCTTCCACCATCGGGTTTAATTGTACCGATAATACTCTGGACGAGTTCGTACTGACCATTACCTTCTATCCCGGCTATGCCAACAATCTCACCAGATCTGACTGACAGATTTACATTTTTCAGTGCTTCTCTATTAGCCTTTCTAACGAGCAAATTTTCCACCAGTAAAATTTCTTCTTTCGGTTCTGACCGTGATTTTTGGATCTTTGAAGAGATAGGTTTACCGATCATCATCTTTGCGAGCTCATTCACATCAACGTTTTTGTTTTCAATAGTGGCAATCTTCTGGCCCTTCCTCAAAACTGTTATTCTGTCTGAGATCCTTAGAACTTCATCGAGCTTGTGACTTATGAAGACTATCGTTTTACCCTGGTGTTTGAGCCTGAAAATCTGCTCGAAGAGCTCATCAGATTCCTGAGGTGTTAAGACAGCTGTTGGTTCATCGAGAATCAAAAGATCCGCTTTTCTGTAGAGTTGTTTTATTATTTCTACCTTCTGTTGTGCCGCCACAGAGAGTTGAGATACGGGCAAATTTGAATCTATACCAAATCCGTATTTATCAATGATTCTTTGAACATACTCCGCGGCTTTTTTCCTGTTTACAAAACCCATTTTTGATATTTCCTGACCGAGCATCACATTTTCGAAGACCTTAAACGACGGTATCAGCATGAATTCCTGATGAACCATACCTATACCGAGTTTCATAGCCTGTGAAGGATCGGATATCTGAACTTTTCTTCCATCGATCATTATTGTACCTGCTGAAGGTTTAATCATACCATAAAGGATTCTCATCAATGTAGACTTGCCAGCACCATTTTCACCGACAATGGAGTGAATCTCCCCTTTTTCAAGGGAAAGATCCACTCCGTTGAGAGCAACAACATCTGGTGGATAGACTTTGTATATTTTTATCATCTGAATATAAGCCAAACTTTGACCTCCTCCCAATCCCCTAAATGGGATAGGATTCCCATTAAGGAGACTAGGCTTCCCGTTTCAACATGGTGTGACTTACCAGGATATAGGGATTGCCCCTAAATATCTTGGCAGTGGTTTCCCACTCCACGGGCTTTAATTCGGACCGGTCCAGCCCTACTGCTTTTAACATATTAATCGCAGAGT
>NZ_JAVRKW010000002.1:0-129998 GCF_031962025.1 Pseudothermotoga sp.
TGCCATCTGCTCAAGTGATTTAGCCATCTGTGCCACTTCGTCTTTGCCTTTCGCTTCAAATTTCACAGTGAGATCGCCTTTACCAAACTCCACAGCTTTCGCCGCAAGAACTTTGATGGGTTTTGCTATCGATGTGCTCACAAATACTATCAAAACAGTTATTATTGCAATGAGCACCGCAAAAACTATCAAAACCACAGTTAAAAGCCTATTTGCATCAGACAGTACCTGACTTTCTGGAACACTCACAGCAAAAGCCCATCCAGAGGTAGCCTTAATTGGAGAATAAAAGGCATAATCAACCTGACCATCGGGTCGTGTGAATTTTGCAAAACCACTTTTTCCCGAAAGCATCTGCTGCGCTATTTGTTCAACACCTTTATAACCTTCTTTTGAAGCCTGAGTGATGTTGAGTTTCATTACAACTTCTTTGTTTGGGTGAGCAAGAACCAGACCAGTTGAATCCACCACCCAGCCATAACCGGCTTTTCCTATCTTTATACCCGCTGCGATTTCGCTTATTGTGTCAAGAAGTACTGTTACACCAAACAAGCCTATGGTTTTGTTGTTTTCATCTTTAACCGCCGCTGCTATGACAAAGATATTTTTACCGGTGGCTTTCGAAACCAGTGCATCACTTATCGCTATGTCTTTGTTTTGTTTCATAATCGCCATGAAATAACCCCTGTCAGAAATCTGTGCAACACTTCCAAGTGTAGTTGGTGCACTGCCATCCGGATAAGCTATTAAAGCCATTTCAAAATACGGTTTTTGTTTCAACCTTGGCGGCAGGTAATTTTTCATCAGATCATTCCAATCGCCACTTTTGACAGCGTTTATAACTGCATTGGTTTGAGCAAGCCATACAACTTCCTTTACAAGACCGTTGATCCACTCATTTACTATGTCTGATGCCTTGCTTGATACCTCACTTGCCATGTTTTCTACAACAGATGTCACTGTACTTTTGATTTGAAAGTAAGCTATGAAGGCTATGGCACAAACAAGGACTAAGACTGGTAATAAAATCAACACAAGCATTTTGCTTCTTAAAGTTTTCATAGCAAATATTCCTCCTTTTTGAATAATTTAATTTTTTAACTAATTTATACCTGACTTATAGTTTTTTTCAGCGTTTAAAGACACTGACACAAATTATATACCAGTTGAACTGGCAAGTCAATGAGTAAAAAAATTACGGCTCTTTGAGAAATTTTTTTAGACTATTCTATCCCTTTAATCCACTTCCAACAAGCGATTTGACAAAAAGATCCTGGAGGGCGAAAAACAGGATCAGGGTAGGAGCGAGCGCAATGACAGTACCAGCCATTATGATACCCCAGTTATTTGAGGATTCTGCGTTTATGATCATATTTATTGCGACCTGAACTGTTTTCATCCTGTCTTCCATAGCCACTATCAAGGGCCAAAGGTACATATTCCACGCGTATGTGAAGTTTATTATCGCCGCTCCCGCTATGATGGGTCTTGACAGTGGAAGGATGATTTTTACAAAATACTGCATCTTGGTAGCCCCATCTATCGTTGCGGCATCTTCAAATTCTCTGGGTATCGTTCTGAAGTGCTGCTGCATTAAAAAAGTATTTGTTGCACTTGCCATGAAAGGTATTGTCATTGCCCAGTAGGTATTCGTCCAGCCAAATTTGCTCACTATTTTGAACAGAGGAACTATTAAAACAATCTCGGCAGGGATGAACAAAGTGGCAAAAAGAATGTAGAAACTTACTTTATCTCCTTTGAAGCGAAAATTCGCATACGCATATCCGGAAAGTGAACCCGTCACCAGTTTGCCAAAGGTTATCAAAACGGCTATTATCGCGCTGTTCAACATCATCCTTGCAAACGGGACTATCTTGAAGGCATCTGAATAATTTTTCACATAAAAGCCTTGAGGCAGAAATTTTGGCGGATAGGCAAAAACAAATTCCGGCGGCTGAATACTCATCACAAGTGCAAGAAAAATAGGAGCAAAGATGAGCAGGCTAAAGATCAACAAAAGCACTTCAACGATTATCACTTTCAAAAGTTTTCTTTTTGATCTTCTCATTGCCAACACCTCTACTGATAGTGAACCTTTTTTTGACCGAATGCAAAGTAAATGACTGTTACAAACATCATCAGAGCGAACAGGATCACATTTTCAGCAGCAGCCAGACCTGTCTTTTGAAATCTAAAGCCGTCCATGAACAGCTTGTAGATCATATTCGTCGTATAACCTCCCGGACCACCTTTGGTCATCACATCGATGATGGCAAAAGACTGGAACATCGATGAGATTATACTCATTATGACAAGATAAAACGTGATCGGGGAAACCAGAGGAAAGATGACCTTCCATACTCGAGTCCATGAGCTGGCACCATCTATGATACTCGCCTCGATGACTTCAGAAGAGATACTCTGAAGAGCTGCAAGATAAAAAATCACGTTGAACGGCAATGTCTTCCAGATAGAAGCAAAGATCAAAGAATAAGCTGCGTATGGTTTTGTGGTCAGCCACTGTGCCTGAATACCAAACAGGATTCTGGATAGGTAGTTGACATGCCCGACAACGGGATTCAGTAAAAAACCCCAGAGAGCTCCTGCCACAGCATGTGAAACAGCGTAAGGAGCAAAGATCAGTGTCCTGTATATTCTCGCACCCGGCACCTTCTGATCGAGCAGCAGTGCGAGAAAAAAAGACAGAAAGATCGAAGCCACAACCGTTATAAATGTATAGACAAGCGTGAAATAAACAGCGCTCAAGTAGTCTTTGTCCTGAAAAAGATTCAGATAATTTTGAAACCCGACGAAGATTTTCCTGTTGCCAAAAACAGAGACACGATAAAAACTGGAGCTGAAAGATTCATAAGCAGGATAATATATGAACAAAACGATCACGATATAAGTCGGTATCAAAAGTAGATATGGCAAAGATTTTTTGATCACCAAAGCACCTCCAAAAATAAGGTGGCTGGCTTTTGCCAGCCACCATAAATCAAAAGTATTCTTTGATGGCTTTGTTTGCGTTCTTTTCTGCCTCATCAAGGGCTTGTTTTGGTGTTAGATCACCAGAGATCATTTTCTCTATGGCTGTTTCTATTGCATTTCTTACCTCTGGGAACGAACCGATTATGGCTCCATTTGTGTTGTAATTCTGCACACTGGTAAGCAGTTGCAGAATAGCAGTCAGATGATGAGGATTTTCCTTGTAATAACCCTGCGCCTGCAATTTCTGTATCGCATCAACTCTGATTGGGAAATAACCTGTTGCCTGATGCCAGGTGATCTGTGGTCCTGGTTCCGCAAGGTATTTCACAAGTTTCCATGCAGCATCGATCTCGGCTTGGTTTCTCTGTTTTATAATCCACAAACTTCCACCACCGATGATCACACCGCCACGTGCTGAGCCATCTGGAAGTGGCAGGAAAGCCGTGCCGAGTTCAAAGCCCTGCTTGGCAGACTCTGTCATGAGTAGTGCAACATCAGACGTTGAAGAAATCAGCATTCCGGTGGTTTGAGATATGAACAACTGTCTTGCCGCAGTCCAGTCGGCGCGTTTGGTGTTGATCATCAATCCTTCTTTTGTGAGAGTGTTCCACAGATTCAGGAAATTCAGACCAGCCTGATTGTTGAAAACAACCTTTGTCGCTTTGGAGGTTCTCCCGTTGTTGTTGTCCACAAGCGGTTGATTCTGCAAAGCCATGTACTCTTCAAAGAACCAGGAATAAAGAGGCCAGGTGATTCCGGTTCTGACGATATTGCCTTTTTCATCTTTTTTAACCAGTTTTCTGCAAGCCTCAATCAGTTCGCTGTATGTGCGCGGAGGATTGTTTGGATCCAGCCCGACTTCCTTGAAAAGATTTTTGTTGTAATAAAGAAGCGGTGTTGAACTGTTCCACGGCATTGAATACAGCTTTCCGCCGACTCTGTAATAATTCAAAACCTGCGGGAGGAACAAACCAACATCGAAGGACGGATCCTTATCGATCAGATCCTGAACAGGTACTATGACGCCGCTATCAACCATTTTCTGTGTGCTTATCTCGTTTAATTGAACAACGTGCGGTGGTGTACCAGCCTGAACTGCTGCGACGGTTTTTGAAAGGATCTCTTCGTAACTTCCGACATACTGCACTTCGACTTCAATGTCCGGGTTCAATTTCATAAACTCATTCACCATGTTCTGAATGACATCAATGCGCCAGCCACCCATTGCATGCCAGAACTGAATCTTGGTTTTTGCAAAAGAAAGAACTGTGAAGACAACCAGCAACAGCACAAAAGCCTTTTTCACCTTCAACCACCTCCCATTGAATTATAGTCCTGATTTTTCAAATATCTGTGAAAATCCTTAAAAAACACAAAAAACCATACCCCATTTCTGGGGTATGGTCTTCTCCAGGTCTCCGCCATACCCTCGTCCGATTCAATCTGCGTTAACCATTTTACCACAGATAAATTAATAACGCAAGCGTTTTGTTCACATTTACTTCATCAAAAGAAACATCTTCCAAAAACACTATACAATCTCACTTTTTTGTAGATCCATCAAGATGAAAAGTTTTTCCTTGAGCTGCCATGGATACGGCAAATGTATCGTTTTAAAACCAAATTCCTGTGCTGTTTTGATGTTTTCCCACTTGTCATCTATAAAAAGACTTTCCTGTGGTATCAGATTGTATCTTTTTATCAATTTGAGATATATTTCTCTTTCCGGTTTGATGGCTTTCACATCCGATGAAATTATCATCCCATCGAATAACTTGAAAAAATCGTACTTCTCATAGACCATTTTGAAATTGTTTTCACTGAAATTGGAAAGGACATAGAGCTTGAAGCCCTTTTGCTTGAGAATACCTGCAATTTCTACATTTTCCTCAATGGGTGTTAAAAGTTGTGGTGACTTTTCTTTCATGTGCAAAATATACTGCGCATACTCGGGAAGTTCTTCGATCTTTTTCTGCCATAGCTGGTTTTCTGAGATAATGCCTTTGTCCATTAACTGCCAGTCCTGATGCTCAAATATTTCTCTGTTGAGTTTATCTGCCACATCCTTTGGGAAATGTTTCAACATATACTCGTACGGTTCCCAGTTTATAAGAACTCTGCCAAGGTCGAAGACGATATTTTTTATCAAGCTATCTACCCTCCATCTCAATTTCTGTACATCACCATAGCAGACAGTGCTGGAATCTTTATATTTCCACTGACCGTGTAAAGCGTTTCCAATCCGGCATTTTCTTTATCAACAACGACATTCCATTCACCATCCGGCAAAGAAATACTCTGTTCATTGATGTCTCCATTGTAGATCACCAGAATCTCTTTCCACGGATCGTTGTTTGCATGATCGGTTATCATAAAGGCAACCATCTTTTTTGGTGTATCAACAAACTGTATGTGCTTTTTTATATCATCTGCTGTTCGCATTCTGAACGCAGGATGCTGTTTTCTGAGATTTATCAATCCCTTGTGATACTCAAAAACATCTATAAACTGGGCTTTTCTTTCATAATCAAGTGCATTCACAGAGATAGGTGCATTGTATGAGTTCTCGTTGAATTGCTTGGTTCTGCAAAAATCCTGACCTGCGTGAAAGAAAGGAACGCCCTGCGAAGTCAGCAATATGGCTGCCGCAAGTTTTTGAGCCGATTTTAATTCTTCTTCACTCCAGTCTCTTTTGTCAGATTTTGCAGCCAGCACATTTTTATCCCACAGTGTGTGGTTGTCGTGGCATGCGGCGTAATTGATTGTCTGTTCCGGACTGCTGGCAAAATCGACGATCAATTTATTGTCGTAGTTGATACTTCCAACCACACCTCTTTTGATCCTGACCTCTCTGCCTATGGATCCCATGACAAATCCCTTTGCCTTTGGATCAAAAACAGAACCCCTTATACCATCTCTTATACCGTCATTGAAAACTGCTATTCTCAAATCCAGTAGCTGTGATTTTCCAAACCTGGGCTGAACTCCCCATCCTCCCCACGGTTCACCATAGATGATCACACTCGGATTGATCTGTCTGAGAGTCTTTTCAACAAGCACCATGGTTTCACGGTCTATGAGCCCCATCTGGTCGAACCTGAAACCATCCACGTGGTATTCCTCGGACCAGTAAACAACCGCGTCAAGAATATACCTTCTCATCATGAGCCTTTCACTGTTTGTCGTGTTGCCGCAACCGCTTTCATTCAAATACTGACCCATTTTTCCGATTCTGTAATAATAATAAGGAACTGCCTGATCAAACACGGAAAGCTCTCCAACACCGTAAGTATGTGGAAAAACCATGTCTAATATCACACCTATACCATTTTTGTGAAATGCCTGGACCATTTTTTTGACTTCGTAAATCCTTGCCCTTGGATCCGAAGGATTTGAACTGTAACATCCTTCCGGTACCATGTAGTGATATGGGTCATATCCCCAGTTGTACTGATGTTCAAAATCCTTTTTCAGTTCATCACCTGTGTAGAAGTCGTAGATTGGCAATATATGAACATGTGTCACACCAAGTTCCTTGATGTGCTCAAAGCCTGTTGTAACACCACCAGGTCCATGCGTGTTCTCTTCAACAAGACCAAGGTATGAACATTTGTTTTTCACACCACTTGTTGGAGAACCCGTCATATCTGCAACGTGTATTTCATAAATTATCGCATCGACGTACGAATCCAGCTCAACGTAATGGTCTTTTTCCCATTCTGATGGATTGGTCTTTTTCATATCGACTATTGCACCAAGTTTTCCCTGCAGCGACAGAGCTCTGGCGTATGGATCAACCCCTTCTTTCTTGGAGCCATAGCTTTCATAGCGATACTTATAAAACCAGCCGTCCAAGTTGCCGTCGATTTTTGCATACCACACACCTTTTTTCTGCCTGTCCATTTTAAAAACAATCTCTGGTTGATCTTGTTCAGCCGTTCGATACAAAAGCAACTCCACCGATCTACTCACAGGTGACCACACATAAAATTCCGTATAAAATGGCGTGTAAATTGCACCCAAAGGACCATCATAATAGAGATGATCCAGAACTTCTACTGCAAAAACCCTTGATTTACTGAACCCATCGATTTGTAAAAAGATATCCTTCGATAGATCTTCTTCACGCAAAGGATCGGAAAGCTTCACCTTGAAATAGTTTGTTCTGGTTATATCAGTTGGGTCGGCTTTCTCAAGTTTAGAAACCGCAACGTACTGATCATCCACAGTGACCTTGACCTTTTCAATATATGTTTTTAGATCTATGGCATTTGTCGTGTAAGCTTCTATTGTTGAAAAATCCACTAATTTTGCGAAAAACACTCTTGGACTCGTATCTGGTTTTGAGGTGTAGATCTGTTCATCATTTTGAAGAATATAAACCTCTGCCTTGCCGTCTTTTATTTCTATAAACCTGTCTTTTGCCACATCCTTTTCCTCCCATTCTCTCAGTCTGACTATTATACCAACCTCGGTCAGATCAAGGGGTATTTCAACGGTTGCCTTTACACCAAAGTCATCCACTTCGGTGAATTGATAAGCCTTACCTTCAAAAGAAACAGGCTTAACGGGCCATATCCAAAGATTCCATCCTTCGTACTTTCCATCATACCTGTGATAGTGTACTACAATCGTCGTGGAGGCAAAAATCACCGCACAAAAACTCAGAAGAAACAAAAACAAGAACTTTTTCACCATCAAACCACACCTTTCTGAAAAATGAAGATGGGTGTACCTTTCATGCTTTCAAAACTATTTTAGCCTTTCTACTACGGAAAACAAAGAAGCTTGATCTGAAACAGAAAACAGGCTATGATACAGTCAGGTGATTGGAAATGATAAAAACCACATCGGTGAAATTTTCAATCCTGTGTGATGATAGATTGGCTGCACCGCTTTTTTCAGAGCACGGTTTTTCAGTTATTGTTGAGAAAGATCAGGATCCACCAATTGTTTTTGATACAGGTAGCAGCGATGTCTTCATAAAAAATGCCGAAATTCTTGGAAAAGATCTGACAAAAGTTGAAAAAATAATCATAAGCCATGGTCATTACGATCATGCCGGCGGGCTGAGATATCTTTCAAAGTTCGGCAAAAAGTTCAAAGTATACGTCAGACAGGAGATATTCACACCAAAATACAGCGATGAAAGATTCATAGGTCTGGATTGGAAAGATCTACGCGGATCATTTGAATTTGCAACAATCACGCAAAAAGTAACTGAAATAACCCGTGGTGTCTATGCTTTTGGTCCTGCAGAGATGAAAAATGATTTTGAACAGCCAGATACATATTTTTATATTCTCAAAGATGGACAAAAAATCAAAGATTTTTTCGATGATGAATTGAGCCTGGTTATAGATGAAGACGATGGCATAGTACTCATAACAGGCTGTGCACACAGGGGTATTGTGAACATTGTAGAAGATGCCACCAAAACTTTTGGCAAAAAGATAAAGGTTCTTATAGGAGGCTTTCATTTATACAAATCACCATTGTCGAAGATAGAAAAGACGCTCAACGCTTTGAAAGCTTTTGGTATAAAAAGGATAATGCCGTATCACTGTACGGGAGATCAGGCAATACAGATCATTAACTCTTTCAAAATGTGATACCAAAACAGACAAAGCTTCAGAAATTGTTGAATTTGCCCAATTCATAGCATAGAGGGCACAGAGAAATTAACAAAAGAATAAGCCATAAAATAACCACAACCATTAGATAAGAGCCATGTATAATTTGGCATAAGAAAGTTGATGTATGATCTGAAAACCCATGAAATAGCAGGAGAATTTTAAACAGTTTCTTTTTCTTTGTAATAGCTTTGATTTTGCAGAAGTTGCTCCTGTGGAACGTCTTTTATCTCTTTTGCAGGAATTCCTGCGTATACCTTTCTGGGCGGCACATTTTTTGTGACCACAGCACCTGCGGCGATCAAGGCATCCTCACCAATTTCCACACCAGGTAAAATAGTGGCATTTGCACCTATTCTTGCACCTTTTCGGATCGACGGACCCTTGAAATATTTCTTTCTCTCCTCAGTTCTACCGAGAAAATTGTCGTTTGTGAAAGTAACTTCTGGTGCTATGAAACAGTAATCCTCTATGAGTGACATAGCTGTGATATAGGCTTCTGTCTCTATTTTTACATATTTTCCTATCGTTGTTTTGTTTTCAATAGCAACACCTCTACCAATCACAGTGTGTTCACCAATTATTACATCCTCTCTGATGCTTGCAAGATCACCAACAAAAACATATTCTTTGAGAACTGCTCCCCGGTAAATAACACAATTGGCACCTATTGTTACATACTTTCCTATAACCAGTGGCGGCAGAGGTTTATTCTCGGTTGTCGCTGATATAGTGGCTCTGAATGGTTCCTTGCCCAGGATAGTGTTGTCTGAAATCACACAACCATTACCAATCACAGTATCTTTTTTGATCACCACATTGTGTCCGATAATCACATCATCATAAATAATCACACCATCTTCAACCACAACATTATAACCAAAGACCACATTTTCAGCAATTTTCGCGTTTGGTGAAATGTACATCCTCATCACCCTATACAGAATGATAACACAGGTTATCTGTGAAGATAAAAATGCTCATCACAGTTCCATGAGTAGAATGAAGACAGATTGTGTTTGAGAAATTTAATAATAAAACGGTAGTGGAGTAGAGGCTATAAAAAAGGATATTGCTAATTGTTTCACCAAAAGTCTGATATTGCCAACTCAATTTGTTTTTGATAAAATATCTATAAAGTAACTAAACTCCTGTGGGAGGTATGGAAAATGAGAAAAATTCTTGCTGGTATTTTTACCTGCCTGATCATTGTGAGTAGTTTTGGTGCCGCAAAGCTAAATGTCTCAACCTGGGGTTTCAACCTTGATTTGCTTGACAAGAATATCTCCAAACCATTCTTAGAAAAATATGGTATTGAAATTGTCAGAGAAGTCGGAAACAACTCCGTAAGGTTGACAAAGCTGATTTCTCAGAAAAACAACCCGGTAATTGATGTGGTCCATTTTGTTGATTATTATGCCATGCTCGCAGTCAAAGAAGGTCTTTTACAACCCATTGATGTGAGCAAACTAAAAAATTACGACCAGATATACGATTTTGCCAAAAACCCAATCGGAGGCAATTACGGAATTGGTTACACAGTTTACAGTATGGGCATAGTGTATCGAACCGACAAAATTAGAAGTCCAATTACATCTTGGAAGGACTTCTGGAGTAAAGAAGTAGCTGGTCACATAAGTCTACCAGATATAACAACCACACAGGGACCAGCTTTGATGATGCTTTTTAACGAAATCTACGGCGCAAATGCATATGATCCGGAACTAAAAACAGCATTTGAAAAGCTTCGCCAGTTAAAGAAAGACGTCGTTACTTTCTACAAGACTTCGTCGGAGTTAATCAATTTGTTCAAAATGGGTGAGGTCTGGATGGCACCTGTTTTGAGATTCTCGTGGGGTCAGTTCCTCGACACGGGTTTGCCCCTGGCATGGGTAACTCCCAAAGAAGGTATGCCCGGCTTTCTCAATGTGATCAGTATAATAAAAGGTGCCAAGAACCTTGAAGAAGCTTATAAATACATAGATTTTGTCATAAGCCAGGAAGTTCAATATGCAGAAGCAATGGACCTTGTGGATTCACCCGTGAATGTCAATGTTGTTGTACCTCAAGAAATAGCCGAGAAACTGACTTACGGAGCTGAACATATAAAATCACTCATTTTTTACAGGACGGACTTCATAATGGAAAATTACGACAAGTGGATCAACAAATGGAATGAGCTGATCGCACAATAAAAAATGAGAAAGTATATTGTCCTCCTTCCAGCACTGGTATTTTTGATAGTGTTTTTCATTCTACCTATTTTCTCAATAATAATTGAGAGCATATATCAACCGCAAAAAGGATGGATGGCTGGTAAGTATATTCAGTTTTTTACTCAAAGGATCTCACGCACAGCGTACACAAGAAGTCTTGTCATGGGTCTTCTTGTAACTGTCATTTCACTGGCGATTGGGTATCCATCAGCTCTGGCGATTGTCAACATAACGAATGATTCGCTCAAAAGTTTTTTAATGACTTTGGTAGTGTTTCCATTGATGACTAATTCTGTAGCAAGGACTTTTTCATGGCTTGCAGTACTCGGGCGTGAAGGTCTTATAAATAATTTATTGATCTTTCTGAAACTTACAGACAGCCCCAAAAGACTTCTTTACACTCCAGGGGCTGTCTTTTTTGGACTTTTACAGCTTTTTCTTCCTTTGATGATTATTTCCCTTGTAAGCGCTCTTGAAAATCTTCCTAAGGAAATACCACTTGCAGCAAAAAGTCTTGGAGCAAATACTTTTAATCTTTTCACAAAGGTTTATATTCCTCTCACAGTTGAAGGCATTGTTGCAGGATCTACACTGGTTTTCACTGGATGTATAACTGCATATGTCACACCGGCAGTGCTTGGCGGGAGTCGTGTAACTATGTTGAGTACCCTTTTGTACCAGAAAACCTCAGTAACTCTGGACTGGGGTATGGCTACTGTGATCGCTGTGGTTATGTTTACAACAACTCTTGCTGTAAATTACTTTTCCAGAAAGATAAGTAGTTTAGGAGTGAGTAAATAAAAGCTTATCGATTTTGTTAGACCTGGTCACGGTATTATGAGTGTTGGGAATTCCTGTGAAAGGAGGAAAAAGCGCAAAGGTATTTTTGCGCTGATGTTTGATGAAAACAAATAAATGGCTCATCTTTGTTTTGATAATAGCACTTGCCATTCTGATCGGACCATTTTTAGTGATTCTTTTTGCTTCCTTTGAACCTTCTTCTACGTTGCGATTCCCACCAACTGGATTCACTTTATCCTGGTTCAAAAAGGTCATATCCATGCCTATGTTTCAGAAAAGCTTTCTGTTTAGTTTACAGCTTGCTTTGTATTCATCTTTTCTTTCTCTACTGCTGGGAGTACCTGTTGCCTATATCACAGCAAGGTATGATTTCAAGGGTAAACGCATGATAGAACTTGTCACAACGTTGCCTATAATAATTCCGGAAATGGTTGCCGGGCTTGCGTTGTTAAGATTTTTTGTATTACTGAATGTATTCTCAGTTCAGACCACCCTGCTGATTGGTCATACCGCTGTCGTTTTACCCTACGTGGTCAGATCTACCTTAGCGAGCCTGGTAAATCTACCAGTCTCAGTTGAAGAAGCGGCACAAAGCTTGGGAGCTCATCCGCTGAAGAGCTTCTTTTTTGTAGTTCTTCCAAATATAAGGGTTGGCATAATCTCGGCTTTCATAATGACTTTTATAACTTCTTTCAATAATGTACCTATCTCTCTTTTTCTTACAGGTCCTGGTGTGAGTACTTTACCAATAATTATGATGACCTACATGGAATATTACTACAATCCAAGCATTGCAGCTCTATCAACATTATTAATAGGTGCTACATTACTGATTGTTCTGCTGGTTCAGAAAATCTTTGGTATTTCAAAACTTCTGTGAGGGATGAAAATGGCTTTTCTTGAAGTCGTAAATGTGTCGGTTGCTTACCAAAATAACGTATTAGTGTTGAAAGATCTCAATTTGAGTGTTGAGAAAGGTTTATTTCTATCACTGCTTGGTCCATCAGGATGTGGGAAAACCACAACGTTGAGAACTCTGGCTGGCTTTTTATCACCAGCAAGTGGAAAAATAATCGTGAACGGAAAAGACTACACGAGATTACCACCGCACAAGAGAAATATGGGAATCGTGTTTCAAAGCTATGCATTGTTTCCACACCTGGATGTTTTTAACAATATTGCATTTGGACTGAAAATGAGGAAGATGAGTAAATCAGAAATAAACGATAAGGTGAAAAAAGTAATAGAGCTTGTGGGACTTGCTGGATTTGAAAACAGGTTGCCGTCGCAGCTTTCTGGTGGTCAACAGCAAAGAGTCGGGATCGCAAGGGCAATTGTCATAGAACCTGATGTCCTTTTGATGGATGAACCACTGTCGAATCTGGACGCAAATCTGAGAATCGAAATGAGAAATGAAATAAGAAGAATCCAGCAAAAACTGGGAATAACTACTATTTATGTTACACATGATCAGTCAGAAGCTATTGCTTTGTCCGATCAAATTGCCGTTATGGACAAAGGCAGAATTGTGCAATTGGGTAGCCCAAAACAGGTTTTTTCAAGCCCTAAAACACAATTTGTGGCAAATTTCATGGGATTTCAGCAGATCACAAAAGGTGTCGTAGAAAAATCAGAAGGAGAGTTTGTAATGGTTAGAACAAAAGATAGGTTATTCAAAGCCCGCACGACTGTTGATTTAAAAGTGGCTGAAAAGGTTGTGTTGTGTGCCAGAGCAAAAAGAATGATAATTGACACACATGATGGTGATAACAGATTTTCAGCTCAGGTTATTTCAAAGATATTTCAAGGTGAAAATATTTCCTTAATTTTAAAAATGCCAGATGGCAATTTTGTCAGTGTTGAGGCAGAACCACCTAATGTGGAAAATCTTGTTGAAGGTGATAGAGTATTTCTGTATGTGCCTTTTGAACATCTTCTGGCAATCGAGGAGGAAAAGGAATGAGTATTCAAAAACATATCAGATGTAAAGAAAAAGATGTGGGGAAGTATGTCTTTATACCGGGTGATGAAGCAAGAGCTGCTAAAATAGCTGAAAGGCTCGAAAAAGTTCAGAAAATCTCGATGAACAGGGCTTATCATGTGTATACTGGAAAACTTTTGGATGAACCTGTAAGTGTTTGCTCAACGGGTATCGGCGGTCCATCAGCTTCAATTGCAGTTGAAGAACTGGCAAGGATAGGAGCAAAGACGTTAATTAGAGTTGGCTCTGCTGGAGGCAGGCAACCAGATATGCCAATTGGCAGCTTGGTAATAGCTACAGCAGCATACAGAGGAGACGGTACATCGTATGCTTATGCTCCTGCACCATTTCCTGCTGTAGCTGACTTGAGAGTCACACTTGCCTTAATGAGGGCTGCTGAAGAGCTGAAATATCAATATTATCACGGTATTGTTTTTACAAGGGATGCTTATTATGTTCAAGATGACCAGCTGAATAAATTTTTAACAGAATGTGGTGTCGTAGCAGCTGAGCAGGAATGTTCAACGGTATTTGTTCTCGGATCTATAAGACATCTGTCGACTGGTGCCATCCTTGCGACGGATTCAAATATCTGGCTCAATCCGCAGCCAACGCTGGAAGAAAAAGAAAAACTGTTTTACGAGGCAGAAAAGAAAATGATAGATGTCGCCGTACGAGCAGTCGAAATATTGATAGAGGAGGATCGTTCTGGAAGAAAGACTCTTTAAAAACGCAAAGATAGTCGATGTTTTTAGACAGCGAATTTTTCAAGGATGGTTTTTAGTAAGAAATAACAAATTTGAATTTGTAGAAGAAGGGCCAGTCACAAAAAACGAACCGATCGATGTTGTCGATTTGAAAAACAAATACGTGGTGCCAGGGCTTATAGACTCCCATATGCACGTTGAAAGCTCTCTTGTTAGCTGTGATAGATTTGCCCAGGTCGCTTTAAGACACGGAACAGTCGCTGTGTTGCAGGATCCCCATGAGATGGCAAATGTGTTTGGAATTAATGGGGTAAAGTTCATGATAGAAAATGGCAAAAATCAACCCTTGAAATTCTACACAGCTATTCCGAGTTGTGTTCCGACAACCCACAAGAAACTGGAAACACCGAATGCTTCCATCGAGCCTGAAGATGTTGAAAAACTTGCAAAAATAGACAACGTGATAGCCCTCGGAGAGGTAATGGATTATATAGGGGTACTGAATGGTGATGAAAAATTACTGAAGATCATTGAGATTGCAAAAAAGCACAATTTATTGATAGAAGGGCATTGTCCCACTTTGAAAGGAAAGGATCTATCA
Organism: Pseudothermotoga sp.; assembly: GCF_031962025.1. Taxonomy (GTDB): domain Bacteria; phylum Thermotogota; class Thermotogae; order Thermotogales; family DSM-5069; genus Pseudothermotoga_B. Next base: position 14,931 of record NZ_JAVRKW010000002.1, read on the forward strand.
AAATATATAGCAGCTGGCATAGGATCAGATCATACTTTAACAAACCCATATAAGATCTCAGAACAGCTTTCAAAAGGCATGTGTGTGATGATTCAGAGAAAATCACTCAACCAGGAAAATGTTCAGACAATATATAGCTTAGAAGACAGATCACGCATATTGATCGTCACTGACGACACACCTCCCACAGAACTTTTAAAAGGCCATTTGAATAAAATCGTATCTATGGCAATAAGGCAAGGGTGGCCCACCTTAGATGCCATTGCATCTGCAAGTTTTAGGCCTGCTATTTATCTGAGACTACCAAATCTGGGGTCGATAGCTCCTGGAAAATATGCCAGCTTTTTCGTCACCGAAGATCTCGAGCAATTAGAACCTCTAACCACATTCATTGAAGGCGTTGAATATGAAAAACTCTCGTTTCAAGAACCTCAAGTAGAAAAGTTTTTGATAGCCTTTGATAAGAAAACTTTTAGCGAAAATGAGTTTTATCTATCGAATGTCAATGATGGGAGTAGAAAGCTGAATATAGTCGTTTGTAATGACCAAAACAGCTTCACAGAACTCGTTCAACAATCAGTTACCATCAGGAACGGCTTTGCCGTTGGAGATTACGTGAATGTAGCTGTAATTCAAAGAAAATCATTAAAGGGGCATGTTGGGCTTTTGAAGGGCTTTGGAATGGGAAGGGGGGCTTTTGCTTCAAGTTTTTCTCATGATTCTCACAATATCGTTGTGGTTGGAAAATGTGCAAAATGCATGAAAAAAGCCATTGAGGAACTTTTAAAAATCGGTGGTGGCATGGTTTACTGTGACGACTCTGATTTTGTGAGTCTGCCACTTGAAATTGGAGGAATAATAAGTACACAAAAATTGGAGGCGGTTGCTCAGAAATTTGAAAAAATCGAGAGATTACTCAAAGAAAACGGTGTTAAACACAAAAATCCCATGACCTTTCTTTCTGTACTTGCATTGAATGTGAGCCCGCTTTACAAATTTTCTGATCTTGGTATAGTTGACACAGAAAGAGCACAAATTCTTGAAAATCTCGCTTGATGGTTATTTGAGTTTTTCAATCTCCATCTGAGCGGTTTTGACTGCTTCTAAATGTGTCGCGACCAGTAATGGATGCGGTTCACTGTCGATGACCTTTTGAAACATCTGTTTTGCCTTATCTTTGTTGTTCATCTTCAGATACAGATATGCCAGTTCAAGGTAGATGTTGGAATAATTCGGCGTCAACTTCGATGCCAAAAAAAGCAGTTCTTCAGATTTTCTGTAGTCGTTAAGGGGCCATGGAACATCTCTGTATCTCATACCTGAAGCTATTAATGCGAATGTTTTATACAGTCTCTGTTCCTGATCATTTTCGTCCAGAAGGGATATCGCTTTGTTTATGTATCTATCAAAATCTCCAAGCATGAACAAGCTTTGAATAATTCCTTTGTACTGTGCAAGCCTTCCTATCGCAGCACCTGCGATGTAATTTGCCCTGCCGTTTGCATTATCCAGTTTTACGGCAAGCTCTGCGTACTTTCTTGCCTGCTCAAGTGTCTTTTCTTTCTGTTCCTTTGCAACACCCCAATCACCGTATTCAAGATAACAATCGGCAAGTATTGTGAGCAGTACAGAATTGTTTTCTAAATCACCATGCGATTCTATTGTTTTGATTATCTGCTCCATCTTTGCAATGTCTCTGTCTTTTCTTGCCTGATAGAACAGATCGTTCATCTGCTGTTCAAAAGATGCAAAAACACTAACCACAAGTGCCAAAATCACAAATAGCAGAAACTTTTTCATAAAATCCCCCCTTTGTTCATTTTAATCATAAAGAAAAACTCGCTGAATATAGAATGCAGGGCAACCAGCCCTGCAAATTTTACTGAAGCAGTTTTTTTACTTCCTCCAATGTTGGGACTTTCCCGTAAAGCACTATCTTTCCATCTACAGCTATTGCAGGTGTTGAGACTACACCTCTTGAAATTATCTGAGCTACATCTTCTACTTTTTCAACCACAGCGTCGATTTTCAGTTCTTCTAATGCCATTCTCACAATTTTCTCTGTTTGCTTGCATCTTGCACAGCCCTTACCCAGAATCTCGATTTTCTTTGCCACAGTCATACTACCTCCTTCAATTCAACACGCCATATATCATACCAAATGCCGTTGAAAATACCACCACAAGCGCAAAGTATGTGAAAGCCTTCTTTTTGCCGAGTAGTTTTGTGATGACTATCATGCTTGGTAGGCTCAGAGAATTTCCAGCCATGAGCAGCGACAGCGTTGGTCCTTTAGCCATGCCAAGATTCGTCAATGCCTGAACCACAGGCACTTCCGTCAGGGTTGCAAAGTACATGAACATACCTATTACAGAAGCTATAAAGCTTGACAGAAAATCGTTCCTGCCAAGCAGTGCTGTGACAATCTGCTGGGGCAGGAGTTTTGTCAGAACACCTGCAAAAAATACACCGATAAAAAGATACGGCAGGATCTTTTTTGCAAAATCCCATGTTTCAAATATCCACTGTTTTGTTTTATCTTTTTCAAATCCAAAAAATGCCATTGATAAGACGGATATTCCCAGTACAACCATTATGGAATATTTCACCAGGCTGTTGATGGCTATTCCGTTGAATATCAAAAAACCAAGTTGTAAAATGAAAAAGATGACGCCCTTCAAGCCATCTTCATCTTTTTCAGAAATCTGAAAACCACCTTCACCTTTCTCCTGATAGAGCAATTCCATGATCAGACCTATGAATATGGCGGCTACCATCGTTGAGATAAACCTTGCCAGTCCAAGATTCCATCCAAGGACCTTGGCGGTCAAAAATATGGCAGCGATATTTATCGCCGGTCCTGAAAACAAAAATGTCGTTGCAGGACCTATTCCCGCTCCTTTTTTGTAAATACCACCAAAAAGCGGCAAGATAGTGCAAGAGCAAACTGCCAGAATCCCACCGGATATGGCTGCAACAGGGTAGGAAATAATTCTTTTCGCATCTGGACCAAGCAGCCTGAGCACCGCTTCCTTTTTCAGCATTACCGTGATAGTTCCCGCTATGAAAAACGCCGGAACAAGACACAATAGAACGTGTTCCCGTGCATATTCCTGAAGTAGATAAAAACCATTGAGAATGCTCTGGCTAACTACTGCAGAATCAAATGGTATAAAGTAAAACAGCAGAAAAACCACAACAATTAGAAAAAATTGTGCCATTTATCTTCTCTCCTTTCCATGATGGTTTTAATCGGTGTTATTTTCAAACACTTTACTTTTTGTATAAAATAGATCCTGTTTCCTGTTAAAACTATAAGCCTGCCAGTTGCTGCTCCTGGTAGCGTATGAGAATACCGATAAACGGATTTTGAACTATTCTCTATTGATCAGAATAGTTGAAAAAAACTCATGCCGGAATGAATAACATCCAGCATGAATTTGCAGATTTATGTGGCTGGAAAAATTTTGAAATTACTGACAACCAACGACTCTGTTTTTGCCAGATTGTTTTGCTCTGTACATTGCTCTATCAACACTGATTAAAAGTTCATCTATCGTCCTGTGATTTTCTACACCGCATACTCCTATACTCACAGTGAGCTTTATATTTTCTGCAAAATTGTATCTTTCTACTTCAGATCTTATTTTTTCGCCAATAATCAGCGCATCTTTTTGATCAGTTTCAACGGATAAAACCAGAAATTCTTCTCCGCCCCACCTTGAAATCACATCTGAAGTCCTCAGCGTTCTTTTTAAGATAGCTCCCAGTTGCTGAAGTACTCTATCTCCGACTTGATGACCATACGTATCGTTCACTCTCTTGAACCAGTCTATATCTATCATGAGCAATGAAAATGGTCTTTTATAACGTTCCCATAGGTAAAAAGCTTTTCTTAGTTCTTCATCCATCTTGTGACGGTTGAACAAACCGGTAAGCTTATCAGTTATAGAGATTTTCTCAAGCTCTTCATTTATAACTTTCAATTCTTGATTTTTTCTGTAAAGTTCTTGCTGGGTCAATTTGAGTATATCGGTCGCTATAGCACCTATTTCGTTGTCGTCAAATTTATATGCTGATTGTTCATCAAAATCTCCTTTAATTATCTTGCTCACACTTTCTTTGAGTGCCGATAAAGGTGTCACGATTTTTCGACCAAATGAATTACTCATAAACCATCCCAGGATAGAAGAAGCTATGATGAACAGAAAGACCGTTGTTCCAATCCTACGAAAAATCGGTTTTATGACTTCGTCTTTGCTCACCACAGTTATCACAATCCAGCCAAGGTCTTTGATACGCGAATAATAAGCGATTTTTTCAATGCCTTCTAAGCGATACTCAAAACTGTCCTGATCCTTTTCAAAGCTAACAGGTTTGTTCAAAACATCGGACAAATTTTGATGTATATGCTGCTTTTCGTGGTGAATAATAATCTTCTGGTCTTCTCTAATCACATAGCTATGTAAAGATCTGTACCTTTCATCTGAGCCATAAAGGATGTTTTCAAGTTTTTTCAACGGCGTACCAATAGCAATTACTCCTGTCATTTCGTTTTCTTTTCCAACAAGAACTTTGCTCACCGATACCAGCCATTCTTTTGTCTTTATCTCCTGATAAGGCTCTCCCCAAGATATCTGTGGCTTTGATCTGATCGCGGCTGTGTACCAGGGACGAACGGTTGGATCATATCCTTCAGGAGGTTCATAGTCATTGATCAAAAGCATGCCGTTTTCATAACCAGAATAAATATAATTGATATCACTATCGGCTTGCTCAAACAGCTTATAAATTTCCAGAACAGCCTGACGAGCTCTTTCATCCAGATATGGTGCAAGTCGCACATTTTCGTAGTTGCTCAAAAATTCTATTGTTGTATAGAATTTCTTGAAATACCCTTCAATGAAATGAGTAACAGCTCTGTTTTTCTGTTTTATTATTTCACGGGCTGAAGATATTCCGCTGAAATAAAGAATGATAATTGATATAGAGCCGAATATCACAACTGTTGCGACTGAAAGAATCAAAATATTTATGAATAAATCTCTTCTTATAGATTTCATTTATCCCCACTCCCACGTGTATTTTTATTTTACCATTTACTTTGCTTTTTGATAGCTGTAATCAAAAGCGAGAGAATTATCAAAATCATGCCACAAATCTGCTGCAGCCCGACATGTTCGTTTCTGAAGGCAACACCGGCTATAACTGAAATAACAGTTGTGAGGTTTGAAAAAAGCGTGGTTACAATCGGAGAAGCCCTGTTGATCATGTAGTTCAAAAGAAAAAATGCTACAGATGAGGACAATACACCTAAATAAATGCCCGAACTTACAGTTTGAACATTGAGTTTTATCTCAAATTCGCCTTTTAAAACGCTTATAAGTGTGAAAAAAACTGCCCCTGCCAACATCATAAAAAAGGTTATTTCCACAGGTGAAAATTGTTTTGAAAATTTTCTTGAGTAGATACTGTACAGTGCACCTGACAGAACAGCTAAAAACATGAATGTCCTTCCTATCAATATCCCGCCTGAGAGATTGAATCGGACTATCAACACGATTCCCAGAAAACCCAGTCCAACAGCCACATAATGAAATGGATCGCCTTTTTCTTTCAACATGAATACAGCCAGAACGTTGACCACAATCGGAATTAGCGCAATGATCATTCCTGCTTCAGAAGAATTGATTTTCTGAACACCGTATGTTTCGAAAACAAAATAAAGTACTGGCTGAAACAGTATCAAAATGGACAGCTTCCAGTATGGTTTCTTTTCGAGCTTGATCACACCAAATATCAGCAATATCAGAAAAAATACAAAGGCAATGCAAAATCTATAGGAAAGAAAAGTCAGCGGAGAGAGATAATCAAGAGCGTTTTTCGTGAACAGAAACGAGAAACCAAAAATAATTGACACAAGAACACCGGCAAAAACAACTCTAAGCGGCATAAACGACCTCCTTTTGACTTTTTGATTTTATCAAAAAAATAAACACAGAAAACTTGACTTTGCCACACTTTGTACACAGACAGTCTCTGGTGAATGTTCTTGCTTATAATAATTATGAGATTTTACCGGATAAAGAAGGTGAGAAAAGTGAAACAGATAAAGGTAGCTGTAATAAGTGGAGGAGCCAAAAATATTGGCAAAGGAATTGCCCTTAAATTCTTAAACAACGGCTGGAAGGTGGGAATTATTGATTTAGATGAGCAGGCACTGAGTGAATTTCCCGTCAAAGACGGTGTCTTTCTCTACTCAGGTGATGTCTCAGACGAATGTGCGGTGAAAGAATTCTACGGTCAGTTGAAAATGAAATTCGGCAGACTTGATGTTGTTGTTAACAACGCGGCGGTTGGTGGGTTCAAAGATTTTTTGCAACTCACCGCAGCAGAATGGAGACGGGTTATTGATATTAATCTAACAGGTTATTTTTTAATGGCACGTTTCGGTGCACCTTTGATACTGGAAAATCCCGGCAGAGGTGCGATTGTAAACATTTCTTCTACAAGAGCACTGATGTCTGAACCGGGTAATGAAGCGTACAGTGCATCGAAAGCCGGCATAATCGGTCTGACCCATGCAATGGCAAACTCTCTTGGACCAGCTATCAGGGTTAATGCCGTGTGTCCCGGCTGGATCTTGCACGAAAATGAAGCCATCAGCCAAAAGGAGCACCAGCAGCATCTCACAGGAAGAGCGGGTACAATTGAAGATATAGCCAATCTGGTTCTTTTTCTTTCAGATGAGACAAAAAGTGGCTTTATAACCGGTCAGTACTTTGTAGTTGATGGCGGTATGACCAAAAAAATGATATACGTGTGAATTACCTAACCCTTGCACATATCAGATTGTTCTTTTTTGCATAGTACATCGCAGAATCTGCATTTCTTATAAGCTGGTCTATGTCTTCACCATCCTGTGGATACTCTGCTATACCTACGTTGGCAGAAACGTGCAGGATTTTACCGTCGATATTGATCGGTTCTTCAATAAGTTCAATCAAACGCTGCACAAAACGTTCGGCTTCAGCCGCCGAACAATCATAGAGTATCATGACAAACTCATCTCCACCGAATCTTGAAACAAGATCACTGCCTCTAATTGTCTTTTCCAGCCTGCTTCCTATTATCTTGAGCACTTCATCACCAAACTGGTGTCCATACTCATCGTTGATCTTTTTGAATTTGCACAGGTCCATGAACAAAACACTCGCTTTTTTACCTTCTCTTTTTGCAAGCGAAATCATTTTCTCGCCGAATTCTTCAAACATTCTTCTGTTCGCAAGTCCCGTTAAAGCATCATGAAATGAAATGTACTCCATCAGCTCTTGCTTTTCTAAAAGCTGTTTTTCAAGATTTATCCTCTGCGTAACTATTGCAAGGTGATTTGCAAACAGTTTTGCAAGTTTCACAGATTCTTCAGTGAAGGCATCTTCTTTTTCAAAGTTATCTAAATTGAAAAGAATCACAACTTCTGATTTTATCTTAACAGGTACTATGAGAGTGGTTTTTATTTCATCTATTCGCCCGAATTTTTTGAGAATTTCCAATCTTTCTGCCGGCACATTTGACTCATCGTACTGTTTCAAATTTTTTCTTATAAAAAAATCTTCAGAGGTCCAATGGGAGACTTCTTGAACGGTGAAAGAAATTTTTGAGAGTTCCTTTAGATCATATCCGACCGCAGCCACGTAAAAATACCGCTCATTTTCCCTGACAAGAACAGTACCACCCTGAGCGCCCGGCACGATGTCTATTGCACCTTCAAGCAGTACCTGATAGGGTTTATCTATCTTTCCTTCAAGGTATTTTCCCGTCAAATCCATGATGACTTCCAGAGCCTTTCTTTCTCTTTCTGCTTTTTTAAACAAAGCTCTATGGATAGAAAATTTAACTCTGATGTCGCTCCATATAGAATACAAGAAAACTATGATCGAGACCAGCAAAGAGTTCAGAAAAGAAAAAACATCCAGATCTGAAGTTGTACGCTGATATTTCAAGCCAAACACAAAATCTTTTCCTGATTTGCTGATTTTGATATTTTTGATACCAAGAAAATCGAGTATTTCCTGGGAATCTACAACCGCGAGCACCACTTTACCGGGCATATAGAGGCTGAGATCTTCGGTATAGATATTGAATCTGATCATCAGATTCTCATCAAATGTTTCTATTTGATATAGCCTATCAGTGTACTGATTGGTCTGCAAAATCTTGAGCTCTTTTATCTGAGAAAATTCTTGCTTTATACCTGTGAAAAGTTTTTCAATAGATTGTATATCGTTTTTGGAAAACAACTCAAAGGTATAGTCTCGCTGAAAATACATGGCGCTTATGTATTTAGCCATCTATTCCACTCTGGTCGAATAAAGTGTTTTTGCCAGCTCAAGGCTGTGCTCAAATCTCTGATGGTTCATCAAGGCAAGTACAGTGAGAGCAACTACAAAGACAATGACAAACAAAAAAACCTGTCGAATCATTCAAACACTCCCTACAATCTTCTCTCAAAAGTAATATACCACTATGCTAATATGGATGATTGCCAGCACATTTTTTAGACTCGAAAAACAGTGGTCAGTTTGCTTTGAACAATGATAAAATTAAAAACGAGGTGGTTTGATGAAAACATTTGTATTACTTACATTGCTTTTTGCGGTGAGTGCCTTTTCTTTGAATGTCCTTGTTCCTGCAGGTCCAACTGTGGTAAGTGTAGCGGCTCTGCTTGAAGGTAAAGTGAGTTCAAATGTTCCACTTAAAATCGACTTCTGGCGGACACTTGATCAGGTGAATACACAAATAGTTTCCAGATCAGCTGACATAGTAATTTTGCCGGTTTCGATCGGAACCAGTTTGTATTTGAAAAAAGTGGATTTGAGACTTGCCGCCGTGACACTCTGGAGCGGTTTTTACATAGTAGCGAAAGATATCAAACTGAATTCTGTTGAAGATCTCAGCAATCAGGAAATCTATACACCTCAAGGTAAAGGACAGACAGGTGATGTTTTAATAAGGTTTTTGGTGAACAAATTCAATCTTTCAAATACTTCCATAAAATATGCTGCCCAGAATGAAATAGTAGCACTCATGAGCGCTGGAAAGGTGAAGATAGCGGTACTTCCAGAACCATTTGTCTCACTCGCATTGAATAACGCGTCTGCATCGATCGCATTTGATTTACAGCAGATCTGGTCACAACTCACAGAAAGAGCGGCTGAAGTGCCTATTACTGGCATTTTCGTCAGAGGAGAGCTGGTTCAGGATGAAAATATCCTTCAGGCGCTTGAAGCGATCAAAAAATCGATAGATTATGCTGTGCAAAATCCGGTTGAGATTTCTCAGCTTTCTGCAAAATACTTGGGTGGTATGAGTCCAGAAATCATAGCACAATCTCTGAAAAGATCTCTGTACGAGTATCGATCTGCAAAAGATCAGAAGGAAAATATCACCTTTTATCTGAACACAGTCAAGCAGATCGAACCAGAGGCAGTGCCAGAACTTCCAGACGATGCTTTCTTTGCGTTCTAAATGGTTTTTATTTGGGATAATTTTTCTTTTATGTCTCTGGTATATAGCATCGATCCTTGTTGGATCTTCTTTAATTTTCCCGGGTCCAGATCTTGTTTTTGCACAGATTTTTAAGCTCGCAAAGACCGGGCAGCTGTTCGTCTATTTATGGCAAACTTTTTACAAAGCATTTTTAGGCATGTTACTGGCTTTACTGATAGGTTTGCTTTTGGGATTTGCGATAGGCATCTCACAAAAGCTGTATGAACTGTTTCGGCCGCTTTTGATGATTGTTCGATCTGTTCCAATCGTCTCATGGCTGAGTACGGTGATACTTCTGTGGGGTATAGGATGGAAAGGTGTGGTTTTCATTGTGTGTGTTACCCTGCTGCCCGGGGTGATCTTCAACATCGCCGAAGGTGTGAGATCGGTCGATGTCAGATTGCTTGAGATGGCAAAGATATATTCAGTTCGAAAAAGAAAGATTTTCCAAAAAATCTATCTTGGTTCGATCCTGCCGTTTTTGCTGTCTGCTATAAATGTTAGTATCGGTACTATGTGGAAGGCTGCCATTGTTTCTGAATATCTGATCGGTGACAGTGGTCTTGGATTGCAGATCTTTCAATCAAAATTCTACATAGACACTCCGTCGGTTTTTGCCTTTACCATCAGCGCTGTTCTGTTTGGACTTGCACTTGAATTGATTTTTTCGTTGTTCTGGGAGAGATATTTTGGTGAAAAAAGTTCTTGAACTGTCAGGCGTGTGCAAAAACTTTGGAAAATTAGAGGTTTTGAAAAATATCAATCTGACTTTATACGAAGGTCAGTCGGTGTCAATAGTTGGTAAATCTGGCTGTGGAAAAACCACGCTTTTGAGAATCATTGCCGGTGTCGAAAATCCGACATTCGGTGAGATCAAAAGGGATTTCAACAGTATCGGCTATGTTTTTCAGGAAGATCGTCTGATACCGTGGTGCACGGCTTTTGAGAATCTGCTCTTTGTCTGTGAAGATCACGAGCAGGTAATGAACGCACTCAAATTGGTAGGGCTTGAGCAATTTAAAGATTACAAGCCAAAAAAATTGAGCGGTGGCATGAAACAACGCCTGAACTTAGCACGTGCCGTGGTTAGAAAACCCGATTTGATGCTGCTTGATGAGCCGTTCCAGAGCCTTGATCTTGTGACCAAATCCAAGTTAATAGAAGATCTAAAGCGAATTTTAAGAGAGCTTCAGACAACTTATATAATGGTAACCCACGATATAAGAGAAGCTGCATGCTTATCTGAAAAAATATACATCCTTTCTGGACAGCCGGCGATGATAGTCAAGCAAATAGATCTGGACAGAAAGATCACAGATTTATTCGATCCAGAAATTTTGAAAATCGAGCAGCAGGTTATATCTTTAAGCTCTAAGTGATTTTGTACAGATCAATGAGCAGTGCTGCCAGTTTTTCAGGATCGTCTATCTTATAGAGATTTGTCTTTACAGGTAGATCACTTGACCCAAAACCTTCTGGACCGGTGAAGTGTTTCGCAAGTTCCTTGGAAAATACAAGCTCTTTTCTTTTGTCAGGGAAAATGAAAACTGACAAAACGATCGAATCTTTCAACAAATAATCGATGTGCCAGTGAAGCTTTTTGCGAGTGCTCAAGTGTCTACAGACTCTTTTTTGCAGGTTATTCATCGCTGAACCCACATAGACATACAGACCTTTTTGAATTTGCCATTTTTTTCCACAGTCGATCTGCAAATCTTTTTTAACTTTTATCAAAAGCATGTATGTGCCTTTCAGAAAAATCTCCCCGTATTTATACTACCATCGGTGATAAAATCTTCCCGGGGGTGTTAAGATGTGGATGGTAATTTCCGATACCCATGATAACCTTGAAAAGATCAGACACTTTGTCCAGGAAGCCAACAAAAGAAATGTCACTCACGTGTTTCATTGCGGAGATATCATTTCTCCATTTGCCCTTGCCGAATTCACAAAAGGTAATTTTGATTTCCATGGAGTTTTCGGGAACAACGATGGTGAAGTGATATTGCTCAACCAAAAGTCATCCGGAAGGGTCAGAAAAGGTCCACTTGAACTTGTTATAGACGGGTACAGAGTCCTTCTGATGCACGAACCATGTGCACTCGAAGCATTACTCGAGTCTAATTACTACGATTTCATTTTCTACGGTCATATTCACAAAGTCGATATCAGAAAAAGCGTCAAGACTGTGCTCATAAACCCCGGTGATGCAAGTGGTTATCTTTCAAATCAGGCAACTGTGGTATTTGTGAACCCGCAGACCAAGGAGATAGAAGTCTACCGCGTCTAAAACAGATATTGACTTTTGTGGATTGGTGAGATAATCTAAATATCGAATATGAAAACTTTGAAAACAGTAAAAATACCGTGCCTGTTTTTTGAAATTGAACAATTATTTCAAAAAGCACATAGTTGCCAGTTGTTTTTTATTTTCAAATTCTGCACTCGATAAAGGTCAGCGAAAGCTGACCTTTTTTATTTTATGGAGGTGCTGGTATGAAAAGTTTTCGAAGCCGAACCCTTGCGGTGATCAGAGATTTCACCGTCGATGAACAGCTCTTTGTTTATCAAAAGACAAAGGAGCTGAAGCAAAAATGGCTCAAAAAAGAAGATCTGAGCGAGTTTCAGATCAAAGAAGGTGTGAATATCTACATCGTCTTTGTTGAGCCAAGCACAAGAACAAAAGAATCTTTCATAAACGCGGCAAGGTTTCACAAAAATGCCAGGGTGAATATCTTCGATGCAGAACATTCTTCTTTCAACAAAAACGAAAGCTATGTCGACACATTCAGCATGCTGACAAGCTACGGAGATTATTCGATTTTCGTTGTCAGGACAAGGCTTGAAGGTGTTCCAAGACTTTTAGAAAGAAAAGTAGGAGAATTTGCACAAAGACATGGTATAGAAAAACCCGCTTTCATAAACGGTGGCGATGGAAGACATGAACATCCAACACAGGAACTGTTAGATGAATACACCTTTCTTGAACAGAACAATTTCGACAACTCACACATCAGGATTGCTTTAATAGGAGATTTACTGCACGGCAGGACTGTGCATTCGAAAGTGGATGGTTTAAGGGTCTTCAAAAACGTCGAGGTCGATTTAATTGCCCCGGAGCAGATTCAGATGCCAGAACACTATGTCGAAAAAATGAGATCAAACGGCTTTGAAGTGAGAAAATTTTCCTCTATAGATGAATATCTCTCAAGCACAGACACCGCAAAAATATGGTATTTCACCAGATTGCAACTTGAAAGAATGGGAGAAGATATTCTTGAAAAGGAACATATTTTGAGAAAGGCTGTAACTTTCAGAAAAGACATGCTCGACAAAGTAAAAGAAGGAACGAAATTCTACCACCCTCTGCCCAGACCCAAAGTAAACCCGGAGATACCAACTTTTCTGGACGAACTGCCTCTGAACGGCTGGGAAACCCAGGCGAGAAATGGTTTCTGGGTGAGAGTTGTTTTGCTGTCAATGCTCGGTGGAGCTATCGAAATGGAGTGCGATGAGCCATCAACTGTTCAGAAAGAGGAAGACGAATACGAATTCATAATACCGGCTCAGATAGTCCACGGAACAAAAGGCGTCGCAAAGGAAGGAAAGCGCGGTATCAAGCCCATTGAAAATGGAACTGTGATAGATCACATAGCCAAAGGGAAGAGTCCCGAGGAAATTTTCAACACAGTGGTAAAGATCAGAAAAATTCTAAAGCTCTATGATTGTGATAGCGCCGATGGTATTTTCAAATCTGCCGATGGAAGCTATAAGGGTTATATCAGTTTACCGGACAGATACCTGAGCAAAAAAGAGATCAAGAAACTTTCGGCAATCGCACCAAATACAACGGTCAACATCATAAAAGATGCTTCTGTGAAAGAAAAATACCGCATCAAATTGCCTCCAAGGATATACAACTTTGACGAAATCAGATGCAAAAACGAAAACTGTATAACCCACCCGAAGAACAACGAAAATGTCGGTGCGTCATTTGTGAGAATTGGCGATAAGTTAGTCTGTGAGTACTGTGAAACACCGCATGAATACAGCGAAATATGGATAATCTGACAGCAGGAGTGGTAACATATGAATTTAGCGGATTTCAAATGGGCTCTGATCACTGGTGCTTCATCGGGAATCGGGAGAGAATTTGCCATCCAGCTTTCAAAAAAAGGTCTCAATATAATCGCGGTTGGGAAAAATGAAGAAAGATTGGCGCAAACTGTCGAAACTGTGAAAAAAATTTCAGATGTAAAGATCATCAGTTATGCAGTTGACCTTTCACTGCAGGAGAATGTCCGGTCATTGATTGTCGATCTTTCAAAATATCAGATCGATCTTTTGATCAACAACGCTGGTTTTGGTCTTTATGGAGAATTCACAGAACTTGAACTGAGTGATATTGAAAAGATGATCGAGGTTAACATCAAAACTCTGACTGTGCTCAGCCACGTTTTTTCCAAGCAAATGATCGCAAGAAAATTCGGTGGAATTATAAACATCGCTTCAGTTGCCGGGCATATACCATTACCATATTTCAGCGCCTATGCCGCAACCAAAGCTTATGTGTATAATTTCTCGCTTGGACTCTGGGCTGAGTTGAGAAAACACAACATTCATGTCCTGTGCGTTTCTCCAGGACCAACGGAAACGAGATTTTTCGAAAGGGCTTTTAGAAATCAAAATCTGCAAAAATTCGGTTCTCGCATGCAGCCAGATGAAGTTGTTTCGGGCGCGCTCAAAGCCTTTGAAAAAGGTAAAGCTGTGTATGTCCCTGGTTTGAAAAACAAACTCATCACCTTTTTGGGCAAAAAGCTTTTGCCGGATAGATTCATTGCCACAGTTGCTGGTGGCTGAACTCAAATCGTTTTTTGCAAAAAGCTGATGAAGTTGAGCCAGGCTATTTTTTCTATATCCTGTTCGTCAAAGCCATTCTTTCTGAGATACTCAATCAGGGCTGGTACTCTGGTGACATCTTCCAGCCCTGCTGTTTGTTTCCTGTTGTTGCTTGTTGGCAGATAATCAAAGAAATCAAAACCAAAGCAGATGTGATCAACTCCAATCAAACCGGCAACATAAGTTACGTGTTCAGCTACTTTTTCCATGGATGGATTTTTCAGATCCACAATTTGTGGAAGCGCGCTTATACCTATCAAACCACCTGATTGTGCCACTGCTTTGATCTGTTCGTCCTTTAAATTTCGTGGAACAGGACACAAAGAATACGCGTTCGAATGTGTTGCGATGAAAGGTCTGTCGGCAATTTTCACAACGTCCCAGAAACTTCTTTCACTCAAATGAGAAACATCAAGAACAATTTTCAGATTTTCCATGATTCTAACTGCTTTTCTGCCAAGATCGCTCAAACCTTTTGAACTATCGTCGCAACCACAACCTGCCGCAAGCAAATTCACTTCGTTCCAGGCAAGACTGATTATTCTAAACCCAAGATCATAAAGCGTTCCTATGAAATCTATATTACTTCCAATACCAACTAAACCTTCCACACTTGAAACAACTAAAATCTTTTCATCTTTCAAAGCCTCACTGATTTGCAAGCTATTTTCTACAAAAACCAGCTCATCGCTTTTTGTTTCTCTGATGTATTTTGATCTGATCCCGATCATCCGCATAAACTTTTCCGTGGGATTTTCATCCTTCGGATTTGTCCACACTGCGGCGTTTATCCCGCATATATTCCCAATCCTTAATCTCTCAAGATGATACGACAGCAATACATTTTCCCCATGATTTTTCAAATAAACATCGTACCAAATATCTGAATGACCGTCGAATACCTTCATTTATATCACCCTCTTACAATATTATGGCACTATTCAGCTCTTTCAAAGAGTGCGATTCTGAGAACATACAACAGTATTTTTTCAGGATGAAATTTTGAACGACATTCTTTCAAAACAAAATTCGCTATTGTGAATTTTTATTCTACTTTCACCGATTTTTTCAAAACCCATTCTTTTATACAGGGCTTTCGCCAGATCGTTTTGTTTTTCAACATCGAGTATTATTCTGCCACACCCCTGCTGCTTTGCAATTTTGAAAGTGTATTCAACAAGTTTCTTTCCAAGTCCCATCGATCTGAACTTTGGATAGATCGCTATATTGCTCAGGTAAAAATCACCTTTTGAATGTCTGCCCAAGGTTCGATCGATCTTGACCATAGCCAGAAGTCTGCAAAGTCCTATCTTTCTTAGTAACAACCTTCCAGTGTTGATTCTGCACCTTCTTGCATAATCGTGAGAATAACCAACTATCACTCCAAAAATTTGCCCTTCGATTAAGCCAAAATATGTACATTCGTGGCTGAAAAGGTTTTAAGGTGTTTTCAAGAAAATCTTCACCGTCATAAGAACAAGCTCGGCAAAATCATCGGCATGAGATTTTTTTGCCTTGATAAACTGTGTATACAAAAAACTCCCCCTAAAAAGTATACTCTACATAGAATAAGTTACTGGAGGTGGTTGGATGAATCTGGAAATCGTTCAGATTGATATTCCAGAGGGTGCAAATGTCATAATAGGGCATTCTCACTTCATCAAGACTGTTGAAGATCTATACGAAGTTGTGGTGACTACAAACCCGAATATGAAATTTGGGCTTGCATTCAACGAAGCAAGTGGTCCATGTTTGGTGAGATACGAAGGTAATGATCAGGATCTGATCAACACAGCAATCGAAAATGCAAAAAAGGTCGGAGCAGGACACCTTTTTGTCCTTCTGATTAAGGATGGATATCCAATTAACATATTAAACCAGATTAAAAACACTCAGGAAGTGTGCACAATCTTTGCAGCCACTGCAAATCCGCTTCAAATAATAGTGGCACAGACAGACCAGGGAAGGGCTGTTCTTGGTGTGGTCGACGGCTATTCAGTCAAAGGTGTAGAATCGGAAAAAGACAGAGAATGGAGACACAACTTCTTAAGGCAGATCACCAAATACAAAAAATAGCTGGCTGATGCCAGCTTTCATCAACATTCAACGCAGTAAACTCAATATTCACAGTCTGCTCTATTGGTGGTTGGTGGCTGGCTTGACTTTTACCAGCAACATATCTCCACCGCCGTGTGATCTTGCTCTAAATCCTGCAACATACGAATAGGACACACCGGCAACAAGATAGCTGTTATCAAGAACCTGCAGGGCATAAGCAATTTCGTCCATATCATCTCCTATGCATTTTTGCCAGACAAGATCACCTTTTTTGTCTGTCTTTACGATCCAATAATCACTCCCGTGGTGCTTTTCACCGACATCACCATCGTCAGACCAGGTTGTCCCAGCCAGAACATAACCGTCATCGGTTTCAACCACTTTCTGAGCGATATCATCAGAACTTCCACCGTATGTTTTCAAAAATTCTCTATTCGCTTTTGCATCGAATTTCATCAACACAAAATCAGCCGCGCGTGATTTACCATTTATCTGTTCAGACCAGCTCACACCGCAGACTGCAAAACCTCCATCTTTTGTTGGAATGACATTTGTTGCTTGATCCCAATCACTTCCACCAAAGGTCTTTTGCCATATCAGCTCACCCTTTTGTGAAACCTTTACAAGCCACATATCTGCGGAACCGTTGTTGAATTGAACATCTTTATCACAGGACTTTGTCATACCGACAACAACATACCCATCTTCCAGCTTTGCAAGGCTGAACGCCGTGTCCCAGTCACTACCACCAAAGGTTCTATCCCACAGAATATTGCCCTGATAATCTGTTTTGACAATCCAGAAATCTTCCGATCCACAACAGGTCGTGTAGCCGGCAAACACATATCCGTCATCCTCAATCACATCAAAAGCCGTTTCATAACCTTTTGTCCCATAACACTTTTTCCATTCAAGATTACCCTTGCTGTCGTATTTCACAAGCCACGTGTCCTGTCCACCGTACTGAACAGGAAAATCACCATCTTGAGAATCACTTATCACGGTTGCTATGAACCCACCGTCCGTTGTTGGCTTGACACAAATTGCACCGTCAGTGCCGCTGCCGCCAAGTTCCTTCTGCCAGATTAACTTCCCGTCCTTTGATAACTTAACCAATAGGGCGTTTTGATCACCATAACCGGTCCATCCGGCGACGATAATTCCATCTGAAAGCGTAGCCACGTTGTAAGCTATGTCTCTTGAAGTTTTTCCTATGAACCCAAGCCACTGAACGTTGTCTGTGCGCGTGGATCTTTCGTATGGGATCAAAAAAATCATCAGCAAAAACAGTACTCCTATGATTATCACAGTCCAGAACGCAGAAACCTTTGCCACAAAACCACCTCCCTGTTTATTTTAATACCAACCCTGCCAAAATTTCTGTGTAAAAGTATCAATATTTTTGATAGTCACTTAATTATTATTGAGAATAATCAAAATATACATCATATATATAATTAGTACTTAAAAATATTGAAAATGGACTTGACATTTTTTGAGTGCAGTGATAAAATTTTTTCGGAGGTGATATCAATGATGGAATACTTGATAGCAAAAGCAAGGATCGACGAGCTTCTGAAGGAGGCTGAAACTGAAAGAATGCTGAATCAGCTGAAAAAACAGATCAGGGTTATCAGGGGTTCAAATGTTAACAGCCAGAAAACCGCTGAACAGACAAGACATTCAAAAACTCATGTCTGATTCATCAATTTTTCTGCAAAGTCCAAAATCTTTTGAGTCCTAATACCAAACTGCGGCTTGGCTCTTTTTTCAATCTGCCTGAGTATGAATCTGAACAGAAAATTCATTCTTTGATAATTCAACTCACCTCCAAAGAAATCCTTCACCCTGACAATGCTTAAAAGTTCTCTGTCAAAATTACTGTTTATGTATTGATCAAAGTGTTTTTGTTCGCCAAGCATGCACAAATAGATACCAACTTTCTTTTCTTTGATCTTTTGAAAGTTCATAGACATGAACCTTTTGATCTTTTTACTTATGTGACCGGCGTGCACATAACTGCCAATCACAATGCAATCATAACTCTCAAGGCTGGGTAATCTTTGCTCTGAGATATTTACCATATCAGCATTTTGCAGTTTCTCGGCGATTATTTTTGCACATTTTTCAGCTGTTCCAGTATAAGTATCATAAACAATAAGAGTTTTCATACAATTACCCTGCTGCAATTATACTCTTTGCGGTACAATAATTATAAAACTGATTATGCGAAGAAGGGTTAATCGATGTTCTTTGCTCTCTGTGTTCTTGAAGCGCTTGTGTATTCGGTTATGGCTTGCTCCACGCTCATGAGCCAGTATTTTGCTTTTTCGGGGTTCTCCCCACTTCAACTTGGTTTTATCATGGCTTTACCTTCTTTGACCTCGATTTATGCCAACTTTATATACTTCAACATCGGTGCCAGATTTTCTATCAGAAAAACTGTGATGCTTTTTTCACTGTGCGCCAGTGCATCACTCTGGTTTGTATTTTTATCAAAGGGTTTTTACCTGAAATTTCTGTTCATGATCATTTTGACTTTTTTTCAGGGTGCACTATTGCCACTTATCGAATCTGCTATGATCGATTATTCACACAGTTCATCTTTATCTTACAACAAAATAAGAATCTGGGGTACTATCGGATATACCATCACTGCGTTCATCGCTGGCAGGATTGTTAAATCTGGTTTTGTGTGGTTTTTTGCGATCTTTTCAGCAATTTTCTTGATGATAAATGTTCTTTCCAGGTTACTTCATCAAAAAACTGCAGAGCGACAGAAAACAAAATTGAAAGCTGTGAGCAAAAGCTTTTTGTTGCTTTTTGCCATAGTCACAGCATGTGTCGGATTTAACCTGTTTAACAGCGTTTTTTTGCCAGTTTTAGTCAAAGAGAGATCGTATGATCCGTCGCTGGTTGGAACAACACTGTCTTTGATGGCACTCAGTGAACTACCATTTCTTTTGAACGCAGAAAAAATACGCACAAGATTGAAAAGCAATGTCCTTTTTATGACAGGCGTTTTCGTAATTGGTATGAGACTTGTTCTTGTACCTTTGAGCTGGTCTCAAACAAGTCTTATACTCATCCAGATGCTTCATGGCTGGACTTTCATAGTGATATACTATTCAACGATTCACCTGATGAGAGAAAAACTAAAAGGACAGGCTCTTTTATACACGCAGGCGCTTTTCTGGATAGCCCTTCAGGGCATAGGACCGTTGATCGGCTCGACAATCGGAGGAGTTGTTGTAGAAAAGATGGGAACAGATAACACGTATTTGCTTTTTGGAATGTTATGTCTTGGCATGGCAGTTTATTCAGTTTATTTTTTAAAAAGGCACTTTGAATAAGTGAGCTACCGTCCATCTGTGCAGGTATGGACTTTTTGCTTTGTTGCTATATATTGCATCTTCTGAGAAGCTCACACAAAAGATTCTCTTCTTTGTTTACGTCAATACAGACAACATCGAGTTCCTTTTTAAGCCTGTCAACTACCTGTGATATATCTAATTTTGATAGCTGATATCCTTCAACTCGCCGTTCTGGATAGCACGGATTGACTGTTACACACAGCAATTTTGGTTTTCTCTTCACGGCAATGTCCAGCTTTTCCAGCAACTTCTCGAGCTTTGCATAGTCATCCATTAAAATCAAGTGTATCGGTGATTCTACCAGCAAAGATTTGTCTGAGCAAGACAGTAATTTATCAACACCAACAACACCAAAAAACTGTATCCTGTTTCTGTCATCTGCTTGCGGCAGCATAAAGGCTTTTACCATAAATCTTGTTTCAGCAACGAGTTCATTCAGGTCTGTAGTTCTTGCGGCTCCCGTTGCTATAATCACATAATCCACATACTGAAACGGCACCATTCTGTTTATAGCTCCATCGACCAGCAGGAAATCTACCGCGTAGAGCTGAATCTTTTTCATCACATCTAAAAGATCATCACTTGAGTTTGGACCGACAAGCACAGCCGTACCAAGTTCTTTTACTCTGTAGATACAAATCTTTCCCATAGGGGTTTTCAGGGGCAGGTTCTCAAGCAGTTCCAACTTCGCAGTCGAATGACGTGCTGCCCGTTCACTTGTTACCACCACGGTACCTTCATCGACGACAACTTTGGGTTTTGGTAAACCTGTAACATGATCAAAGTCTTCGCCGTCAAAACCAATACTGGTTACTGCGAGTTTTTTATCGCTCAAACATCTGATAACCGCACCCAGGGCTGTCGTTTTACCTGTGTTCTTGGCTGTTCCCAGAATCCCGATCGTCAGCATTTTCTGACCGTTCCCCTGCCTGCCCTGCCGGGGTTTGCTCCTTCTTCTCTGGTTCCAAATAAACCTTCGTACAGTGATGCCACAAAATCACCGCGTTCGGCAACTTTCCTGAGAGTATCGTAGATTCCATCTTTAATCATCTGTGCATACTCAAAGGCTTGTTTTGTTGGTTCTATCTTTGTTTTTCCGAAGAATCTAAACGCATCGGCGATGGCTCTGAGACTATCTATTCTTGCAGAGGTCGTTATAGCGCCTCTTGCATAAGCTTCATCTGTTGAAGATACGGTTATAGCATCGAGCTCAAGTGATTTTCCAAGGGCTGCATGGAGGGCTGTTGTCATAGCTGATTGCACCCTATCTTCTGTATGGGTCATAAAACCGATTGGTTCTCCGGGCCATATAGGAGCGTCGATGATCTGTCTCAAAGCAAGGACTTTGCCGACATTGTAATCCACATAATTGTCCTGCATATATCCGTTTATGATGGCATCTGGAGAATAACAGAACAAAGGCTTGAGTATAGGTCTTGCGCCGAGTTTCACACCCAGGTATGCCACAACGATCATCCCTGCAAATGCCTTTGGCGCTGGAACTCCACCGAGTTCTTCGTTTGTGGGTAAATCAAACGGCATTTTGAATCTCGCCGCAAGTTTTATAGAAAAAACACCATCGACTGTGAGCCTCTCTGGATCTGTACCGCCGTTCAGTGACCCATAGACTATGTTGATCTTTGTGAGATCAGCCCCGGCTTCGTG
The DNA here is from genome assembly GCF_031962025.1 of Pseudothermotoga sp. Lineage (GTDB taxonomy): Bacteria > Thermotogota > Thermotogae > Thermotogales > DSM-5069 > Pseudothermotoga_B. Next base: position 36,476 of record NZ_JAVRKW010000002.1, read on the forward strand.
CGCAAGTAAAACTGTCTCTGGTGTGTTAACACCTCTGTGAGCACGCACACACCACAGTGTTGAGTCATCCAGAGCAGATTTTATGAGTTTGAGATTTTCGAGCGTTATGATCGAGCCATCTTCTTCGTGTGCCAGCAACCCTTCTAACAGACCTTCGCATCTTGCACCCCAGGATGGGTCAAAGTGCAAAACTCCATCTGCACCCCAGGCTTCACTGATTTTTATGTGCATCGCATCCATGAATGGACAGCCCGTGCCGTACTGCACAAAAATCAGTGGCATTTCAGTACTATGACGCAGTGTCCTTGACTGATAGGAAATTTTACCGATCAATCGGCTTAGCTTGTCGATTTCCTCCTGAGTGATCAATCTAACACGTTTTGGAACAGTTCTTTCTCTGTAATAAGACCTGACAGGATCATCGCACAGCTTTGTATATTCATCCCAAAGATCTTCACCGCTGATGATTCTTTCTCTGATCATCGCTCTTTCAATACCCGGACTTGTTCTTTCAGACGCCCACTGAATTATCTGGTCGGTTATTTTTTCAAGAAGATCGACAAACGCGCTGTCCTTGATTTGATAGGTATATCCCTGTGTAATGTCTCTTTTGACTTTCTTTACACCATTGCCCTGCGCTGATAATTCTCTACCTTCCACATAGGCAATTACCTCTTCCCAGCGCGTTTTTTCTCCAAAACCTGCATCATAACCGAGTTCTGCGGCAAGCTCTCTGGTTATCGCTTTGCCACCAACAACAACTTTGCATCTTCTTCTCAACCCCGACGCATCCAGAAGATCTATGAACCTTCCTAAAAGTTCCGCGGCATTGTAACCAAGTGTCCTGCTGACCATTATGTAATCGGGTAATTCTTTCTGGCATATTTCGATTATCTCTTCCATTTTCATATCCGGTGGCAGCAAAATGGTCTGGTAACCTCGCCGGGAAAATTCCCGATTTAGCATCTTCAAAGCAACATCGTGAACAGGGTCCAGTGGTACCAGAACTATCTTCATTTTTCACCGCCCCCATCGATCCAGCCGTATTTATCACCCGGTCTGTACACATAAGCTCTGAGTCTGATTCTTGCAGCAAAACCATTGTGCTCCACAAAGACCACATCGACGTCCTTAAAACCAAAAGACTTCATCATCTGGATACCAATATCACGAGCCTGCTGTTCGCTTTCAGATAACAGGGTGGTTTCAACATCCACCGCATCTATTACATATTCTTCGAACATTAAATCACCTCACTCTTTTAAAGCACCATCCATGATATAACCCTGTGCCACAACTCTCGCATCGCCTTCTAAATAAATATCCTTGAAAAAAGATGAAACCATCTTGAAACCAACTTTCAAATTACCTCCTCTTGCTCGAACCAAAACTGGAGACTGCACCTTTGAAAGAAGGTGAGATACCAGACAGGAAGCGATTGAACCTGTCCCACAGGCAAGTGTTTCGTCCTCCACACCGCGCTCGTAAGTTCTTATGGTTATTTCATTTCTGCCAGAGATTTTCACGAAATTCACGTTTGTACCATTTGCAAAGACATCTGTGCAGTATCTGAGCCTTCTTCCAAGATCTTTTAAAAGATCGTCACTCATCGATTCAACATCCTGTGTATATACAACTGCATGTGGAACTCCCACAACTGCAAAATGATATTCAATCTCACCAAAGCCAAAATCGTGGTGTTGGTTCAATTTGAAAAAATTCACATCCAAGTCTGGAAAAATCACTCTCACATTCTCGCCGATGATCAGAGCCTCGTATATACCTGAAATGGTTTGAAATTTCATCCTTTCACGTGCAACACCTGAAAGATAAGCAAACTTTGAAACACATCGAGCACCATTACCGCACATTTCACCTTCGCTTCCATCTGAATTGAAATACCTCATTTTGAAGTCCGCCTTATCTGAGTTTTCAAGAATTATCAAGCCATCCGCACCTATCGATTTTCTTCTGCGGCAAACTAATCTCACAAAATCTTTTATATCCATATCAAGATCTTTGAGAATACCTTCTCTGTTGTCTATCAAAATAAAATCATTGCCAGCACCATTCATCTTCACAAATTTCACTTTCATCAACATTCAGCGCAGTCAATCTCATCTTCTGTAAGATAAAAAATGCGCTGTGTCCTCCTTTCTAAATAAACGGTGGACATTTGACTGATATTTACAGCAATCTACATAGCAAATCATCTTTTTCACCACAGAGAAAATCGATCACAGGTATCTCAGGAAGCGTGTAGCATCCGGGCTTTTGTTTCACAGTAGCCCTTGCCGCAGCAACCATTACCTGTGCTGTCGCGGCTGGATTGTTCACCCACATGTGAAATTCCATTCTCTGATTGCAGGCTTTAGCCGAAGTACCTTTGCGCTCTATCTTTACACAGTGACCCATATCCACCAGTCTGCTCACATCATTCACCTGATTTATGTAAAGCTCATCGTGTGAGAAATAGGGGTCTTGGGCTATTTTCTTTGCGACATCTGCAAAATCATATCCCTCTTTCAACTGAACATAAACAACCCTTGAATGCATTCCCATGCCTTTTGGATAGGTTATCGAAATGGCATCTTTTACACCTTCTATACGTTTCACAGCCACAGTATGACCCATGCTCATACCGGGTCCGAAATTCGTCCAGGTGATACCTTTTGGAGCTATTATTTCAAAAATCACCCTTATGATCGAATCAGTTCCAGGATCCCAGCCGGCAGATATGATCGAAACGGCACCGCTTTCTTTTGCGATTTTGTCAAGGTCTTTCTTTAAACGTATAGCACCCTCTGCACCGTGTATATCGTAAGCATCGACGGTGTTTATGCCTCTTCTCAGATACTGCGGTGCAATATGCGGAACAGCTCTACTGTCAATTGCCAGAATGGCGACATCGGGTTTGATAAAATTTTCAACGCTGTCGGATATGGGTATGTTTTTGAATTCTTCTTTTAGCAAATTGATTTTCTCAGATATCTCAACTATGCCGACCAACTCCATATCTTCGCTCTGAGAAATACAATCAAAGACAGCACGCCCAACATTACCCATGCCGACAATCGCAACTTTTATCCTGCTCATTAATTCATTCTCCTTTCCAAGGCTGATTGGTTCTTTTAAAGGGGGACAAAAGTCCCCCTTTTATCACATGAGTATCATCGCCACTATCGTTGCACCAACAAATCCGAGAATAACTGGTACGAAGTTTTTCCTTGCAATTTCTTCTGGCTTTGTTTTACAAACAGCAGCCACTGCGATTAAAGCCCATGGAACTATGGTACCTCCACCGGTGTTAACAGCCGTGAGCTGTCCAAGAGCCGCAAGAACAGATGACTTTACTTTGGCTGCGGCGCCAAGTCCTCCTGCAAGGGTACCCATCAGGGGTAAGCCTGAAAATCCCGAACCGTCAAGACCTGTGATTGCACCAATAACAGCCTGCATTGGAGCAACAGCAAATCTATTAAGTGGTACCTTGGCAGCGAGTGCATTGCTCAAATCAAAAAGTAAAGGTCTGCCAGCACTTCCAAATATTTGTGCTGCAGGACCACCACCCATGTAGAACAAAGCGGCTATGACAAAAACTGGTGCAAAGATTTTCACACCGAACATGAATCCTTCTCTGAGAAAATCAACACCAAGTTCAAGGCCCTCTGTTTTGTACTGTACGAGCGTGAATACGAGTAAAAGCAATGCCGCTGTACCACCAAGTAGTGCCGTCGCATCCCCGCCACGAAGTTTCAGAGCGAGCATGAGTACTATATCGAGTAAAAATGCCATAGTCACTACAACAGCCTCGGCTTTTGCAAAAGCACTGTGCTCAGTACTTTTACTCTTTACAACGCTTTCTCCAAAAATCTCTATATCTTTCTTTGGATCATACCCTTTGTTCGCCTTCATCGTGAAATAGTAAGTGAGTGGAATTGCAATCACTGCCCAAACGATGATCAATGGTACCATGGAACTCATAACTGTACCAACAGGTAATCCCGCCGCCTTAGCCGTCAGTGTTGGCGCACCTTGAATTACAAAATCCGTTGTCAGTGATATACCATAAGCAAACATGGCTATCGCTACGCCCGCTCCCACTGGAGATAGTCCGGCACTAACCGCAACTGGAACCAGCAAGCTTCCTATCAGAGCAACTGCGGGGGTGGGCCATATAAAGAGAGCGAGAATGGCTGTGATGATACCTACGAACCAAAAGGCAGAATTCGGTCCTTTAATGGGTTTCCCAAGCGTTCTTATCAATACAGCTGCGGCTCCGCTTTTCTCCATCTGCTTGGAAAGGGCAACCATCAAAGAAATAACCACAACAATGCCCATCAGTTCATTTGCCGTGACCACAATAGCATTGAAAACTGACTGAACTGCACCCAAGAAAGAGCCCGTCACTGCCCAGCCAACACACAGAGCGCCAATGATACAAATGAGTGGGGTGTCCTTTCTCAGAAACATGGTTACCACAACTGCAGCCATGAAAAATAAATACAACCAGTGAGCCAATGTGAGCTCCACCGCCATAACCCCTTCACCTCCTCACAAAAGCTTGATATTGAAAATTGATTTCAACCCAGCTTTTTTCACCCTTTCTTTTATGATTGAGATATCTGTTGTATACAGATTTTTCTGGATCATCCTTTTGAAATAAATGGAACCAGAGAAGGTGTATTTGTACTGACGACCCTCTTCTTTTTTCATTTCGGCTATCACGTGATTTACAAAATCTCCAACGGCAAGTTCGTCTGGAAGCCTAAGAAGTTTTTCGCCCAGAACCTGCCTGACCGCATTATGTCCAGCCAAGGTTCCGGATACTATTGCCTCTGTGTGACCCACCATTGCACCTGCCTTTTCACCGGCGCAGAATAAATTGTCAACAGAACCTATTGCCTGAAGCTCGTCAGTACAGTTGGCAAAGCCAAAATACCTCATTGAATTACCTTTACCACCTGCTATCGGATCTTCATACCTTGCTTTTTCCATACCTGGTACTTTTCTGAGCCTTTCAAGAGGGAAAAATGGTGTCATCAATTTAACAGGACCGGTGTCCAGTAAAACCAGATTTCCGATGAATTCCTCAAGCGCATACTGTTGACATGCTTTCATACTAAGAAGTTTTTCTTCTTCGCGAACTTCAGGTGGTACTGGAACGAGTGCTGAGCCTTTTTCCTCAAGTTCCCTGACAATCTGTGGATCTATAGAATCTTTGCAGAGTTTACAGGACCCGCTCATTGCCCCAACAGTGCCATCTGGTTTCTTTCCAACCCATTCTTCAACACCGACTTTAGTGGTTATGCTCACTCTTGGTCCAAAACTGTGGCACCTGAGAATGCACATTGCACAACCATTACCATATTTGGTGCAATTTGCCGGTACTGCTGAAGTCCCCGTTGCGTCGACAAAAGCATCTGCCCTGATTGGTTCGAGCCCTTCAACAACAACGCAGGAAATCTTCTTCCCCTCTCTTGCCACATCGATAACTCTGGCTTTTGTGAAAATTTGTACGCCGAGTCTTCCCAGGTATTCTCTTACAGCGGGCTCAATTTTATAAACGTTGTACAGACTGGCGTGTTTGTGACCTGGAAATTCGACATTTGTGTGAGTGACACAGTTATCCATCACAGAGAAGATATCCGCTCCCATTTCGAGCATTTCCTCAGCCGCCGTAAATCTACCATTGTTTCTGAAGATCCCTCCAACCAATCCCGTCCCAAGAAGCATATCTGTTCTTTCAAGTAATATCACTTCAGCACCGGCTTTGCGGGCTGACGCAGCAGCGGCACAGCCACCCCAGCCCCCTCCTACTACGACGATCTTTGGCGCATGCATTAGCTCACCCCCTTATTGTCGTATTGTCCTGTGATCAAATCAAACCAGAGTACTTTGCCACGATTTCGATCAATCTCACAAGACCTCTCACAGCGAGTCTTGCTTTGTCTTCGATTATTTCACCATTTTCATCAGTTGTACCGAGCCCAAGTGATATGAATATGTTTGCATCATAAGCAACTGTCTGTACAATTCCCATTACATCTGTTCCTGATTGCAGTATGTTCGTTCCCGCATACATGTCTTCGATTGAGAAAATCGGGAATGGGACTCCTTTTTCCCAGCAATCATCGTAGTTTATCTCGACCGCACCGGAGTTGTAGCTTTTGGAAATTTTGAATATATGTCTTATCTTGCTGTCAAGTTTGGAAAATTCTTCAACTGTTATCTCATACAACCTATCAACACCCGCTCTGTACTTATCTGCTTTTTGCCTCAATGCTTTTAGAGCCGCTATCGCTCCGGCAAGAGATTCTTTACCTGGATCAAAGGTCACATAGGCTGCCTTACCGTATGAAGACCATGTCCCGCTTCTATCACCATGTGTTCCCATCGCGCGTCTGATGGGTACCATCACATCTTCCCGACCGATTATCAAACCACAGGTGGGCGCACCGGCTGCTTTGTCCATGCTGTACGTCATAACCCATGCACCGGTCTTTCTCAAATCTGTTCCTATGAATGGCACACCCCAGGCGTTGTCAACGATGTAAGGAACATTGTAATACTGTGCAAGTTCACCGATTTTTTTCTGAAGTACAGGTGTTCCATCTTTGTCTTTTTCTCCATAGCCGTAACCAGCCGTGTCGTACCCAAGCGAGGAAAAACCAGCCAGTGTGTCGGCATATCTTTCGGCGTACTCTTTGATTCTACTTGCCGTGCCCTGGGCGTCGACACCGCTCAGCAAAATAACGGGATGGTACTTGATGCCGTGAACAGGATATCGTCCTCCAGCCATGGGAACGATGACTACATCAACATTCTCAAGCCTTTTTCCATAAAATCCAAGCTCTCCTGCTGTACAGCCTCTGTCTGCGAAGATGTCTTTGTACTGAGGTGGAATGGGTCTTCCATAACCGCCGTGGTGATGAAGATGCCTTTCATAGGGTACGATGTACCTGCTTCGGTATTTTTCACCTCTTCCAGTGAATGGTGGGGAAACAAGAACATCAAAACTCAGCCAGAGCGCAGCTTCACAGGTGCTCACAAGCAGTGCATCGTAATCGTCTCCGTAGTAATCTTTCACGATATCTCTTATTTCATCTGCAAAGACTTTGTTCGGAATGACTTCTCTTGAAACTTTGCTTATGGCTTCATCGACTTCTTTTGAGATAAGCCCGTGACAGCCGGATATCGCACCAGTCAAACCAAACTTGCCTCGCCATTCCTGCGGTATACCTATTTCATCCGCTGCTTTCTTGGCTTCCTCGAAAATCTTTGGCATTGATTGTTTGAGATGTCTGTAAAGATGATACTTGTTTTTGAACATACAAAATCCCTCCTTTTTAGTCTCTTGTGAAATAAATCAGATCATTTAAATTCAGATTCATTTCCTCGCCGGTTACAAGCTGATCTGTGACAATCACTATATTCTGATGGTTTGGCATATGAGTTTCATCAAAACCAGCCAGACTACCAATGCATTTTCCATTCGAAAGCTTTACTTTGTCTTTGAAGACCACCACACCAGGACTTATGACCTCTACGAAAGCCAGATATGCTATTTTGTTCACACTCTTGCCCGGTGATGCATCCTGCTCATCTGTCAGAATGAGCTCGTGGATCTCGCCATTTCTCAGAGCCCTTGACCAGGGGGATATCAAAGACAAATTTCTGTTGCTCAACTTTCCACGAAGCACTGCTACTACTCTTCCAACAACAGTCGTTTTTTTTGCATACAGATCTTTTTTGACAATCTCAGATGCATACGGATCCATCATCTATGTCACTCCCTGACCGCAATGACCTCGACTTCAATTTGAGCACCTCTGGGTAAACCGGCAACTTGAACAAAGGACCTTGCAGGCTTGTGCTCACCAAAGTACTGGCTGTAAACTTCATTGACTGCGGTAAAATTAGACAGATCTGTCACAAAAACCGTGACTTTTACTGTGTTTTTAAGATCACAACCGCTCGCTTTGAGTATGGCTTTTATGTTTTCAAAAACTCTTGCGGCTTGCTTTTTTATATCTCCATTCACCAGTTCACCCGTTACTGGATCAAGCGGGATCTGCCCGGAAACAAAAACAAATCCGCTGGCTTCAACTGCCTGAGAATATGGTCCTATTGCCTTGGGTGCCTGATCTGTACTGATAGTTCTCACACGCATTCCTCCTTCACACAATATTGGCATCTGATTTATTTCTTGCCTCACGAAGATATGCATACACGGTGAACTTGGAATTTCCCATTTCCTTTGCGAGTAAATCAACTGCACCTTTGAGCAGGAAAAAACCTTTTTCGTCGAGCTTTCTGAGAACATTTATTTTTTCTTCTTTGGTTGCATATCTCAAAGGCTTTCCCGTCAGAGACTTGACCTGTTGAACCGCTTCATTAAGAAGCTCTTCAACTCTGCCTGCGAATTTTTCGTGGTTTGCTCCTGCAAGGTCTTCCAGTTTCTGAAAAGACAATTGCTGATCGATCACCTGCTTAAACATGGAAATTTTAGTTGTATCGAAGTTGATACACAGAAAACCTATGATCTTTTCACTTTCATCGCGTATGAATATTGTCGTTGAACGCAGGATCCTGCCGTCTGAAGTTGTGGTCATGTAATTTGGCACCACATCAACATTTTTGAACTTCTCAGATCTGAGTATGTATAGTCCCAAATCTGTTAAAGGTGCTCCAACCTTTCTTCCTGTGATATGACCGTTTTCGATAGCTATAACAGAATGCTCCGGGTCGGTTATATCATGAAGAACAATTTCATAGTCAGGACCCAGCATCTGTGCAAGACCTCTGGCAACTGGTATGAAAGCCTTTAAAATGGGATGAATCTTTTTCATAATCTCAACCCCCTTCTATCATACAAAAATTTGTACTGTAATACAATAGTTTTTTTAATAAGATACAAGAATTTGTACAAAGCAAGTACCAGGATCACAGATCTTTGTGCCGAAAAATCAACCAATTTGCCAGATTTTGCCAAAAAACCATCTATTTCAGCCTAAGGTTGACAGCAACAACTTGCCGTTCAGATTATGCATTCTGTGAGGTAAAATAATAATAGAGGTGAGAGTTTTGAGAGAAGAACTCTACAGATTCAAATACAAATCTTTGTGCGAAAAGATCAAGCCAATTTTGGAAAGAAAAGCCTTTGAGGTGCACATAGTTGAAAATGCCGAGCAGGCAAAGAAACTGGTTGAAGAATTGATTCCGCAGGGATCGGTTGTAAGCTCAGGTGGATCAGTCACTTTGAGCGATTGCGGAATACTGGACTTACTCAGAAGCGGAAGATACAAATTTTTAGATCGATACAACAGCGTTGATAGAAGAAAAACGGAACTCGAATCTTTCGACAGCGATTATTATCTTTGCAGTGCCAATGCAATTACGATGAACGGTGAACTTGTCTTCATGGACGGTTTTGGCAACAGAGTGGCTTCGCTGACCTATGGACCAAAGAACGTCATTCTAATCGTGAGTGCAAATAAAATTGTGAATGATCTGCAAGCCGCAAGAGAGAGAATCAGATACATAGCACCGATGAATGCAAAAAGACTTTCTCTTTCAACTCCATGTGCAAATACCGGCATCTGCCAGGACTGTGATTCGCCACAGAGAATTTGCAGACATTTTCATGTTATATATGATTCGCGCAATTTACCAAGAAGGATAAAGATCATCTTTGTGCTTCAAGAACTTGGACTGTGAGGGATTTATCATGGAAGAAAAATGGCTGAAGCTTTACCAGAAACTCGTCAACACCGATACCGGTTTTGACATCGACTTTCCAACAAAACTCAAAAGAACTTCTTTCATAGCCGAAATACTGAGTGAACTTGGCTTTGATGTTCATCAAGAAGAAGCGGCACACGTTGCCGTTATGGGAAAGGAACCGTATTTGACTCTAATAGGTCATCTTGATACGGTTTTTAAGGAAGGAGAATCACAGGCAAGACCGTTTTCTATAAAAGAAAATATAGTTTATGGACCGGGTGTTGCAGACATGAAAGGTGGAATAATCACCCTGCTTGCGACTGTTGAACTTGCAAGAAAAAACGGCATTAAAGACCTGTGTGTGATACTCAACGTCGATGAAGAGCTTGGTTCAAAAACAAGCAGAGAGACTTTTTACAGATACGCCAGAAAAAGTGTGTGCTGCCTTTCTTTCGAACCAGGAGGCATCAATGGTGAAATCGTGGTGAGCAGAAAAGGCATAGCTTCGATGAATCTCACTGTTAAGGGAAAAAAAGCTCATGCATCGAGACTCAACGAAGGTGCGAATGCGCTGGTGGAGGCATGTCGAAAGATAGATGAAATATACTCTTTAAACGGCACATTTGGAGATTTGACATTAAATCCAACGATAATCAGTGCAGGAGAAAAATCAAATATCACACCAGATCTGTGCAACGTATATTTTGATGTGAGATTTTCTTCAAAAAAAGAGCTCGAAGATTGCAAAAATGCCATTATAAAAATATGTTCTAACACCTCAATAGAAGGTACAAGCTGTGAGTTTTCTCTTCAGGAACGAAGACCCGCGATGGGATTTAATCCGCAAATAAAGGTTGCTCTTGAAAAGGCTTTTGAAAAAATCGGTAAAAGATTCGAATTGGAGCATTCAAGCGGAGGCGCAGACAGTGCATTTTTCTATGAATCAGGTGTTCCGGCAATAGATGGTCTTGGCATAACAGGTGCAAGGTTTCACTCAGAACAGGAGTATGCCCTGCTTGATAGTTTTGAACCAAGAGTCATGTTATCCATGGAAATTTTAAGGTATTTTGATCAAAAGAGGTGATTGGATGAAATTCGTAGATACAACTTTAAGAGACGGACACCAGTCTTTGATAGCTACCAGAATGTCAACAAAAGACATGATTCCAGCTCTTGAAGCCATGGACAGGGTTGGTTTCTATTCCATGGAAATGTGGGGTGGAGCCACCTTCGACGTGGCAGTGAGATTTTTAAATGAAGATCCATGGGAAAGGTTGAGAAAGATCAGAGAAAAAATCAAAAACACAAAGCTCCAGATGCTTCTTCGCGGGCAAAATCTGGTTGGCTATCGTCACTACGCAGATGATACGGTAAGACTCTTTGTCAAAAAAATGGTCGAAAACGGCATAGACATAATAAGAATCTTTGACGCACTGAATGACGAGAGAAATCTTGTGGTAGCCATAGATGAAGCCAAAAAAATGAAAGCGCATGTACAGGGTGCCATTTCTTACACAGTCAGTCCGGTGCACACTCTGGATTATTATCTGAACTACGCAAGAAAACTGGTAGAACTCGGTGTTGATTCGATCTGCATAAAAGACATGGCAGGGTTATTAACCCCCAAAGAAACCTATGACCTTGTGAGTTCGCTGAAAAAACAGTTCTCACTGCCCGTAGATGTCCATTCACACTGCACCTGCGGACTTGCAGTTGCAAGTTATCAAGCCGCAATTGACGCCGGTGCAGACATAATAGACACTGCTCTTTCACCGTTTGCGCTCGGCACTTCTCAGCCTCCTTTTGAGCCGTTTTATTATTCTCTGAGCAAGCAGAATATCGTACCACCATCAGACTGGGATACTCTGAACTTTTTGATAGAATACTTCACCAAAGTCAGAGAAAAATATTCAGCCTTCGATGTGAAGATGACAACAATCGATCCAAAGATACTGTACGCACAGGTACCGGGGGGAATGTATTCAAATATGGTCAAGCAACTTCAGGAGCAGAAGATGTCCCACAAAATGAAAGAAGTACTCGAGGAAATCCCCAGAGTTCAAAAAGATCTTGGCTATCCACCGCTTGTCACACCCACAAGCCAGATAGTTGGTGTTCAGGCAGTTTTGAATGTCATGACAGGTGAAAGATATTCAAAGGTGACAAAAGAAGTCAGAGAATATGTCAAAGGATTCTACGGTCGACCACCAGCACCAATCGATCCGGAATTGATAAAAAAGATACTAAAAGACGAGAAACCAATCGACGTTCGACCCGGAGAAATCATTCCACCCGAAGTGGAAAAGGCAAGAAAAGATCTTGGTTTACTTGCCAAAAGCGATGAGGATGTGCTGATATATGTCATACTCGGGGAAGTAGGCAAAAAATACCTGCAAAAACGCTATATCGATCAGTTAAAGGTAGACTTTGATCTTGTAGAAGAATTTGAAGCACCGGTTTATCCAGTATGATTATCGGTGTGGGTGTTGATGTTGTAAAGATCGAAAGAATAAATGAAAATATCTACAGAAGGATCCTTGGTCCAAAAGAATTGCAGGAATTTGAGCAAATCAAGAACAAAAAGGTCTATCTTTCCAGTCGTTTTGCGGCAAAGGAAGCTTTCTTCAAAGCACTTGGTACTGGTATCAGAAATTTTTCGTTCAAAGACATTGAAATCATTCACGACAGATTTGGCAAACCTGTATTTGTTTTTCACAGAGATTTTGCTTTCAATTTTGCTCATTTGAGCATAGCACACGATTATCTGGCTTTCGCACAAGTTGCCCTTGAAAAATCCGATGGAAAGATTTACATAGGTCTTGGTTCCAATCTTGGTAATAGATTGATAAATATCCAAAGGGCATGCAATCTATTAGAGATTTTCGGGATTGATGTTGTGAAAAAATCATCCGTTTATGAAACCAGACCGTACGGTGTGACAGACCAGCCGAATTTTCTCAACTGCGTTGTCGAAGTGAATACAAACCTGACACCGCATCAGCTGCTCGACAAACTCCTGCAGATAGAACAGATCATGGGTCGAGTCAGAGAAAAACGGTGGGGACCAAGGATAATAGATCTGGATATACTTTTGTATGGTAATTTGGTGTACGAATCAGATGATCTGTCCATACCACACTACGATATGCTCAACAGACAATTTGTCATAACTCCGCTTGTCGAGATAGATGCAATTGATCATCCAGTTGAAGGCAGTCTGAAAAGGTTTTTGAAAGAAGGTGAAGAATGCAAACTGATTACGAGCAACTGGTAAGGCAAATAGAACAACAAATAGATGAATCGATAGAAAACCAGCAATATGAACAGCTATTACCGCTCCTTGAAAAGCGCGAACAGATCCTGAGATCTTTTGAAAAAATAGATGAAAAATTTGCACAGTCCATATTGCAAGCAGACGAAAAAAGAATTGAAAAAATAAAATCACAGATGGAAAAACTCGCTCAGGATGCACTGCAGATGAAAAAATCCCAGGCAGCTATCAAAAGCTATAAAGATTTCACTCAAGCTCAGGGAACAAGATTGGACAAAAAAATCTAAAAAGGGCGCTTTCGCGCCCTTTTTTCATGGATAAATACCTCTTAGTTTTACTGCCTGTGCTACTCTGTCAATCGCGACTATGTAAGCTGCCGTTCTGAAATCTACATTGTACTTTTCTTTGGTCTTTGCCACTTCAGCGAATGCGGCTTTCATCATCTTTGTGAGTTTTGCTCTTATATCATCAAGGTCCCAGAAGAATGATTGCAAATCCTGCACCCACTCAAAGTAAGAAACGGTCACTCCACCGGAATTGGCAAGGATATCTGGAATAACAGTGACGCCTTTTGAAAGGAGTATTTTGTCTGCCTCCGGTGTGACTGGTCCGTTTGCTCCTTCGACAATGAGTTTTGCCCTGATTTTGTCGGCATTTTTCTCTGTGATGGCATTTTCCAGTGCTGCAGGAACCAGTATATCCACATCAAGCTCGAGCAGTTCTTCGTGCTTTATTTTCTTTGCCTTTGGATATCCATCGATGAATCCTTTGTGACTGTCCCTGTAAGCGATCAGATCATTGATATCCAGACCATTTGGATCATAATAAGCAGCAGATACGTCGCTTACGGCAACAACCTTTGCTTTGAAATCTTCGTGTAAAATTTTCGCGGAGAAAGAACCGACATTTCCAAAACCCTGCACAGCCACCGTTGCTTTTGAAATGTCTTTCCCCAGAACTTTGCATGCCTCGGCAGCCACTACGGCTACACCACGTCCTGTGGCTTCATTTCTTCCAACAGAGCCTCCTATCTCCACAGGCTTTCCAGTCACAACACCCAGTGCAGGATAACCCGTATGCATGGTGTAGGTATCAACAAACCATGCCATCACCTGGGCATTTGTATTCACGTCTGGAGCCGGGATATCCTTTTTCTCGCCTATGAAGTTGGATATTTCATAGAAGAACCTTCTTGAGAGCCTTTCCAGTTCGTGTTTGGAAAGTTTGGAAGGATCTACTTTGACTCCGCCTTTTCCTCCACCATATGGGAGGTTCAAAAGCGAGCATTTCCATGTCATCCAGAAAGCCAGAGTCTGTACCTCATCGAGTGTGACATCGGGATGGTATCTTATACCACCCTTTGCCGGACCCCTGGCTGTACTGTGCTGACAGCGATACCCTGTGAACATTTCTACTCTACCATCATCCATCACAACTGGGAACTCCACGATCAGAGTACGCTGAGGCCTTTCAAGAAATTTTCTGATGTTTGGATCAAGGTTCATGACATCTGCGGCATGCCCGAAAACCTCAAGCGCCTGTTGATATAACGATTTGGCCATAAAAAAGCCTCCTTTCACGTAGGTTAAAGATCTTGCTCTATCTAGTCGAAAATTAGTGAACTACTTCACATTTTTATTTTAACATTCATTGCTCACGAAAGAAACTGCCACAAACACAAATTTTTTCGGCTCAAAAGTCATTTAGCTCCAAAAAAATGCTGTTTGCTCTTTTATACACACTAAATCGCAAGCATGCATGAATATGCGTATTAAAAAAGCAAAAAGCCCACCGTTGACGGCGGGCTTTAAAAAATCATCTGGAGATCATTGAAGAACTAACCTGATGATCCTATCGATTTGATCATCGTCCAGATAATTTTTGAGTACTATACTCTGTTTCTTAACTCTCACCAATATCTCTTCCACCTGAGCATCAGTTGCTTTTAAACCTTTTTTCTGCAAATAGAGCTTTATAAAAGCCCTTCCACTTTTTTTACCACCCACGTATCTGAGCTCTCTTCCAAAGTATTTCGGATTATAAGGAAACATGGAATAATCGATGCCCGTTCCTTTACTCATTTTTTCATTAGCATCTATCACTATTCCAGATTCACTGTAGAATATCCTGTCACCAACAATTGGTTTATTTGGTGCCACATTTACCTTTGATATCTCCTGAATGAATTTTGAAACTTTATACAGTTCTGCACAGTTAATTCCAGTTTTTAAACCAAGTATCATCTCCAAGCCAGCTACAACTTCCTCTGTTGAAGCATTACCGGTCCTCTCACCAAGGCAATTGAAAGACGTCTCGACAGCTTCTGCACCCGATGCTACCGCCATGAGTGCGGTAGCTGTGGCAAGTCCATAATCGTTGTGCACGTGTATGGCAAGAGGAACATCTGGAAACCACTCTTTCATCTTTCTAACCAGGAAATTAACTGTGAATGGATGTGCCTGACCAAATGTATCGGATATACCTATTTGATCAACTTCTACATTTTTCAAAAGTTCCGTATAAACTGTTTTTATCCATTCAAGGTTATTGATTCTAAAAGTGTCCCAACCACAAAACTCAACAAACATTCCTAATTCTTTTGCGAGCTTTGCACCCCTGATTATTCTGTTGATGAACTCTTTTGAATCAAGACCCAGAACATGCTTCACAAAATATGGGTTAATACCCGTTTCATAGAACAATCCATCGGCACCACATTCTGCGGCAAGCTTGACGTCTTCTTCCATAATCCTTGCAAGAGCTATCTTTTTTGCTTTCAAATTCATCTTTGACAGTCTTTTGAAAGCCCTCTGGTCTTCCTCAGAAACCGCAGGTGTGCCTATTTCGATCATGTGAATACCTATCCTGTCAAGCTCCTGAGCTATGAACACTTTTTCATCTTCTGTGAACACAACACCAGCCATCTGTTCACCATCTCTCAGCGTAACATCGTGAATCAGGACTTTCTCAGGTAAGTGCATTTTTGATCGAACTTCCTCGATAAAGTTCAATGGTGAAACCCAGCTGTTGTTCAGAATGAACGGCTCACAACCTTCCAATTCGCTGGAATACATTCTCATCATCTCCTTGAGTATTTTGAGAGTAACTCATTTCCTTTTTGAGTAATAGAAACCGTTCTTCTCCAGATACCACCTTCGCTCAGATAACCTCGTCTGACAAGTGAATTTACAATAGTTGCCAGCGCCATGGAATTCAATCCGGTCTCCTTGGACAATTCATCTGCCAGAATTCCAGATTTTCCACGTACATGTTCAAGAATCTTGATTCCTATTTCATCCACACCTTCGAAGATCTCATTTTCCTTAATTTTTGTTGGTAATGTTCTACCAAAATCTGTTATTCTAAACATATAAAAACCCGACCCGCCACTCGAAAATCTCTCTACTGCCCCGGCTTTCTCAAGCGCCAGAACCAATTCGCTGCTCTTAGACGAGTCAATATCCAGTAAATCAGTTATTTCAGCCATTGTGTTATATCCTTTTCTTATTATGTCAAGGACTTTGATTTCCTCATCAGTTAAATTAGATCTCTTCTGCACAGCAAAGTCGTACTTCGACTTTCCAAAAAAGTTGGCTATTATAGCAGCACCGATAGATACAATGATACCTGGAATTACCATGTGACCAAATTTGCTGGTCAGTGGATATATCTTTGTCAAATCTAACAGAGTCCAAACAGACATGAATATTAAGCCAACCAAACCTCCCACAAATGCCCCTGTAGTTGAAAATTTCTTCGTGTAAAGACCAAGAATTACGATCACTGCCGTTGGAGCAAGCCATGCTGTTGCGAAAGCAAACAAATAAACCGGTCCTCCCGGGAAGAAACAAAGCAGAAGAGCCGCTATACCAAACAAAGCATTAACAATCATCGATGGTTTTACAAGCTGTTCTGATTTTGCATTCGGTTTGAAAAACCTTTGATAGATATCCCTGACTATGACAGAACTTCCAGCCATGTAATAAGTTGTTGCTGTCGAGACAGAAGCAGCCATTGTGGTGAGCAGAAAATAAGCGGCAAGAACAGACGGCGTATCCCTTAAAAATATGCCAAAGGCGGCTGCTGGTGCGGCTGTTCCACGTGGTGCAAACATTTCAGGATGGGCTGCACCAACATAAGCACCAAGAAGCGGATACATGAATCCATTTGCAAGAAACAGTATAACAGCAGCCCACAGATATGAGAGTTTAGCTACTCTTTCACTCCTGACCGAACTCACCCTGATCCAGTAGCTGTTAGATCCCCAGACCAAAGCCATACCATACAAGAAAAATGCAACAAGGACACTCGGATAGAACACTGAAAACCAGGGAAAAGTTTTACCAGCTATACCGTTTGCCCACACATTCCCTGCTGGCCAATTTTGATTTAAGAAAGATAGTCCTCCATATTTCATAAGTAGAAATATTATAAGAACTGGTATTGCAAAAGTGCACAGAACTCCCTGGATGAAGTCCGTTAAAGTTACCGCCCACATACCGCCCAAAACAGTGAAGAACAGAAAGATCAAAAACGTGAGCAAAATTGTTGATGAAATTGACCATTTCGTAAACCCTGTTATAATCGTCGCCATTGAGAGAATATTATTTGCCGTTATACCAAGCATAGCAACTACCGTAACAAGTGTTATTACAAACCTGACTTTTCTATCGTATCTTATCTCGAGCCATTCTGGTAGAGTGTGTGCCCCTGTTCTTCTTGCTACGGGCGCTATAAGAAAGGCATAGGATATAATTCCTGTCAAAGAATAAGCCACACCAAGCATGAAGATACTCTTCGTGAGCCCACCCATCAAAGTGAAAGCAGGTGCAAGAGTCAGTGTGGTCCCTGCATAACCTATCGCGGTGACACCCAAAATGTTCACCAAAAGATTGATCTGCCTGCCCGCCACCAGATAATCAGTACTTCTTCCAATCCACTTTCTGGTTATCCATCCGACCCAAACCATTACAAAGCCGAAGATAGCAAAAAATACCGTGAAGATACCGACGGTACCCATAATTCCACCCTCCCTTTCTAATCCTCAACAATGGCTACAGCGCGGACCCACCCGGCGCTTGCCTTGAATATTTTTATGGGGAAAACTGCCACTTTGAAGCCAAAAGATCTTGGAATTTTATCGAGATTTGCCAACTTTTCTATGTGACAATATTCTTTTTCAATCGAAGCAAAATGAGCAGGCCATATATACGAACCATCCTTAGTTTCTTGATAGTCTTTTGACATACTGGAAAAAGGTCTGTCCCATGTATAAGCATCAATACCTGTAATTTTTACGCCCTGTTCAAGCAACCACAATGTAGCTTCTCTGCTCATGCCAGGCTGGAGAAAATAATCTTTCGTCCCCATTCTTTTGTCTGCGCCGGTCATTATCAAAACAATGTCAAATGGTTTTATACTATAATTGATCCTTTCAAGCTCTTTTTTAAGATCGTCAATCGTTATGAATTCACCGTAGTTTTTATGACGCATATCGAGGACAACCCCGTCCGAAAAGCACCATTCTAAAGGTATTTCATCGATAGTTTTTGATATTTTACCCTCGCTCATTGGATGATAATGCCATGGGGCATCCATGTGTGTACCTGTGTGAGTCATCGCCTCGATGAATTCATAGGACCAACCTAAACCATTCGAAAAAACAAGATCTTTTGGATCGACACCAAATCGCTCTCTCATTTCCTGGGAACCTGCTCTGTGGTCGAGATAGGTTATCTTGGCTGGCCATGGTTCGGAAGGAGAATTCGGTACAATAGTTTCACTTAAGTCAATTAATCTCACCCCATATGATGTCACCCCCTGTATTTTCGATTATCGATAATACATAAAACTGTATTGAAAAACAAAACCAAGAGGAATTCATATAAAGCAGTAAAACCAAGAAAACCCCAGGGAAACCTTTAAAAATTGTGAAAATCTCACTGAATCTCGTTTTTACTTGATTTTTCTTTGCATTTCGATAACATGTCGTTATAATATTGTTGAACAACAGCGGCACTAAAGCGAATGTACTCTGCTATCAATTCAGCAGCTTTTTGTGAATCTCTTTTCTCCAATGTGAAAATTATTTGTGTGAAATATTGCGAAGAGATCCTGAGATTATCATCATATTTCATGCTCAGATATCTGTACCTTTTTGCCTGATCTTCAGTTGCTTTAAGCAGAGAAACGAGTTTTTTAGACCCACATCCTTCCAAAATCACATCTGTGAACTGAAAGTTCGCTTCGAAAGCTTTGTCAATATCATACTCTATGTAAGCATCTCTGAATTCTTTTACAAACTGCTTAGCCCTCTGAATCTGTTCTTCGGTGGCTCTTTCGGCAAACCATGCAAATGCCAGTGACCACAGCTTTTCCTTTATCTTCCATATATCCAAAAGTTCTCGAAGGTCTATTTCCGTGACGATGTAACCTTTGCGAGGAAATTCAGTCACAAGGTCAGATTTCTCTAAAATCTTCAATGCCTCCCTTACAGAAGTCTGACTCACACCAAAACGCTTCGCAAGATCCATGATTTTTATACGTTCGCCCGGCTTGTAGAAACCTTTTATTATCTCCTGCTTTAATTGTTGTGCTATGCTCTCACAAACCTTCGGCGGTTTTTGATATACCTCCATTTGGCTTTTCCATCCTCCTGTGCAAATATTTTTCAACTTTATTATAGCTCATCTTGTTCAACCACACTGTGAACTGTGGTAAACTTATGTCCATGGTGAGAATTATATGGCTAATATACTCGTAGTTGACGATGAAAGAAATGTGAGAACCCTGATAAAGAGAATTCTCGAGCAGAGAGATCATTCGGTTGTTGCAGTTGCAACCGCTGAAGAAGCTTTTGTAGAACTCCGCCGCCAGGTGTTTGATCTTGTGACACTGGATCTGAAATTGCCCGGAATATCCGGCATAGAGTTCCTCAAGAAAATGAGACAGGAAGGATATGAAATACCAGTTCTGGTTATATCGGCGATAACCAATGCAATACCCATTGTTGAAGCGATGAAAAATGGAGCAAGTGATTATCTATCTAAACCATTCCCTGCCCAGGATCTTGTAAAAAAAGTGGAAGAGCTTTTGAACAGAGAAGAGATAACTTTTGAAAAGCTTGAAAGAAAAATTGAAGAAAAGATTTCCCAGGGCAAACTGGATATCGCAGAGCGCATGGCAAGAGAGTTGTTTTCAATTCACCCTTCTGCCGATGCACATTTCATCTACGCAATGGTAATGGAACGATTGGGGAACACTGAACTTGCATACAAACACTTGAAAGCAGCCATTGCTTTGGATCCGGATCACAAGAAAGCGATTAAGGAGATTGCTCGTTATGAAAAAAAGGACTGAGGGGCTCTATATAATCATCATAGGGTGCGGGAAAATAGGCTCTATAGTCGCATCATACATGTCTGCTATTGGCAACAATGTGGTTGTTATAGACAATAAAGAAACAGCTTTCGACAACCTTTCGGAAGAGTTCACAGGATTCAAAGTCCTGGGCGATGCCACAGAGATAGTTCATCTAAAAGAAGCAAAAATCGAAAGGGCAAATGTTGTCTTGGCTCTAACAGGAGACGATAACACCAACTTCATGGTGTCAACCGTTGCAAAGCAGTACTTCGGTGTTAAAGAGGTTGTGGCTCGAGTAAACGATCCAGAAAATGAAGACATATTTAAAGAGTTCGACATAGAAGTTGTTTCACCAACTGCACTTGTAGCAGACAGAATTATACAGATAGTTGATGCGGAGGGACAGGGTTGAAAATCGTCATAATAGGTGGATATCGTATCGCATACCATCTGGCTCGATCGATGATTTCCAAGGGGTATCATGTCTATATCGTAAACAAAGATCCGCAGGTATGTGAAGAACTGGCTAAGAAACTTTCGGTCGTTGTAATCAACGGAGATGGGAGCAAGAAAAACATCCTGGATCAGTTGGAGCTTTCGCAGAACGATATAGTTGTTATACTGACCAACACCGATCGAGATAGCCTGATAATCTCACAGATGATCAGAAAATATTACGGTGTGGAAAGAATAGTCACTCTGGTAAACGATCCGGAGAACATAGAAATCTTCAACAGACTCGGAGTAAAGGTGGCGGTCAGCCCGACCTCTTTGTTGAGTCAAACAATACAGAGCCTTTTGCTTGTTGAAGAAATGGAAGAATTCTTTCCAGTCGAAGAAGGTAAGCTGGTCTTTCTAAGACTCGAGATACCAGACAGTTCTCCTTCTGCCGGCAAAAAGCTCAAAGAAATAAACCTTCCAAACGAATGCATCATCGGTGGAATTCTGCGGCAAAACAACGTGGTGATTCCCAGGGGCGAAACAGAGTTACTGCCGAAAGATCGTGTTTTCATCATATGCGAACCAAAGGTGCAAACGCAGGTAATAAAATACCTGGTAGGTGAATGAAATGCCCTCGTATCTATGGGCAAGTTATGCGGTCATACTCAAAGTTTTGAGCAGTATTTTGGCGCTTTTTTCTTTGATTTTGCTTATTCCTGTGGGTTTTTCTCTTGTGTATCGTGAGTTTTCTGTCATACCCGCTTTTTTGATAAGTTCAGGTCTTTCATTAGTTCTCTATTTTATCTTTCGTATTAAACAGCGTTCAAGAAAGATGGATGTGATAACTTCAAAAGAAGGCGCTGTGATCGTACTTCTTTCATGGCTGCTTGTGATATTTCTGTCAGCAATGCCGTATGTCCTTGCAAAAATTCTCAGTCTTTCCCGAGCCATTTTTGAGGCAACAAGCGGCTGGACAACGACAGGACTTACAGTGATCTACGATGTTGAATCCGCACCAAGGACAATACTTTTCTGGCGCAGTCTCACTCAGTTTCTTGGTGGAGCTGGATTTGCAATTATCGTCATGGGAGCAATAATAGGGCCAACAGGACTTGGACTGTACCAAGCCGAAGGGCGAGTGGATAATATAGTACCGAATATCAGACACTCAGCCAGAATCATCATGATATTTTATGTTGTTTATGCCGGTGCTGGAACAATCGCTCTGAAGATAGCAGGTATGAATCTTTTTGATGCTTTAAACCACTCTTTGACCGCGCTTGCCACAGGTGGATTTTCAACAAAAAACAACAGCATTGGTTTTTTTAACAACGTAGGTGTTGAAATAGTCACAATGATTCTGATGTGGCTTGGAGCAACCGGATTTGGTATTCACTACGCATTCTGGCAGAGAAACTGGCAGGCTTTGAAGAAAAATCCCGAGCCAAAACAGATGGCTTTTCTCACCGCTACTTCGGTTTTAATCCTCACCAGTGCCGGTCTGGGAAGAGTTTTTCCCAACATCTGTGAAGGCTTTAGACACACACTGTTTCAGGTTGTTTCAGCGCTCACCGGTACAGGTTTTTCAACAGTAGATCTGAGAAAATGGCTTGATTTTCCACCTGCAATATTCATCCTGACCGTTCTCATGCTACTCGGTGGTTGCATGGATTCCACTTCAGGTGGTATAAAACAATACAGAATAGCTGTGTTATTGAAGGCACTGGTTCTTTCAGTCAAAAGATTTGTGCTTCCAAGAAATGCAGTGGTGCAGATTGAAATATGGAAAGGCAGTAACAAAAGATACCTGGATGACTCTCTGATTAAAGAAGCTTTTTTGGTGTCGAACCTTTATATTCTTTCTTTTGTAATCGGTTCGGCAGTTTTAACGACGTACGGTTATAGAATCTCTGAATCTATCTTCGAATTCGCCTCGGCACTTGCCGGTGTGGGACTTTCAACTGGAATCACAAGTTATTCGATGCCAGATGGCGTGCTCTGGACTCTGGTAAGCGGTATGTTTCTTGGAAGATTGGAATTTCTGGTGATCATCTATGCGCTCAGTAAGATATTGAGAGACATTTCAATGGCTCTTCAGCGACAAAAAACTGCTGTGTGATTGATCTTTTAAATACATCGCCCATCCTGCCGCCGGTCTGTCATCAACAGAATACAAAATCAACCGGTCATTTGACAGGACATAGACCGTTCCGTCTTTTGACATCACCGGGTGGGCTGTCGGTGACCAGGTAAGTACCTGACTGTCGATTATTCTGAAATTTTGATCGAGCAATATGATCTCTTTTTTCGTAAAGACGATTACCCTGTCTTTTTCAGTGAGAATGATACTGATAGGATCTTCAAATCTTCTTGTTCCAGTAACTTTACCAGACAGATCAATTGAATACACCGTCCCCATCTGGTCAAAACAGAATATCGATCTGCCGTTACTGACAGCGTAATTTACAAGTGAGCTGTCCGCTGAAAACGTCCAGAGCACCTTGGCAGAAGAAAGGTCGACAGCGTACAGCTTTGAATTGTTCACCACAAAGGCATTTTTCTCAGTTAAAGCAATGGCACCCCGTTTGCTGAACTCTAAGTAAACTGTCCAGACTAAATTGCCAGAAAAATCCGTCAATCTCAATATACCAAGCCAATCAAGTGTGAGTATTCCAAAACTCTCATGAACCGCAGCAGGACACACAAGCCAGTTCCCCATGTTGAATCTCCACAGTTCATTTCCAGCAGAATCAAAATGTACGAGTAAACCTTCATCATCTGCGATTACAAATCCCTGAGGTGTGATTGAAGCCGGAAGACTTATGTTTGCACTGGTTTTGAGTCTTGTGATCTTTTCTCCGATTAAATAGACGCTTTTATCCCACGATCCTGTTATCACAGTACCATCTTGCATCAAAACTGGGTCACTTGTGGTGATAAAACAAACCTTCTGCGAAGAAGTTTTCGCGGTATCCAAGTTGAGAGTTATCAACTCGCCGGTCATGGTAGTTGAATAAACATTCCTGTCATAGACAGCACAGGATGTGTTCACAGAAAATGGAAGCTTGTATTCGGCAATTTTCTCGATCTGCTTTCTTTCAGCTTTGGGGATTTCAACTGGCTCAATTTTCTTTTGTTCAGTCGTCTGTGGTTTTGCTGTTATAGACACCGTCTTTGAAAACACCACATTTGAAGAAAAACTCTGCAGTAACTTCATGCTCGAAAACAGAACATTCACAATCCTTATGTTCCCATCCTTTGTGACGGCATAGACATAATCATTGTAAGAACTGATGAATTTTGCATTAACGGCAAGTGTATCCGAGATCTTGAAGGTTTGTAAAGGCACCAATCTGAGAATTCCATTCAAGTCCAGTAAAAGTAAACTGTCTCTGATTTTGATCACCTGACTAAAAACACCATTGAAATTACTCTCTTTTTCATAAACTGGATATCCATCGTTGAATCTCATCATATAAAATCTGTTCTTGGTCCACGCAAAAAGATAATCATCAACAACCTGAATGCCCAAAAATGAGTCCGATCCAGACAGCTCCCAGACTCTGTTCATAGTCTTCGTATAACCCACTATCTTGCCGCTTGAGTGGAGTATGATGATGAAATTTGCGTAAGAATCTACTCTGAGAACCTTTTCAGCAAAGGTATAACTGCGTTGCAAAATCAGGTCTTTTGTGTACATCGACATCCTGTATTCAGAGAAAACATACAGATTGTCTAAAAGCAGTATATCAAAAGCCTTTTCATTCAAAGTGACACTGTTGATTTTTTTGAGAGAAGAATCGTACGATTCTATCTGAGATTGAGACAGAACATAAATCGTATCTGATTGATTGACGGCTTTGATGGGATTATTCACCTGTACAGAAGCCGTCTTTAAAGGCACAAGAGGTATCGAAATATCGTAAAGCTCAAGGCTTGAATCAGTTGCGACCAGCAGGTATTGTCCAAAAGCCATAACCGCCAACAGGGAAAAGAATAGAACGGCTGATCTCATAAGCGCACCTCGAAAACAAATTTCTCTTTGATTATACACGATCATATTTTGTACTCAAAACCATTTTCTTATGCAACGAATAAGTCAAAAGTGCATTCATTAGATAAAACATGGCGCTTATCAAGAGCAGTTTTTTGTAATCGGAGCTGTCATTCACTATATAACCATATAAAAGTGCAGCAACAGCACGTGATGAATTGTTCAAAAGATTACCAATTCCATTTGTTATGGAAAGATACTGCACAGGCAGATTGGAGAAAATAAGGACTGAAAAAATGGGACTGACCATATTCATCAGCATGAATCTAATTATATAAAGCAAACAGAATATAACTGGATTTCTAATAAAGGCTAAAGAAATCATCAATGGAACAACGAAGGTATAACAGAAAAGCAGAACCCTCGTCGATCCAAAACGCTTTTCAAGAGAATGGTTCATCACCCCACCAACTCCAGTTGCCACCTGGGTCAGCGCCATCACAAGACCGATAATAGTCGTTGACATGGCAAAAAGGTCGTTGAGCATGAGATTGCCAAAACTTATGAACAGACCGGCTCCAAAACCAACGAATAGATTGGAGAGCAGGTAATACCACAGGATATCTTTTTGAAGAGAACTGAACTGAATCTTCTCCAGAATCTGCTGATTGGTCGTTGAGAGTTTTTTCACTGTCAAAAAACTCGTGCTGTAGATAATGGCACCCAGTAACATCGTTGATCTTAAACCAACAACATCGCTGATTGCACCGCCAAGCAAATTTCCAAACACTCCCGTGATCATCGAAATAGAGAAATTGGAGCCGAAAAGAACAACCCTGTTCTTTGCAGGAGTCGAAACGATCATTGAAGCTGTTATGATAATCGATATCGCCGAAGATACAGCGCCAGATGCAAAATTCAAAACCACCTGCCACTCTGCACTGAGCAGGAAAATCCTGAGAAACTGAGTCAGCACCTGAACAAGCAGCAAAAACTGTAAAAACCTTTTCTTGTCGACCTTATCGATGAGAAAAGAAAGGAATGTACCAAGAACTGCCGAACCCCACAGTCCAGCCGAAGTAACCTTCCCTATTTCAAGATTGCTCAAACCACTATATCTCAAAAACAAATTGAAAACCACACCGTAGATCTGTCCTGCAAAACTTGTTATGGCCGTGAATATGTAGAAGTACACTATCAAAACACTCCCTGACAGTTGAAATTATACTTTTTATGTGAAGACCTGAAGGTTGCAAAAGAAAAAAATTCATATTGCAACTAAAATTTCCAATATGTTGATTTAAAATATAATACAGAAAAACAATATAGAAAATACTCAGGGTCAAGGGAACACCGGTGAAAATCCGGGACTGCCCAGCAACCGTGAGCAGGGACGAAAGCCACACAATGCCACTGGCTGAACGGCTGGGAAGGCGTGGTCAGTAGGAAGATCTGCGAGTCGGGAGACCTGCCCTGAGTAATCTTGTTCCCGAGAGCTTGGGCTCGATGGGAAATTTCGTTTTTTAAGCACAGAGCGAGGTGAAAAAATGTTTGATCAAGAGTCTTTTAAAAAGTCAATCGTTGAGAGACTGAACAGTTTAACAAAACCAGTTAAAAGCTTGGGGTATCTTGAAGAGATTGCGATAAAAATTGGACTCATCCAAAGAAAGGTTATTCCCGACCTGCCAAAAGACAAAAGAGTCTATGTTTTTGCAGCAGATCATGGTGTTGCTGTGAATGGTGTCTCAGCCTATCCGAAAGAAGTCACATATCAGATGGTACTCAATTTTCTCAACAAAGGAGCGGCTATAAACGTGTTTTCAAAGCATGTGGGGGCAAGTGTTTACGTTGTTGACGCGGGTGTCGATGCAGATTTTGATATACAGGACAGATATTTTATTCGAGCGAAAATCGACTATGGAACAAGAGATTTCACAAAAGGTTCGGCTATGACGGCAGATCAAGCAGAAAAATGCATCGAATACGGTAAAAAAATAGCCAAACAAGCCATTGATGAAGGCGCAGATCTTTTGATTGTAGGTGATATGGGAATAGGAAATACAACTACTGCCTCGGCAATAGCTGTGGCTTTTGGGTTTGATGTCGAAGATATTCTGGATATTGGAACACCTCTCGATGAAAGAGGCTTAAAGATCAAAAAAGAAGCAATTTTAAAAGCCATAGAAAAAAACAGACCGAACAAAAATGATCCACTCGACGTGCTTAAAAAAGTTGGTGGTTTTTGCATCGGACAAATGGCTGGCTTTATCCTTGAAGCAACAGAAAGATCTATCCCGGTGGTAGTAGATGGTTTTCCAACGACGGCAGGTCTTTTGATTGCCTGGAAGATGAAACCACAGGTCAGTGATTATGTTTTTGCCGGGCACAAATCGGCTGTCAGAGGTCACAAAATCCTGCTTGATGCTATGGGATTGAGACCAATACTGGACCTTGATATGAGACTCGGTGAAGGTACAGGCGCTGTGTTATCGGTTCCAATTATCGAAGCAGCGATAAAAATGATCAGAGAAATGGCGACATTCGAAAGCGCTAAGGTTTCCAAAGGAAGTGATCAATCGATATGATCACTCTCATAACAGGTGGAATAAAATCTGGAAAAAGCTCATTTGCTCTAAGGTATATTCTGGGGAAAAACTACAGAAAAAGGGCATTTTTGGCAACAGGAGTTGCCTCTGATGAGGAAATGAAACAAAGAATAGAGAAGCACAGAAAAGAACGTCTGAATCTGTTTGAAACCTTTGAAGAGCCTATAAATGTCCCGGATGTATTGGAAAATATCGACAGCCAGTATGATGTCGTGCTTTTTGAATGTCTCACAACTTATCTTGGAAATCTGTACCATTATCAGTTAGATGCTGAAAAATACCTCGAAAAATTCATCAAAGTAATTCAAAATATGAAGTCAGATATAGTCGTGGTTACGAATGAAGTCGGATGGTCAATCGTACCGGAAAACGAACTCGCTCGAAAATACGCAGAAGAACTTGGAAAAACAAATTCAAAGATTGCCCAAATTGCCGATGAAGTGTATACGGTTATCTGTGGAATAGAGCTTAAAATCAAATGATTGGGTGGAAACGATGTCAAAACAGTTGATCGGGACAACCTCCTGGCTCGTACCAGGTACTTACTATGAAAACGCAAGATTGGTCGCCCAGATAGTGGACTTTGTTGAATTACTCGTCTACACATGGGATGAAAAAACCTTCCAGTTGGTTCATTCTGAAATAGATAAACTCAATTCATTAACAGAGAAATTCGATTTGTTCTACACCGTGCATCTTCCAACCGATAACGCAGAAAATGCCATCTCGGCGTACGATTATTTTTCAAAATCGAAGATGAAAATACTCAATTACGTTCTTCACCCGATGGATGGTGCACAAAACCTGCTGTATAAACACGCAAAACAGATATCACTTGAAAATCTGAAGGAAAAAATAGAATATCACCAGAACATGACATTTGATGTTGGTCATCATATTCTTGGCAAGAAATTTCCAAGAGAATTCGTCAAGAACGTCAAAGAGATTCACCTGATGGGAGTAGCAGAAAACAAAGATCATCTGAGGTTAAATGAAAGGGCACTCAATGAAGTTAAGAATCTTTTCAAGGAAAAAATCAAAGAGGTACCGCTTCTTTGTTTTGAAGTTTTCGACATCAAAGACATGATTGACTCAGTCAACTTTTTTGTTGCAGCATTTGATAAATAATGGGGAGTGATGTATCTGTTCATCGATCTTGTTCTGGCATTATCGTTCATATCACGACTGCCAGTAAGGGTCAGATATCTTGAAGACTTTCAAGATCGGATTAAGAGAATCCCCCGCTACTTCACGCTGATCGGTTATCTTCCAGGAATTGTATATTTCCTGAGCTGTGCTTTTGCTGAAAATACAGTGCTCAGAATCGCAGGTATAGCAATCGGTTTTTATTTTTTCGATCTTTTTCATTTCGACGGTCTTCTTGATATGCTTGATGGGTTTTTGAACCAGTCATCAAAAGAAAAGAGGCTTGAAATAATGTCAAAGGGTGATGTCGGACCATTCGCGGTTTTTTACGGTACGTTATTCGTACTGGCATTTTACGACCTTTTTCGCCTTGTGAAACCCATTGACTTTCTTTTTGCCTCTGTTTTTGGAAGGTACACGATGACAACACTGATAAGCATATCAAAACCAGCCAAGGGCACTGGACTTGGCGCGCTGTTTTTCCCACCAAACAGGGTAAATATACTCGTGTCTGGTACGTTTTTGATTCCATTACTGTTTTTTGGACCGGTGAAATTCGCCCTTTGTGTCGGAATGTCAGTCGCGGCAGCAGTACTGGTAAAAGTTATTTCACACAGGAAGATATCGGGTGTGACAGGTGACGTAATAGGTGGTAGTTGCTTGATAAGCCAGATGTTGATTCTGATGGTTCTTTATCTATCTGAAAAATGGGGGTAGTGAACAAATTGATCACAGCAAAAACGTTAATGTTGATCTTTGCCGTAATCGTCGATATCACGATGGGTGAATATCCATCAATCATTCATCCAGTCGTATACATGGGCAAGATGGGCAAGGTTTTTGACCGATTTGCCAACACGAATATCAAAAACAACCTGCTCAAATTCATATCGGGTGGCTTTGCTGAAGTCGCTGAGATTTTTTTGTGGATTTTTGGAATATTTTTGACGTTCAACCTGCTGCAAGCCGTTGGACACCTGGCTCATTACATTTTTCTTGTGTATCTACTCAAATCGACATTTTCCATCAAAGGACTTTTTGACCACGTTAAGAGATGCTACACCGATAACGAAGAAGAATTGAGAAAATCGGTATCGATGATCGTCAGCAGAAATACAAGCGAACTCGACAAACCCCATCTTTATTCAGCAGCTATTGAAAGCCTGGCAGAAAATATATCAGATAGCATCACTGGCCCGTTATTCTACTATGTTTTATTTGGCTTGATCGGAGCATTCATTTACCGTATAGTCAACACGTACGACGCACTCTTTGGTTACAGAAACGAAAGATACGAATGGTTTGGAAAATTCTGTGCGAGATTTGATGATCTGTTGAATTACATTCCCGCTCGATTGACAGCACTTTTTATTCTGCTGTTTAACCCAAAAGGTGCTCTCAAATATTTGAAAAAATACAGAAAAATAAAGATAAATGCCACATATCCAATGAGTGCATTTGCAGGTGTACTGTCAATTGGACTGGAAAAAATGGGATACTACAAATTTGATGGACCACTTCCGGTGAAAGAAGATGTTAAAACAGCGTTGAAGTTATACAGAAAAGTTGTTTTTATCATCGTTGTCGTCTCAATTATTCTCAGTGAGGTGCTGAAAATTGGATGAAATCAACAGAGTTTTTCATGGTGGTATCAAAGACAGCAGCTTTACAGACTTTTCTATATCAGTGAACCCTATAAGTCCACCATTTGTGGACAAACTCTTTTCCAAACAGGCGATGAAAGTGAACCAGAGATATACTTACATCGAGTGGATTGAAGATAGTTTCAGACAAAGATACGGAGAGGACACTGTGGTTTTAGCCGGTGCAACAGAGGCATTCCAGATCATCGGGTTCACCCTGATGAAAGATTCAGAAGTTGTCATACCAAAACCAAATTACGGTGAATACAGTAGAGTAGCGCATTTTTCGGCAGAAAAGACGCATTTTGTGGATATTCTGGACATCGATGGAAAAAGGTTAGATTACTCCAGATTGTTTGAGTACATTCAAAAGGAAAATAAAAAAAGTCGAAAGATAACGGTGATATTCTCAAATCCGAACAACCCCACCGGGTACTTTGAATCTGATCTTATAAATTACATAAAATCTTTTCAGGCATTTGAGAACATTTTATTCATCGTCGATGAGGTTTTCTTGGATTTCTTGCCAGAAGAAGAAAGAACAGATTTGAGCTTTCTTGAAAATGTCATCTGCGTCAGGACATTCACAAAGTTCTATGGTCTTCCCGGTATTCGCGTTGGTTATGTCAAAACCACCAGATACAGAAAACTCTTTGAAACTTTTCGTGCACCGTGGGCAACAGGTGGGTGTGGTTATCTTTTTTTGAAACTGCTGCTGCAGGAAAGCAGTGAAAACCTCAAGTTATTTGAAAAAAGAACTATTGAATTCATCAAAACAGAAAGGCAAAAGTTTCAAAGATACATCTACTTTCCATCAAAAACGAATTATTTCACAGTTAAAATACCAGACTTGGACGAATTCATGGATAAATTGCACAGGAACAAAATACACATAAGAACACTGCACGATATGGGAATGCCGCAATTTGTAAGAATAGGGATAAAAGATCAAAAGTCAAACGAAAAGCTACTCAAAATTATGGGTGAGGTGCTGAATGCTTAGCAAAACCCTTATGGTAGTTGGCACGATGTCATCTGTTGGGAAAAGTTTTTTAGTTACCGGTCTGTGCAGGATATTTGCAAAAAAAGGTGTTAAAGTTGCTCCGTTCAAAGCCCAAAACATGTCAAACAACGCGGCAGTTTGCAAAAATGGTGGAGAAATCGCAAGAGCACAGTATTTACAGGCACTTGCGTGCAAAACAGAACCACTGGTGGAAATGAATCCCGTTTTGTTAAAACCAGAGAAAGACTCAAGATCTCAAATAGTTGTTCTTGGAAAGGTATGGAACAGTTTAGAAGCTAAAAACTACTACCAGAAAAAACAGGAGCTATGGAATGTGGTTAGAGACTCTCTTGATTTTCTCAGAAAAAGGTACGATCTAATCATCATTGAAGGAGCAGGAAGCCCTGTTGAACTCAATTTGAAACAAAACGACATCGTGAACATGGCGGTTGCAAAGTACGTGAATGCACCAACACTGCTCGTCGGTGATATTGACAGAGGCGGAATTTTTGCACAACTACTTGGAACTTACTGGCTTTTGGAAGAAGATGAAAGAAAACTTGTAAAAGGTTTTGTGGTGAACAAATTCAGAGGCGATATAGAGCTTTTCAAAGACGGGATCACAATACTTGAAAACAGATCCAAGGTCCCCGTCCTGGGAGTGATACCCTATCTGAAAGACCTTCTGCTTCCAGAAGAAGATGGAGCCATAATCGATGAGATAGCCAAAAACAGCGAATTTAAAAAAGACCAGATAGATATATGCGTCATTGCCTACCCACATATATCGAATTTCGATGACTTTGATGCACTGAAAATGGAAAGTGGAGTGAAAGTGAGATTCATAAGATCAATCGAAAACTTCAAAAACCCCGACGTGGTTGTACTTCCAGGTACTAAAAGTACTATCCTGGACCTTCTCTGGATGAGACAGACGGGTTTTGACAAACTGGTACTGGACTACGCCAGTAGTGGAGGAAAAGTAGTTGGTATCTGTGGCGGATATCAGATGCTTGGAAAGAAAATCTACGATGAACTTCACACAGAAAGCGATATTGACCAGGTAGATGGACTTGGATTGCTCGATACAGTGACGCATTTTAAAAAGCAAAAGAGTACATTTCAAATAAAAGCAAAAGTCTTAAACTCTGAATTAGAACTCAAGGTAGAAGAGATCCTGATTGGCTATGAGATCCACTCTGGCATCACCGAAGTTTTGAACGGTAGCTATCTGTTCCAGATAATACAGAGAAATCTTGAGCCGGTTTTCATTTTAGATGGCACCATGAACCAGAAAGGCAATGTCTGGGGCACATATATACACGGAATTTTCAACAACGATGCATTCAGGAGAAACTGGCTGAAAACCCTTGGATGGAAGCACAGTTCAGAAATAGAATATGAAAAGACGATTGAAAATTCCATAGAAAAACTGGCTGATGTGATACAAAAAAGCATCGATATGGATAAATTGATCAAAATGATTCAGTGAAATTGTGTATAATTTTTATGAGGTGTACACATGTTTGACAAATACAACCGCAGGATAGATTATCTGAGATTTTCCATAACTGACAGGTGCAACCATCGATGCTTTTACTGCATGACACCAGATACTAAATTCCTGCCATATGATAGCTTGATGACAATAGATGAAATAAAGATCTTGGCAGATGTGTTCTGTGATCTTGGTATAAAACAAGTTCGAATAACAGGAGGAGAACCGCTACTCAGAGAAGACGTGGTTGGTATAACAAAAAAACTGTCAGAATACTTTCGAGTTTCAATGACCACAAACGGTAGCAAACTCAAAGAATTTGCAAAACCACTCAAAGAAGCAGGATTGGTTTCGGTGAATGTGAGTCTCAACAGTCTGAACCAAGATCGATTTTACCTAATCACAAAAAGTCATCTAAAACCCGTTCTTGAAGGGATAGATGCCGCGATAGAATGCGGATTATTTGTGAAGATAAACACAGTTGTCAATCAGATGAATATGGACGAACTGTGCGATCTGGTTGATTTTTCAACCAAAAAAGGTATTCCCATAAGATTCATCGAGCTGATGCCCGTGGGAAAACAAAATAAAACTATTTTTGAAGATCAGATACTCGAAAAACTCTCAGACTTTGACCTAAAGCCTGTACAGATTAAACTCGGCGTAGGACCTGCAAGATATTTCATCACAAAATACGGTAGCTATGTGGGAATAATATCTGCTTTGAGCAAATCTTTCTGTGAAAACTGCAACAAATTGAGACTTTCCTGTGACGGAAAACTCTATCCGTGTTTGGGATCGACCTATCATGTAGACCTTCTGAAAGCCATCAGATCTGGATTTTCAACTGAACAGGTTGCCGATATGATCAAAGCCGCTGTGGATAAAAAGCCTTTCAGTCATCACATGAAAGATTCACAGGTGAATAACCAGATGAACAAACTGGGGGGATGAAAATGAGCCAGAAATTGACTCATATAGACGAAGATGGAAATCTTCACATGGTCGATATAACCGGCAAAAACGACACAGAAAGAACCGCTGTAGCACACGGTCTGATAAAAATGGATGGTAAAACTCTAAAAGCCATAAGCTCTGGAAACGTGAAAAAAGGCGATGTTCTTACTGCGGCAAAGATCGCAGGCATAATGGCTGCTAAAAAAACATCCGAGCTGATTCCCCTTTGCCACAATATAAACTTAACCAGTGTAGATATGCAATTCAAAGTAAACCATCAAAAGTCTCTAATAGAGATAGTTTCAACTGTCAAGTGCGTTGGAAAAACCGGTGCAGAGATGGAAGCGCTCACCGCTGTGATTGTTGCGGCATTGACGATATACGATATGTGTAAAGCCATGGACAGAAGTATGGTCATAGAACAAATATACCTTGTAGAAAAATCAGGAGGTAAATCCGGTGTCTGGAAAAGAGAATAGATTAGAAGCAAAAGTTGTTTCGGTGAATATTTCAGAAACAAAAGGCGTGAAAAAAACACCTGTAAAAGAAATCGAGTTGATCGAAAATTACGGTGTTAAAAAAGATGCCCATGCCGGAAACTGGTACAGACAGGTGTCGATGCTTTCCACGATCAGTATAGAGAAAGCAAGAAAATGGGGTATAGATGCTGGTTTTGGAGATTTTGCAGAAAACATCACAGTAGAAGGCATAGAGTTGTGGAAACTTCCTGTTGGTACCAGAGTATTTGGAAAAGACGTAGAGCTTGTGGTGACCCAGATAGGTAAAGAGTGCCACGACGGTTGTGCCATAGCAAAGGCAACAGGAAAATGCGTTATGCCAAAAGAAGGCATATTTTTGAAAGTCATAAAAGGGGGAAAAATAAAAGCCGGTGACACTCTTATCTTTGTCATTCCATAGGAAGTGATCTGATCTTGAAAACTACCTCAAAAAAATACAGATTGTTTTTCAAATACATATTGATATCTTTTGCCTTTTTTCTTGTGTTTTTCAATCTCAACCTGTTCTTTTTGATCGTTTTTATAACAAACATACCCCTGATCAGAAAATCGATCTTTGGAAAGTTAGCGCTCGATACAAAAAAACCCCCCTGGTCCAAGGTTGAAACATACCAGTACACACCAAAAAGATTTCTCGACGTATTCTACCCGAAAGGTGAAAAAATAAAGGGTGTAGTGGTCTTTGCCCACGGCGGTGGATGGATCAGTGGTTATAGAAGACAGCCCAATAACATGTCTTGGTACAGATTTCTGGTATCGCAGGGTTTCATAGTAGCAGCAATAGGATACAGTAGAGGCTATATTCAGCAGATAGAAAAATTAGTCGAAGAGCTGACCGACGCGATATTGTTTTTGAAAAAAAAGATTCATGGTCCCGAATTTTGTCTGATGGGTTTATCTGCAGGTGGACACCTTGCGCTTTTGACTGGTTTGAGACATTTCAATCTTGTTGATAAAATAGTAGCATACTACACACCGTGCGATCTTGCGGATATCTGGGAATCTGAATCAATCTTCGCACGTTTTTCTTTAATGGCAACGATCAAAAGATTGCCAAGTAGATCCAAAGAAATCTATGAAAAATATTCTCCGGTGAATTATGTAACATCAACATGTCCCAAAATCCTTTTAGTTCACGGAATGAAAGACTCGGTGGTTCCATACACCAGTTCTGTGAAAATGTTCAAAAAACTCAGAGAAAACGGATGCACAGCAAAATTACTGCTGCATCCCAAGGCTGATCATGGTTTTGAATTCGTGCTGAAAGACCACAGAACAATAGAAATACTGAAAAAAACCATTGAATTTTTGATGATCTGAGCCTTCAAGACTTTTGGTCGCTGTTGAGCAGTTTTATCTTGTGTTTTACCATCTCGGTTACAGCAACAGATGCTTGCTGAAGTAACTTGATCTGGTCTTTGAGCTGCGGTTGTTCCTGCAGTATCTTTCGAATCTCATCAACATAAACTGTTTTCAATACAGTGCCGATATTTATCTTTCCAAATCTCATCCTGCTGATTCTTGTGAGATCTTCATCGGGTACACCGCTTGATCCATGCAGAACCAAAGGTACATCTACAACCTTCTGTATCTGCTCGACCCGCTCAAAGTTTATCTGTGCCTCCTGTTTTTGCATCGCGTGAGCGGTACCCACAGCTACTGCGAGTGCATCAACCTGTGTCTGTTCAAAGAAAGCTCTGGCAATCTCTGGTTCTGTTAAAATCTGGTCAAGCTGTTCGCCTTCTTCTGATTTTCCGACTCTGCCTATTTCTGCTTCGACCGATACACCAAAAGACCTTGCAACCTTCACAACAAATTTCGTGTTCTGAACATTTTCCTCAAAGCTCAAAATCGATCCATCATACATGACAGAAGTAAAGCCGGCTTTCATTGCTTTAAAAATGATGTCCAGATCTGTTGCGTGATCCAAGTGCGATACAACAGGTATCTTTGCGTTTTCGGCAAGTTCATTCATAATACAAGCCGCAACTTTCACACCTAAGTGTTTGATTGCACTGGGTGAAGCCATCAGTATAACGGGCGATCTCATTTGCTCAGCACCTTTGACAATTGCTACCGCATCCTCGTATGTGTGAATGTTAAAGGCTGGCACTGCATAATCTGATTTGTAAGCTTTTTGGACAAGTTCCTTCAATGTAACCAGTGGCATCTGAAATCCTCCTCATCTCAAGAGTCTGCTGTAACCTTCCTTCATTTTTTCATAGAGTTGATCCATTTGCTTACACATCTCAGGATCAGGAGTTACTCTCTGAAAAACCACGTTTTTCTTCAAAGAATCGAGTACTTGTTCATCCTGTGAACCCTTAATCGCCGATATTGCCGCTCCAAGCGCGGTTAGCTCAGTTGTATTCAGATAGTAAAGATCTCTGCACAGCATAGAGGCTTTATATTTCATGAAAAGATCGTTGCTGATCAAGGCTCCACCGACGATTACGGGAAGCTCTCCAACATACCTGTTGAGATTTTCTATGGTTATTCTGCTGGTGTAACATAGATACTGATAAACAGCCTGAAGGATCTCTTCTTGTGTACAATCAACGGGAATCTCAGCGAAATTGATACCCTGGCAACTTTCGCCAACTATATTGTCACCGTTGCTGTAAATGTAGAAATTCGTTTTCTGAGGCATTGTTTTGATTTTTTCGTTTATGACCCTGAATCTCTTAGACGAAACTGTCATACCAAAGGTTCTCAGGACCAACTCGATCAACTTCCCATGGTATCTGACACCGGAGGCAAGATAATACTGACCATCTTTGAAACCTATCCCGACAAGACCACCGTTTTTCATGAAAGGTTCTTTCATGTGCATATTTTCGTCTTTTTCATGGGATATGGCTGTTATCAGAGAAGCTGTTCCCATTGAATCATATATCAGCTCACTTCCATACAATGAAACCAAACCAAAGGTTCCTGTCAGATGATCGTGACCAGCTAAGAATACAGGTACCTTGCCATAATAACCAACAAAACTGCCCGTGTAATCCAATCTCCCCAACTGGTCTTCCAGTATTTCAAAATGACTGATTAAATTTCTGTTCCAGCATCTTTTGTGTACATCAACCATATGACTTCGACAGGCTTGAGTCATATCCCAAACGGCATTTGCTGTTAATCTGTACAGGATATAAGAACACACTGGAAGCCATTTTTCCACCTGATCTGGCTTGACAATGCCATTTTCGTACATGTAGAGTATTTTGTACAGCGAAAAATAATATATGTCCCTTGAGCCAGAAATTTCATAAGGTGCAAGCTCAGCAACGAGTTTTTCGTATTTTTGCTGAATTGTTTTTGTACATGTATCGTACCAGACTATTGGATCATGCAACTTTTTACCTTTCGAAACTGGTACGACCGATTCCCCAAAACTCGTGCAGCTCAAGCCGGCTATGCTGTACTCCTCTTGCAACTGAGAAATAGCCTTCTTAAGACTGTATTCAAGCTTATCAAGGTCAAAGTATTCAACATCATTCAACGTTTTCTTTGGTGTTTTAACCTTTATGATTTTCTCTATGCCGTTTTCACCAACCGCTATGATCTTCGTATTCGTCGTCCCAAGATC
This sequence comes from Pseudothermotoga sp., assembly GCF_031962025.1. GTDB lineage: Bacteria > Thermotogota > Thermotogae > Thermotogales > DSM-5069 > Pseudothermotoga_B. The sequence continues at coordinate 74,224 of NZ_JAVRKW010000002.1, forward strand.
TATACCGATATATACTCTCATAACTTTTCCTCCACAATATCCACATTTGAAAGCTGACTTTCCAGATCTTTCAAATCGAAAATCGCAGCACCGTACTTGAGGGTATTTGCCGTGCCACAAGCCGTTGCGAAGGCAAGTTTTTGTTGAATAGGTTTGTTCAAAGACTCAAAGTAGAGATAACCTGCGAAAAATGAATCTCCTGAGCCTACTGAATAATCTGAATGGACAGTTCTGGGTCTTGCGCGAATGATTCTATCATCCGCGAGTGTCACAGATCCATCTTTGCCGTATGTTACACACAGTACTTTTATTCTGTAATTGTTCTTGATATGCCACAGCTCTTTAATATTCAGCTCCTGAAGGTCCAAGGCAATTTTCAACTCATCGGCATTTACCTTTACCATATCAGGCTCAAAATTCAAAAGCTCTTTCAGCCAATCTCCAGATATATCTATCATCAACCTACAGGAATTTTCCCTGGCAAGTTGTGCTATTTTCGACATATCTTTACTTCCAAAACCCCTTGGTGCACTTCCAGAGATCACCAGTGTGCTGTTTTTCTTTAAAACAGATGAGAAAAACTCAAAAAATTTTTCTACTTCGTCTTTTTGCATGACTGGACCAGGTTCGTTGATCATGAGCATCCTCTTTTCATACTCATAAACAACAGCTGTATTTATTCTGTTTTCATCTTTAATCCAGAATTCCAGAGTCTTAATACCATCTTCTTCACATTTTGCGTGGATGATCTTTCCCACATCACCCCCAAGAATATTTATGCAAATATAATCCTCAAAACCAAGTGTGTTAAAAACTCTTGCTATATTCAACCCTTTTCCGTCTACGAGTTTTACGACACGCTCTCCTCTCAACACATTTGGAGTTCTCGGTGGTTTTGAAATAATCACCCAGTGATCATAACATGGATTCAGGTTCAGTATTTGAATGCTCAAGGTTAACACTACCTCCAGTTCTTTTCGGATACGTATTCGATGATATTTCTCGCGGTATTTGTATCCGTTATCAACAAATCTACTAGATTCCCTCTCAACAGACCGACGATGCTTTCTATCTTGTGAAAACCTCCGGCAACGACTATTCTGTGTTTGGCTTTCAGATACTGTTCCATCGTTATGTTGTTGACCTTTTTCATGAAATCAAGGTCATGTATCCTACCATTGATATCAAAATAATGTGTTAAGATATCACCAACTATGCCGAGCTTTTCAAGTCTGTCGAGAACTGAACCATCGAAGACATTTTGGCGGAACAAAGGTGAACGAGAAATGGAATATCCAACACTGCAGATCACAATGTCCAGATTATCCCAGATCGAGTTTATATATCTGAATTCTTCGGTCTTCTGTAGTTGCCCTCTTTGTTCCTGATTATCCATCAAAAATGGAAAATAGACCGGAATCATTCTCGCGCCCAATCTATCTGCAAAGTTCTGGGCTATGAAATTGGAATCGAAATGCTTGTCTGACAACTTGAAAGTTCCACCAGAGAGAGGTAATACATTCCACTTCGGTTTTTCAGTTCTAAAATCAGATGTTGCCAGTGTGAACATCGTTGTACCCCAGCCTATGCCGATGTTCATTGAATCGTTTGGCAGATCAGATAAGTACTCCCAGGCTTTTCTTGCGAGTGATTGTAAAAGCAGTTGATTGTTCGTGTGCCCTGTTGCAAGCAAAAGCTTTTTCAAACCAAATTTCTGCTTGAACAACAAATCATACTCTGATTCCAGTTTCTGTGGAACCTTTGGTGGTACCACTTCAATGCGTACGATCTTTCTCTCAACAGCCATCTTAAGGTATTTACTCACCTGAACTCTGGATACACCGAGCTTTTTTGCTATATCCTTTTGCAACACATTTTTGATGTAATAATCGTATGCCACCTCAAACAACAAATCATCGCTGATTGTCATTCCTTCACCGCCCCGCTCACCAGACCAGAGATGAAATATCTCTGAAGCAATATGAACACGACTAATGGAGGTAATGTGGCAAAAACAGAACCTGCAAACAATGGACCCCAGCGAGTTTGATACTGCCCAACGAAGACGGAGAGAAAAGTCGGTATTGTTTGAAGACTCTTGCTCGTCAACAGCGACATTGAATAGAGTAACTCACTCCATGCAAACAAAAACGCATAGACACCCACTGCGGCTATGCCAGGCAATGTTACGGGGAAAATCACCTTAAAAAATGCCTTTGTTCTGGTACAGCCATCTATCAATGCCGCCTCTTCAAGTGACTTAGGCACGGATAAGAAAAAACTCCTCAAAAAAACAATTGTTATAGGTGTCGTGAATGGAATATAAGCTAAAATAAGGCCAATATGTGTATCGAGCAGCTTTATCCAGTCAAGAAACCTGAATATAGGTACTAAGAAAACAACCATGGGAAACATCTGAAAGATCAAAACACTGACCATCAGTTCACTTTTCCACCTGAACGAGTACCGTGAAAAAGCATAGGCAGGGAATATACCTATCAAAAGTGAAAAAACCATCGTTCCAACACCAACTACTACACTGTTTAGAAAGTAGTTTTTAAAATCCAGACTCGATATCTTTTGATAATGTTCAAGTGTCCAGCTCTTTGGCAGGTATATTATAGGATAACTGTATATTTCTTGATAAGTCTTGAAAGAGGTCAAAACGAGCCATATGAAAGGAAATGCTATGACAAGCGATATGAAAGTCAAAAGGATATATGACACAAATTTCATCGTTTTTTTCTTAGTGCTCCTTTTCATCACGCCGCCACTTCCTTTGACATTCTTCGAGTGAAAAGGTATGCTATCGTGAAAACAATCAAGAACAATATATTTGAAAGCGCGGCGGCTTTGTTGTACTCCAGGAATCTAAGGCTTAACCTGTAGATGTAGGTCACTATGGTTTCAGTTCCATAGTTTGGTCCACCGGCAGTCATCACATAAATGAGGGGAAAATAGTTTATAGTCCAGATGATCGTGAACATAAGGGTCGTAACCAAAACGGGTTTCAATTGAGGTATAGTCACATTCCAAAAACGTCTGTAAGCATTCGCACCGTCTATTTCAGCAGCTTCATAAAGCTCCTGAGGAATTGTCTGAATGCCAGCTATGAAAAACATTCCAGACAGGCAAAAACCCTTCCAGATATTTGCAATGATCACAGCAATCATCGCCATCTTTGGAGTGGCAAGCCACGGAATATAATCTTTCACAAACCCTATTTTCACAAGAATGTCGTTCAGCACACCGTACATATCGTTGTACATCCATTTCCACATTACACCCGTAACTATGTCGAGTGTTGCCCAGGGCAATATCAGAATCACACTTCTGAAAAAAACTTGTCCACGTTTGATTTGAGTCAGCAAAAGAGCCACTGCAAGCCCAAGGGTTATCTGACCTGCAACACTCCCAAAAACCCATACACAGGTATTCAAAACAGATTTGTAGAATACACTGTCTTTGAAAATGGCTACGTAGTTTTGAAGAGTGAACTTTCCATCATCGCTCGAAAAACTCATGACGATATTTGAGATCAACAGGAAAAAGACAAAAGCCACTATGATAAAAACATACGGCATTACCATTCGCAACGCTATTTTTTCTTCTTTCAAAACCTTCACTCCTAACCATGGGCGGGCATAGCCCGCCCTGATTATAGTTTACTTTGCCTGGAGTATTTTGTTGACATTCTCTGCCGCAACTTTTATTGCTTCTTCTGGTGTTAATTCATTCAACAATACTTTTTGCACCATGATCTGGATCTGTTCGGATATTTGAGGATATTGAGGAATGGGTGGTCTTGCAACTGCATATGGGAATGTCTTGAAAATAACCTGCCACTTTGGATCATTTGCAAGTTTTGACTTTGTGCATACATCCATTCTTGTTGGCATGGGTCCACCCTTTTCTTCAACCCACTTCATCCACACGTCAAAGCTCGTCAGATACTCAGCGAGTTTCCAGGCATCCTCCTTGTTCGGGCTCGATTTCGGTATGACCAGAGCCCAGCCACCGAGCACACTTGCAGGCTGTGAATCATACGGATGGAGTGCAACAGAGTATTTCCCAACTATATTTGGATTAGCGGCTTCAATCAATGGGAATGACCATGGACCTCCTATTGACATTGCAACTCTGTTCTGAGCCATCATGTTTCTGTAATCATCTTCATGATACTGAACGGCATTTGGGCTAACACCATATTTTTTTGCCAGATCCGTGTAAAATTTCAAAGCTTTGAGCCCCTCAGGTGTGTTGAAAGCCGCTTTTGAGTAGTCATCTGTCAAAAGCTTTCCACCGGCTGCATACAGGAACATCATATAACCAAGTGTTGTGTGCTCAGTTTTTGTACCGCTTACACCGTATCCGTAAATTCTGTTTTTCGCATCGGTAATCTTTTGAGCGGCTGCTAAGAGCTCATCCCAGGTCTTTGGCGGGTTGTTTGGATCAAGACCGGCTTGCTCAAACATTGTTTTGTTGTAGAGCAAAAGTCTGCAATCGGTGTACCATGGAAGACCATATCTGACACCTTTGTAAGTGACTGTAGGCCAGAGATTGGGCCATATTTGTGGGGTACCTTCCCAGTTTTTGATCTGTTCTTCCATTGGTTCAAGCCAGCCTTTTTCCGCGAAAGTTGGAACCCATCCACCCAAATCTGCAAAGGCAAGATCTGGTCCCTTACCTGCTTGAAGAGCTGTCACGAGTTTGTCGTAATAAGTGTCAAAACCAAAGAGCTGTACTTCGACCTTAATTCCATACTTTTGCTCAAATCCCTTAATGACTGAATTCCATGTTTCATCCAGTTCCGCAACCTGTCCACCGATCCAGATCGTTAATGTTTTTCCAAAGCTCAGTACTGTTAACAAAACCAATACAGCCAAAACTACCTTCTTCACAAAAATCCCTCCCTTTTTGGTTACATAAGTAACTTACTTATGTAACCAGCAAAACTAATATAACACTTTCTTCAAGCAGGTTCAAGAAAAACAGGAAGGTGAAAACAAAAGAAAAAAAGAGCAACAAAAAGAATAATGCAGAAAATTTTCACTCACCAGTCACAGACGATGAATAAGATGGAATTTCCAGAAAAACCTTTGTCCCAATCCCCAGCACCGAATGAATTGCCCAGGAAATCGAGAGTTTTCTGAGAATGTGCTTGACAATCGCAAGTCCAAGACCTGCACCTGAATAACTCCTTGCATTACTTGCCCTGTAAAAGCGAGATGTGATGTTCTTGAGATCTTCTTGCGGTATACCAACACCATGATCCTGAATCACCAACAAGCCCTTTTGCGAAAATATTTCAATGGCACCGCCTTCTTTTGAGTATTTTATCGCGTTCGACACCAAGTTTCTGATGACTATCTTGAAAGCCTCTGGATCGGCTTCAATGGATTTATTCGTTTTTATCTCAACAGATAGACCCTTTTGCTCTATTTTTTCCTCATATTCCACCAGTATCTCACGCAGCAGTTTTTTAAGACTCAATCTCTGGTTGTGTGGAATGTACTCATGCTGTTCCAGTTTTGAGAGCAAAACCAGCTGTTCAATGATCCTCTGCATTTTTTTAAGATGTCTTTCCATTTTCAAAAGACTTTCCTGGACATACTCACCTTCTTTTGCAATTTCCAAAAGCCCAAGCATCGCAGTGATGGGCGTGAAAAGTTCATGAGCCACCGCATTTACAAAAAAGGTTTTAGAGTCACTCAGTACCTGCTCTTTTGATGAAACATCTCCTTGATCAGGGTAGAAAAGTATTCGATCTGGTTTTAAGAGAATCAGAGGCTTACAATTGTTTATCACTTCATCCCAGTTTGTATCCAACACCGTGAACAGTCACCAACCTTTCTTTTCCCAATTTTTTTCTGAGCATACTCATATAAACATCAACAATCCTTTCAGTTCTATCTTCTTGCTGCCAGACCGCATCGAGTATTTCACTGCGAGTAAAGACCTTTTTTGGATTTTCGAAAAGCAAAAGCAAGATCTCGAATTCCTTTGCAGACAGTTTTATTTCCTCGTCGTTTATCAGCAAAACTCTTTCATGAACCAGAAGTTTCATATCTTTGTGTGTTATTTCTCGTTCTGCAAACATGTTCTTCCTTCTAAACATTGCACGGACTCGGGCAACAAGTTCACGCGGATGGAATGGTTTGGTCACGTAATCATCTGCTCCCATCTCAAGACCAAGAATTTTGTTCTTGTCTTCTCTTATTGCCGTCAGCACTATTATGAATGTCTTTGGGCACGACACACGAATAGTTGGTATTTCTTCCATTGCATCTCCATCCGGAAGCATCAAATCGAGAATTATCAGATCGAAACATGTTTTCTCCAGTTCGTTGTACATCTGCTCGATTGAAAAGGCAGTCCTGACCTGGTGAGAATCCATCTTTAAATACCTGCAGATGACATCACTTACATCCTGCTCATCTTCCACAACCAGTATTGAAGGCATAAAATCCCTCCATTTGAATCATGCCACAGCGGTATTAAAAAAATTTGATATTTTTTTATAACAGTTGAAAGTCAAAGAGGCATAAACAGATCAGAAGGAGGTGTTGGTATGAGAAAGTTTTTGTTTATGCTTGTGCTGGTTACTGCCGTTTTGATTTACGGCGAAACTCTGGTGATCAAAGGATCAAACACCGTTTATCCCATTGCGCAGTTGTGGATCGAACAATTTCAGAAAATGTATCCCAACGTTACAGCAACACTCGAAGGTGCCGGGTCCAGTACAGGGATCTCTGCACTGCTGAATGGAACTTGCGATATTGCAAATTCGAGCAGGTTCCTCAAAACCGCAGAAGTTGAACAAATGCACAAAGCCAACAAATATTTTGTTCCAGTAATCATTGCGTACGACGGCATAGCCGTGATTGTAAATCCAAACCTTGGCATTGATTCAATATCAATCGAAACACTTTACAAAATCTACACAGGACAAATAACCGAGTGGAATCAGGTTGATCCCAAATTACCAAAAAGACCCATCGTCGCATATTCAAGGAATACGGCTTCCGGGACCTTTGAAGTATGGCTTGAGAAGGTTTTAAAAGGGGACAAGCTCTCACCAAGAGTTCAGATGCTGGAATCTTCACAGGCTGAGATAGAAAGTGTTGCGAAAAATCAATATGCGATCGCATATACGGGAATGGGATATGTGACAAACCAGGTGAGAGCATTGAAAGTAAATGGAATTGATCCAACAGTTGAAAATGTTTTGAATGGCAAGTACCCGCTGAGTAGACCGTTGTTTGTGTTCTTCGACTTGAGCAGATTTGGCAATATCTGGCCCGAAGGCAATATCATCGCCGATTACATAAGATTCATACTCTCCCCCGAGGGACAAAAACTCGTTGAAAAAGCTGGTTATATACCGGCTTACGGGACGGCAAGATGATGAAAAAGATAAGTGCTTGGCTTTTCAATTTCATCGTTTTCACAGCTGCCACACTGGTGGTGGCTGCACTTTTTGGTATAGTTTTCTTTCTGTTTTTTGAATCCATCAGAGCCATCAAAGAAGTGGGATGGGGTCTTTTCTCATCAGAGTGGTTCCCGGTGTGGAAAGAACCAGAATTCGGCATAAGGACTATGCTGTTAAATTCGCTCATTCTGACCTCATGGACGAGTTTCATCGTTTTTGTGATCGGTATTACAGTTGCTCTTTACCTGCACAGTTACGCAAACGGGAAAGAAAAAAAATTCATGCTCAGGGTATTCGAGTACATGAGTGGTATCCCGTCTGTTGTGTTGGGATTTTTTGGTGTCGTGATCGTAGCACCAGTACTGCTCAAAGCTGGTGCTTGGACCGGACAAAATTTTTTCAACGCCTCTTTCATGCTCTGCGTCCTGACACTGCCGTTTATGATAAGCCTATCCTATCAATCCTTGGAAAAAGTACCAGAAGAAATTTCTCAAGCCGCTGTCTCAATAGGTGCAAAACAGTTCTCTGTGATGATGGTTGAAATAAGATACGCAATGCCAGCAATAGTGAATGCGGCGATGAGCGTTTTCAACAGGATTTTTGGTGAAACCATGATTGTCCTGATGGTCGCTGGTGGAAGCAATCTACTAATGAAGTCATTTTTTAACCCGATCAGACCATTGACAGCAGCGCTGGGAAGTGAACTGGGTGAAGTAGAAGTGAAAAGTCTGCATTACAGTGCGCTGTTTTTCATAGGATTCTTACTGCTGACTCTTTCTTTAGTCATAACGGTGCTGACAAATTACATCGTGAGATGGCGCGAGAAATGGATAAGGAGATGATCAAATGAAATGGCTTTTTAGACTCATAAGCTACAGTGTTTTGATTCTAATGTTAGTAATTATCTTGCTCATAGTCCTTCCAGGTATGAGATTTCTGTTTCAACCAGGTTTTTTCACGCAATTTCCAAAATCTTCTATGACAGAAGGTGGTGTATTTCCTGCCATCGTCGGTTCACTACTTTTGATGCTTTTAGTTTTTATCATAGTGACACCACTTGGTCTACTCGGAGCCATTTTCATCGCCGAATTTGCAAGCAAAAGATTATCTATTATTCTTCAATCTCTTGCTGGAACGATGAACAGCATCCCGTCAATAGTGTATGGACTGTTTGGTCTGAGCTTTTTCTGTGTAAGCCTTGGGTTTAGGACCTCGTTGATATCTGCATCACTCACTCTGTCAACAATGGCAATACCTTTCTTTATAAACAGTGCCGTCGAGTTTCTCCGGGCGGTACCTAAAGAGCTTCGTGAAGGGGTAATAGCGCTCGGTGCCAGTAGATTTCAAACAACTCTGATGGTAATCAAATCAAGCAAGAATGGCATTTTAACGACGTTGATGTTGACTCTTGGTAGGGCTTTCAGCGAGACAGCTCCTATATTGATCACAGGTGCTGTTTTCTACGCAACCAAACTCCCGACAAGACTGACCGATCCAATCATGACTTTACCCACGAGTATTTACGCAATAGTCATGAATCTGGGAGAAAGATCTCAGTGGATGGCACGCGGAATGGCGAGTTTGATGACTCTGGTCATGATCCTGATCTATTCCGTTGTGCAGGTTTTGAGGGGGCGAAAAGATGGATGAAATCATTTTTGAGATAAAAGATCTATGCGCATACTATGGTACCCACAGGGTGCTTGATCATATCAACGTGAAAATAAAATCGAAAAAGATAACTGCCATCATGGGTCCTTCTGGATGTGGCAAAAGTACTCTTTTGAGGTCTTTGAACAGGCTCAATGACCTGATAGAGGATTTTTCCATCACAGGGCAGATACTGTACAAAAGTCAGGATATTTACACAATCAAAGATCTGAGTACGTATCGTCGCAAAGTAACAATGGTATTTCAAAAACCCAATCCATTTCCGATGTCGATCTTTGACAATGTCGCATATGGATTGAAATTAATGGGAATTAAAGACAGAGATGTGCTCAAAAGGAAAGTTGAAGACGCTTTGAAAAAAGCCGCACTCTGGGATGAAGTCAAAGACAAATTGAAAAAACCCGCAGTTCAGCTATCAGGTGGTCAGCAACAAAGACTGTGCATAGCAAGGGCACTTGCCATAGAGCCAGAGGTCATCCTGCTTGATGAACCAACGTCAGCCCTCGATCCAATCGCCACCACCAGAATAGAAAGATTGCTCGAGACATTGGCTGAGCAGTACACAGTTATCATAGTAACACACAGCATGGGACAGGCTCTGAGAGTAAGTGATGAGTTGATTTTTCTTTATCAGGGACGTTTGATAGAATACGGTATGACATCCGATGTGGTTAAGGCTCCAAATCACGAGATGACCAGACAATTTTTAACAGGGAAAATTGGTTAAAGGAGAGATATTGATGACCCAAAGAACTCTTCATTATGAGAAAGAGATAAATTTTTTGAACGATAAACTCAGGGAATTTTTGAATGGTGTTGAGCATCTGTTTGAAAAAACACTATTTGCAATTCAATCAGGTGACGAAAATCTGATAAACGATATAGAATCAATGGACGATTATTTCGATTCGCTTGACCTTGAAATCCAGACGACGGCTTTTGACATCATTGGAAAATTTCAACCACTCGCAGATGATTTGAGATTTGTCGTTGCGATGATAGGATTATCGATTGATCTTGAAAGGATTGCAGACGAATGTGTCAACATCGCACAGCTCAGCAGACATGTTCAAAGAGGAATAGAAAGTTTCACATCCTGGAAGACACTGAATGAGATGATCAAAATAATTCTGGTCATGTTCAAAGAAACCATACAAGCCGTTGAACACAGAGATCTTGATCTTGCAATCAAAGTGTGGAAAAAAGACGATGATGTTGATTCTTTGCACAACACTGGTCATGAAAACCTTATAGACCTCGCGTGTAAAGAAACAAATCCAAAGATGATGAGATTGTACTTAGAGGAAGCCTTCCTGATAAGACACTTTGAAAGAATAGCAGATCACCTAACAAATATTTGTGAAAAACTCTATTTCATGAGCACCGGAAAACAACTAAAAGAACTTCTGAAAAAGCCAAAAGCATCGACTGGCCACGGTTTGTCTGTTTAACACACATTTTGCAAGAAGTCTCCATCTTCTACAAGATGAAGATGAATTGTGATTGATAAATAAGTGGATGGTAGTTCACTTTATTCTGCTATTAACTGTGGTATAATACAGCTCAAGAAAACTCTTATCAGGGAGGGAAGGGTATGAAGAGGTATTTCGTGCTGTTGTTTGTTTTGTTGGTCGTTGTAGCGTTTTCTGCACAATTCATTGTGGTCGGTACCACAGACAAAATTCGAACACTTGATCCTGCCAATTGTTATGATTATTTCTCCAGCAACATTCTTCAAAATATCCTGGCTGGACCTGTGGATTACAAATTGGGAACAGCCGAGATCACACCGTGGTTATTTGAAAACTGGAGCGTTTCAGATGACGGGCTCACTTACACTTTTTCCATCAGGAAAGGAGCGATGTTTGAGGACGGTACACCAATCGACGCAGAAGTGTTCAAATGGTCATGGGAACGTGTACTCAGGCTGAATGGAGATCCTGCATTTTTACTGGGAGATGTCATTGATAAAATCCAAGTGGTTGACCAGTACACATTAAAAGTGACGCTCAAATACAAATTTTCAGCCTTTGTTTCAGTGCTTGGTTATACCGTCGCCTTCCCGGTTAATCCAAAAACTACTCCGGAGAATCAATTCTTAGATGGAGTGCCACAGGCTTCAGGTCCTTACAGAGTTACAGAATGGCAGAGAGATGTCAGAATAGTCCTTGAAGCCAATCCAAAATATTTCGGACCCGCTCCAAAAACTCCAAAAATAATCATTCAATTCTTCGAAAACTCCGCACAACTGAGAATGGCTCTTGAAACAGGACAAATAGATATCGCATACAGGCACATGGATCCAAGAGATATTCTCGATCTGAAGAATATGGAATCACAGCTTGGGATAAAAGTTTATTTAGGAACAAGTCCTCAGATTCGCTACCTGGTTATAAATGTTAAACAGCAACCCTTTGACAACGTTTACGTGAGACAGGCATTGTCTTATGCCGTTGACAGAGATGTGATTACAAAAACTGTCTTCTCCGATCTGGCAAAACCTCTGTATTCCATGATTCCAATGGGATGGTGGAGCCACATCGATGCCATGCCGAAACGCGATATAAACATGGCAGTTGAACTGTTGAAAAAAGCAGGTTATTCTTCTTCAAAACCCTTGCAGATTGATCTATGGTATACACCTTCGCATTATGGCTCCACGGAAGCCGATGTCGCACAGCTTTTGAAAAGATCCCTTGAGGAGACAAAAGCGATAAAAGTGAATATCAAATACGCCGAATGGTCAACGTATGTTGAATACTTTTTGAACGGAACCATGGGGTTGTTCCTGCTTGGATGGTACCCAGACTATCTAGATCCGGATGACTATGTCTGGCCATTCTTGAGCGAGAGTGGAGCCAAATCACTTGGCAGTTTTTACAGCAACATGGAAGTTGAAAATCTGATGATGCAAGCGCGCGGGATTGAATCAACACAAGAAAGATCAAAGCTCTATGAACAGGTTCAGAAAATCTTAGCCCAGGATGTTCCATACATACCACTCTGGCAGGGTTTTGCAGATTGTGAGGCAAAGGCAAACATATCCGGTATAATCCTTGAACCCACACAGATATTCAGATACTATGTACTTGAGAAAAAATAACCTCTTCTTTGACCTATAAAGCCCGCCTGTGTGCGGGCTTTTTTGCAGAGCTGTGAGGTGATTGCTTTGTCATTGAAAAGTTATATAATAACAAGGATAATTCTTGCCCTTCCAATGGTTTTCATCTTGCTTGCCGTTATATTTTTTATTCTCAGAATCATACCCGGAGATCCTGTGCTTGCTATCCTGGGCGGTAAAGCTCCCATCGAAGTCATCCAGCAAAAACGCCACGAATTGGGTCTGGATAAGCCCGTTTTAATTCAGTTTTTCGACTATCTCAAAGCAGTTGTGACCGGTAATCTCGGTACATCCACACTCACCAACAGACCTGTTCTTGAAGAACTCAAAGATCGTTTTCCAGCAACCTTGGAGCTCACGATCTTTTCTTTTTTAATAGCTCTCCTGATCGGGTTATTCTGGGGAGCAGAAAGTGCCTGGAGAAAAGATGAGGCATTGGACATCACGGCAAGGGTTTATTCGCTACTACTGTATGCGATACCCGTCTTCTGGCTTGGTCTGATTCTGCAACTGGTGTTCGCTTCCTATTTAAGATGGCTCCCTGTTGGTGGAAGAATCTCTGCCACAGCCGAATTCAAGATTGTCACAGGACTCTACATTCTGGACGCCATTCTCTCAAGAGACTGGCATGGACTGGTCGACGTTCTTCGCTATTTAACACTGCCAAGCATAACACTGGGTATGGTCATCTCCAGTGTATTTTTACGGATGGTCCGCAACAACACCGTTTTGATGTTATCAAAAGATTTTGTGAAAGCTGCCAGAGCAAGAGGCTTGAGAAAGAGGATAGTTCTTTATGGGCACGCTGTGAGAAATGCCTTTGTCCCGATATTCACGATCATGGGTATGGAATTTGCCATATTGCTCGCAGGTGCTATTCTAACAGAAACGACTTTCTCCTGGCCTGGTATAGGCAGTTACCTGGTTATGAAAATACGTTACAGAGATTTTCCTGCAATTCAGGGCACCATAGTCTTCTTCGCATTATTCATAGTGGTGATAAGCATCATCATAGATATAGTGAATGCGCTGGTTGATCCAAGAGTCAGGTATTGAGGGGTGGTCAGGTGGTTAAAAGCAGGACCTTTCTGAGCGAAAAAATAGGTGAATTCATAAAAGATTTAACAGGTTCTGGAACCGGCAGATTGACAATCGTTGGCTCTTGCATTCTCATTTTTTTCATCATTTTAGCCATCTTTGCGCCATACATAGCGCCGTATGATCCAACAGAAAAGGTTGGTCTGTCTCTGGAACCACCTTCGAAACAATTCTGGTTTGGAACGGATAATTTGGGAAGGGACATATTGAGCAGAGTCATATATGGCTCAAGAATAGCTTTGAGTATTTCTTTTATGGGAGTTGCAATAGCCTTTGCCGTAGGTGTCCCGCTGGGATTGATTTCCGGATACCTGGGTGGATGGATTGACAGGATCTTAACTCTGATAATGGACGCAATGTACATTTTTCCCGGACTGGTTCTTGCCATAGCTATCGCTGCCGTTCTGGGACCGGGTGTGATAAACATATCACTTTCAATTGCCGTTGTTTATGCACCTACATATTTCAGAATCATCAGAAATCAGGTGACATCAATCAAAAGTGAACTCTACGTGGAAGCTGCCAAGGCTCTTGGTGCCAAAAACTGGGAAATACTTGTCAGGTATATCTTTCCGAATGTTCTGCCGTCTGTTGTTGTCGTTCTATCGATGAATCTTGCGGATGCACTCATGACAGAAGCCGGTTTGTCCTTTCTGGGACTTGGCATAGCTCCTCCGACTCCGGACTGGGGATTTGATTTGAGCAGCGGACAGAGATTTGTCCTGAGCAGAGCCTGGTGGGGAATAATGTTTCCCGGACTTGCAATTGTTTGTGCGGCTCTTGGCTTTTCCATGTTCAGCGAAGGAATTAACGAGCTGCTGAATCCAACAATTCGCGAAAGAAGGTGATAAAACATGAGCCACAGCGAAGAAGAAACTGTACTGAAAGCTGAAAACCTCAAAATACATTATCACACCCAAAAAGGATACGTAAGAGCCGTCGACGGTATAGACCTTGCACTGAAAAAAGGCAAAACGATAGGTATTGTTGGAGAATCCGGATGCGGAAAGTCCACTTTTGGCCAGGGTATACTGAAACTGCTACCTGCGAAAACGAAATATGAAGGCAAATTATCAGTTGGAAAAATCGATGTAATTCCATTGAACGAAAAAGAGATGAAAAAAGTACGTGGAAAAGTTGTGGGAATGATTTTTCAAGACCCAATGACATCTCTCAATCCAGTGGTAAAAGTCGAAAAATTGTTCTACGAAACACTCAAAGAGCACGAACCGGATATATCTTTTGACACAGCACGGGAAAGAACAGCGAAAATCTTAGAAAAAGTCGGCATCGAACCAGAGAGAATGCGAGAATATCCATTTCAATTCAGCGGTGGAATGCGTCAGAGGGTCATGATAGCTCTCGCACTTGTTTTGAATCCAGACATAATAATCGCAGATGAGCCCACAACATCGCTCGATGTGATCGTTCAGGCGCAAATTCTGGAACTCTTAGATGAACTCAGGCAAAGCTACAATACCTCTATCATACTGATCACACACGATCTTGGAGTAGTCGCCCAGATGGCTGACATAATAGCTGTCATGTATGCTGGACAGATAGTAGAACAAAACATCAAAAGCAAAATTTACTACGAGCCGAAACATCCATACACAAAATTACTTTTAAAAAGCATCCCAAATACCAATCCAAAAGATCTTCAACTCAATTTCATTGCAGGATCACCTCCATCGTTGCTCAATGTACCGCAAGGATGTCGTTTTGCCAGTAGATGTCCGTTCAAGATGACTATCTGCGAAAAAGATCCACCCATCTTTAATGTGGACGAAGGACAGGTTAAGTGCTGGCTGTATCGCTCTTGAAGGAGTGAGAAAAGTGAGTTTGCTGCGCGTCTCGAAATTGAAAAAATATTTCGCCGTTAAAAGAAGTGTGGGAGAAGTACTGATGAGAATTCCGCAGAAATTTGTCAAAGCCGTCGATGGTATTTCTTTTGAGATAGAACAGGGGGAAACCTTTGGGTTAGTGGGAGAATCGGGAAGCGGGAAAACCACAACAGGCAGGCTTGTGCTCAAGTTGATAGAGCCAACTGAAGGAACCATAGAATTTGATGGAGTTGATATCACCAAACTAACCAGCAACGAGATAAGACCGCTTAGAAAGAAAATGCAGATAATCTTTCAAGATCCCATGGCTGCTTTAAATCCATATATGAAAATAGGAGATGCCATCAAACACGGTTTGGAAATACACAACATTGGAAAAAGCGAACAGGAAAGAAGAAAAATGGTTTTTGAAATGCTTGAAAAAGTCAATCTTCAACCGGAAATTTATTCTCGTTACCCTCATGAACTTTCCGGTGGTCAGAGACAGCGGGTGGTGATAGCCCGAGCATTGATTCTAAAACCAAAATTCGTTGTCGCCGATGAAGCACTTGCCATGCTCGATGTCTCTGTGAGATCGCAGTTATTAAAGCTCCTGATCGATCTGAAAAAAGAAATGAATTTGACATTTTTGTTCATAACTCACGACCTTGCAACCACCAAATACATCTGCAACAAGATAGGAGTAATGTACCTTGGAAAATTCGTCGAAATAGGTACATATAACCACATCTACGAATCTCCCATGCATCCGTACACCAAGGCTCTAATATCAGCCATTCCAGAACCAGATCCAGAGATCATGAGTTCAAAAAAAAGATTCATTCCCCAGGGAGAAGTCCCAAATCCGATCAATCCACCAAATGGTTGCAGGTTTCACCCAAGATGTCCTTTTTCGATGGATATCTGTAGTTCAGTTGAACCACAGCTTGTTAAAATGAAAGATGGCAGAATGATCGCATGCCATCTGTATCAATCTGACATGTGAACTACCATCCACCTAAAGAGGTAATGGAGTCTTCTTGCTTATTTTTTTTGATAAAAAAAGAGGCTGCTTTAAAGCAGCCTCTTTAAATCCCCGGGCACTACCTACTCTCACATGGAGTCGCCTCCATACTACCATCGGCCCAGAACGGCTTAACGGCCGGGTTCGGAATGGGACCGGGTGTTTCCCGTTCTGGTATCGGCACCCGAGGAAACCTCGAAGAATCACTGGAAACTGCATAGGAAGCTACAAGGTCAAGGCCTCGGCCTATTAGTACCGGTTGGCTCAACACCTTGCGGTGCTTACACCACCAGCCTATCAAGGTCCTGTTCTCGGACCGGCCTTACTCCCTTAACGGGATGGGAGGTCTAATCTTGGGACGTGCTTCCCGCTTAGATGCCTTCAGCGGTTATCACTCATGGGCATAGCTACCCGGCGTATGCCCCTGGCAGGACAGCCGGTACACCAGAGGCCCACTCTCCCCGGTCCTCTCGTACAAGGGGAGACCTCCCGCAAACCTCCTACGCCTGCGGCCGATAGGGACCGACCTGTCTTACGACGGTCTGAACCCAGCTCACGTACCCCTTTAATAGGCGGACAGCCTAACCCTTGGGACCTGCTTCAGCCCCAGGATGGGATGAGCCGACATCGAGGTGCCGATCCTCGCCGTCGATGTGAACTCTCGGGCGAGACTAGCCTGTTATCCCCGGGGTAACTTTTGTCCGTTGTCGACGACCCTTCCACTCGGAAGTCGTCGGGTCACTAGGACCGACTTTCGTCTCTGCTCGACCCGTCGGTCTCACAGTCAGGCCGGCTTATGCCCTTGCACTCGTCGGTGGATTTCCAACCCACCTGAGCCGACCTTCGCGCGCCTCCGTTACATTTTAGGAGGCGACCGCCCCAGTCAAACTGCCCACCTGGCACTGTCCCCAACCTGCTCTTCACAGGTTCAGGTTAGAATTCCGACACACCGAGGGTGGTATCCCACCGACGGCTCCCCCGACCCTGACGAGCCGGGTTCACAGCCTCCCACCTATCCTGTACACGATGTGTCAGAATCCAATACCAGGCTACAGTAAAGCTCCACGGGGTCTTTCCGTCTAGCCGCAGGATGAGGGCATCTTCACCCCCGTTGAAATTTCACCGGGTCCCCCGCCGAGACAGTGCCCCAGTCGTTACGCCATTCATGCAGGCCAGAACTTACCTGGCAAGGTATTTCGCTACCTTAGGACCGTTCGTTGATATTCTTCATTCACCTCGTTTCGAGGTTATCCCATTTTGGGCCCCATGTTACCACAGGGGTTGGACCATATCATCATCCATGGGTCGGCGGCTCATCCCCGTTTGGGGTCAAACCCATGTGATGCTCGGCGTATGGTCTCTGAGGATCCTCACCTAAGCTATCTAAGATTTCCTGATCGGTGTGTTTTCGCTTTGAGCGATCATTACTCATTTGATTTCTCAAAGACAGTATTTTCTCAATTCCTTCCTTTGTCGTGTGCTCAGATCTTTCGATTATCTCCACGATCTTTTTGAATTTCGAATACGAGTTCTTTTTGATCGCAGAAAGAAATCTGAACCTGTCAAAGAAAGGTATCACATTTTCCTTAATCGCATTGAAATTGCTTACCTCGTAGTACCACACACCATCCTTACGCTGTCGGAGAGTTCCACAGTTCAAATACCTCTTAAAAAGAGCAAGTATAACTTTGTCTTTGTTTGATACGTTGAAAGCCACAGATATCTTCCAGCCATTTTTATAGTCATCCTTTTTTCTCACAACAACCATGAAGCTTCCTTCTCCATCTGCAAAACCTGCTAGATAATAACCTATCTTCAGTGGAATTTTTTTAACATCCAGCATGTAAAACTCTCCTTAGCTTAGATGAGTTTCCTGCGGGTTGTCTGGCGCTTTCGCACTCCGTGGGTTTGTTACCACATACGTGGTACCCATCGGCACTCCAGAGTTTCCCGCATACAGCCGAGTTTTTTACCGTAACTACAACGGTCTTTATAGTTACGGCCGCCGTTTACCGGGGCTTCGGTTTGGAGCTACGCCTTGCGGCCTCACCCCTCCCCTTAACCTTCCGGCACTGGGCAGGCGTCAGCCCCTATACATCCTCTTTACGAGTTTGCAGAGGCCTGTGTTTTTGGTAAACAGTCGCCAGGGCCTTGTCACTGCGACCGCTTCGGGCTCCCTCAGTTTCCAGGTTGCCCTTTCCCCTGAGTTCACCCTACTGCGGCACCCCTTCTCCCGAAGTTACGGGGTTAATTTGCCGAGTTCCTTGGCGAGGGTTGTCCCGCGCCCCTTAGCTTTCTCAGCTTGCCCACCTGTGTCGGTTTACGGAACGGGCACCTGCAATCTCAAACGGTACGCGAGGTTTTTCTTGGCAGCGTGGGGTCGGCGCCGTTGGACCCTCACGGGCCCTTCCCATCACGGCTCAGACTCCGGGTGCGGATTTACCTACACCCATCAACGCCCTAACCGCTTGGAAGGGAATGCCACTTACCCTCGGCGCTTACCCTTCTGCGTCACCCCTCATACCTCGATTGCAGATGGTGCTGGAATATTAACCAGCTTCCCTTCGGCTATCCCTTTCGGGTTCACCTTAGGGTACCGACTAACCCTGGGAGGACGACCCTTCCCCAGGTACCCTTGGGCATTCGGGGGGAGAGATTCTCACTCTCCTCTCGCATACTCATGTCCGCATTCTCACTTCCGCCTCGTCCAGTAGCCCTCGCGGGTCTACCTTCACCCTACAGCGGAAAGCTCCCCTACCGCCTGTACCTCGTCGGTACAGACCCATGGCTTCGGGGGATGGCTTGAGCCCCGTTACATCTTTGGCGCAGTACACCTCGACTGGTGAGCTGTTACGCACTCTTTAAAGGATGGCTGCTTCTAAGCCAACCTCCCAGTTGTCTGGGGTGCACCACATCCTTTCCCACTTAGCCATCTCTCCGGGCCCTTAGCCGATGGTCTGGGCTGTTTCCCTTTTGTCCATGGAGCTTATCCCCCACAGACTTCCTCCCGAGCTTTATGTGCAGGGATTCGGAGTTTGACAGGGTTCGGAGGTTACCCCCCTAGCCCTATCAGTGCTCTACCCCCTGCACAGACCACTCGAGGCCGCACCTCAATGCGTTTCGGGGAGAACCAGCTATCACCGAGTTCGGTTAGCTTTTCACTCCTACCCCCAGGTCATCCGAGGATTTTTCACTATCCATCGGTTCGGACCTCCAGTGGGGTTTAGCCCACCTTCATCCTGCCCAGGGGTAGCTCACCCGGCTTCGGGTCTGCCGCCAGTGACTTGCGCCCTATTCGGACTCGCTTTCGCTGCGGCTACGCCTCTATCGGCTTAACCTTGCCACTGACGGCAACTCGCGGACTCATTAATCAAAAGGCACGCCGTCACCCTTGCGGGCTCCGACTTAGTGTAGGCATGCGGTTTCAGGTTCTATTTCACTCCCCTCCCGGGGTTCTTTTCACCTTTCCCTCACGGTACTCGTGCACTATCGGACGATGGAGAGTATTTAGCCTTGGAGGGTGGTCCCCCCAGATTCCCGCAGGATTCCACGGGTCCCGCGGTACTCGGGAATATAGCCAAGGAGTCTTCTCCCTTTCGCCTACGGGACTTTCACCCTCTTTGGTGTGCCATCCCAAGCACTTCGGCTAGAGAGAAGATTTGTAACTCCTCGGTGCGTCCGTAGCCACACCAAGCTATATCCCACAACCCCAGTACGACAACGCCTACGGGCTTGAACATCGTACTGGTTTAGGCTCTTCCCCTTTCGATCGCCTCTACTCAGGGAATCTCGTTTGATTTCTTTTCCTCGGGGTACTGAGATGTTTCACTTCCCCCGGTTCGCGCCTTGCGGCGGCTGGTTTTGCAACCAGCCAGGTTTCCCCATTCGGGAATCCCCGGATCAACGCCTGTTTGCGGCTCCCCGAGGCTTATCGCAGCTTGCCACGCCCTTCATCGCCTTCCATCGCCAAGGCATCCACCGCATGCCCTTAGTACCTTGACCTTTCGCTTCCTATGCAGTTTTCAATGACCCTTCCATTGGTGGAGACGAGGGGATTCGAACCCCTGACTTCCTGCTTGCAAAGCAGGCGCTCTCCCAGCTGAGCTACGTCCCCGCCCATGGTGGGCTCGGGAGGAGTCGAACCTCCGACCTCACGCTTATCAGGCGTGCGCTCTCACCAACTGAGCTACGAGCCCGCTCAAGTCATTCAAAGATGGATAGCAGTCCCGATTTCTCCCTAGAAAGGAGGTGATCCAGCCGCACCTTCCAGTACGGCTACCTTGTTACGACTTAGCCCCCCTCACCAGATTCACCTTCAACGCCTTCCCTCCCTTTCGGGTTAGGATAAGCGTCTTCAGGTGCCCCCGACTCGGGTGGCTTGACGGGCGGTGTGTGCAAACCCCGGGAACGTATTCACCGCGGCGTGGCTGATCCGCGATTACTAGCGATTCCGGCTTCACGCAGGCGGGTTGCAGCCTGCGATCTGAACTGGGGGTGGTTTTCGGGATTAGCTCCCTCTCGCGAGGTAGCAGCCCTCTGTACCACCCATTGTAGCGCGTGTGTAGCCCAGGGCATAAAGGGCACGAGTACCTGACGTCGTCCCCTCCTTCCTCCGGCTCGTCGCCGGCAGTCCCCTTAGAGTGCCCGGCCGAACCGCTGGCAACTAAGGGCAGGGGTTGCGCTCGTTGCGGGACTTAACCCAACACCTCACGGCACGAGCTGACGACGGCCGTGCACCACCTGTGCAGGCTCCCTTTCCAAAAGGAAAGGTTCCCTTCCCTTTCGGGTTGGTACCACCTGCATGTCAAGCCCTGGTAAGGTTCTTGGCTTAGCATCCAATTAAACCACACGCTCCACCGCTTGTGCGGGGTCCCGCCAATTCCTTTGAGTTTCACCCTTGCGGGCGTACTCCCCAGGCGGCTCACTTAACGCGTTAGCTGCAGCACGGAGGAATAACTCCCCCACACCTAGTGAGCATCGTTTACGGCTAGGACTACCCGGGTATCTAATCCGGTTTGCTCCCCTAGCTTTCGGGCCTCAGCGTCGGGCACGGCCCAGGAGACCGGCTTCCCCACCGGCGTTCCTGCTGATATCTACGGATTTCACCCCTACACCAGCAGTTCCATCTCCCTCTACCGGCCCCAAACCCGGTAGTTTCGGGCGCAATTCCACGGTTGAGCCGTGGGATTTCACACCCGACACACCGAGTCGCCTACGCCCCCTTTACGCCCAGTGAATCCGGGTAACGCTCGCCCCCTACGTATTACCGCGGCTGCTGGCACGTAGTTAGCCGGGGCTTTCTCGTGAGGTACCGTCATCGACCTGGCATTTCCTCCAGATCTTATTCGTCCCTCACAACAGGGGTTTACACCCCGAAGGGCTTCGTCCCCCACGCGGCGTCGCTGGATCAGGCTTTCGCCCATTGTCCAAAATTCCCCACTGCTGCCTCCCGTAGGAGTAGGGCCCGTGTCTCAGTGCCCTTGTGGCCGGCCACCCTCTCAGGTCGGCTACCCGTCGTAGGCTTGGTGAGCCGTTACCTCACCAACTACCTGATGGGACGCAGGCCCATCCTTCAGCGAAGCAAACGCTTCTTTCATCCAACAGCCGTCGCCGTTGGATCGTATGGGGCATTAGCTGGAGTTTCCCCCAGTTATTCCCCTCTGAAGGGCAGGTTACCTACGTGTTACTCACCCGTGCGCCGCTGGTACCCTTGCGGATACCCGCTCGACTTGCATGTGTTAAGCACGCCGCCAGCGTTCACCCTGAGCCAAGATCAAACCCTCCACAAAACTTGTAAGAAGGTTTTGATTCTTGACTTTAGAATTTGCGGGACTGCTATCCATATTTCAATGACCCGAGGACAAAATACCTTGAGCCTTATTCAGACTCCAATCACTTTTATTTATTTTCCAAGACCCTTCATCTTTTGCCTGCTCTCTTGCGAGCGACCAGGTATCATAGTATCACCTGTCGTCAACCATGTCAAGTTACGAAAAAGTAAACACAACTCAACCACCCAGATAAGCCTTTCTTACCATCTCATTACCGAGCAACTCTTTACCAGTTCCCTGTAAGACTATCTGGCCCGTCTCAAGCACGTACCCATAATCGGCTATGTTGAGTGCCGCATAGGCATTTTGCTCTATCAAAAGGATCGTTTTGCCTTCCTGATGAATTTTTTCAATGACCTGGAAGAGTTCTTCGACGATTATCGGTGCAAGTCCCAAAGACGGCTCATCGAGCATGAGAAGATCCGGTCTGCTCATGAGAGCCCTTCCAATGGCAAGCATCTGTTGTTCTCCGCCAGAAAGTGTACCACCCTTCTGGTTGATTCTCTCTTTGAGTCTTGGGAAAAGCGTGAACACCCATTCCATATCCTGTTTTATGCCTTCTTTGTCCTTTCTCTGAAACGCACCGACCAGAAGGTTTTCCTGGACTGTCAAGTTTGGAAAAATTCTCCTGCCTTCGGGCACCATCGTGATTTTTTTAGAAACAATCTCATTGGTCGGTCTGTTCGCTATATTCTCACCTTCGAGCAAAATCTGCCCGGATTTCACCTTCACAAGACCACAGATTGCTTTCAAAGTTGTGGTTTTCCCGGCTCCATTTGAGCCTATCAGAGTTACAATGGAACCTTTTTCGACTTTAAAGGAGATTCCCTTCAACGCTTTTATCGCTCCGTAACTCACATGCAAATCCTTAACCTCTAACATACGCACTACTCCCCAGATAAGCTTTGATTACTTCCGGATTACTCTGTATTTCACTTGGTGAACCTCTCGCAATCACACACCCGTGATCAAGAACGGTTATTCTTTCACAGATTCCCATCACCACCTTCATATCATGTTCAATCAGCAAAATCGTCAAACCAAACTCATCTTTGATCCTTTTTATGAATCTCATCAATTCAGAAGTTTCCTCAGGATTCATTCCCGCAGCGGGTTCGTCGAGTAACAGAATCTTGGGTTTTGTAGCCAGTGCCCTGGCTATTTCGAGTTTTCTTTGATGCCCGTAAGGAAGAGAACTTGCCTTTTCGTTTCTCAAATTGTAAAGTCCAACTGCTTGGAGTAATTTCAACGACTCGGCTGTCATTTGCTCTTCCTCTTTTATGTATTTGGGTAAGTCAAAAACGGCAGAGAAAATAGACGATCTCAATCGGTAATGACATGCCACACGCACATTGTCAATAACACTCATCGTACCAAAAAGCTTTATGTTCTGAAAAGTTCTCGCTATACCCAGGGCTGCTATTTCGTGAGGCTTTTTTTTAGTGATATCCTGATCCATGAACAGTATTTTCCCTGAATCAACAGGATAAACACCGGTTATTAAATTGAAAATAGTTGTCTTGCCGGCACCGTTTGGTCCAATGAGACCTGCAAGTTCACCCTGCTCAAGTTCAAGAGAAACATCGTTCACGGCTATCAATCCACCAAATCTTTTGGTTACCTTGTCGAGTTTCAGGATAGCCACGGTTCATTCTCCTTCCGCTGAATGTCGCTTTTTAAAAGCGGAAAAAATTCCTTCCCATGAAAACTCCCTGTCGCCAAGTATGCCGTGTCTGAAAAAAAGTACTGCGATCATGAGTATCACAGAGAAGATAAGCATCCTCATGCCAGAAATACCTGGAATTGTTATACCAAAAATTTTCATCGGAGTTTCCACTATTCTGAGCCATTCCATCAAAAATGCAATCAGAACACCTGAAATCACAGTCCCTGTTATGCTCCCAAGTCCACCAAGCAGAACAATCAGCACAATCTGAAAGGTAAGCATTATGTTGAAGGCATTCGGATCGATCGTCATGACAAGGCTCCCAAGTAAACCACCTGCTATACCGGCGAAAAAGGCACCCACCACGAAGGCAAGAGTCTTGTGGCGGAAGAGATTCACACCCATTGCCTCAGCAGCTTCTTCGTTGTCTCTGATTGCCTTCAGTGCCCTTCCATAACTCGAATCGATCAATCTTTTTATGAAAAACACGGTGAACACTGCCCAGCCCCAGCTCCACCACAGATTTGTGTAAGTAGGCAAGCCCTTCAATCCCAGAGGGCCATTGGTTATGCTCTGTAAGTTGTTGAACAAAACTCTTATTATTTCAGAAAAACCGTATGTCACTATCGCGAGATAGTCACCTTTGACCCTCATGCACGGTGCACCAACTAAAAACCCTGCACACGCAGCGAGAAATCCTCCTATTAGCAGCGATGGGAAAAACGGCAGTTGAATCTGATTCAGTGGCCATATCAACGGTTTTATGAAAAAATTCATTGCCTTCAAATCGGGTGACATGTAGAGCAAAGCAGATGTATAAGCACCTATTGCCATAAATCCCGCATGGCCCAGAGAAAATTGTCCGGTGAATCCATTTATCAGGTTGAGACTCACACCGAGAATGACATATATCGCAGCGACATTCATTATTCTTATGATGTATGCGTCAAAGTGCGTTTGAGCATATCCAATGAATAAGAAAAACAGAAAAAGTGAAAAAACCGTGAGCCAGAAGGATCGCTTTTTATACACATCTATACCTCCTATGCCTCACCAAACAGACCGGTTGGTTTGAAAAGTAGTACGAAAACCAGCATGATGAAAATGAATGCGTCGCGATAACCTGCCAGATCTGGAAGGAATGCAACGAGCAAGATAGAAATCATTCCAATCAGGAACCCGCCCGTCATAGCTCCTTTAATACTACCAATTCCGCCTATTATTGCAGCCGTAAAAGCACGCCACCCTGGAAAAACACCCATGAATGGCCATATCTGTGGATATCGCAGAGCCCAGAATATCGCGCTTACTGCTGCCAAGCTTGAACCAACTGCAAATGTAAAAGTAATGGTTCTGTCTACATTTATTCCCATGAGCCTTGCCGTATCAAAATCATGGGCAAGAGCTCTCATTGCAAGCCCCATTTTAGTTCTGTACACCAGATAATTCAAAAACAAAAGAGCGGCTATCGAAACAACTATTGTCACGATAGTCACAAGCTGTATTTTCACTCCTCCAATATCCAGAGTTTTGTTTAAAACCTGTGGCTGATAAAACGGTTTCTGCCTGCCACCAAAAACAACCGTGGCAAAGTTTTCAAGCAGAAACGACATGCCTATAGCAGAACACAGTGAAGAGATTCGAGGAGCATTTCTCAAAGGTTTGTAAGCGACCTTCTCTATTGAAATTCCAAGTATTGCTGTCAGCAATATTGCGAATATGAATGACAACCACCACGGGAAAGAGAAAATAACTATTCCATAATAAACAAAAAAGGTAGCCATCATGAATATATCACCGTGGGCAAAATTCACCAGCTTTACGACACCATAAACAAGTGTGTAACCGATGGCAACAAGACCAAAAACAAACCCAAGCGCGACTCCGTTGGCAAGATGCTGCAAAAACAGTGACCAACTCATCCATGCACCTCCAGAAAATGCGCAGGCAAAAGCCTGCGCATTCTTTTATTCTGTTGGTCTTACGGTTGTCACATAGACAAACTTTCCATCTTTTACAACTCTTATAACGGCGTCCTTTATGGCATCTCCATTTTGATCGAGTGTGATATAACCAGTTGCACCTTCAAAATTCTTGGTTGAAGCAAGGGCATCCCTTATAGCCTTTGGATCTGCTGATCCAGCTCTTCTTATTGCATCCACTACCAGCATATACGCATCGTATCCAAGCGCAGCAAATGCACTGGGATCTTTACCGTATTTTTCTCTGAACGATTTTATGAATTCTGCCGCCCTGGGTGTAGTAGTAGCTTCTGTATCAAAATGCGTGCTGAAATAACAGCCTTCAACTGCTTTGCCACCGACCTGGAGAAATTCAGGTGCTTCCCAGGTGTCGCCGCCAAGGAAAATCTGTTTCATTCCAAGTTCACGGGCTTGTTTTATGATCAGAGCAGCTTCGCCATACGCTGCAGCAGGTATGAAAATCACGTCTGGATTCTTGCTGTTTGCAAAGGTGAGCTGTGCAGTGAAATCCTGATCCCCCGTTTGATAAGAGATAACCCCCAAAACGGCCTTGTTGTTCTTGGTAAGCTTTTTGAATGCTTCCTGGAAGTAATGCGACAGTCCCACAGAGTAGTCAGAAGCTATGTCCTGAATGACAACGGCTGTTTTTGCTTTGAGCTTTTCAACGGCAAACTGTGCCATAACGGTACCCTGGAATGGATCGATAAAGCATACTCTGAAAGCATAAGGCTTGCCAAGAGTCACCAATGGATTTGTTGGAGAGCATCCAACCATTGGAACTCCAAGCTTGTTGGCAACCTCACTACCAGGTATTGCCACTGCGCTTCCATAACTACCGATGATCGCAACTGCTTTGTGGTATTCAATCAATCTGGCAACGGCATTGGAAGCTTCCACTTTGTCACTTTTGTTGTCGACAAGTACAAGCTCAATAGGTCTTCCGAGTACTTCTTTAACCTGCTCGTGCGCAAGGTAAATACCTTCCATGGTCATCTGACCACCTGCAGCATAGGGACCTGTCATTGGCTCATACACGCCTATCACAATTGGTTCAGCAGCAAGGACTAAGGATGCAACCAAAAGCAGAGGAATAACCCATTTCATAAAAACACCCCCTTTTGTGAAAAAAATCTCACCATTGTTAACAAAGTTACCCAGCCGATAAAAAGTATAACACATTTTTTCTACTTCAAGTACTCCACTAAACCTTTGTCATGTTAAAATTTCGAAAAAGGGGGAATGAAGATGAAAATCATAGATATTCGAAGTGATACCGTCACAACTCCCACAGAGAAAATGAGAGAGGCAATGTACCAAGCACAGGTCGGCGATGATGTCTATCATGACGATCCAACGGTGAACGAACTTGAAGAATTGGCAGCACAGATAATCGGCAAACAGGCTGCTATCTTTGTACCTTCAGGCACCTTTGGAAATCAACTTGCGATACTCACTCACACCCTCAGAGGCGATGAAGTGATAATTCCATCTTCAAACCACATCTTTGTTCATGAAGCTGGTGCGCCAGCGGTGATATCGAATGTTCAGCTACATCTGCTGGATGATCCATACGGGATGCCACCGATAGAGAAAATAGAAAAAGCCATAAGAGACGAAGACATTCATTTTCCAAGAACCGGTCTGATCTGCATGGAAAACGCCCATTCCAGTGGAAAGGTTGTGCCTGTGGATTATCTTGAAAAAGTCCACCAGTTAGCCATAAAGCATAACATACCAGTTCATTTAGATGGCGCAAGAATATTCAATGCAGCGATAGCTCTGAATGTTGATGTAAAACAAATTTCAGCCACAGCAGATTCTGTCATGTTCTGTCTATCCAAAGGTCTGGCAGCACCTGTTGGTTCAATTCTAGCTGGAACAAAAGAATTCATCGAAAAGGCTCGAAGGGGAAGAAAATTAATGGGAGGCGGAATGAGACAGGCAGGTATTTTAGCTGCGGCTGGAATTGTGGCACTCACACAGATGATAGACAGACTCAAAGAAGATCATGAGAATGCAAAAATACTTGCACACCTTTTGAGCAATATACCCCATGTGAAAGTCTTTGAGGATCAACTGGACATAAATATGGTCTTTTTCAAATTCGATCTGATTCCAGCTCAGATTTTTGTAAATGAGATGCTCAAAAGAGGCATAAAAATAAATCCACCATTCGACGGAGTCTATCGTTTTGTGACTCACAAAGACATTTCAAAACAGGATCTGTACACAATCACCAACGCTTTTGAACAAATTGTCAAATCGTTCACCAAATGAAAAAGGGGCAAAAGCCCCTTTTTCATTTTGCATACGCAACTGAACGTTTTTCTCTTATCACAACAACCTTGAGAACGCCTGGATATTCAACTTCCTCTTCGATTTTTTTGGCGATTTCATAGGCGATTTTATCTGCCTGGGCATCGTCTATTTTTTCCGGCTCGACTATAACTCTGACTTCTCTTCCTGCCTGTATCGCATAAGCTTTTTCAACATTTTTGAAGCTCATCGCAATTTTTTCCATCTTCACAAGTCTTCTTATGTAAGTCTCCAGGCTTTCTCTTCTTGCTCCAGGTCTTGCCGCTGAAAGTGCATCTGCTGCGGCAACCAGAACAGATTCCGGACAGATTGGCTCCTGTTCACCGTGGTGGCTCATTATCATGTTTATGATATAGTCAGATTCTCCGTAGCGCTTTGCAATCTCTGCACCAATCTCCGTGTGAGAACCTTCAACTTCGTGATCGAGTGCTTTACCTATGTCGTGCAGTAAACCACCACGCCTGGTCCTGTCGACATCGAGTCCAAGTTCTTCAGCCATTAATCCGGCAAGCTGAGCAACTTCGATTGAATGATCAAGCACATTCTGTCCATAACTCGTCCTGAACTTCAGCTTTCCCAATAATTTCACCAGTTCTGGATGTAGTCCCGTCACACCTGTTGCAAAAGTTGCTTCCTGTCCCGCGTCTTTTATCATTTTCTCAATTTCCTGTTTGGATTTTTCATACATCTCTTCGATTCGTGCTGGATGGATTCTTCCATCAACTACGAGTTTCTCAAGGGTGAGTCTTGCTATCTCTCTTCTTATTGGATTAAAACTCGATAGCACAACGACTTCGGGAGTGTCGTCGATTATCAAATCCACCCCTGTTATTTTTTCAAATGTCCTTATGTTTCTACCTTCCCTGCCTATGATTCTGCCCTTCATGTCATCGGACGGCAGGCTCACAGTGGATACAGTTATCTCACCGACATACTCAGGCGCATACCTTTGAACGGCTATCGCTATGATTCTTTTTGCTTCTTTTTCAGCTTCTTCTTCATATCTATCTTTTATTTGCTTGTAAAGGATTGCAAGGTCGTGCTCGTATTTCTGCCTTGCTTCTTCCATAACAATTTCTCTGGCTTCTTCGACAGTCATACCAGCCAGTTTATTGAATCTCTCATCCAGTTCCTTCTCGCGCTGCTCCACTTTTTTCTTCAATGCTTCAAGTTGAACTCTCAGTTGCTCGACTGCTACTTCTTTTTTATCAACTATCTCTTCACGCTTTGAAATCATTTCTTCACGCTTGAGAAGTCTTTCTTCAAGTGATCTCAGCTCTGCTTCACGTTTCCTTTTTTCGTTCTCGATTTCTTCTTTGATCCTGTGCGCTTCTTCTCTGGCTTCGATCACTGCTTTTCTCTTTATTTCCTGTGCTTCCTGCTCTGCTTTCTTCAAGATTGATTCTGCATCCTGCTGAGCTTTTCTATTTTTTTGTTCTATTTGTGATTTACTTAAAAAATATCCCACAGCCAGACCAACCAGAGCTGTAATAACACAGACTACGACAGTTATCATTCACTGGCACCTCCTTCTATGTCAAATGATCTCAAATACTCAGTTGAGAATCCCCTTCTGTAAAGGAATTCTCGCACATTTTCACTGTCCACCTTATGCAGATGAACGATCTTTTTCATAACAGAAACAAGGTCAACTTCTTTCATAACTTTATCGATAGCTTCATTTATCAGATGCTCTGGCACTCCAAGTTGCTTCAATTTTGCCTTTATCCTGTGCGGACCAAAACCCTGTACTGTGAGCATATCGTATGCAAAAAGGTATGCAAATTTTTCATCATCGATCAACCCTGTTTTCTCAAGATTTTCTATCACATCCTGCACTATCTGGTCTGAGAAACCTTTTTGCAACAATCTTTCGTGTAATTCTTTTTTCGATCTGACTCTGAATCTGAGCAATGTTTTTGCATAACTCAGAGCCCGCTGAAGGTCATTGTGTACTTTTTTCATCAGATGCCTCCACTGGTAGATTGTATTTCTGTCTTATTTTCATTTCAATTTCCTTTGCTATCGAAGGATTTTCGACAAAATAACTCACGACATTGCTCTTTCCTTGACCGAGTGAATACTCTTTTCCATCGTCCGCAACATAGAAAAACCAGCTTCCCTTTCGCTGTATAAATCCTTCGGCGAGTCCCACGTTGAAAAGTTCATTTTCTTTCACAATGCCTTTTCCGTAGATGATATCAAAATCTGCCTTTTTAAAAGGCGGTGCAACTTTGTTCTTAACAACCTTCGCAGTAACGGTGTTCCCAACGATATCATTACCTTCTTTGATCACCTCACCTCTTCTCACTTCTATTCTCATTGTTGCGTAGAACTTGAGCGCAAGCCCGCCAGTTGTTGTTTCTGGATTACCGAACATGACACCTATTTTCATCCTTATCTGGTTTGTGAATATGACGATCGCTTTAGATCTATTTACATTACCTGCGATCTTTCTCAAAGCCTGTGACATGAGCCTTGCCTGAAGACCCACCTGCATGTCACCCATACTGCCTTCAATCTCAACCCTTGGAACCAGTGCGGCAACAGAATCGACAACCACAAGGTCCACTGCGTTGCTTCTGACCAATTCATCCACTATTTCCAGAGCCTGTTCACCGTAATCCGGCTGTGATATAAGCAGCGTTTTAAGGTCAATGCCAAGTGCTTTTGCGTAAGCTGGATCGAGTGAATGTTCTGCATCAACAATGGCAGCTATTCCACCACGCTTCTGCACCTCGGCAATGGCGTGAAGTGCTATGGTGGTCTTACCGCTGGATTCCGGTCCGTAAATCTCTACAATTCTTCCTCTTGGATACCCACCAACACCTGTGGCAATATCCAAAGATAAAGAGCCGGTTGGTACAACCTCGACTGGTGTAACCTGACCCTCTTCACCGAGAATCATTATCGAGCCTTTTCCAAAATTACTTTCAATTTTCTTAATTGCCTTTTCAAGCACCTCGGCTTTCGCTTTCTGTTCTTTTTCATTCATTTCTGATCAGTCCTCCTTCAAATCTGCACTCATAGATCTTTTTATAGATTGGTCCAGACGGTGTCAATACAGATGAATAAACGCTGAAGCGATCAACTGCAACAATTATTGGTTCGAAGGTGATGTCTTCGATCAAAGCCTGCCATGCACTGGGAAAGTCTTTAACCCTACCTATTGTGATGTGAGGCGAGAATCTTTCCTCAAAAGAAAAGCTGTGTTTTACCAGTTCTGCTTTCATTTCCTCGTATAATTTCTGCAGGCTTTGATTTGATTTCACACCAAGCCATATCACTCTTGGTTGATTTCCTTTTGAAAAATAACCTATTTTCTCAACTGTGTACGAAAAAGACGGAAAACCTATAACTCTGTGGCACAGATGCTCCGCTACTTCATCGATCTGTTTTTGGGAAACCTCTCCAAGAAAGAACAACGTCAGATGAACATTTTCTCTGCTCACCCAGTTCGCTTTGAAGCCTCTTTTCATCAGTTTTTCAACAGATTGCTGTGCTACATCACGAACAGCATCATTCACATCGATCGCGATGAATGTTCTCAAAATTCATCCCCCCAGTACCTTTCTGTTTTGCAAAACATATATTAAAGCAGAAACAAAGGTGAAGAAAGCACAGGAATAAACGAAGAGCTCCTCAATAAACTGAATTCTATTTAAAAAGGTGTTTTCAAAAAAAACAAAAGCGATCAAAGCCATCTGCAGTAAGGTTTTGACCTTTCCCCAGATATTTGCCTGAATCACATTGCCGCTGCTTGCTGCCAGGATTCTCACGGCACTCACAACACTATCTCTTGAAACGATGAGCGCGACCAACCACGCCGGTATCTGAGGTATCATCGCAACCATTATGGAGCTTACAAAAACTTTATCGGCGATTTGATCCAGAACCTTTCCGCTTCTTGTAACCTGATTCAATTTTCTGGCAAAAAAACCATCCAGATAATCGGTCAAAGCACCTATCAAAAATATCAGCAAAGCCCATTGCCATTTTCCCAAAACTATAAGTATAAAAACAGGAACTGTCAGAACAACTCTTATGAGCGTCAGGGTGTTTGGCAGATTCATACCAGTACTCCCTCCATGTCATACTCGTTTGCACTGACTATTCGAACTTTATAATAATCTGGGACCTTGATTTTCCGTTCTTTACTGAGGAACACATTTCCGTCGATTTCAGGTGCGTCCAGATGACTTCTTGCTATGTACCTGTCCTTTTGCCGCTGTTCTACAAGAACTGTCAGAACACGTCCGACAAATCTGTTAAGCCTCTCATACGAGATCTGGCTTTGAAAAATCAAGAGCTCTTCATACCTTTCCTGTGCTGTCTGAATTGGTACTTTTTCATCGATCAAAGCTGCGGCTGTGCCTTCTTCGTCCGAATACACAAAAGCGCCCAGCCTGTCAAATTGCGCCTGCTTCAAAAAATGCAAAAGCTCCTCAAAATCCCTGTCTGTTTCGCCGGGAAAGCCCACGATGATACTCGTTCTTATCGCCGCATCCACGTTCAGATTTCTTATCTTTTCAATTAACCTGAGCAGTTCTTCACTTGTTCTGGATCTTCCCATTCTCTTTAAAATGTCATCACTGCCATGCTGAACGGGCATATCAAAATAAGGCAACAACTTTTCACAGGATAAAATCGCTTCGATGATTTTCTCGTCGATGTGATCTGGATGCAAATACAGAACCCTGATTTTGAACTCGCCATTCAGAAGATTCAGTCTCTTCAACAATAAATCCAGTGAAGGCTTTCCGTACAGATCAATTCCATAGGCTGTTGTATCCTGAGCAACCAGAATGATTTCCTTGATATTATTCTGAACCAGCCTTTTCACTTCTTCTTCGATGGTTTCAATGTTTCTACTTTTGAAACCGCCCTTGAAGGATGGTATAGCGCAAAAGGTACAGTTTCTATCACAGCCATCAGCGATTTTGACATAGGCAAAAGAACCCCTGCACGTTCTTGTAGTGTCATCGTAAACCGTTTGAGGCTGATCTACAAGGAAGGGCAGTTTTTTCTCAATGGCATCGGCAATCTGAGAAGGAGTGAGCACACCATACCAGGCATCTACTTCTGGTATTTCCAAGCGCAACTGATGTGGATATCTTTGAACAAGACATCCTTTCACGCACAGGAAAAAGTTGTGCTTTTTCTTGTAATTGGCAAAATTTAAAATCTCTTCTATAGATTCCCTTTTTGCCGACTCTATGAATCCGCATGTATCTATTATGACTACCTCTGCCTGATCAACATCTTTTACAATCTGATGCCCTCTACTCTTTAAGATCCCCTCCAGAACCTCGCAGTCGGCTTCGTTTTTCGGACAACCCAGTATCCTCAAACCTATTTTCATCGATCTTCTCACCCTTTAAAATTTTTCTTCTTTTACTTAAATACAGTTCACGGACATGTTCAAGTTCCTTTTTGTAATCTTCGCTTCTGTAATTTGGATATGTAAATTCCCAGTGTCTGAACTCTCCAGACAGATAGAGCAAAGTCACTTCTGCGTAAATGCCATTTTTCAGATAAATGCGGTTCCCCCATGGTTTAGTCGAAGCCAAGACAAAATTCGAATGATGAACATAGCCCGGGTCCATGTTGAACTTTCTCTTTCCCTCGACTGCATATTTTTCTTCCAATCGATTTGTTAGCACCTTTACATCAGCCAGCAGTGAAGGATGTATGAGTCTCTCAAAACTCACAAGTTTACCCTTCAAATCAGAGCCCATCTCACGGTCATAATATGCCGTGTACAGGCTAAACGGCAGTTCCTTTGATATGTAATCTATCTTTCCAAAACAGGCTTCCAGCTCCGCACTGAGATTGGGCAACCAGTAATCGAGGTGTTGTGAAAAAACAAAGATCACCAAATTAACCGGTTCCACTCTCTTTATTTCCCCCACACAACCACCTCGAAGTTTTCAACGCGAATTTTCCATTCTTTTCCAGCCGAAACAACTGAACAGATACCAGTATTTCCGATAACTCTATAGCGTTTGCCAGGCTGAAGAACAACACTTTCACCAGATGCAAGAGCCATCTCATTGAAGTATACTGGATGATCAGACTTATTCACCAACTGAACCTTCGGGGTGTTGATAACGCTGAAAAATTTCCAGGCAGAATATGTGAAAAACACCGCCGATGCCACAAAAATAACTACAAGCAGAAAAGATGTGAAACTTCCGTTCACAACAGCTTTTCTGCTTTTTTGAGATTCAACTGGTTTTGCTTCAAACTGTCCCAAAAGCTCCTGAGGATCTAAACCCAAAAATTCTGCACATTTTCTTATGTAATATTTTACATAAAATGGTGCATCTACTCTGTCAAATTTCCCCTCTTCAATGAGTCTGATCTTCCATTCTGGAATTTGTACATTTTGAGCAAGTTCCTCTATACTCATTTCTTTGGATTCTCTTGCCTGTCTGAGGGTTTCTCCAATTTTCACCCATTTTTCCATAAAGACCACACCCTGTCAGGTAATCTACACATTATTATACCAGTTCGCCTGATGTCTCAGACCTTTTTCATCGAGAAAGTGGATACCATGAGAATCTATACATTTATCAATGGAATCGAGTACAAGATCTCTATGCGACTCTTTTTCCACAAAATCTATCTGATCTCCATCGATAACCAGCACGTTGCTGTTTGAACCATCAAGAAATGTTTTATCGTAGTAATAACACAACTGCTCCCAGTATGATCTTTCCACACCGATCTCGTAATTTCTACCTCTTTTTTCAATTCGCGAAATAGCAGTTTGAACAGAACATTTTATGTAAACCAGTAATTTCGGCTGCGGTGATATTTCAAACATCGTTTTGAAAAAATTCTCATAAACAGAATACTCAACAGACTGTAGAAAACCCATTTTTCTCTGCATCTTCACAAAGACAAAATCGCCAGCCATAGAACGATCCATCACGGCTCTTTCGGTCTGGCTCGCCTGTTTGATTTGCAAAAAGCGTTTGTGCAAAAAATAAAGTTCCATGGTCAAACACCATCTGTGCTTATCTTGGTAGTATTTTTCAAGAATCTTGTCTGCCAGCTCATCACTCATCTCATAAAATCCGTTCATCGATCTGTACTTTTCTAAAATCTCTACCAGCGTTGTTTTGCCCGCGCCGACGGTCCCTTCTACGACAATCTCAAGCACCCGCAACACTCCTTGTGAGAAACTTTCCATCGTACTGATAGATTGATTTTCCGCGATCTTTCAGAACCTGTTGAATCACCGTATCGATCTGACTGAAATTTTCATCGATCAGATCTGTATCGATTATCAAAAGAGTAGAAAGATCGTAATGTGAAAAGAAATTCTCATATTCCTGATTCAGTATTTCCCAGTATCCTTCATCAATCTGAAGTTCCCAAAGCCTGCCGCGTTTTTTGATCCTATCAATAGCCGTTTTTGTCGAACATCTCAGGTATATCATCAATTCTGGTGGAGACGACAGTTCAACCAGCTGACTGTGCAGTTGTTCGTATATCAGATACTCAAGTTCTGTCATTTCACCTCTTTTTAGCAGTACCTTTGGAAAGATATGGTCGCAGAAAATGGAACGATCCATTATCACATCGATCTTTTTACATCCAAGCTTCATCTGTTCAAATCTCTTTGTTAAAAAATAAATCTGTAACTGAAACCCCCATTTTGTCGGATCGGCATAGAATCTCTCCAGTATCTGCATCAGATGCTGGTCTGTAAGCTCGTACAGAGGTTCCAAAGACAACTTCTGCGCCAGACAGTTTATGAAGGTTGTCTTGCCGGCACCGACTGTTCCCTCAACTATGATTTTTGGTCTCATCGTCCGATCTCTCTCAGTATTTTTCTCAGATTCTGGTGAATCGAAGGAACAGCCGCCACAATTTCACCCGATTCAAGATCATAATCTTTCTCCAATCCCGTGACGATAACACCTGCCTCCTGTGCAATCAGAACCCCGCCGGCTGTGTCCCACGGTTTGAGACCAACTTCCCAGTAACCGTCAAGCTTACCGCATGCAAGATAGCACAGTTCAGCCGCAGAAGAGCCGAGTATTCTAATCTCCTGAGTAACTCTGGCAAGTCTTTCTATGGTCCTGATTGTCCAGTCGAACAAAGATTCGTCATACGGCCAGCCAGTAACAAGAAATGATCTTTCCAGTGATGGACTGTTTTTGTTGACAATCTGGACCCCGTTCAAAAAAGCGCCAGAACCCTTTTTGGCATAAAACAGCTCACCGCTCATGGGCAAATAAACAGCCGCCTCTGCTATCTGACCGTAATCTATTCTGGCTATGCTGACCGCAAAATATGGAAGAGAATGGGCATAATTCAAAGTGCCATCGATCGGATCAACCACAAAAATGCACTCGGCATCGGGTATCTTTGTATTAACATCTTCTTCCTCAAGGACGAATTTTGCATGCGGAAGGTGCTTTAAGATAGTATCCACAATGATCTTCTGGCATGCCAAATCAACCTCTGTTACCACATCGGAGACCCTGGTTTTTATATTGATCGTATGCTCGCTTTCAAATCTCTCTTTCGCATAGTCTCCCGCCCTTTTTGCCGCTTCACAGATCAGTTTCATTTTCTCAGCTCCTCTCTCAATCTGAAAATCTCATCTCTCAGCTTTGCCGCATCTTCATATCGAAGCTCACTCGCCGCTCTGTACATCTCCTGTTCAAGTAAAGCGATGTATTCTTCTTTTGTAAGATCATTGGCAAAATCGGCATAATCGATTTTTTCAGGCTGATCCATGTATTTTTCGAATATCTCTATTTCAAGTGGTTTAACGATCGTTTTAGGTGTTATACCGTGTTCCTGATTATACTGTATTTGTATCCTTCTTCTTCGATTTGTTTCGTCTATTGCTCTTTGCATTGCCGGTGTTATCTTATCTGCGTACATGAGAACCTTGCCGTTGAGATTTCTGGCAACCCTTCCGATAATCTGTATCAGTGTAGTCTCAGATCTCAAAAAACCTTCCTTATCAGAATCGAGTATGGCAACCAGCGACACCTCAGGAAGGTCAAGACCTTCTCTGAGCAGGTTTATGCCGACAACCACATCCACATCACCGCGGCGGAGCTTTTTGAGCACCTCGATCCTTTCAATCGCATCGAGTTCAGAATGAATGTACAGAGATCTTATACCAAGTTCTGTGAGATATTCGCTCAACCTCTCGGCAGTCTTTTTTGTCAGCACAGTCACAAGTGCTCTTTCCTTTCTTTCGGTGACCTTTCTTATCTCGTTGACAAGATCATCAATCTGATACTTAGTCGGTCTCACTTCTACCTGTGGATCAACAAGACCTGTCGGTCGAATTATCTGCTCAACCATCTGCTCACTCACCTGATATTCAAATGGACCGGGTGTTGCCGATACAAATACTACCTGTGGAACCTTTTTCAAAAATTCCTCGAAGGTTAAAGGTCTGTTATCAAAAGCAGATGGGAGCCTGAAACCATAATCCACAAGATTCTTTTTTCTGGAATAATCACCTCTCCACATTGCTCTCAACTGTGGCACGGCAATATGAGACTCATCGATGAAAACTATAAAATCTCTGTCAAAATAATCCAAAAGTGTATAAGGCGGCTCACCCGGTGCTCTACCGTCAAAATGTCTGGAATAATTTTCAATACCAGTGCAATAGCCAAGAGTTGACAACAATTCCAAATCGTGCATCGTTCTCTGTTCAAGCCTCTGTGCTTCTAAAAGTTTACCCTGGTCCTTCAGCTCGCTCAATCTCTGCTTTAGTTCAATCTTAATCGATTCAATGGCTCTTTTGAGTTTTTCTTCTGTTGTTATGAATTCCACAGCAGGGTAGATTATCAGCTTTGAAAATTCTTCCAAAAAAGACCTGTTCATTTTATCAAAAGACTCTATTTTTTCTATAGTCGATCCGAAAAACTCAATTCTTATACCCTCATCCTGATAAGTCGGATAAATCTCCAGCACATCTCCACTCAATCTGAAGCAACCTTTAACCGTTATCTCACTGCTTCTTGTGTACCCTATCCTTGCAAGTTGCTGTGCAACAGTGTGTGGAGAAATCTTTTGACCTACATAGAGCTGGATGTTCATTTTATCAAAATCATCCGGATCACCTGAAGCGTATATACTTGAAACACTTGCCACCACAACAACGTCCCGTCTGGTTCTGACAGATTTCAGTGTGGACATCCTCATTCGAACAAGGACATCGTTTATATCCGCATTTTTTTCTATGTACAGGTCCTTAGTTGGTATATACGCCTCCGGTTGATAATAATCGTAATAACTGATGAAATACTCAACCCTGTTATAAGGAAAAAAGCCCTTGAACTCGCCGTAAAGCTGTGCGGCAAGTGTTTTATTAGGAGAAATGACAAGGGCTGGTTTGTTCAAAAGAGCTATGACATTTGCCATCGTGAAAGTTTTGCCACTACCAGTTACGCCAACCAGCGTCTGAAATCTGTAACCCTTCTTAATACCATCGACAAGCTTATCTATTGCCTGAGGTTGATCGCCAGTCGGCTGATATTCACTTACAAGTTTGAACACTGCCAGTACCTCCAAAAAATCACAGCGTGTGCTTTAAAAAAATCAGGTGCCGGGTTGCAGGTAAATCAAGCTGTTTAGATAATTAACTAAATCGATGGCTTCCTTTGTCTTTGGTTCTAAATTCAAAATATCAAGAGGCGAAATCGATGAACCATAAAATTGCCTGTTTGCTTCCTCGTCAACCTGAACAACAGAACCCTGCAATGAGACTCCTGCGAAGAAACCTTTGCTGACCGAATACGAGTAGATAGATGCCTGAAGTTTGTAATCTGTATCGGCTGAAAGAGATCTTCCCATAGGTCCTGCTGCAATACTGACATTACCTCCGAGCGTCACATTGCTCGATGTAAAACTCTTCACGCTATCTTCGTTCATCAGCACAAGTACCAGACCCACATTCTGTATTCCAATCTGTGCGCCTATACTCAGACCGCTCAGCTTCACAAACAGAGGACCAAACCATCTGCCGGATGCAACGTTTCTTTTGAAAACCACACCTTCACCGTACTGACCACCGATTACAATGCCAACTTTGATCAAAGATGGGTAGATAGCTATGCCTTCAGACTGGCGAAGAAGATCGAGAAAAGCACCGGAATCTGGTATGTTTGAAAGCTCCCTGATAATTGACAGAGCGCTGGTCAGTCGTTCTACTGGCGTTGCCGCAAAAACAAAGGGTGGAACCAGGAGCAACACAAGAACGATTTTTTTCATACTTACACCTCCAGTGTTTTTATTTTACCACGATTTTACAATCCACCGGTTGAATACAAACAGCTTTCACACCTATTTGAGAGTGTATAATAACAGTTGGGTTGTGCCCTAACATTTAGAGGAGGTGCTCTCATGAAAGTTAGAGTTGATGAAGCAACATGCATCGGTTGTGGAGTTTGCGAAAGCCTGTGTCCAGAAGTTTTCAAGCTTGCCGATGATGGCAAAGCAAAGGTTCTTCAACCTGAAACTGAACTCGATTGTGCCAAGGATGCCGCAGACAGTTGTCCAACCGGCGCAATCAGTGTTGAAGAGTGAAAAAAGAGGCGGACACCCGCCTCTTTTTCTTAATTTAACAGAAAAATCGCCAACAAATAGGAAAGTTTTTAGAAGATAAACAATTCTGTTCCTTGAACTTTTTGAATGTAGTGTTCATAATATTATCTGTACCTGCCTGGTATTGTGTAAATCTGGCTTCGTGGGGAGCATATCTTTATGAGAGAGAAAATAATCGAATCTCTAAAATCGAAACTCAATCGTCGGGTTTGGGAAAGCTGGTTTGGAACATTTGATGTCAAAGAAATTGGTGCTGAACGTGTGGTTTTCCAAGTGGGAAACCTGTTCATCAGAGACTGGCTCGAAAAAAAATATGGCTCTCTGATATCAAAAACACTGCGTGAATTATTTGGAAAGCAAATGGATTTTCAGATAGAATATGCTCCAATCCAATCGCAGGAAGAATCCGAACAGGACGAGCCTTTGGTGAAAAAAAGACCCCTGATCCTCACTCCTCTCAATCCAATTCTGACCTTTGAAAATTTCGTCGTGGGTCCAAACAACATGTTCGCATACAGCACAGCTCTTGAAGTCGCTAAAAATCCAGGAAAGTATAATCCACTATTTTTGCACGGTGGTGTTGGACTTGGAAAAACACACCTGATACAGGCAATTGGACACTATTTGTTCAAAAACGAACCAGATCTCAGGGTGATATACCTCACCAGTGAAAGGTTCTTGAATGAACTTGTAGACTCAATCAAAAAGAACAAAGTACAGGAATTCAGAGAAAGATTTAGAAATAAAATCGACGTTTTATTGCTCGATGACGTACAGTTTTTGATAGGCAAATCCGGGATACAAACGGAGTTATTTCACACTTTCAACGAGCTGTACAATTGTGGCAAGCAAATAGTGGTATGTTCCGACCGCGATCCCCAACAGCTTGAAAAGTTTCAGGACAGACTCATATCCCGATTCCAGATGGGTGTCATCGCCAAAATAGAAAAACCAGACGAAGAAACCTGCTTGAAAATAGCAAATAAAATGGTACAGCTCGAAGGCGCTCAATTGAGAGAAGATGTACTGAAATTGGTGGCAAACCATTTTTCGGACAACCTGAGAAGACTGCGCGGTGCACTGATAAAACTCATCATGTACCAGCAAATTTCCAACGAAGTAGTAGACGTTCAAAAAGCAGTAGAACTGCTCGATGTATCATCATTTCAGGTGAAAAAAGCCCTACCAGAAGAAAAGTTGATCGATGCGCTGTGCAAAACCTTTGGCGTGACTGAGCAGGAAATTCTTGGCAGGAGCAGAAAGCAGACAGTAACCAACGCAAGACAAATTGGAATGTTCATTGCAAAAAACCATTTTGGTCTTTCGCTCAGGCAGGTCGCAGAATTGTTCAACAGATCCCACCCAACCGTCTCGCACACAATACAAAAAGTAGAAGAACTGCTCAACAGCGGAAACATCGCTGTGAAAAACCAGATCGATCAGCTCGTCAAATACTTAACAGACCGCGTCTCAAACCAGTCTGTTTGAGCTTCCTCTGAAAATTCTCAGTGATTTTCTTTTTTTGTGTATAATTATTTTGTAAAAATCATCTGCTGAAATTTGAATAAAATGAGGTGAACTATGAAGCTGATTGTTGAAATGCCACTGGAATCTTTTGTCAGCGTTTTCAGTCAAATGAACCACTCAGAGTACAAAAACTTCATAAAACATTCTTTACAGGTTGCAAAGCTGGCAAGAAAAATCGCCAATATGCTGAATCTTCCCATAATCTCTGACAGTTTTTATCTTGCTGGTATGCTGCACGACATAGGTCTTGCAGTGAAAGCTTCGGTGGAAAACTACGAATTATTCGTGGATATGTTTAGAAACGTGTCAGATCTTGAAAAAATAGTCCTCACATTTGATAAAGCCGACAAACACGCCTTAATCTCCTATGTGATTTGCTCGAAGACAAAGCTTTTATGCCCGTTGTGCGCAAAAGGTGTACTTTATCACCATACCCCATACCAGAAAATTTCCGAAAACGACGATGAAGTGATACACTTTGCCAACTGTATAAAAGCTGCAGATATTGTCTCCTTGACCTTTTTGAAATATGAACAGAATGAATTGACCGTCGATCTGCTCGAAAAAATGATAGACTCCGTACAGAAGGATGAAGGCATTCTTCAGGACGTCAAAGAAGCTACATTGGAGATCTTAAAAGATTATAGATGTATATGTCAAATGCTCGATGATGAACACAGATTCAGTTCTCAAAGGTTTTTGACTCTGGAAGAATACGAACAGGCAGCACGAATATTGGCAACATTACTTGATCTGCGAAGTCCATATACGCGAAATCATACCTTTCTTGTTGCCAAATTTGCCAAAATGATCGCTTCAGAAATACTATCAGAAGAAGACGCCAGACTGATGAGTGTAGCCGCATTTTTACACGACCTTGGTAAGCTCAAAACACCTTTGACTGTTCTGCACAAAAAGGGAAGATTGGATGAAAAAGAACTCATCATAATGAGAAAACACGTGGTAGACGCCTACATGATTTTAGAAAAAGCAGGACTTTTGGATATTGCAAATATTTCTTGTGCACATCATGAGAGACTGGATGGAACAGGTTATCCAACAGGTTTGAAAAAAGACCAAACTTCGATCTTTCAAAGGATAATCCAGATCTGTGATGTGTTTTCAGCTCTTGTTGAACACAGACCATACAGAGAAGCAATGTCAATTTCTGAGGCATTTTCAGTTATCGAAAAAGAAGTAATCGAAGGAAAACTGGACGGAACAGTGTACGATAAATTAAAAGAAGTAACCAGAAATATACCCTTTGAGGAAGAAGTGACCTTCCATGATGCGCTCAAGGCATTAGCTGGTGTCGATTTTAGTGAAATCAAATGAAAAAGCTGAGGAGGGATGGCTTGTGAAGGGCTTTGTGGTCAATGTATGGTTTCAAACCTGGAGCAAACTCTTTGGTTCTGAGATCGTAAGAAAATTGAGAGAAAAGCACGGTATCGATCCAGAAAAAGTTTACAGTCCAGTAGAAGATGTACCAGATAGTCTTCCAATAGAGATTTCAAAAGATCTCGCTTCTTTGAAAGGGTTGAGCTACGACGAACTCTGGTACAAGACAGGAAAAGAAAACCTCAAAACCTTTTTTGAACACTATCCGGAATATTTCAAAAAAACAAGTTTTCTGTCTTTTATGGCTACCATGGATGCAGTTCACAGAGTCCTCACCAAAAGAATCAAGGGTGCAACACCACCAAGAGTTTTTTTCAAACTTCTGAGTGATAAAAAAGCTGTTATCAGATATCAATCACGCCGAGATTTTAAAAAGTACTTTCTGGGTTTGATGGATGGAGCATCAGAGTTTTTCAACGATCCTATTAAATACAGTATAGCCTCCGAAGGTACCACAGATGGTCAAAATTACCTGCAAGTCGAAGTCCAAGCCACGAAAAGTTACGGAAACTTTGAAAAAATCAAAGGTTTAGCTGGTCTTGGTATCGGTTTCATCAAATCGTTGATACCAGTTTATGTGCTGATGCTGCCGATTTACACATTTATAATAACATTGATTTCTTTCAAATTCATCCCTTCAAATATCTATATCAAATCACTTGTGAGCGCGGCTGGTGTTTTCATCCTTTCCTTTTTGGGCATGAACAGTTTTAAAAAAGGTGTCAAAGCTGTAAACAGCGCTATTGAGTCAGTATCAAAAAAAGACCTGGACAATCCAACTTCAATAGATGGAATAAAGGAATTCTCGGACCTTTCCAGTTCGCTCACAAAGGCTGTAGATAATGTCAAAGAAGTGTTTCTGGCTATATCTGGAGATGTTCAGGAAATAAATTCTTATTCTGAAAGAGTTATCACCGCGGTCAATGCCATGAGAGAACAACTCGACACGATGGGCTCACTTTCAAACGAAATAGCAAATACCGCTGTTCAGATAAGCAATGACACAGAGAGAATATCAAATGCTGTCAGTTCCAATGTCGAAACTATAACATCTATCATTTCTGAACAAACTCAGATAATCAATTCCCTGAACGACGCCGTTTCGCTGATAGTTAACTCTGCAAGTAACGTGGAACAATCGGCAGATGGCATCGTAAAAATGAGCGAGAGATTTTCCAAGCTGGTAGAAGAAGGAAAAGAGCTTCAGAACCAGGCAAGTCTCATTATGGAAGTTGCTTCAACCGTTTCAAGTATAGCAGAACAGACAAACCTTCTGGCACTCAACGCCGCAATAGAAGCGGCTCGAAGTGGAGAAGCAGGCAGGGGTTTCGCAGTCGTAGCAGATGAAATAAGAAAACTCGCCGAAGAAAGCAGGGCTTCAGCGGCAAAGATCTCTGAATTTCTAAGTTCAATCACTTCTGGTATTGAAAAACTCGGGAAAACCATCCAGTCAGAATTCAATGAAATGAAAGAGCAATCCAGAAAATTACTCGAAAGCTCTGAAAGAAACAAAGAATCGAGTAATGTAATCTCTTCTATCTCTCAAAAACTCAACACACTCATAGAGACATTGAACAATCAAGCCAACAGTCTCAATGGTATTACCAACAGTATTCAAAACCTGCTTGCAATATCTGAGGAAAGTTCAGCAACAGCAGAGGAAATAAGCTCCTCAATCCAAAACTTCTTCTCACAGCTCAAAGTGGTCCTCGACAGCGTTAACGAAACAGTCAGACTGCTCTCTGTGATAAAAGAAAACTTTGAGGGTATAAAACTGTGACCAACAAAAGGACGCCGAAGAATAGCCGGCGTCCTTTTGATTTCACCATAAATCCTGCCATTCATCCACATATATCTTAACACATCTGTGAACTAAATACAAATTTATCTTCACAAATAAAATTTAGACTTTCCTGTGAAGTTGTATATTCTAATTTTATTTTTTGCTTATTTGTGGAGGGGTATGCCTTGTACTACAGATGTCCTAACTGTGG
The DNA here is from genome assembly GCF_031962025.1 of Pseudothermotoga sp. Taxonomy (GTDB): domain Bacteria; phylum Thermotogota; class Thermotogae; order Thermotogales; family DSM-5069; genus Pseudothermotoga_B. The sequence goes on from NZ_JAVRKW010000002.1 coordinate 118,699, forward strand.
ACAGATGTATTATTCAGCTGCTGTACTTGAAGACGAACAACTAAACTGTGAAAAATGTGGAGCAAAAGTAGAGCCAGTTTCGAACAATCCTCAGCAAACAGATGCAAAAAACTCTGAACAAAAACAACAAAAGTTTTAAAGATGATTTTTTCTCAAGAAATGAAAATTTCATTTTTCCCATTACAGAGTGAAAACTTTCGCGAGATAGAAGGCATTCTCTGAAAAAATAGCGAGTCATTGAGTATAATCAAATCACCTGTTTAGAAAGATAAATTTTTTGATGGCAGAATGCTTAAACATCTGATTAATTGTGATACTGCAACAGATTTCTTATCACACGCATAAAAACAGCAAAATTGTTAACCTCCTGTGCAACCTGATTTTCTCGTTTTATCGTTTTTTACGCTAAATAAACCAGAAAGCACATTCCACTTATGGTATTGCGATGAATGACTGTTTTCCATTATCGTCGTGGCAAGTAGAGTTAATGATATTCAAGCTTTGAAATATCAAATTTCATCCACGTGATTTTCAAATTTCCCTTCGTATTTAAAAGCCGTACCGACGATAGCCCCGTCTGCGATCTTTTCTGAAATTAAACTTTCCACGGTCAAAAAGCAGAAAAACTGTCAGAAAATGGCTTCATGCCAGATCAGTATATGTGTAAGAAAAATGGTCTTTGAAAAGTGAATACAAATTCAGGGAAAATCATTCAAAAAATCAAATCATGATACCACAACAAAATGACAAATCTTATTCAAACCAGTATGCTTGAATGTATTTTTTCTACAAGATAAGGTATGATAAAATGAACTTGGAAAACACCCCGTGTTCCTCAAAACCTAAAAAACACAATCCAACCAGACATCTGTTTTTCATGCATTAAATACTGTTCTTTGAATTTGGGGGGATGGTATGAGATTAGAAATTCTTTTTAAAACACCAGTTTGTTCCATTCCAATAAATTATCATTATCAGCTGTGCAGTTTTGTGTACAAGAGGTTGAAGCACACAGACAGTGATTTTGAAAGTTTTCTGCATGAAAAGGGTTTTAAAGGATTTAGATTATTCACTTTTTCACAGTTATTCTTCAATAAATCCGCTGTAAAAGGCAATTCACTTCTGATATGGTCATCAACAGGGAGATGGTATGTATCATCTATAAGCGAAGATTTTTTAATGTTCTTTTTCTCTTCCTTAATTGAAATTCCACAGATAGAAATCGAAGGGACCGTATTCCCAATAAAAGAGGTTAACCTTTTGCCACAACCACAGATTGATGAACAGATGGAGTTTTTCATGCTTTCCCCTTTGGTAGTCAGCACACCTGTTGACCAAAACGGGAAACTCTACCACAAATTTCTCTTTCCGGGAGATGAAAAATTTGAAGAAATACTGAGCAGAAATTTAGTTAAAAAATATGAGGCTTTTTACGGTGAAAAAGTCGATGCGACGGTCTTCATAGAGCCTGACTGGGAATACATAAAGAAACGAAACAAAATCACAAAACTCATAGACATAAAAGGAATAAAGATCAAAGGATCTATTTTCCCGTTCAAAGCAAAAGGTGATTCAAGGTTGTTGAAAATGGGCTACGAAGTTGGCTTTGGTGAAAGAAACAGCCTTGGATTTGGAATGGTTGAAGTTTCAAAAAAAGAATTTCAGCAAAGACCAACAAAGAGAATTTTCAACATCAATTAGGAGTGAATTTGATGATCACAGGCACGGTACTGTTGAGCTCAACTGTGTGTGAAAGAGAAGCTTGGTTGATTGCTCATCAAATAGAGCCGGATCAATCCAATCCGTTCATAGAAATAGGAAGGTTGATACACACGGAAAGTTACAGAACTAACCAGATAAGAGAAATATCTCTGCCCGGCATGAAAATGGACATGATTTATGAACAGGGACAAATAGTGATTGTCGGTGAAATCAAAAAATCATCAAGATTTCTTAAAGGAGCACGAATTCAGTTGCTTTATTATCTGGATGAAATGCAAAAAAGAGGAGTAAATGCAACTGGCAAAATTCTCATTCCAAAAGAGAAAAAACAAATAACCGTTACACTCGACGAACAATCTAAAGAACAATTGCATGAAGCTATCAAAGCGGCTGAAAAGATCGTTTGTCTACCAAAGCCACCGGAAAAGAAAAGATCAACCTTCTGCTCTAAATGTGGCTATGAAGAATTCTGCTGGTCTTGAGGTGATCACATGGCAGAACCGATTTACATTTTTTCAAATGGAACTTTAAGGCGCATGGAAAACACCATTGTACTGGAAACCGAGAGCGGGAAAAGGCACATTCCAGTGGAAAATGTCTCTGAGATATGTGTTTTTTCAGAGATTGATTTGAACAAAAGATTACTTGAGTTTTTAACTGAAAAAAACATCTTAGTCCATTTCTTCAACCACTTTGGGTATTATGTCGGAAGTTATTATCCAAGAGAATTTCTAAACTCCGGTCTTGTCATACTCAAACAAGCCGAACACTACCTTGATAAAGAAAAAAGGCTCTTTCTTTCAAGAATGCTTGTCAAAGGTGCATTGTTGAACATCGTCAACACTTTGAGAAAATACAACGATGATGATCGTTTAACCGATAAAATTCAATCAATCAGAAATCATGTAGAAAATCTCACAATGTGCTCTGATGTAGAACAATTAATGGCTCTTGAAGGAAATGCCCGTCAGATCTATTACAATTGTTTTGATGAGATGATAAAATCTGCCGATTTTAAATTCGATTCTCGTACCAAAAGACCACCAGAAAATGAAATGAATGCCCTTGTGAGTTTTGGCAACAGTCTGTTGTACACAACGGTACTTTCCCAAATATACAGAACTCATTTAGATCCAAGAATCGGCTATTTGCACACAACGAACAACCGCAGATTCACCTTAAACCTTGATATCGCAGAGATCTTTAAACCCATCATTGTAGACAGATTGATATTCACGTTAATCAACAGAAAACAGATCAAACCTACCGATTTTCACCAGATAACCGGCGGCATATCGATGAAAGAAAACGCAAAAAAACTGTTCGTTCAGTCTTTTGAAGAAAGGCTCAAGGAAAGCATTATGCACAGTAAACTCAAAAGATATGTCTCCTATCGCTCTTTAATAAGAATGGAAGCTTACAAAGTGGAAAAACACATTCTCGAAGACGAGGAATATGAACCATACATTGGGTGATCATTTTGTACTTGATAGTCACTTACGATGTTGAGCAGGAACGTGTTGGAAAGATCTTAAAAATATGCAGAAAATACCTGAACTGGGTACAAAATTCCGTCTTCGAAGGCGAAATCACCACTGCAAAATTTGAAAAATTGAAATTAGAACTACAGAGAAACATTGAAAAATCAACAGATTCTATCAGGTTCTACATTCTCAAAGACAAAAACCTGATCAATCTGGAAATACTCGGTCAGGACAAAGGCATCACCAGTTTCATATATTGATGGGGGTGAGAGATATGCTTACAAAGATCATTGAAATTGGACGATTGATGAGGCCACCAGATCTATACCGAAATTTTGCAAAACAGATAAGCAAGAAAAACGGGCTGGCTTTGCTTGTCAGTTTGAACCCAGTCGAATACAAAGGCATCAAGGTTATCGAAACTCCAGGACCAGATCAAGTACATCTACTTCTGTACTGTGATCAGGGCGGACAGGTCTCTGGAAAATCACCAACAGTGAATCTAAAAGCAAATGTCAAAGAAGCAAAAGATCTGCAAGAAAATATCCAAAAAACTTTTCGCAAATTCAAGAGATTTTTTGAAGAAAGCGAGAAAACAAAAGATTTTAACAAATTGTTAGAAGATAACGAGCAAAAAATAATTCAAGACATCGAAAAAACCGTTCAAAGCCTGAATACGAAGGAAAAGGATACCTATCTAACTATTATCGTTCTCAAAGATGGCAGTGAACTCAAACCAGCAGAATTCGAATCTTTCAGAGAACTGTTTGTAGAAAAAGCTCTCAAAAGAACCGTTGAAAATGGGAGTGAAGGTGTCTGCCATTTCTGTGGTGAAAAAAAGGTTGTCTCTGCAACTGTGAACGAGGTTTTTAAATTCGCGACCTTTGACAAACCCGGATTCTGCCCGAGTTTGAAAAAAGAGAACGCCTTAAAAGTTCTGCCAATCTGCGAAGAGTGCAAAACAAACCTGCAAAATGGTGCAAATATTCTTACCTCAGATCTTGCATTCAATTTTCTTGGAAACAGGCTCTGGTTGATACCTTCACTGATACATCAGGACGATTACATTCTCAAACGCGTGATCAACAAAATCAAAGACGCATCAAATGAATTGAAAGATTTTGCCAGCAAAGAGAAAGAAATCGAAAGGGCTTTGAGCGATGAGGACCAGGTTGTTCACTATGATTTTCTTTTCATCCAGATAAATCAGAGCCAGCAGAGAATAGAACTTCACCTGACGGAAATTTCACCAACAAGGCTCAGATTGTTAGTTAATGCCGCACAGGAAGCAACAAATAGAGTCGGTATAGAAAATCTCGCCCAGCCGAGTTTTGGTTTACTGTGGGATTTATATGAAAAACCATCATCAAGTAGCGAAGCAAGGAAAGATTATCTTCAGCTGGTGAGATCAATTTTCTATGCAGAATATTACAATCCAAAAAGATTTCTCTGGTACTGCTTGAGAAAAATAAGAAAGGAAATACAGGATTATGAATCAAAATGGCGCAAACTCACCTACACGGCTTTCGCAAGCATTTTGTATTTAAACCAGATAGGAGTTTTCAACTTCAGAAAGGGGGAAGGCTTGGTGGATAACAACGAATTGAACGAGTTTTTCGGCAAGTACCCGGAATTTTTCAACGAGTCATGGAAAAAAGCAGTCTTTCTGACAGGAGTGCTTGCAGGAAAAGTCTTATCGATTCAGTATGTTAAAAGAAAAGCTGTCCCGTTTTTCAAAAAACTGAAGGGGCTAAAAATGAACATGCAGGACATCCAGAGCCTTTTGGCAGAAATCCGGAACAAGCTCCAGCAATATGACAGCTACGGACAGAGAGTTGATTTTCTCATGAAATGCGCCGCTCAATATTACTTAGAATCTGCCAAGCAGAATGCCAGCATTGATGAACTGAATTTTGTTTTCACACTTGGTCTGGCTTATTCAAACAAAGAACCTTTCAAAGTCGAGGAGGTTGAGGAAAATGAAGAATAGGTCTGAAATTTTGTTTCTGTACGATGTCAAATGGGCGAATCCAAATGGAGATCCACTGGATGAAAACAAACCAAGAATCGATGAAGAAACAGAAAAATGCATCGTGAGTGATGTCAGACTCAAAAGAACGATCAGAGATGAATGGCAATCCTGGGGTGAAACAATATGGGTATCTGGTGAAGCAGTTGATCCAAACAAACGCCGTGAAGAACTTGGAATCACAAAAAAAGAAGACGCACTGAAATGCATAGATGTCAGACTATTTGGTGCTGTGATTCCGATTTCAAAACAGGGCGACACATCTTACACAGGACCGGTACAGTTCAGACCAGGCACCTCCTTACATGCAGTAAAGGTTGTTTTTCAGCAGGGAACGGCAGCATTCACAAGCCAAGCTGGAGCGCAACAAAGAAGCTTCAGAGAAGAATACCTATTACCCTATGCCCTGATATGCTTTTACGGTGTTGCAAATGAAAACACAGCGAAGATAACCAATGCAACTGAAGAAGATGTTCAAAAGCTTCTCAAAGCCATGTGGAATGGCACAAAGAACCTGATCACTCGCTCAAAAATGGAGCACAATCCAAGACTACTGATGAGAATTGTTTACAAAGAAGGTATCAACTACCACATAGGTGAACTGGATTCGTATATAAAACTTCAAACTAACCTTGAAGAAAAAAGCATCAGGGACATATCGGAAATAGCGGTTGAAATAGAAATGCTTTTAGAGAAAATAAACCAGAACAAAGAAAAAATAGAAAAGATCGAATACAGGCAGGATGAAAGATTGAAACTTGTCAAAAACGGTGAACCGGTAGATCTCAAAGAAACGCTATCGAAAATGAACATTCAGGCAGTGATTTGCCATGAAAGTACTGGTCTTTGATGTATTTGGAAAATATGCACTATTCAGAAGAAGCTACACCACGACCAGCTCAACGTCCTACTGCTTTCCGCCAAGAACCGCTATATGCGGCTTGCTGGGTGCCATTCTTGGAATTGAAAACAAATCAAGCGCCAGCAGTGAGCACCTGAGAATTTTTGACATAGCTCATATCGCTGTAAGGGTAATGAATCCGATTAGAAAAATCAATTTAGCCACAAACTACCTGGACACCAGACCAGGTCACAATCAAAGAACACAGATCCTCTTAGAATTGATAAAAGATCCAGTTTACAGAATATACATATCAGAGTTCGAAAAATTCGAACAACTCAAATATCATTTACAGAACAAACTGAGTGTCTTCACACCTTATCTTGGTCAGGCACAGATGATCGTGGACTTCAAATACGTCGGAGTGTTTGAAGCAATCCCAGCAACATTGCCAGTAGATCTAAACACGATAATAAAAGTCACACAGGGCATAAAGGTGATTCCACAAAGCGAACAGGTACTGATCAAAGAAAGAATGGTACTAAACATGGACGATGAACGAAGACCAACGGCTTTTATTTCTTACTGGGTTGAAAAAAATGCAAAACCAATCAAAATATTGCAGTATGCAGAACCAATTTACACCATAAACGAGCTGGGAGAAAACATATGCTGGATGGACTGAAATCTCATCCTGACAGATCACTACAAGATCATCTTTTGGGTACAGCAAAAAGAGCTTTAGAAAAAGCCGAAAGGATACGCTGGGAACCATTTGAAATGGAAAAAGAAAAAGCCTTAAAATTGGTCGAGCTTTGTTCACTATGCCATGACTTTGCAAAAGCAACTATGGAATTTCAAAATTACATCCTTCATTCTGAAAAGGGGCGCACGACACACGCCCCTCTTTCCTCTTTGATAGCCTATGATATTCTGGTAAAATCTGGATTCGATACTAAACTTGCCAGCTTTGGATACTTTGTAATCAGAAATCATCATGAAAATCTCAGAAATTTTGAATTTGTAGACGAAAACCTGAACCAGCTAAAAAACCAGTTCCAGTCTATCCCAAAAACTTTCATCAAATGGTTTGAATCAAAGATAAACATTGAACTACCCAAACCACAGGACATAGAAAAAATTCATGAAAAAGCAGCCAAACAAATCGCAAAACTGACATTCAGCACTGATTTTACATTGAAAGATTATATCCTGTTGCATACACTGATGTCGATCCTGACAAGCTCTGATCACGAAGATGCAGCATTAAAAGATCTGGTTGTAAAAACAACCCCGAAACTAACAATAGAACTGGTTGAAGATTACACAAAAAAGATTCCAAAAGACAACCCGCTTTATTCATTGCGACAGCAATTTCACCAGGAGATTGACCGTTCGATTAAAGAAGTCAACGACAGAATTCTATCTATCACAGCACCGACCGGTCTGGGAAAAACACTGGCAAACATAAAAATAGCTCTTTCAAGGGCAGACGAAAACTCAGTGATAGTCTATGCACTGCCATTTATAAACATAATAGATCAGACAACCGAGTTACTGGATAAAATCCTTGAAAACACCGACTACGATGCCACCACTGTACTTCCATACCATCACTTGGCTGATTATGAATATTTAAAGAAAAGCTATGAACAGCCTTCGATACAACGAGTTCTTGTCGAAAACTGGCAATCACAAATAGTAGTAACAACCTTTGTCGCTTTGTTCGAGTCGATTTTTACAAACAAAAGAGTGCCATTCTTTTATAAACTCTTGAATTCAGTAATCATTCTGGACGAAGTACAATCGATACCGCACAAATATTGGGAACCAATTTCACAGATCCTAAACCAGTTAACACAGTTCAATACAACTGTAATTCTGTCAACAGCAACTCAGCCGATGATGCTGAAAAACACTGTAAACATCGTTAAAAACAACTACAGCGACAAACTAAACAGAACAAAAATACATTTTCATGGAGACATAAAATACACAGAATTCTTTGAAATCGTTGAAACAACTGCAAGAGAAACATTGAAAGAAAACAAAAAATTGCTGGTAATAGTCAACACCATCAAAGAATCAAAAGAACTCTTCAAACATCTGTATGAAAAACTCAAGCATAAAAACCTGTTCTATCTTTCATCCAACGTCATCCCAAAACATAGAATGGAAAGAATAAGAAAACTCAAACAGATCCAGACCGAGCCAGCTGTGTGTGTAAGCACTCAGGTGATTGAAGCCGGAATAGACATATCCTTTCACAAAGTGATCCGAGACTACGCACCACTGGACAGTATAATACAGGCATCTGGCAGATGTAACAGGACAATGGAAAATCAACTTGGAGAGGTGCATATATACAGAGTCATAGAAGAAGAAAACAACAGAAGCCTTGCATCACGTGTGTATGATTCATTTTTATTAAACATAACGAAAGATGTGATCTTGGAAAAAGAAATATATGAAGAACGGGATTTTCAAAATCTGGTGAACAGGTACTTTCAATCAATCACAGTTAGAGGTAACACAGACAAGGAAAATTTGCTAGAACTCATAAAATCTCTTTCATTCGATGAAATTATCACTCGATTTCATCTGATTGAGGAAAAATACCAAACTGTGACTATCTTTGTTGAATACGATGATCACGCAGTAAAGCTAAGAGAAGAACTTAACAGAATCATCAAAAGCAGCAACCTTGAAAAATTCGAAAAATTGGCAAAGATCAAGAAACTGATGCGCCAAATGGCTATGTATATGATAAGTGTCCCCATACAGAAGCAAGAACTAAATGGACCTTTGATAATTGAAAACAGCTTTGTAATTATAACAAAAGACAATCTGAAATACTGGTATGATGAGCTAACCGGTTTTGAGAGAAATGTAGCAACAATGATCATCTGAACATAGATCTCATGCTGTGTAATAACAAATTAATAGTGAAGTAATATATTACCACTGAACCTCGTACTCTTTTAAGATTGTGCCTTTTGATAAAGAAAAAAACGATAAAATGTTAGATTAATTATTACTTGTGAAATATCGTGATTTTTCTTGCAATAAATGTCATTATAATGTTTTTCTATAGTTGAAAACACAAAGTTTGTGAATTTTCACAATATACTACGTTTTATGTTAACAAAAAATCGAAAAACAGCTTGATTGAACGCAAACCCAAGATAAATGAAAAACATAGGGGGGTTTTTCAGCCAGATCAGAAATGCTGTAACCCTGAAATCACGCAGGATAAAATTCAGTCAAACATAACAAAAATGGAAACATGTTGACAACTACCCACATAAAGGGTTAAGATCTATATTGAAAGATATGGGTTTCAATCGAATCTAAGAGGAATGGAAACCTCTTTTGGTGCAGTTTTGCGATATCGACATCGCAAGTTTCAATCGAATCTAAGAGGAATGGAAACATGCAGTAACAGCTGATTGTATAGCAGCTGGAGCAGGTTTCAATCGAATCTAAGAGGAATGGAAACCTGCACTTGTCAGTATACCAATTGCAAGTTTTTCCAGTTTCAATCGAATCTAAGAGGAATGGAAACTAAGATTGCAGTTTATTTGTATCACTACGGTACAAAGTTTCAATCGAATCTAAGAGGAATGGAAACAACCAAATCTCTGCATCCTCATCCAATGCAATATTAGTTTCAATCGAATCTAAGAGGAATGGAAACATTTTTCGATAAGTTTTACTAATGTTTCTTTCATACGTTTCAATCGAATCTAAGAGGAATGGAAACATGTAAATCTTTTTTAATTCCATCCTTCACCCCTCCATTGTTTCAATCGAATCTAAGAGGAATGGAAACCATCCCCTTTCCTGCAATGATGAGCAGACTGGTACTTTTCAATCGAATCTAAGAGGAATGGAAACATGGGTATCTCGATAACCGCATAAAAATAAATATCGGTTTCAATCGAATCTAAGAGGAATGGAAACCACATTCTGGGATCTGGTAAGGTTAGCCAAGAGTAATGTTTCAATCGAATCTAAGAGGAATGGAAACTATTTTGTATGAAAGTGGTGGGGGATGTACCAATACGTTTCAATCGAATCTAAGAGGAATGGAAACTTCGGGAACTTTTGACACAATAAAATAATAATTAAGTTTCAATCGAATCTAAGAGGAATGGAAACGTAGATCAAAAATTCACGAATATCCCCATCGTTCCCAGTTTCAATCGAATCTAAGAGGAATGGAAACAATTTAATACCAACACCATCATTAATTGTTCCAATAGTTTCAATCGAATCTAAGAGGAATGGAAACATATGAACATACTCGGTAATGTCGACTTTAAAAATAGTTTCAATCGAATCTAAGAGGAATGGAAACCAAAGATGGTAAAGAGATTGGTGTTGTAGGTGTTGGTTTCAATCGAATCTAAGAGGAATGGAAACCTGCAAATTAGCTTGATACTGTGCAAGTTCATTTTTAGTTTCAATCGAATCTAAGAGGAATGGAAACACTCGAAGTACATACATGGCTTGATCCATTTGTCATGTTTCAATCGAATCTAAGAGGAATGGAAACACAGCTGCTGGTGTTATGCAGATTACAAAAGACACAGGTTTCAATCGAATCTAAGAGGAATGGAAACTAGTTATTGCTGCAATGGACTATATTTATATATCCAGTTTCAATCGAATCTAAGAGGAATGGAAACGATTCCTGTATCAACAGGTTACTTATCATCTTATCTAGTTTCAATCGAATCTAAGAGGAATGGAAACTCTCGGCACACAAAAAGAAAAAGCGATCGCATGTCGGTTTCAATCGAATCTAAGAGGAATGGAAACCTATGCAATGAATTCACTTATTTCAAGTCTTCTTATCGTTTCAATCGAATCTAAGAGGAATGGAAACAAATAAACCTTCTGATCTTTGATCTTTTTGAAAACTGTTTCAATCGAATCTAAGAGGAATGGAAACTTTAAACACAATCTGCCTTCCCTTTCACGCAAAAAGGTTTCAATCGAATCTAAGAGGAATGGAAACATCCCTTCGATTTCACCGTATACCTCAAATGATTTCTCGTTTCAATCGAATCTAAGAGGAATGGAAACCTATCCTAACTAACTTTATAATCTTAAAAACGCCGTAGTTTCAATCGAATCTAAGAGGAATGGAAACCCAAGTTCAAAAAGATTACAGTACTCAGACAAAACGGTTTCAATCGAATCTAAGAGGAATGGAAAC
>NZ_JAVRKW010000002.1:130098-203015 GCF_031962025.1 Pseudothermotoga sp.
GTTTCAATCGAATCTAAGAGGAATGGAAACCACAAACAGCAGATGGAACGGCATATATCTATACTTGTTTCAATCGAATCTAAGAGGAATGGAAACCGATGACCTCATGGTCATCAGTTTTCATTTTCATAAGTTTCAATCGAATCTAAGAGGAATGGAAACTACCTTTCGTATAAGACTACACAGTAGTACCCATGTTGGTTTCAATCGAATCTAAGAGGAATGGAAACATTGATACCACCTCTTGGACATAAATGGACTAACCTGGTTTCAATCGAATCTAAGAGGAATGGAAACAATACATTCTTCAAAGCTTTGATCATGTTTGTAAAACGTTTCAATCGAATCTAAGAGGAATGGAAACTCTTATGTCGGCATCTCATGCTGGTTTCCGCTCCTTGTTTCAATCGAATCTAAGAGGAATGGAAACAGGACGTTGCGGCTATATTCAATGAAACTGCTTTTCGTTTCAATCGAATCTAAGAGGAATGGGAACTCTTCGTTGCCATCTTCCTCACCTCCGGTTTCAATCGAATCTAATTGGATGTTTTAATACTCTAAATTGACAAAAAAGCGGGCTTTTGCCCGCTTTTTCTAAGTTAGCTTTTGATAATCATATTTACTTGTTTTTGTATGAAAAACCTTTTCTACAGAAAATGGAATGGAATCAAGTTCATAACTTCAAACAATGGATTGAAATCACTTTTCATATTTGCAGCGGTTGCAAATTTCATCTCAGCTCCTGCATTCTCAGTTGTGATTCCTTATATAATCAGAAAAGAGCTGAATTTTTCAGCGCAGTGGTTTGGAATGCTTGAAATGATGTTCATGGTTGGCGCTCTGCTTGGAAGCTTGTTGACCGGAACGGCATTAGCTACAACAAATTCCAAAAAGCTCATAACTGTAGGGATAGTTCTGGAAAGTTCCATAGGCTGTTTTATGGCTTTGACGCTCATGTATTTGAGTACTCAGAAGGGATTTGCTGTAACTCTTTCGTCGATATCTTTGTTTTTGACAGGAATTTTCAACATGTTTGTGAACGTCCCCATAGGTGCAAATCTTCAAGCTTTGATCCCTTCGCAGGTACGTTCAAGAGTTCTGTCTATCCTCACGATCTTTTCCTCGGGATTAACACCCGTTGGTTCTCTACTTGGTGGAATAATCGTCGATAGTATGAATGCGTTTGTTTTCTTTTTGATTCTGAACCTTTTAATGTTTGTCGTGTCTCTGGTATTCGTTTTGTTTGCACCAAAAGAAGCATTTCTGCAAGATACAAAAGCCAATTGAGCTATAATGAATTTAAGGATTATTTTTGAAACATTAGACCTATGCCAATTTACGGTTTAGTCCAGGATCCTGGTAGGCGCCTTCCATAATATATAATACGAAACTGTGAAAGGGCAAAAACAGCAAAAACCGTCTTTAAATCAGAGTTTGAGTAAAAAGTTGTAAATTTTATTGATCGGAAAATTAAAGCAGAACTTAGTTGGAGCTAACTTCAAAGACCATATTTTAAACGGAGGTATTGCCCATGAGAAAACTGGGAATTGTCGGTTTTGGCGCTTCTGCGATTGGTTTTATGTATGGTCTTATAGAAAGCGGCAGGGTGGATGACTACGAAATCACAGTTTTTGAGAAAGGAAAAGATCACACGCACAATACAATCTCTGGTGTGAGAATGGATGGAAAGATATTCATAAGCAGAGGAATGGGCGGAGAGCTCGATATTCCCATCGAAATACAGCAGAAAATGGTGATGTTCTACTTAACGCACTCTGGATACAAACCAACTTTGAAAGACAAAACCAATATGATTGAGTATCTCAAATCTTTCGAAAAAGACGGAAAAAGAATAGAATACGGTGAATCATTTTCAAATGAAGAAACATACAGAATTTTTTATGATCACGGTTTTGAACCTGTCAGAGCATATTTTTTTCACCTGGGGACTGATGTGCTAAAAGATACAAACAACAATCTTTTTGAGTACTTCTCTTCGTTTAAAAATATCCACTTTTCTTTCAACACGGTGGTTGAAGACATGGAGTTCGGTGACAAACACAGGGTCTTCACCAGCAATGGTGAATATCTTTTTGATGAAGTCGTGATCGCTGTTGGCAGAAGCGGGCACAAGCTCATGGATCGTCTTAAGGAAAAATATCCACATCTTGTGAAAGAAAATTATTATGTCGATATAGGTATCAGGTATGAATTGCCAAATCACATTATGGAAAGGTTTTTCGACATGTATGAAGTAAAGGTCAGATACAAGGCAAGGACGGGGTACATGTGCAGATTGTTCTGCCAGAATCCCGCCGGCAAGGTAACTTTAGAAAAATACGAAGATTTCACCACCGTGAACGGGTATTCAGACACAAATCAAAAAACTGAAAACACTAATTTTGCCGTACTTGTGACCACAAGATTCACAGAACCGTTCAAAGACCCAACAGGGTATGGGAAAAACCTTGCAAAACTTGCAAACATACTTGCGGGAGACCGCGAAAAGATAATTCTGCAGACATACGGAGATTTCAAAGAATACAGAAGAACAAAAAGATTGGGAAGGGTCTACCCTACTCTGAACAGCAGCAGTTTTATACTGGGAGACGCGAATCTGGTATTTCCATCCAAAATCAGAGAATCGCTGGTGGATTTCGTCGATAGACTTGACAATGTTATAAAAGGCGTCGCTTACTTTGACAATTTGCTTTATGCTGTTGAGGTCAAATTCTATTCCAACAAATTCAACAACGATCTTTTCAAAAATCTACATGTCATAGGCGACTGTTCTGGCTGGACAAGATCCATACAGTATGCCACTTCGATGGGATACATGAGAGCTCTTAAGGTATTATGATTTCAGGAGGTGAAGGGATGAAAACGGTGAAATTCAATCTCGTTGATCAGGATAACAGGAAAACAACGGATCTTGATCTATTTGGAAAATACACCGTACTGTATTTCTTTCCCAAGGCTGGCACAACCGGCTGTACAAAGCAGGCACAGGATCTTTCAAAAGCCATTGAATGGTTCAGGTCACACCAGATACAGGTCTACGGTGTATCCTGCGACAGTCCAGAGACTTTGAAAAATTTCAAAGAAAAATATCAGCTTGAAGTCAATTTCTTGTCTGATGAAAGATGCGAATTTGCCAGGTCTTTGAATGTGCAAAAAGACGGTAAAATCGTGCGTTCGACTTTCATTCTGGATCGGTGGAACAGAATAAGATGCAGTATGTTCAACGTCAAGGTTGATGGACATGTAGAAAAGGTGAAAGAGCAACTTTTGAAGATCATGCAGCAAGACAATTCAATCAACGAACTGATACAGATCAGAAGAGCCAGAAGGGCTTTGAGCCAGGAAAAGATCTCAGATGAACAGCTCAAAGTTCTTTTACAGGCTGCACACCTTGCACCTTCCTGTGCAAATAAACAGCCATGGAGATTCATCGCGGTCAGATCGCAAGATATTCTAACCAGGTTGCACGAGACGCTTTCGGGTGGCAATTACTGGATGAAAAAAGCACCTGCATTGATCGTTGTTCATTCAAAAAAAGAGATGGACTGCCAGCTTTCAGACAACAGGGACTATTTTCTCTTTGACCTTGGTCAGGCTGTTGCCTTTTTGCAGATTCAGGCAACTCAGATGGGACTGGTTGCTCATCCTGTAGCAGGTTTTGATCCGATCGGTGTCAAAAAAATTCTTCAAATACCACAGGAACACGTAATAATCACAATCATTGCCGTTGCATATCCAGAAAAAGACCTTTCAGGACTTTCTGAAAAGCACCAGAGCGCTGAACTGTCTGAGCGTGATAGACAGCCCATAGAAAGTGTGGTCGAATTCGCCTAAGTTCCAGTGATCAAATTTGATCAACTGGCTTGGTTGAGCTTCTTTCGATTATGTTCGCTGGCAGGATTATGTTTCTGACAATGTTTTTCTTGTAATAAGAGAATAACTTTGTTATCACCAGTTTTATTCACCGAAACTGATTATTTGTCAATCACAAATCAACAGGATTATTATCACCAAAGAGGAATATCTGTTCATTACACTCCCTCAAAGAAAGTCGCATGAAAACATTTTCACATCAAGTGTAAATTTGTACAAATGGCAGGAAAAAAATGAAAATACTACCAAAAAGCTTTTTGTTTCTTCTTAAATCTCTCAAAAGCTCAAAAATTCACAGAAGATTAACATTAGAGTGATGAAAATAAAAGTGGCTGACAAAAAGTCAGCCACTTTGTCATAGAGATACGATCAAACATTCAGGTATTTTCTTATTTCCCAGTCAGTTACAGATATACTGAAATCCCTGTACTCTCTTCTTTTGAGTTCGATAAATTTTTTGAAGATATGTTCGCCAAGAATTTCTTTGACAAGATCGGATTTTCTTGTTTCATCGAGTGCTTCTTTGAGTGAACCTGGTAGAGAATCTATCTTGAACTGAGTGCGTCTTTCTTCGGACATGGAATATATGTTTTCTTCGATGGGCAGTGGTGGCTCTATTTTGTTTTCAATTCCATCCAGACCGGCGCCAACCATTACGGCAAAAGCAAGATATGCGTTACAAGAAGGATCTGGCGCGCGATATTCAATTCTGGTTGACTTGCCACGTGCTGCAGGTACTCTTATCAAAGCAGATCTGTTTGCCTTTGACCAGGCGATGTTAACAGGTGCTTCGTAACCAGGCACGAGTCTTTTGTAGCTGTTAACAGTTGGATTTGTAATTGCCGTTATTTCACGTGCATGGAGCAAAATACCGCCAACAAAATACCTTAAAACCTTTGAAAGGTTATCAGGTGAGCTGGGATCATAGAAGGCATTTTCACCATTTAAAAACAAACTCAGATGTGTGTGCATGCCAGAACCATTTATGCCAAAAAACGGTTTGGGCATGAATGTAACATGTAAGTTGTGTTTTACCGCTATGGTTTTGAGAACCAGTTTCACAGTTTGAGTATTGTCTGCCGCCCTTAGAACGTCTGCATAACGAAAGTCCACTTCGTGCTGGGACGGTGCCGCTTCATGATGGGATGCTTCAACATCAATTCCCATGGTTCTCAGAGCCACAGCAACTTCACTTCTCAGAGACTCAACTTCATCAAGAGGCAAAAGATCAAAATAACTTCCAAAATCCAGCAACTCAGCCCTTGGAAAACCTTTCTCATCTTTTGGAAGGACAAAAAATTCGATCTCAGGACCTGCAAATGCTTCAAATCCCATTCTTTTTGCTTTTTCAACAACGAGCTTCAGCCGGTAGCGTGGATCTCCTTCAAAAGGTGTGCCGTCTGGTTTGTAAACATCGCAGATTATTCTGGCGCTTTTTGCTCCATTTGTTGACCAAGGAAGAATTGCAAAAGTAGAAAGATCCGGTTTCAGGTACATATCAGATTCTTCGATTCTGACAAAACCTTCAACGGATGATCCGTCAAACATGATACCTCTGCTGAATGCCCTTTCAAGTTCTGCGGATGGAATTTCGACGTTCTTCAGATTTCCGTTGATATCAGAGAACTGAAGGCGGATGAATTGAATTTGCTCTTTTCTCACAACCTCAAAGATCTGCTCCTGATCCATAAAATTCCCCCCTGCAAAAAAATTTATAGCAATATCATAAAGACAGATATTGAAACACTGATAATGAAAAGGTTAAGATCCAAAAAATTGAATATTTCGATTAATCTATCTATCGTGTGGTAGATAACTTTACACAATATATTGTGGGGGTGGTAGAAAACTTCAAAAATGCTCTTTAATAGCGAATAAAAAGGTGGTAGAAAACTCCAAATGCTCATCACAAAAATAAAATTTTGCGCTCATATAATACCGAGCTACTTACTCTGAAAATCATCTATCAACGTAAAGATCATACTTACACGTTTTCTACCACCTTTAAATTAGCTTGTAAAGAGCCTTTCGGAAGTTATCTACCACTTATCTACCACTTATCTACCAGGTTATCTACCACCCCCCTCACGAACAAAAACAGTGATTTAAAGCCAGTTTTCGATCGTAATGTTACAGAATCTACCACCCCTATATAATATATCTACTACTAAGGTATGATAAAAATATAATATCTATAGTAGAAAAAGGGGGCGAAAAAATATGTTTGCAAAAAACTGGATGAATACAGACTTTCCACAGGTAAAGGTGAGTGCAACTGTTCAGGAAGTTTTATCAACCATGAGAAAGTACAGAGTAGACTACTGCGTCGTAACAGACGAGGAAAACAAATTCGAAGGGCTGGTATACAAAAACACACTGGCAAATCTACAGCTTGACAATACCATAGGTGATTATGTGATCTTTCCGGATTTTTATGTGTTCGACGACAGCTACATCGAAGAAGCCGCACTGACTTTCAGAGAATCACATGAAGCGTGCTTGGCAGTTGTCGATAAAGATCTTGTCGTAAAAGGTGTAATAACTCTTACAGAGATACTCGAAGCCTTTGTTGCCATTACGGCGATGGACGAACCCGGCTCAAGGATCCTTCTGAAATTGGAGGACAAACCCGGACAGTTAAAGAAGGTTTTTGATGTCCTTGCACAGAACAAAATGAATGTCCTTTCCGTGAACACAGTTAAGGAAGATGGCTACAGAAGAGTTTCAATAAAGGTTGATGTTTTGGATCCGCAGGAAGTTGCAAAGGTTTTAGAGATGTACAGTATCAGGTATGAGAAGATAGCAAAGGAGGAAGGATTCTGAGCGGCTTATTCCTTGCGATTGTACAGGGATTGACTGAATTTTTGCCGATTTCAAGTTCTGGACACCTTGTGCTGTTTTCAAAAATACTGAATGTCAACACGGATATTGCCCTTGCGGCTTTGCTTCATCTTGGAACGCTGTTTGCCGTTTTCATATTTGCTTTAAAGCCACTGGTACGTTCATTCAGAAACTGGAGGATACTTTTTAATCTTGTCATCTCAACAGTTCCGGCAGTTGTCGTTGGATTTACTTTGAATAAAAAAATCGAGGCGACTTTCACTGATACGAGATTTTTACCTATCTTTTTTTGCACAACGAGTATCATGTTGCTTTTTGCCTCGATGAGAAATGGCAGGAAAAGTCTTGAAGAAATGTCATCTCTCGATGCTTTGATTATTGGACTTTTTCAGGCAATAGCCGTTTTTCCGGGTATATCGAGAAGCGGAGCAACCATATCTGCTGGTTTACTGCTTGGTTTTAAGAAAGAAGATTCTCTTTCTTATTCATTTCTTCTTGCCCTGCCAGTAATCGCTGGAGCTGGGATTTTGGAAGGTTCACAGATGAATTTTCACTGGTTTTATCTTGGTGTGATCTCTTTTTGTGTTGGAATTGTCGCACTGTTTTTGCTCAAAAAGGTTGTTTTGGCTAACAAATTGAAGATTTTTTCCGTTTACTGTCTTTTGGCCGGTTTTGTCTCGTTTTTTGTGAGGTGATCCCTGTTGAATATTGAAATACTGGTCATCGGTGGGGTTCTGCGCGCAATGCCTTACGTAATGGCACCGTATTCAACGGTATCTTTACTGTATGATGATGAAAAAAGGATAATCGTAGATGCCGGAAGCTTCGTAACCTGGGAGGCACTTGAAAAGTCACTGAAGGCAAGAAACATTTCGCCTGAAAAGATCACCGATATGATCTTTACACACGTGCACATGGACCATATTTTTTCATCGATATTTTTCAAGAATGCCTCTGTCTATGTCCATGAAAAGTACAGAACAAGGGATTATTCATCTTTTGGACCGATCGCCGGACAGCTGTACAGTATGGTTGTTCTGAGCTGGAAAGATGTGCACACGTTAAAAGGCGGAGAAAGGCTTTTTGGTTGCATCGATGTTTTTCACACACCTTATCATTCATCTGATCACATCTCTATGGTTGTTGAAACGCAAAATATGGGTAGAATATTCATACCGGGTGATATTTGTTATACAAAGGTAGAGTACTTTGAAGCAGTCAAAGGCTACAAAAATGATGAAGGTGCTGTGTTTGTGAGAGAAACTTCAAAAAAATGCGACTGGGTGATTTTCACCCATGATGAACCTTTAAAACTTTCGAGGTGATCAACTTGATAGAAGAATTCGTTGATTACAGGGCAAGGCTGAATAAGCTGATAAACGAGAAGGGTAATATTCACACCAAAAGGTTCATGAATCTTGATTCCCAGGTTTACGAAGAAGGTGCTCTGAGTACGAAAACCAAGGAAATGCTTGGTCTTGTTGCGTCGATGGTTTTAAGATGCAACGACTGCATCACATACCACATGATAAGGTTGTTCCAACTGGGTACAAAAGATGAAGAGTTCTTCGAAATTTTCAATGTTGCGCTCATTGTTGGAGGCTCGATAGTCATACCGCATCTGAGAAAGGCAGTCGAGGTTCTCGAGGAACTGAGGGAGCATGAAAAAAATGGCAAAATTATTTCTCTTTGATGGCACAGGTCTTGCTTACAGGGCATATTATGCGGTAGATCAAGCGCTTTCAACCAGCTCAGGTCTTCCAACAAATGCCACGTATGGCGTTTTAAGAATGTTGATAAAGTTTTTGAAAGAACACATCAGAATAGATGACTGCGTGGCATTTGCGATGGACAAAAAAACACGCACCTACAGACATGAATTACTGGAAGAATACAAAGCGCACCGTCCGCAGGCTCCCGATGCGATGATACAGCAAATACCATATATAAAGAAAGGCGTAGAAGCTCTCGGAGTGAAAGTGCTTGAGTATGAAGGTTGTGAAGCAGACGATGTCATAGCAACACTTGCCAAAAAAGGAGAAGGTGTCTTTGAAGAAATTTTCATAGTGACTGGTGATAAAGATATACTACAGCTGGTTAATGAAAAGATCAGGGTATGGCGTCCGGCAAAAGGTATAAGTGATCTTGAGCTTTACGATCCTTCAAAAGTGAGAGAAAAATTCCAGGTTGATCCATCGCAAATAGTCGATTTACTTTCACTGATGGGTGATGCCGTTGACAATGTACCTGGAGTTAAAGGTATAGGAATGAAAACTGCCGTTGAATTGATACAAAAATACGGTGATTTAGAAAATATATACCGCAAGATTGACCCAAACAGCCGAATAGGTAGATTGTTGATCGAGGGCAAAGAAGATGCTTTCAAGAGCAGACAACTTGTAACTCTGATGAAAGACCTCGATCTTGGAATAGAGTGGGAACAGCTGAAATACACAGGTTACAGAGAAAGTGAACTGGTTGAATTTCTAAAACAGATGGAATTTTCAAGCATAATGAAAGAACTCGGGCTTTATGCTCAGCAGAGTACGCAGAGTGCTTATATAACTGTAAAAGACGAAAAGACCTTTACAGAACTGCTGAACAGGATGAAAAAAAGCCAGTATATTGTGTTAGATCTTGAAACAGATTCTCTCTCTCCATTAGATGCAAAAGTAGTTGGTTTTTCAATTTCTCTGCCTGATAAGAGCAGTTATTATGTACCTTTGTCACACAGAAACGGTCCGAACATTGATATGAATCTGGCATTGAGCAGTTTGAAACAAATACTCCAGCAGGCCGGCACAAAGATCATCGGGCAGAATCTCAAATACGATTACAGTGTGTTGAAAATGCACGGGATTGATCCGGTTAGACCTGCTTTTGATACAATGATAGCCGCTTATCTGTTGAATCCGGATGAAAAGAGATTCAGTCTGGATGAACTTGCCATGAAATTTTTGAATTACAAGATGATCAGTTTCGAAGAGGTTGTCAAAAACAGTTCACCTTTGTTCAGTTCGCTGAGTTTTGCCGACGTATCTGTCGAGGAAGCCACCAAGTATTCTGCCGAGGATGCAGATATAACTCGCAGACTGTACGAAGTGTTGAACATCAAGTTGCACGAAGCTGACCTGCTTGATGTTCTTGAAAAAATCGAGATGCCTTTGATACCTGTCCTGGTGGACATGGAACTTGCCGGCGTATACATGAATATAGAATATCTAAAAGATCTTTCGATGAAATATGTAACCAGGATGGATGAACTTTCACGACAGATCTTTGAGCACGCAAAGGAAGTTTTCAATTTGAATTCACCAAAGCAAGTGGCATACGTGCTGTTTGAAAAACTCAAAATTCAGGGCTCTAAGAAAACTTCTACAGGTGATCTTTCAACCAGAGCCGATGTACTTGAGGAGTTAGTCGACGAGCATCCCATTGTTCAATTGATTCTCGAATACAGGAAATTTCAAAAACTGAAATCCACCTACCTGGATGTATTACCAAGGCTTGTACATCCCAAGACAGGGAGAATTCACACTTCATTTCATCAGACCGGTACAGCCACGGGAAGATTGAGCAGCAGCGATCCAAATCTTCAGAATTTGCCGACCAGACAGGAAGAAGGGAAAGAAATAAGAAGGGCAGTTGTTCCTCAAAAGAGCGGCTGGAAGATAATAAGTGCAGACTATTCACAGATAGAGCTCAGAGTTCTGGCACATTTGAGTGGCGATCAAAAGCTGATAGAGGCATTCCAGAAAGAAGAAGATATTCATTTATTCACAGCTTCCCGTATCTTTCAGGTCGAAAAAGACCAGGTTACACCGCAGATGAGAGCTGTTGGAAAGATGGTCAACTTTTCTGTGATTTACGGGGTGTCGCCGTACGGATTGTCCAAAAGAACGGGTCTTACTTATGAACAGGCTCAGCGTTTCATAAACGAATACTTTTCGCTGTATCCGTCGGTTAGAGAATATTTTGCAAAGGTTATCTCTTATGCTAAAACGTATGGTCATGTGAGAACGATGTTTGGAAGAAAAAGAGAGGTACCGCAATTAAGATCAAAGGATGCAGCAGTTAGGCAGGAAGGTGAAAGAATAGCTGTAAATACACCAATACAGGGTACTGCGGCAGATATCATGAAACTCGCAATGATAGATTTGCATAGTAAAATGAAACAGATGAAGATGAATTCGAAAATGATACTTCAGGTTCATGATGAACTTGTCTTTGAGGTTCCCGATGATGAAACTGAACAGATGTTGCAGATGATCAAACAATCGATGGAAGATGTGGTAAAATTATCAGTACCATTGAGAGTGGATATAACGGTATCTGAAAGCTGGGAATGAGGAGGTATTAACTTGGACGCAAGGATTTTGAATGCTTTGATTGCTGCGATCGTTAATACCATGGAAACTTTGATAGGCAAAAAACCATCTATAGGTAAACCCGGCGTATTGAAAGAAGTCAGACCGATGTATGATCTTGTGACGGTTATAGGATTTGCAGGAGGCGTTGAAGGCATATTGATATATTCTTTCAATCCTCAAACGGCGTTGCAGGTGGTCTCAAAAATGATGGGCATGCCTTATGAATCCTTGGACGATCTTGCCATGAGTGCAGTTGGAGAACTTGGAAACATGATCGCCGGTGCACTTGCAATGAACCTTGAGAAAATCAACTGTAAAATCAACATAACCCCGCCAACAGTTGTTACTGGACGTGATTTGAAGCTGACTGTTGATGGGCTTGTTCTGCAGTTACCCGTTGGTGTTGTAAATGAAGGAGACATCGAAACGATTCTTTCAGTGAAAGGGACGGTTAAGTGCGGCAAGGCTTGAGCAAATACAGTATCGTGCTCAATTTTGGTGTAACTGTTATTTCCAATATCGCCGTTGGAGCTTTTCTTGGTTATTACATCGACAGATGGACAACAAAAAATGGTGTGATTTTGATAATTTTTGTACTGCTTGGTGTTGCGTCAGGTCTGTACAATGGGTTTAAATATCTTTTAAAGGAAGCCGATAAATATGACAAACACGATAAAAAAGATGCTGAAAAACATAATGATTCTGGGAATAGCTGAGATGGCTGTGTTCTGGTTTCTTTTTGGTTATAAGGGAGTGCTGGGAGTATTGATCGGAACCTGTGGAGCATGTGTTAACATAATGGCTCTTTGGCGTGACGTTAAAAAGTGTGTTTCAAGACAAAAAAAGATGTCAGTGGCAGGTTATCTTTCGCGGTATACTTTAAGTGGAGCCATTATGGCTTTTTGTGCTGTTGCTTTATCTGTACAGGCTGTTTTTGGAGCTTTTTTTGGTCTTTTAAATGCCAAACTGGCAGCCTTTTTGTCCTGGAGGTGACCTGGTGAAGCTGAGTTTGGACAGAAAGACAAAGATACTTTTGGCTATATTTTTGATCATCTACATAGTTGTGGGGATTTTGAATGCAGTTTATCTTTCAAAACAGAGCATGGGTGAAGCCTTCAAAAATGTTGCAAATAGATGGGTTGTGAAGCTCCCATTTGGAAATGGAATCTTTTCACGGATAAATCCACTTACTATTTTCATGACCTGGATCATCATGCTCATAATAATACTGATTGCGTATGGTTTTAGAAAACCAAAACTGATACCAGATAGAAAACAATCTGCGCTGGAATCTCTCATGGAGTTTGTTTATCAAATGGTTGAAGATGCCATACCGGATCAGCGTTTTGTAAGACCAACTTTTTATATCGCATGTACCCTTTTCATATTCATCGTTTTTTCAAATATCCTTGGTGGTGCAATCCCTGGAATTTCAATTGAAGCAAATGCGCAGGGAAATATAGAAAAAATATACCTGTTTTCCGACACGTGGTTCTCGCCCACTGCCGACATAAACACAAATGCTTTTCTTGCAGTCTTTGTTTTTTTGATAAGCCAGGTCTTTGCGATCAAATCAAAAGGTTTTAAAGCGTGGGCAAAGTCCTGGTTTGAACCAATTCCGTTGATGTTTCCGATGAATGTCATAGGAGAACTCTCAAAGCCGATATCACATTCATTGAGGCTCTTTGGAAATATCGCCGGTGGAGCCTTGTTGACGTACCTGCTCGCATACATGGCAAAGTACCTGTTTTTACCTGTGATACTCTGGGGTTTCTTTGGCTTATTTGTGGGTGTGATTCAGGCGCTTGTTTTCACAGTGCTTGCAATTGCTTACATATCATCGGCTTTATCGTGAAAAGGAGGGATTTTTGTGGAGAATGGACCAACTCTTGCTCAAGCTTTGATCCAGATGGGAAAGTTTATAGGTGCAGGTATATGCATGGGTGCCGGAGCAATCGGTCCCGGTGTAGGTGAAGGACACGTCGGTGACGGCGCTATGCAGGCGATGGCTCGTCAGCCGGAACTCATAGGTGTTTTGACCACAAGGATGTTGCTGTCGCAGGCTGTTTGTGAGACAACAGGTCTTTACTCTCTATTGATCTCCATACTGATACTCTTTGTTCTCTGAGGAGGACAGAAGATGGGATTTGTTGAACTTAACCTCACGGGTATTGTGCAGCTTTTGAATTTCTTTATACTGTTATTCGCACTGTACAAACTTTTGTACAAACCATTTACCCAGATTATGGACAAAAGACGTGAAAAGGTTGAAGCTGAACTTGCTCAGGCAGAAAAAGAGCGCAAGGAAGCTCAGGAAATGAAAAAAGAAGCCGAACAGATTCTGGCAAATGCAAGGCAAACAGCAGAGAAAATCGTGTCCGATGCGAAACAAACAAGTGACGAGTTGATCAATCAGGCAAAAAATCAAGCCCGTGAGGAAGCAGATAGAATTATGAATTCAGCACGTGCCGAAATTGAAAGAGAAAAGCAGAGAGCTCTGGATGAAGTCGAAAAAAGAGCTGGAGAAATTGCCGTGGCTCTTGCCATGAAAATTCTCCAGGGAGTTCTCGATGAGAAAGCGAAAAGGGAATATCTTGTGAATGTGTTGAAAAAGGGGCAGAGTGAATGAGATATTCTCACATAGCATCCAAGTACGCCAGGGCTTTGCTCAATGTTGCAATTGAGCTGGGAAAACAGGAAGAGTACGGACAGGTACTGGCACTTGTTACTTTGCTTTATCAGAAGACAAAATTGTTCCTTGACGATCCCACGCAGAATTCTTTGAAACAGGTTGAGAGGATTGTCAAGTTTTTGAACCACGCAGGTATAACGGTCGATAAACCGTTCTGGAGTTTTCTGAAAATAGTTTTTGAAAAGAGAAGGCAGGCATCTTTACCGCTGATTCTGGAGTACTACAAAAA
Organism: Pseudothermotoga sp.; assembly: GCF_031962025.1. Taxonomy (GTDB): domain Bacteria; phylum Thermotogota; class Thermotogae; order Thermotogales; family DSM-5069; genus Pseudothermotoga_B. The sequence goes on from NZ_JAVRKW010000002.1 coordinate 144,125, forward strand.
CATGAAAATAGAATCTCAGATGAAAGTGCCCGTTGTTTTAACTGTTGCTTATGATTTGTCTGATGAAGAGACAAAGGCGATATCGGATTTCGTAAGGCGCTATACGAAAAAAGAACCTGTTTTTGACATAAGACTTGACCAGTCGCTCTTAGCCGGTGCTGTGATAGAGTACGAGGGTAGAACTTTTGATGTTTCTGTATCTGGAAGGATAAGAAACATAGCTCGTTCTGTTTTTCAAAAGGGGTGATGTAGTTGCGAATTAGCCCGGGTGAGATAACAAAGGTTTTAGAGGAAAGGATTAAGGAATTCACAGAGGAAATAGATCTTCAAGAGACGGGAAGGGTTGTACAAGTTGGTGATGGAATAGCGCGCGTCTATGGTTTGAACAACGTTATGGCAAATGAACTCGTAGAGTTTGTGGAAACAGGCATAAAGGGTCTTGCTTTCAACCTCGAAGAGGACAATGTGGGTGTGATCTTGCTCGGTCCATATTCTCAGATCAAGGAAGGACACATCGTTCGGAGATTGAAGAAAATCATAGAAGTTCCGGTTGGAGAAGAGTTACTTGGAAGGGTTGTCAGCCCGCTTGGAGATCCTCTTGACGGTCTTGGACCGGTGAATGCCAAGCACACACGAAGGGTAGAGATAAAAGCTCCGGGAGTTATATACAGAAAACCTGTGAACACACCGCTTCAAACGGGTATCAAGGCAATCGATGCGATGATTCCAATAGGTCGTGGTCAGCGCGAGTTGATAATAGGTGACAGACAGACCGGAAAGACCGCGATAGCGATTGATACGATCATCAACCAGAAGGGAAAAGACGTATACTGCATCTATGTTGCCATCGGACAGAAGATCGCTTCTGTTGCGCGCATTGTCGATAAACTGCGCGAATTCGGTGCGATGGATTACACAACAGTTGTCGTTGCATCGGCATCAGACCCGGCACCAATTCAATATCTTGCTCCGTATGCAGGTTGTGCCATGGGTGAATATTTCATGTACAGTTCGCGTGATGCCCTTGTAGTTTACGACGATCTGTCAAAGCACGCGGCTGCTTACAGGCAACTTTCTCTGCTTTTGAGAAGACCACCTGGAAGGGAAGCTTATCCTGGTGATATATTCTACCTTCACTCCAGACTCCTTGAAAGAGCGGCAAAACTCGATGAAAAAGCAGGAGGCGGTTCTTTAACAGCCCTTCCAATAGTTGAAACGCAAGCCAACGACGTTTCAGCGTACATTCCAACCAACGTCATATCCATAACAGATGGGCAGATATACCTTGAACCTGGACTTTTCTATTCCGGATTCAGACCTGCCATCAACGTTGGACTTTCTGTGTCGCGAGTGGGAGGTTCTGCGCAGATAAAAGCGATGAAACAGGTGGCTGGGATGTTGAGAATAGATCTTGCACAGTTCAGAGAATTGGAAACATTTGCGCAGTTTGCTTCAGAACTCGATCCAGCCACAAGAGCCCAGATAACTCGTGGACAGAGACTGCAGGAACTGCTCAAACAGGATCAGTACCATCCTATGCCGGTTGAAGAGCAGGTAGTTGTTCTTTATGCCGGAATCAAAGGGTATTTGGATGAACTCTCAGTTGAGTCTGTGAAAAAATTTGAAACAGAGTTTCTCAAGTATATGAGAAACACACACAGTTCTTTGCTCAAATCAATCGCACAGAAAAAAGAACTGACACAGGAGATCGAAGATGAATTAAAGCAAGCCATTCAGGAGTTTCTGAAGGGATGGCATGAATAATGAGCAGGAGAAAACTCAGGTCAGTTAAGGCGCGTATTCAGTCCACGGCATCGTTGATGAAAATAACGCGTGCAATGGAAATGGTTGCACGTGCCAGAGTGAGAAAACTGGAAGAGTCTTTTTCAAAGATAAAAAAATTCACAGATGCTGTTGAGCAAATAAAAGAACACGTTGATTTCTCATGGTGTGAACATCCTTTTGTGACCGGTAAGGGTAAACCGATTTTGATAGTTGTCAGTTCAGACATGGGATTGTGCGGAGCTTTCAACGCTGAGATAATCAGAGAAGCCGAGCACAGATTGAAAGACTTCGATGGTCTGATTACCATAGGTTCGAAGGCGACGGCATATTTTTCAAAAAACAGCAAGCTCATTAAATCTTACCAAAGAATGTACGATGTTCCGACGTTGAATTTTGCCGCAGCTCTGATGGAAGATGTTTTGAAGATAACGGGAAATGTCCATGTCATATACGCAAAATTCATCAACAAACTCGTTCAACGTCCTGTGTATTTGCAATTGACACCTGTGGCTGGTGGAAAGAAAATAGAAAGATACGAATATGAACCGCAGCCAGATGAACTCGCAGCCAATTTTGTCAGCTTTTATGTTGCGACAAAATTCTATTCGATGCTCTATGAGACAAAAGTTAGTGAAATGTACGCTCGCCAGAATGCTATGAGAAACGCTACGGAGAATGCCAAAGAAATGATAAGAACGCTCACTCTTGAGTACAACAAAGCAAGGCAGGCATCGATCACACAAGAGCTCATAGAGATTGTCACCGGCGCAGAGGCTTTGAAGGAACAATGAGGAGGCGATTTTCTTGGCAGGGAAAGGATATATAGTCAGGGTCATAGGACCTGTCGTTGATGTTAAATTCAATGAAAAAGAACTTCCGGATATATACAATGCCCTTGAGGTGGTTAATCCTCATACCGGTGAAAAACTCGTGCTTGAGGTGGAGCAGTTGATAGGTGACAACATCGTCCGCACCGTTGCACTTGATTCGACAGACGGTTTGACAAGGGGCTTAGAGGTCATCGATACCGGAAAGCCAATAGTTGCACCGGTAGGTAGAGGCGTTTTGGGTAGAATGCTGAATGTTGTTGGTAAACCAATAGACGAGAAAGGAGAAATAGAGGCGCAGGATTACTGGCCAATTCACAGGCCGGCGCCGACCATCACCGAGCAGAAAACTCAAATAGAAATTCTCGAAACGGGAATAAAGGTGATCGATTTGCTTGCTCCATTTCCAAAAGGTGGGAAGATAGGCTTTTTTGGTGGAGCAGGTGTTGGAAAAACAGTTCTTGTTATGGAATTGATAAGAAACATCGCCATTGAGCAGAAGGGCTTTTCGGTCTTTGCAGGTGTTGGTGAACGCACAAGAGAAGGAAACGACCTATGGATTGAAATGCAAGAAGCAGGCGTTTTGGAGAACACCGTTCTGGTTTTTGGACAGATGAACGAACCACCGGGAGCAAGGTTCAGGGTCGGTTTAACTGCGCTGACGATTGCAGAGTACTTCAGAGATGTCGAGGGAAGAGATGTTCTTTTGTTCATAGACAATATCTTCAGATTTGTTCAGGCTGGTAGCGAGGTTTCTGCCTTGCTTGGAAGGATGCCTTCCGCGGTGGGATATCAACCGACACTTGCAACTGATATGGGTGAATTGCAGGAAAGAATTACTTCAACTCAAAAAGGTTCTATAACATCGGTACAGGCGATATACGTTCCGGCAGACGACATAACGGACCCTGCCCCTGCAACTACTTTTGCACATCTGGATGCTTCTGTGGTTCTTTCCAGAAAGATTGCAGAGCTCGGGATTTACCCTGCTGTAGATCCTCTTGATTCAACCTCCAAGATCCTCGATCCGGCTGTAGTCGGTTGGGAACACTACCAGGTTGCAAGAGGTGTGCAGGAAGTGCTTCAGAGGTATAAAGACCTGCAGGACATAATAGCAATTCTGGGTATGGAAGAATTAACTGAAGAAGACAAGTTAATAGTTCAAAGGGCACGAAAAATACAGCGTTTCCTGAGCCAGCCATTCTTTGTGGCTGAGAGATTCACCGGCGCCTCTGGAAAATATGTACCGATCTCCGAAACAGTCCGTGGGTTCAAAGAAATACTCGAAGGCAAGCATGATTCCTTGCCAGAACAGGCATTTTTCATGGTTGGAACGATTGAAGAAGCTGTTAAAAAAGCCGAGAGACTGAGAGGGAGTGTTGCATGATAGAGGTTGAGATCCTTTCCCCTTCGACTGTTTGCTGGAGCGGCAAGGCAAAATTGTTATCCTGTAGAACTGTTGAAGGATCTATGGGAATACTTCCAAAAAGAGCACCGATAGTCGCTCAGCTTGCAATAGATTATGTTCGCGTTGTCACAGAGGACGGAGAAAAAACCTTTGCAACCTACGGTGGTTACATGCACTGTGATGGTCAGAAGATCACGATAGTTGCCAGTATTGTCGTGCCTTCTGAAGAACTGGATCCTCATGTCTTTAAAGATGCTCAGGAAAGAGCCAAAAAACTTTTGGAGTTTCAGGACAGGCTTTACAAGAACACGAAAGTTGAAGCAAACATAAAGGCGGGCAGATAGAGTGGCTTATGCGCTTTTGATAGCAGGACTTTCTCTGCTTGGATTTTCTGTCTTTGTATTTAGAAAATCGATCGGTGAGTTCTCAAAGACATCTTTCTTTTTGATCTTACTGTGTGTAATGCTATTTTTCCTGGCTTTTCTGTTATCATTTTTAAAGGGGGGATGATTATGGATAAGTATTTAACGCCGTTCTTTGACAGGACGAATTTACCGTCGAAAGATTTTTACTCGTACGGGCTGGTGGTGTTTTTTGTCGGAAGTGTTCTGGGATTGATAGCCTCCATAGTTGTGGTTGCGGCTAATTATCTTATAGCTTTATCCGCGCTGCGCTTTTTTGGTTTCACACAGGGTATGTGTTTTGTTTCCGGTCTTGTTTTGATTTTTGTACTGATAAGGTGGCACTCAATTATAAGGCAATTGCAGCGCAGAATGATCGAGGCATTTCCAAAATACACAGCGATCGTTTTGAAAATGGATGAATCACTGTTTTACATTGGAATTGCAATTGCTGTAGCAGGGTTAATCATCAACTTATTCGTTGCATTTGGTTTTGCCGTGATTGTTGTGGGACTTGCTCTTGCTTATTATTTTTTCTTCAAGTCAGTGGAAAATCTTGAACAGGAAGAGATTAAATTCTTTTCCACAACATTTGAAAAGAATGTAGAAAAATCCTTCAAATTTGCTTTGGATACAAATGTGCTTTTGTACACTATGATTACCCTGTTTGGTTATTTTGTGCTTCACCAGGAAGAGTATTTTTCTGCGATCAATGATTATGTAAAAAAGAGGATGAATTTACTTGAGGAGGTGAAGCAATGAATTACAAATTCACAACCAGGGGTTTTGATTCTTCACCTGCTGTAGAACAGTATCTGTCAAAGAGATTGGAGAAAGTCGACAGGGTTTTGAAGGACAACGACGTCGTCTCTGCAGAGATAAAAGCAGAGAAGGATGCTGTGAATTTCGTATTGAAGGCAAATATAAATTTAAGAGGAAACATAGTCGTTGTTCAGGAGAAAGATCCAGATTTGTACACCGCGATTGACAGAATGTCAGATGCGCTGGAAAAAAAGATAAAAAAGATCAAGTCCACAATTCGTGAAAAGCACCGTGTTCCGGCGGAAAAAGAACCACAAATATCAGCTTCTTCAGTGGAAGAAGAAACAGACATAGCCGAGACAAAGCGAATACCGCTGTCTTTGATGCCTTTAGAGGAAGCAATTTTGCAGTTCAAAACTATGAAAAGGCAGTTCTTTGTTTTTCGAAACTCTGAGACCAATGAAATAAACATGCTCTATGTTCGAAAAGATGGTAAGATGGGCTTATTTGAATTTGTTGATTAGCTGGTGAGAATTTTGTGAATCAGTTGGTAATAAATCTTCAGGAAAAAAGAGTGAACGGTGCCATACTCTCGGATGGTGTTTTGCAGGAACTTTTCACCGAGGAAAATGAGTTTATATCGGGAAATATCTATGTGGGTCGTGTCGAAAAGATAATATCCGGTCTGAACGCAGCTTTTGTGGACATAGGGGAAAGTAAAAATGCCTTTTTAAAATTGAGTGATTTTTCAAGACAGTATTTGAAGCAAATTTTGAACGCCGATGCACTTAAAGAAGGTATGAAAGTCCTTGTGCAGGTGAAACACGATGCGATAGGCTCCAAGGGTCCACAGGTTACAGGCAAGATATCACTTGCAGGCAGGTTCTTGGTTTATTTTCCGCTCTCCCGTGCAAAAGGTGTTTCAAAAAAGGTATCCGATCCAAAAGAGCGTGAGAGATTGAAAAAACTGCTGAAAAGTCTTGCAAAGAACGAAGGTATTGTGGTGAGAACTGCGGCTGAGTTTGTTCCTGAGGATGTGATTTTTGAAGAGTTTGAAGAACTCAAAGCAGAATGGGACAGGATAATCAAAGATTTCAAAAGAGCCAGAAAATCCAAACTCCTTCGCAGTGAACCCACAGTGGCAGATTACATCATCAGAGAACGTCTGAATAAAGAAATCGACGAAGTTTATGTCAACGATGAAGTTGTTTATGAAAAGGTGAAGGAAGCTTGTAAGAAGCTCCCTAAAAAGCCGTTGATCAATCTGATCAAAGACGATTTGTTTGATAAATTGGGTGTCTACAATCAACTGGGTCAGATGCAGGAAAGAATCATCGATTTGCCAAGCGGTGGTTACATCGCACTGGATACCACTGAAGCCTTGACGGTCTTTGATGTGAATTCGGCAAGCTTTGTAGCTGAAAAAAGTCATGCAGAACTGGCTTACAAGATAAACGTAGAAGCCGCCCACGAGATTGCAAGGCAGTTGCGCCTGAGAAATATTGGGGGAATTGTCATAATCGATTTCATAGACATGCCCTCAAAAGATTATTACGACAGGCTCATGAAAGAATTGCAGAGCGCGGTAAGGAAAGATTCTGCTCATATCGAGTTGATTGGTTTTACAAAACTCGGTTTGTTTGAAATGACCAGAAAGAGAAAATCTCCTTCCGTTGACCAGCTCTTGTTTACCTCCTGCCCTGTTTGCAAGGGAACGGGGAAGGTGATCTCGCCGCTTGTGGTGATCAGAAGAGTTGTGAATGAACTGTCCAGGATTGATGATGTAAATCAATACAGCGCAGTAAAAGTAGCGCTTCATCAAAGGCTTTCAGGTTATGTGGACAGAATCAAGCAATCTCTTCCAGAGTCAATTGCCAAAAAGGTCATTTTCAGCTTTGATGCCTCAAATCCCGGTGATTTCAGTTTGATTTTGAGTAAAAAGACCTCTTAAGAATTGCTATTTTTTGCTGTTAACTGTGACAGATAGGAGCCTGTGGCTTGCATTCTTGCAACAGCTTCCTCTAAGGCTGAGAATTTTGCCCACAGATCCTGCTCCTTTTTTTGTATTCTCTGGATCCAGTCTGCTAATTGCTGAGCAAGGACACGTTTTTCTCTGGCTATACTTCCATTCAGCCCCGCGACTGAGTCTATTTGTCCACCGTATTTTGTCACTTCTCTCATGTACTGCTGAATTTGTTGAGCCAGACCAAGTGAGCCTGTTTCAGTGTTACCAAAAAATGCCCAGACAGCCTCGGGATTTTCTTCTATCTTTTTTCTGAGCGTGTCTTGATCCAATTCGAGTTTTCCCACAGTCATATTTTCATAACCGTATGAACCAGTACTTATGCCAAGCTCCCACAGATAATTGATTTGTCCTGGTATCTTCTTTGTGATGTATTCTCTCATCTTGTTGAATATGGTTCTGACAAAAGAATCGTTCTTCAAAATCCCCTGCATTTTTTCTTCATCGGTCATCTGGCTCTCTTCTTTGTTTTTCACAGTGTCTTCTGTGAGTTTGGTGTAGATGTAGTTCATAAGATTGTTCCAGTTGTTGACAAATTCTTTCACCTGATCGATAATTGCGTCGGTGTTGTTTGTGACACTTACAGTTTGTGTTGAAGATGAAATGTCTTTGACTGTGATACTCAAGCCGCTGTAGTTGAAGGTATTTGAAGAAGAATAAAGATCTGTCCAGTTCACACCGTCACTGCTTATCTGTACATGTGCAGAGCTTCCAGCGTTAAAAACACCGATATCGAGTCCGAGCAACTGTCCAAGTCCTGTTGCATTATCGTCGATCGATATAGTGGTTGAACCCGTTGATTTGGATGTAAGAACGAGTTTATCTGAGCTTGCATCGTACCTTGCTGTGACGTTGGCATTACTGTTGTTTATTGCATCGATGAGCTGGGTCAAGGTGGTTGTGGTACTGAAAGATATACTCACATCGTTGATTTTTATTTCTCCATCGCTCAGGGTCAATCCGCGATAAGAAGCAAGATCAGACAGAGTTTTGTTTGCCGAGATGGATCCAACATGTGCTGTGCTCTGCATCGAGTAGGTCGAACCATTTTGAGTTATTGGTGCGTCTGATAGGTTGAAAACCTGCATAAATGTGCCCCTAACCTGTCTTATTGCAAATGATTCATTGCTCTGTATGTTCAGTTTTCCATCAGAGAATGTCACATTTCCAGAGCCAAAAACCGTCTGGAGCTTTGAGACTATATCATCGATAGTATCGGTGGTGCTTATCGAAATAGTGTATGTGCTTGAACCTTTCTGAATTTTTATTTCTGAATCGACCGGAGTATATCTGTAGACAAGACTTGAGAAAGTGGTTGAGCCGTCTGTGATCTGTGGACCAATAGTTCTGCCACTTGCCATGGAACTTTGCGTAGCTGTGGAGAGTACTTTGATGTAGTATGTTCCGTTTATCGCATTCGCATTGGCTGAAACTGTTAGAACCTGTGAGTCTGTCTGGACTTTTTTTGCTAAAAGTGAGGACTGGAGCTTGAAATTGCTTAAAAAGTTCATGAACTCTTCCAGCTTGTCATCCAGTTGCTGGTATGCTTTTTGCTTCAAATCTAACTGTTTGTATTTGGTATTCAGACTTTCTGCTTTCTGAACATCTGTGGACAATAGAGCATCTATGATAGAAGAAGTGTCAAGACCGGAAAATAATCCGCCAAACTGTATTTTGCTCGATGAGCTCTGGTATCTGTAGTTAATCGTGCTGGCAATTGAAGATAGATCCATATCTTCACGCCCTTTCGTCGAACAGGACACCTATCAACTCCTGAAGGTTCTTGGCTATCCTCACGGCAACCTCCGGGGGAATCTGCCTTATGATTTCACCTGTCTCGGTGTTTTTGATCTTTATTATGATCATGTTCAAATCTCTGTCTATGGTGAACTGGGCTTCCGATTTGAGAAAGTTTTTGATCTTTTCAAAAGATTTCTTAATATTATCCAGTGTATCTTCTACATTGACATTTGACTGGTCATTCTGTTCCTGGTTGACGTGGTTTTCAAGACGCACAATATTAGACCTCTGTACAGAGGTTTTTTGGGTATTTTCAACATTACTTAAGATCCGGTCCGTCGGATCGATTCTCATCCTGTCACCCCCGAACATCCTTTTTCTATATTATTAATCGTCCATACAGCTAAATCCTTTAACAGATAGGTAAAAACCTGATATAATCAAAGCATGAAGAAATTTGTGCTGATTCTGGTTGTTTTGCTGTTATCTACATACGCCTTTACAGCGGTGGGCTTGAAGATCTACATGACAGGTTCACAGGATAGCGGAAAACTCATTGACGATGTGGCAAAGTCATTGATTTCTCTGTTGCCTGCCGATGTGTATTTGCAATTGAGCATAGACGGTTCAATCACCTTTACATCACCAGTTGAAGTTGAAAAGGAACAGTGGTATGAACTTTTTTTCAGCGCAACTTATGATGCCACCCAGGAAAGATTCAATGCTGTATGGATTGAAAACGACCAGCAAGTTTATTCGTGCTCTTATTCGAAAAAGGAACAAAGATTGTATTCGGAATTCATCAGGGAATGTTCGCACTATCCACTTGAGAAAGCGTCGCTGTGGCTTTTAAAGAATAACAGATTTGGCAGTTATCTGAGAGTCACGTATCATCCCTCTGTTGATGAGTATGCGAGTTTCAGCCCGGATGGAAAATACCTTGCTTTCATAACAGACAGACTGTCTGGAAACAGAAATATCGCGTTGCTTGATTTGATAGACGGTAAGATCAGTATTTTACCTGTATCCGGTAGCAGCGAATATTTTCCAAGATTTTCTCCTGATGGTAAAAGAATAGCCTTTCAGGGATCTTTGCATGGTTTTTGGAATATATACGTCATGCCATTGGAAAACTATTCCAAGAACATCGTTTTGATTTCTGCCGGTACCAGTCCAGCTTACTGTCCAAACTGGTATGATGAAAACACCATTTTATACGTTCAGGACAGTGAAACTTCCAATGAACTTTATCTGGCAACTCTTGCAAAGAAAAGAACGAAAGTGAGTTTACCAGTCAGGTTTGACATGGTTTTTTCGCCAGTGGCTTATAAAGGCACAATTTACTTTGTGGGACTAACAGATTCTGATTTTGGGATATACGCACTCACACCACAGGGAACTGTTGTCACGGTGGAGAACAGTTTTTTCAACGAACACGACCCGGCTATTTCGCCGGATGGAAGATACCTTGCCTATTCGTGTAACTCAACGGGATACTATACGATATGGGTCAAAGATCTACTGACCCAAGAAAAATGGTGCGTCACAAAAGATATCCCGCACGATGCCTTTTATCCAGCTTTTTCGCCGGATGGAAAGTTGATCGCGTTCAGTGTCTATGAAGGCAGTTACGAGCCTGATATCTGGCTTGTCAGGTTCACGCCAGTTTCGTCAGACTCTCAAGCTGAATCTGCTCCTGGGCAGTGAGCAGTTCTTTTGCGTTGAGTATGATCAAAAGATCGTGATCGAGTTTGGCTATACCGAGCAGTATATTTGTCTTTGATTTGGTCACGTCTGTTGGTGGCTGCTCGATCTGTTTGTCTGTAATGGTGAGAACTTCGTGAACCTGATCGACCAGCAATCCAACTTTTCTATCCTCCAGGTTGATGACGATGATCTTCGATGAAGGCTTTCTCTCGGTGTCCTTCAATTTGAATTTTTTCTTCAGATTTATGACTGGTATCACACTTCCTCTTAAGTTCATGATACCTTCGACATAATCTGCAGATTCTGGTATTTTGACGATTTTGCCCATCTCAACAATGCTGTCAACGTTCATGATGTCAAGTGCGAACTTTTCTTCGGAGAGCAAAAAGCTGACAACTTTCAGCTCCATTTCAATCACCTCACTGTATTATCAAAAGTGTTTGTTGCGTTTCAACATTATCTCCTTCTTTTACAAGAATCTTTGCAACCTTTCCATCGTGTTCAGAGATAATATCATTTTCCATCTTCATCGCTTCAAGTACCAAGAGCTTCTGACCGCGGCTCACCTGTTGTCCTTCACTCACATGCAGTTTGATTATCAACCCGGACATCGGTGATTTCACTTCGATTCCACCCGCGGAAGTAGACGGTTTTGGTTGTTCTGGTTTTGGTTTTTCAACAGGTTTTTCTGCTGGTTTTTCAACGGGTTTCTCAACAGGTTTTTCAACAGGAGTATTCACCGGTTGAAGAACCTGAGGAGTTGTTGAGCCAAGTTCTTCAACTTCGACGAAATATTCTTTTCCATTGACTACCACCCTGAACTTGCGCGCCATCCTCTCGCTCCTTTCCAGCCACTTTTTCTCCATGTCACTGTTCTATCCTCACCGTAATTCCTGCCGGGGTAAATATTCTTCACTACAACAGGTTTTTGTAAAACCTCACTGATCACCGCACTTATGATTGCGATATGGCTTTCATCTTGAGGATTTATATCTTCAACTGGTTCTGATTTTTCTTTGACTGGTGGTACATCCTGTTTTTTCGGCTTTTTTTGACCAAAAGCAGCTCCCATCAGGATGAAGATCAGGTATAGAATCACAAAGATCAGAAACACTGCTACGATACCTGTTATAACGATCGAACCTATCGACATCAGATCACCTCACAGAGGTATGTTACCATGTTTTTTCTTTGGATTGGACTTGACCTTTGTTTTGCAAATGTCAAGTGCCATGGCGATCCATTCGCGGGTCTTTCTTGGGTCTATTACAGCATCTATGTAACCTCTCGATGCAGCAACGTATGGATTTGCAAAGGCATCCCGATACTGCTGTACCAGTTCTTTTCTTTTTTCTTCAGGATTAGGTGCACTTTCAATCTCTTTTCTGAAGATGATGTTCGCAGCACCTTCAGGTCCCATAACCGCTATTTCTGCTGTGGGCCAGGCGGCAACGAAATCAGCTTCCAGGTGCTTGCTACCCATGGCTATATAGGCTCCACCGTATGCCTTTCTCAGGATCACTGTTATCTTTGGTACAACCGCTTCACTGTATGCGTACAGAAGTTTCGCACCGTGCCTTATGATTCCTCCGTGTTCCTGCTGAACTCCGGGTAGGTAACCGGGTGTGTCAACAAAGGTTACGATCGGAATGTTGAAGGCATCGAGAAATCTTATAAATCTTGCGGCTTTGTCTGAAGAGTCTATGTCCAGAGAGCCAGCTAGAACAGATGGTTGATTTGCGATCACTCCGACGCTTCTGCCGGCGATTCTCGCAAAGCCAACAACGATGTTTCTCGCGTAATGCCTGTGCACCTCAAAGAAACTGTCCTGATCCACCACCATTTTTATCACATCTCTGACATCATACCCTTTATTGGGTTCAACGGGTACGATCGAAAGTATCTGATCGCTAACTGAAAGATCGTAATCTGCAGGTACATATTCTGGCTCTTCCAGATTGTTCTGGGGTATATATGAAAGGAGTGTTTTGATCAAAGATGCCGCATCCTGCTCGTTTGCAGCCAGAAAATGTGCATTACCGCTTTTTGTGTTGTGTACATAGGCGCCTCCAAGGTCTTCCTGGTTAATATCTTCGCCTGTAACTGCTTTTATCACATTGGGACCTGTTATGAACATCTTCGCACTTTTGTCTATCATGACAACAAAATCAGTTATGGCTGGTGAATAAACAGCACCACCCGCACAGGGTCCTGCGATGAGAGTTATCTGCGGTATCAAACCCGATGCGATTGTGTTTCTATAAAAAATGCCACCATAGCCGTACAGTGAATCCACACCTTCCTGAATTCTTGCGCCACCGGAATCGTTGATACCGATAAGCGGTATACCGAGTTCCATTGCAAGGTCCATTATCTTCATTATCTTTTTTGCGTGCATTTCACCCAAGGAACCACCCATGACGGTGAAATCCTGAGAAAAGATTGCAACCGGTCTTTTGTTGATCTTGCCTATACCTGTTACAACACCATCACATGGCAGATCTTCTTTGTCCATTCCAAGGAGTGTGGATCTGTGCTTGACGAACTTGTCTGTTTCGACAAAGGAACCTTCGTCAACCAAAAGATTTATCCTTTCGCGCGCGGTGAGTTTACCCTGAGCGTGTTGCTTTTCTATTTTCTCAGCTCCACCGCCTTGCTCTATCTTTTCGTTCATCTGCTGTAGTTTTTCTATCAATTCGTCCATCTTCATACCCCCTCAATGATTACCTTCAACAAGTTCGATTAAAACTCCACCGGTCGTTTTCGGGTGCAGGAACAGAACCTTTGTACCGCCAGCACCGGGTTTTGGAGAATCCGAGAGCGGCTGAAGACCATTTTTCCTGGCAAGCTCTACCGCTTGATCAATTCCTTCGACGTTGAAAGCCACATGGTGGATTCCTTCGCCTTTTGTTTCAAGAAACTTGTTTATCTCTGATTGTTCATTCATTGGCTCGAGCAATTCTATTCTGCTCTCGCCAACTTTTATCATGTAAACCCTTATTCCTCTTGATGGAAGTTCTTCCACATGAACATCCTTCAAACCAAGAAAATTCTGATACAGTGAAAGTTTTTCAGAAGCATTTTTCACCGCAATACCCACATGGTCGATTTTTTTTGTAAACACGTCGGCACCTCCCGGCTTGGAAAAAATCTGGGGCGTGAAGCCCCATGTTATGCCACTTTTTCTTTTTCAGATTCTGTTTTAGATTCGCTCGGTTTTGAGCCGTTTTTTCTGTTATCCGTACAGTAAAATCCGCTTCCTTTGAAAACAATTCCCACTCTTGAAATCGCGCGTTTCATTTCTCCACCACAAGAATCACACTTGACAACGGGATTCTCGTTGATCGAGTGAAGAATCGTCTTTTGTGATCCACAGTTGTCACACACATATCTGTAAAACGGCATCCTGTCACCTCCCATGTCCGCTGGTGCTTTTACAATTCATATCTTAACCTCAACAGGTTGCAAAACTGTTAAAAATGATCAAAATGCGCGTTTGATTATCTGGTACAGGTCCTGTTCGCTGAGTTTTTTTGGTGATTTTACAACAACGCCTTTCATCGTTCTGTATGCAACCTGTGCTATTTTTTCAAGCTGTGCCTGTTCAAAACCAAGCGTTGAAAGTTTTTGGTTGAGATTGAATCTGTTTTGAAATTCATAGAGTTTTTCGATGAAAAGTTTTGCAGCCTTTTTTACACTGTATTCTTCAACCCCAAAGATTTCCTTGGCAAGAACTGCAAGTCTTTCGTAGCAGTCATCGTACATGTACTCAAGTAGATGTGGACCTGTTATGCACAGCCCCAAGCCGTGTGGAAGCTGTGGATTGAACCCGCTCAATCCGTGTTCTATGGCGTGGTTTGCAATCACACCGGTGACAGTTTCAGTGATACCGGCTTCTGTGCTTGCCCATGCAAGATTTGTGCGTGCGTAGATATCATTGCCGTTCTCATAAGCACTCTGAAGGTTTGCAACGATCCTTTTCATGGAATCTACTGCCAGAGTGTCTGAATAGACATTTGCGTCTACATTGAGAAAAGCTTCCAGAGAGTGATAAAAAGCGTCCATAGATGTATAAGCTGTCTGGTCCTTTGGCAGAGTTGTCATCAGCGATGGATCAACTATCGAAATCTTCGGGAAGATGACGCTGTAACCTATACCAACCTTTTCACTGGTCTGCGGGTTGGTTATAACGGCAAATGGGTCTGCTTCGGTACCGGTTCCGTGTGTTGTTGGTATTGCTATCACAGGTAGTGCTTTATCCGGTTTTTTTGTTACATATTCCCAGAACTTTCCACCCATCATCGCTGTTATGGCTATTGCTTTGGCTGAATCTATGGCACTTCCTCCGCCAAGACCGACCACAAAATCTACTTTTTCTTTAATTGCGATCTGTGCAGCTTCATCGACATCGTCGCTCACCGGATTTGGTTGTACTCTGTCGAAAACAACTACGCCGATGTTTTTCTGTTCAAGCATTTTCACTACTCTATCCAGCAAACCGGTCTGTTTTGAGCTCTTTTTACCCGTGACGATCATTGCCTTTTTGCCAAGGTCTTTAACAGACGATGGGAGTTTTTCAAGAGCACCTTCACCAAAGAAGATCTTTGTTGGTAAAAAGATGTTGAACATACTATCACCCCCTATATCAGGATTAATCCTTTTTCGATATATGCCTTTGCAAGACAAAGCATCTGTCCCCAGCCAAAGGCACATCCAAAAGCTATGGAAAGTTCATTGATATCAGCTATCAGGACTTTATCCTGTATCTTCACCCAGGTCCCCTTATCTTTATTGGCTTGAAAATTCACAGTCACGTGTGATCTGAAACCGTCTTCATACTCATACCACCAGAATTCCCATGTTTTGTGCGGCTCAAGAATCATCGTGATGCCTCTGTCCTCTACTGTCTCGCCATCAGTCAATCGGATCCAGCGGAAAAATATCTTTCCACCCTCTTTGACCTCCATCTTCATCCCGTCTGTGAACCATGGATCCCAGCCGTTTGAATTGACAAAGACGTTCCATACAGCTTCAATTGGTGCGTTGAAATATTCTATGAACTCCATCTTTGGTATTTCGATCAACCCTCAATCACCTCAACTGTGTGATCTTCCAATATCAATTTTACATCACACAAATTGATTGTATATCTCTCAAAAATGTGGTATACTTAAAGAGAAATCTGGTATTTAAATATCCTCTTGACAAATTTTGTTTTTGTGGTATAATATAAATAAGCAGGGTTAAAACCCTGCTTTTTTGTTTATACTTGTTTTTAGAGAAAAGCCAACCGGGGGAGGTGTATTCAGTGGAAGGTACTGTGTGGTCGATACTGCCACCGCTTGTTGCCATCGTTTTATGTTTTATTACCAAAAACGTCCTGCTGTCTCTTTTCCTTGGCATTTTCACAGGCGGTCTGTTGCTGAACAACTTCAACCCCATCTCGGGAATTGGCTATTCTCTTGAAAAAATCATTGGTTCAATGGCAGACGAATGGGACGCAAAGTTGCTCTTGTTCAATTTATTCATGGGTGCTGGTATAGCTTTTATATGGCGACTTGGTGGAAGCAAGGCACTTGCAGACTGGGCAAGAACAAGGATAAAAACCAAGAGATCTGCAAGCGTCTGGGCATGGCTTTTGGGAATCATCGTCTTTTTTAACGATTACATAAATGCGGCAATAGTTGGAAATGTCACAAGGGATATTTTTGAGCAGCACAGGATTTCAAAAGAAAAGCTTTCTTATATTCTCGATTCTACTTCTGCTCCTGTGGCAACTTTTTTCATCTCTGACTGGATAGCTTATCAACTGGCGATGATTCAAAATGGTATGGATGGTGCAGGTATAACAAATATCTCACCGCTAAAGGCATTCCTGGGAAGTATTCCTTTCAATTTCTACTGTATTTTCACGGTGATTTTTGTTGGAATCATCGCGATTACGAACTGGGATTTTGGAAGTATGTTGAAAGCAGAGATAAGAGCTCAGAGAGAAGGCAAGACTTCCAGAGATGGTGCATCACCAATGTTGAACGTTGATTTCGAGCTTGGAAAACCAATAGAAAAAAAGCCGATGATCTTAACTTTTGTATTACCAATCCTGGCGCTGATAGTTGTGACAATAATTGGGTTCTACTATACCGGTGCAAAGGTTGGAGGAGAAAGTCTCATCGAAAAACTCGGTAATGCCGATGCGGCAACCGCTTTGCTCTGGGGTGCTTTTGCAATGACGCTTACCGGTATGGCGATTGCTCTTGGTTTTAGACTGATGACAGTTACAGAGACTGTGAAGACGGTTTTAGAGGGATTCAAATTGATGCTGCTTGCGTGTTCAATTCTCGTGCTTGCCTGGTCGATAGGGACTGTGACGAAAGATATGAACCTTGCAGGGTATGTTGTCTCGGCAGTGGGAAAGAATATTTCTTTTGTTTTCGTCCCGGCAGTTATTTTTGTGGTTGGTATGCTGATCTCCTTTGCTACGGGTACTTCCTGGGGGACTATGGCAATAATAACTCCCATCGCCATACCAATAGCTTACAACATCACCAACGACGCTTGGCTTTCTGTTACAGTGATGGCTGGTGCGGTTTTTGCCGGTGCAATCTTTGGAGATCATTGCTCACCTATTTCAGACACGACAGTTCTTGCTTCTATCTTTTCCGGGAGTGATCACATAGACCATGTGAACACACAGATACCCTATGCTCTCACCTGTGCTTTTGTGGCTCTGATCATGTATCTGATATACGGTGCTTTCAGAATATCTCCATTTGTGTTGGTTCCAGCCGGTATAATCATTTTGATATTCACAGCCAGATTGCTCAACAAAATATCCATGAAAAAATACGGATAAGGTGGGCAGCTGCCCACCTTATTTTTTCAAATCAAAGGACTTTTTGCAGTTCTGACAGTACAGAACTTCTTTCGATCGATTCTTCTTGTAATAAAGGGTTTGAGAACATTCGGGGCATTTTTCATCAGATGGTTCAAGCCAGCTTATGAAATCACAATTTTGATTTGTGCATTTGAAGAATACTCTTTTGTTCTTTGAGATCTTTTTTTCAACTACAGAAGAACATTTTGGACATTTACCCCTTGCAAAGCCTGTGTAAGTCCTGCCACAGTTTTTGCATTTCAAATATTTTCCAAATTTTCCGTCCATTTGCTGTAGCTCATTTCCACAAACAGGGCATGTTATTTTCGATGAGTCTATTTTCGATGATTCCTGTTCGAGCTGAAAATACATCTTCTCATCCAACACCGCCGGTGAATCAAGGGGAACGGAACTTGTTTTGGAACATTTCTGGCAGGCTAAGTACAGTCCGTACTTTCCAACCTTCAGATGATATTCTCCAGAGCAGTCGCATTTCAAATTGGTCGGGATGTCTATTGAAAGCCACTCTTTTTGAGCATCATCCAGATATTTGGAGAACTGTTCGTAGAACTCTTTGAGCAACTCTCTGTAATCTTTCTGCCCCTGTTCTACTTTATCCAGTGCTTCCTCCATGCGTGCCGTAAACTGTAGATCTACTATCTGGGGGAATTTCTTTTCCATGTAATGATTGACCACAAAACCCATCACCGTCGGAACAAGTTCCTGGGATTTTTTGACAACGTACTTTCTTTCGATTAGGGTTGAGATTATGGTAGCATAAGTGCTCGGTCTACCTATGCCCCTTGCTTCGAGTGCTCTAACCATTGTGGCTTCGGAGTATCTCGATGGGGGTTTTGTCTCATCTTCTTCTATCTGCCATTTGGTGACTGAAACTTCATCAGATGGAATTTCAAACTGCTGTTCTTTTTCTTTTTTCAACAGAACCTCAAAGCCGTCGAAGATTCTGTGCTCTATTTTTGCTTCAAATGTGTACCTGTTAGCTTCAAAGATGATTGTTGTCTCCTGGTAAATTGCTTCACTCATCTGCGATGCAACAAATCTTTCCCAGATGAGTCTGTAGAGCTTGGCGTGATCTTTTGACAGTTCTTTTTCAGCTTCTTTTGGGGTGAAATTCGCATCAACCGGTCTGATCGCTTCGTGTGCATCCTGAACATTCTGCCCCTTTTTTATGGGTGAACTTTGTGTTCCAAGGTATTTTTCACCGTAATTGTTCAGTATGTACTCTTTTGCCATTTGTTTTGCATATTCAGAAACTCTTGTGGAATCTGTTCTCATATAGGTTATGAAAGCCCTGTGCCCGCTTGGTGTGTCGATTCCTTCATACAGTTGCTGTGCAATCTGCATAGTTTTACTCACAGAAAAACCGAGCCTGTTTGCCGCTTCCTGTTGAAGTGTACTGGTTATGAAAGGCATAGGGGGTTTTTTTCGTACTTCTCTTTTTTTAACCTGTGTTACCTTCAACTTCTTTACGTTCTTTTCTATGTCCTGAGCTATTTGTTTTGTGACATCCTGCATTTCTATTCTTTTTTTGTCTATGTGCGTTAGATAAAATTTAATTGAACCCGCATAGCCCTGAACTTTCCAGAATTTTTTTGGGATAAACCTGTGTCTTTGGATCTCCCTTTCACAGATGATTTTCAGCGCAGCCGATTGAACCCTGCCGGCGCTCAAATTCGCTTTGAGCATTTTCCATA
This sequence comes from Pseudothermotoga sp., assembly GCF_031962025.1. Classification (GTDB taxonomy): domain Bacteria; phylum Thermotogota; class Thermotogae; order Thermotogales; family DSM-5069; genus Pseudothermotoga_B. The sequence goes on from NZ_JAVRKW010000002.1 coordinate 163,367, forward strand.
GCAATGGGCTTATTTTATATCCCACTATGCGATCGAGTATGCGTCTTGCCAATTGAGCTTGAACCTTGTTCATATCTATGTATCTTGGAGATTTTACTGCGCTTTTTATAGCCTGCGGCGTGATCTCGCTGAACACAATCCTGTTCTTTTTGCCTGAAATTCCAAGTATATCCGCAAGATGCCAGGCTATTGCCTCACCTTCTCTATCCATATCCGATGCCAGCAAAACTTCTTTATTTCTGGTTTTTGTGGAAAGCTCCTGTACAACCTTTTCCTTTCCGTCGATGATCTTGAACTCTGGTTCAAAGTCTTTCTGTATATTCACACCGAATTCCTTCTCGGGCAAATCGCGTACGTGCCCTTTTGAAGAAATCACGTCATATTCATCTTTGAGAATTTGCTGTATGGTCTTTGCTTTAGCAGGTGATTCAACTATTATGACCTTTTTCATCAACATTCAGCGCAAAAAACTCCATCTTCTATAAGATGGAGAATGTGCTGTACCCTCCTTTCTTATTTTCCCTTCCTATCTACTCATTTTGCGTACAGCTAAGAGTATTGATTGAAAAGTTTGAAGATCCTTTGCCTCAATGTACACTCTCACAACTGGTTCTGTTCCAGAAGCTCTTGCAAGTATCCAGGAACCGGGTCTGTCAAAGAAATACCTGGTTCCATCGATCGAATCCTGATCGACGATTTTGATACCAGTCAGGTAATCTTTTATGTTTCTGTATTTCGTCAAAAGTTCCTGTTTTTCCTTTTCATCGGTCAGCTCAAAGTCTATTCTCGTATTGAAGAATTCACCGTAGTTGCTACGGAAGTCTTTTCTTATTTGCGAAAGACTCTTTTTTTCGTACGCAATCATCTCAAGAACCAGCAGACACGCTAAGATTCCGTCTTTTTCCGGTGTATGTCCCTGTATGGTAAGACCACCGCTCTCTTCTCCCGCGATGACCGCGTTCTCTGAAAGAAGTACATTCGCAAGGAACTTAAACCCCACCGGTGTTTCAAGAACTTTTTGTTTGAAAAACTGTGCTACGGAATCAATCGCGTGGGATGTGGCAATTGTCCTTGCGACAGGTCCTTTCAAATTTCTGTGTGTATACAGATGATGAGCAAGCAGTGCGATTACCTCATTTGGTTTAACGTATTCACCGTTGTCATCGACTATTCCAAATCTATCCGCATCGCCATCGGTTGCCACAACGACATCCCAGCCTCGATTTTTAACCTTTTCTGAAAGATCCCTCAGTCTATCTTCATCCGGTTCGGGTCTCTCGCCCCCAAAATACGGGTTCCTGTAATTGTGATAGACTTCAACTTCTCCGCAGATCGATTTACACAGTTCGTCAAGATAACCTATTGAAGTCCCGTAAAGTAAATCTGCGATCACTTTCAAGCCTGCAGATCTGATCCTTTCAAGGTCGACTTTTTGTGCAATTGCTTTCATATAATCGGACTTTGGATCAAAGATTTCAAAAAGTTCCTTGGCACTTGCTTCGCGAATGCTGATCAATGGTACTTTACTTTCGTCTATTCTTTCGATTATAGCTTCTATTTCTTTTGTCACATCTGGTGGAGCAGGTGATCCATCAGCCGGGTTGAATTTTATACCGCAGTATTCAGGTGGATTGTGCGATGCGGTGATGTTTATTCCACCAGAAAGCTTGTAGTGTCTTATCGCAAATGAAACGACGGGTGTTGGAGTGGGATTTTCCGGCATCAGTACCTTTATACCATTTGCCGCTAAGACCTGTGCTACCAGCTGGGCATAGTGCTCCGTCATGAATCGAGTGTCGCGTGCGACTATCACGGTTTTTCCGCCAACTTTCTTGATGTACTCGGCAATTGCCTGACTCACTATCTTTACGTTGCTGAATGTAAATTGATCACTTATGATAGCCCTCCAGCCAGATGTACCGAATTTTATCTTCATTGTTCAATCCCTCCCAGCCAGAGACGTCTTTGAAGGTGTTTGTCGTATTCACTCCAGAGTTTTTCAGCGCCATTTTTCTTTTCCTTTTCACCTATTGCTCTGAATCGTGCGAGCTTTGAATCCATGTTTTCAAGTGTGTGGATCACGAAGGCTTCTGCTGTTTTTGGTACCACAGGTGATCCCCATTCAAGCTCTCCGTGGTGAGAAAGAATTATGTGCTCTAACTGCATCAACTTGTTCCTGCTCAGTGAGATTTTGGCTGCATATTCTCTGACCATCTGTGTGCCGAGCACGATGTGTCCGATCAATTCACCTTCATCGGTCATTTCAAAACCTTTTTGAGTTACTCTGTACTCCTTTACCTTTCCAATATCGTGCAAAATCGCACCGGCTATCAAAATGTCTTTGTTGAGAAACTGCTCGTACACAGTTGAAGCTCTTTTGCACAATGTTGCTACATCCACTGTATGCTCGAGCAGACCTCCAATGTAAGCATGATGAACGCTTATACCGGCTGGAATCTGGATGAATTCTTTGACAAACGATTCATCTTCTATGAATATATTTTGCAGCAATTTTCTCAGCTCGTCATCTCGAATTTCTTTGATGAAAACGGTCAGTTTTTCGTACATTTTGTCGATGTCCTGGCTTGTTACATCGACAAATCTTTGAAAGTCGTACTCTGAATCGTTCAGGTATCTTATGGAATCTGGCTCTTTATCCAGATTAATCTGGACATGATCTTCAAAATAAACAACTCTTCCCTTTGCCAGAACGACATCGCCTTCGTTGATCTTGGTGAAATTTTTATCGGCATTGTACCAGTCAACAGCTCTCACACTTCCAGTCTTATCCACCAGAGTCATTAAGAGAAATTTTTTCTGATCTTTTGCTTCTTGAAGTTTTTTACTTGAAACCTTGGCTATGATCTTGACACTCTCGTTCAATTTTTGACTGAGCTGTTGAATGAATGGAAGATCAGAAAAGGCACTGATTCCAAGTTCATCAAAAACATTCTTGGGGATCTTGTCACCAAGTTTCACAGTATTCCACTCCTCTCACATTACAGAACAATTTTATAACATATCCTCAAAATCGGACATTTTGGCATTCACACAGGTTGTTTTCTATGATACAATAAAAATGCAAAGTGAATATGTTTGCAGGGGAGCTTCTAATCCGGGGCTGAGAGGAGGACGGAAGTCCTCGACCCTTGAACCTGATCCGGGTAATGCCGGCGTAGGGAGCAAATTGAAAACCAAATTACCCCGCCGGTGGCGGGGTTTTAACTTAGGGGAGGTGGTGTATATGAGAAAGTTGTTACTTATTGTATCACTAATTTTGGCTGTGTCAATATTCTCTCAAGAACTGGTTGTGTACACCTACAGCAGTTTTGCATCGGGCATTGCGCAGAAGGTTTTGCCGGTTTTTGAAAAACAGAACAACGTCAAAGTAAAAGTACTGTCTTTTGGGGATGCTGGAAATGTGCTTGCAAGGTTGATTCTTGAGAAAGATCAGCCAAAGGCAGATGTCGTGATTGGACTGGATCAACCCCTGCTCAGGCGTGCTGTTTCTGAAGGACTTTTGATGCAGTTCACCCCGCAGAGCATATACAGAGTTAAAAATAAAGAGCTGCTTGACTTGCAGGGCTATGGCACGCCTTTCGATTATGGTGCAATTGCTCTGGTCTACAACACCGAGAAAATCAGCAACCCACCCAGATCTTTCAGAGAGCTTCTTGATGAGAGATTCAGAAAAAAGCTGGTAGTTCAGGACCCTCGAACATCGAGCACAGGACTTTCGTTCATGCTTTGGACGGTTGCGGCTTTTGGTGAAGATGGATTTTTGGAATACTGGAAAAATTTGAAAAACAACATTTTAACCATAACACCGGGATGGGATGAAGCTTTTAGCATGCTTGAAACCGGTGAAGCTGACATAATGGTGAGCTATGCAACTGATGGTGCCTACAGTTATCATGAGTATGGTAGCCTCAAGTACCTGCCGGTGATAATGGAAGAAGGTGCCTTTGTGCAGATTGAGTACGCGGCGATCGTGAAAGGTGCAAAAAATGTCGAGCTTGCAAAGAAATTCATCGAATTTGTTTTGAGCGAAGAATTTCAATCTCAGATACCGTTGAATCAATGGATGTACCCGGTTATAGAAATAGAACTTCCGCAGGCGTACAGATACGCACCCGATGTAGGCAAAATTCTACCGTTTGATTATGAAGTGTTTGATCAAAAAGGCAAAGAATGGCTTGAACAGTGGGCAAAGGTAATGATAGGTAAATGAAAAAGAAGATATTTCTGGTACTGGTGCCGGTGGTTTTTATCGGCACCTTTCTGATTTATCCACTGATCCTATTGTTTTTGAGATTTTCTGTTGACAATTTCTATCAGGCATTTTCAAAGAATACAGGCATCATAAAATTCACAGTTTTTCAAGCGCTGATTTCGGCTGTCTTGACGATGTTTCTTGGGATACCCGGCGCTTACTTGATTGCAAGAACAAAGCTTCCCGGGATTTTGAGAAGTCTTTTGAAATCTGCCAGCATGGTACCTTTTGTTCTTCCGGGAATATCTATGGCTATAGGTTTTTTACTGACCTTTGGTAACAATGGTTTGGTGAATTTGTTTTTGTCTGTGTTCAATCTGAAAATGAGAATACTGTATACGTTCACAGCGGTTTTGATGGGACACGTGTTTTACAATTTTCCTCTGTTCATAAGAATTGTCGGCGATGCACTTGAAAGAATAGACAAAAACCTTCTTGAAATGGCTAATCTCGAAGGAGCTTCAAGATTTGAAAGATTCTGGTACATCGAATTGCCTTTGATAGCTCCGGCTATCGGTTCAGCTTTTGCCCTTTCGTACCTTTACTGTTTTACCAGTTTTGCCGTTGTCTTAATCTTGGGGGGAGTCAGATTTTCCACAATTGAAGTGAGCATATACATGTATCTTAAAGTGCTTCTGGATTTTGAAAGCGCACTGTCTCTGACATTTTTTCAGATGATCTTTGTGGTACTTGCAAGTCTTATTTTTCTGATGCTTTCCAATAAATCGCAACAATACTTCGGTGAACCATTCAAAGAGAAAAAACCAGGATGGTCTTATTTTTATATCGCGATTGTTGGCTTTTTGGTCTTTTTACCGCTTACCATGGCTTCTGTTGGTGGATTTTTGAGATACGGTGGAACCTTCACAGTAGAAAATTTCAAAAGATTGTTCAGTCAGAGCGTTGAATGGATAATTGGTGCAAATGCTGAATCTGTGATTTTTTACAGCATATTTTTGAGTTTTTCAGTGAGCCTGATAGTCTGTCTTCTTGGGTTGATCAGTTCTTATGCTTCTGTCAGACTGAAGAGCCCTTTTTCGGTGCTGATGTATTTGCCGGTGGCTGTCTCTCCAGCCACTATGGCTTTTGGAATGATTCTTATGAACAAAATACCTCAGGCAGTAAAACTCGGATCTGTTTACGCTTTGATATCTTTACCTTTGGTTCACAGCTCACTTGAAAATGTCTGGAGAAGTCTTCAAAAAGAATTGGAAGAAGTGAGCAAACTTGACGGCTGTGGACCTGTGAAAAGGTTTTTCAAAATAACTCTGCCCATCTTTAGAAAAGAATTGCTTGGAGCCTTCGCGTTTTGCATGGCAATCTCACTTGGAGAGATCACAGCAACGATAATTCTCTCAGATGGTCAACTGACAACACTATCTGTCGCAACTTATAAACTTTTCAGCACCCGCCACATTGGCGAAGCTCAGGCACTGAACTCGATTTTGATGTGGATTGTGCTGATTCTGTTCTTTGTCAGTGAGCAAACATCGCACAAAACTTGAAAAAATAAGGTGAGCCACAACGGCTCACCTGTATTCACCATCCAAGCTTTACTACCCAAAAGTCATCGTTACCATGACTTCCACTCACATCACCATCGTTTGACCAAGTATACCCAGCTACTATGTATCCACCATCAGCAGTCTGTTGAATTGAATATGCTCCATCAGAAAAAGATCCACCAAGTGCTTTTTGCCAGACTATATTCCCATTTCTGTCAAGTTTTACTACCCAAAAATCATCATTACCATGATTTCCACTCACATCACCATCGTTTGACCAAGTATACCCAGCTACTATGTATCCACCATCAGTAGTCTGTTGAATTGAATATGCTTCATCATTCCCAGATCCACCAAGTGCTTTTTGCCATTGTTTATTCCCATTACTGTCAAGTTTTACTACCCAAAAGTCATAACCACCATGATATCCGCTTCCACTCACATCACCATCGTTTGACTCAGTATACCCAGCCACTATGTATCCACCATCAGTAGTCTGTTGAATTGAATATGCTTCATCATAAGAAGATCCACCAAGTGCTTTTTGCCAGACTATATTCCCATTACTGTCAAGTTTTACTACCCAAAAGTCACTGTTACCATGATTTCCACTCACATCACCATCGTTTGAGTTAGTATACCCAGCCACTATGTATCCACCATCAGTAGTCTGTTGAATTGAATGTGCTACATCCCAATCAGATCCACCGAGTGCTTTTTGCCATGCTATATTTCCACTATTGTCAAGTGTTACTACCCAAAAGTCATAGTCACCATCGTCTGACTCAGTATACCCAGCCACTATATATCCACCATCAGTAGTCTGTTGAACTGAATTTGCTTCATCATCATTAGATCCCCCAAGTACTTTTTGCCATTTTATATTCCCATCACTGTCAAGTTTTACTACCCAAAAGTCAGTTCCACCATGATATTCGCTTCCATTCACATCACCGTTGTTTGAAGCAGTATACCCAGCAACTATGTAACCACCATCAGCAGTCTGTTGAACTGAATTTGCTACATCAAAAGAAGATCCACCGAGTGCTTTTTGCCATTCTATATTTCCATTACTGTCAAGTTTTACTATCCAAAAATCATAACGACCATTATTTTCACTCACATCACCATCGTCTGACCAAGTATACCCAGCAACTATGTAACCACCATCAGCAGTCTGTTGAATTGAATTTGCTTCATCAAAAGAAGATCCACCGAGTGCTTTTTGCCAGATGATTCTAGGTGCTGTTTCTTGTTGACTGGGAACGGTTGCACAGTTTTCAAGGAAAATTGCAAGTAGGAAACTCAGAACAAACATTACCCAGGATTTTTTCATAACACTCCCCTCCTGCTTAAAGGTTTTGGTTTGTGTTATATCACATCATATCATAAAATTCAATATCAATCACAAAAATTTACAAAACCCAAAAATCACACAGGACAATCAAATATACAAAAGTAGCCAGTGAATTTGCAATAAAAAGTAGGTACACAGGAATACCCTGTGAAAATAAGGCGGCACAGGCTATCAAACTTTTCACAAAGCCTATACTTTGAATGGATGTTATTTAACCCTAACAACACTGGATCTTTCGATGAGCTTTACATCGAGTATGTTTTCTTCTACCTGATTTTCACCGATGACTGAAAGAAAAGCCTGCCGACCGAGTTCTTTTCTGTCTATGTGCACGGTGGTCAGCGGGGGGTTGATGATGCTTGAAAAGACCAGATCGTCTACGCCCACAACGCTCAGTTGATCTGGAATCTTTATTTTCATCTCTTTTGCGGCGTTGATGACTGCATAGGCAAATATGTCGTTATAACAGAAAACAGCCGTTATTTTCTTTGACAGTTCTGTTTGCAGGAACTCTTTAAATTTCCCATAAGAATTTTCAAACCCTTCTGAAGAATTTATAATGTGCTGTGACAGTCCTGCTTTTTTCATTGCCGTTGAATAGCCTTTCTGACGAAATTGAGATGTGAATTTTTCTGGCAATGAATTGAACATTAGGATATTCTCGTGACCCATCTGGATCAGATATTCTGTTGCGATGTAGCCAATTTTTTCGTCATCCGGTCTGACAGATTTTAGACCTCTAAAGTGTGATCCAACGATCACTATATTGGTCTTGTGATTCACGCCAAGCAAAAATTCCCAGTTGCGCTGGGTCGATGTGATGATTATTCCATCGACTCTTCTTTCGATCATTTTAATAACGGCTGTTCTTTCACGTTCTGGATCTCTGTAGGTATTGACGAGTATCGTTTCAAAGCCTTTTTCATAAGCCGCGTCCTCTATTCCGCTCAAGACATCCGCATAGAATGGGTTTGAGTTATCGACTATTACAACACCTATGATTCTGGTTTTTCTCTGTCTCAGTGAAAGAGCCGTTTTGTCTTTGTAGTATCCAATATTTCTCGCAATTTCTAAAATCTTTTGTTTTGCCTGCTGGCTCACATACCCCCTGCCGCTCAGAGCTCTTGAGACTGTGTTTATTGAATAACCACTGAGCTGAGCTATGTCTTTTATTGTCACCTGGCTTTTCTTCACCTTCACACCTCTTCAGCTTTCATGTAGTCTTTGTATGGAAGTACTTTTAAAATCTTCAGATCGAGCCAGTAGCTCAGTTCAAAGAGCTCTTCTTCCCAGTTTCCTTTCACGACGCAAAAATGGTGCTCCAGACCGTATGTCATAATGGTGTTTATCAGATCGAGCACACTCAGTTTTTGTTCACCCAAAGCCATGCTGTGTAACCAGCCGCGGCTGCCATCGAAAGACGGCTTGGAATCGCCGGTGAATTCACCTCTGAAGAAGAATATACCACGTCCATTGTCGGTCAATCTCATGACAGTTGCCGGCATTTTATCCAAAACCATGCTTGCAACCGGTGCCATCGTGAGCCAGCCTTTTTGCGGGTCAAACGGTCCGGGATTGAAGTGCTTTTCCATCCAGACATTTTGAGAGTAGCATTTACTGCCAATTCCACAATGCCAAAACAGAACGCTGTCGTCCTTCATGTCTATATGGGAAATGTCAAAAATCAGAGAAGGACATTTTGCTATGTATCTGAGTATGAGCATGCTCAGAGCTCCGTAAAGATCACCCTCGCACGAGACTGTGATACCCATGTCATTTAAAAATCCAAAACTGGCACATGGAACCATTGAAAGTTGCGATCTGAACTGAGGCCAGCAGGTTATTGCAAAAGCTTCATAACCTGATTGATAAAGCTCTTTAATCACATCGACCAGCAAAGCGGCTTTTGGTAGAGTCTGATTGGAAAGATTGTCTATACTGTTAAAATGTCTTTTCATCTGATCGATTGTGGTTTCAGCCTGTTTTTGAGAAGCCATCAATCTAACCAGTTCTTTGAAGCTGATTTTTTCAACGGTTATGCCAAAATGATTGTATATATCAGATGGTTCATAAGCCAAATTGTCAAATCCTGGAGCCCAGCCTTCCACCTGGAGTATTTTTTTGTTTTTCAAGTTCTTAATGACACTCAGGGTTTTGAGCGTCAAAGTGATGCGTTTTTTGAAAATTTCCTGATCTGGATATCCATAAAACCATTTGAACTTTCTGTGTGGTTTTTTCTTTCGAAGGATACTGGCATTCAAGTTCATCGCACACAGTGAGTTTAAAGGCAACGGTCCGTGGTCTCCTTCTTCAGGTATAGCCCACAAACCGAGAAAGGTCTCCAGCTCAGAAAAAACCTGTATCAGATAGCCAGATGCGAAAGAAGCGTTCAAAATTAACAGAAAATCTATGCCTTCAGCTTCAAGCTCTTTCACTGATCTTTGTGCATCTTCAACATTTGCAACGAGTTTTTTCACATGGTACAGATCAAAATCAAGTTGTTTGGAGAGCTCATGCAAACCTGTAAGACATCTGTTGAATACAGCTTCTTTATTTCCTCTGAAATTTGGTTGCATTAAACCTACCAGACCCACTTTCAATCTTTCCAAAGTTTCTCACCAGCCTTTCTTATGAAAAACGCAGGTTTTCCCAGCGGGGCAGGGACTTTGTGTTCTCCGCCGTGGTACTCTTTGCCAGTCCAGTAATGGATCCATTGATCATCTGGCAGATAAACTGTTAACTCCTGTACCCCCTGGTTTAACACTGGTGCCACCAGTATGTCCCTACCCAGCAAAAATTCGTATTGTTCTGTATAGCAACGCGGTTCATCATAGTGAAGGAAAAGAGGTCTTATAATTGGTAACCCGGTTTTGCAGTATTCATCGATGTATTTTAAAAAGACACTCTTGAGTTTTCTGTGGAGTTCTGTCATACTCACGAAGTGCTCAATTGTTTCTTCATCTGAATCAAATTGCCAGTTTTCATCTGGCCAGTTGCCTTCATGGGTTCTCATAACCGGTGTGAAAACAGAGAGTTCAGTCCATCTCAGAAACAGTTCTTTTGATCTCACCGTTCTCACCAGATCAGGGACGTTTTTCGCCAAAGTCGTGTAGCCGCCGATATCAGAATGAACCAGGGCAACCCCGCTCAGACCAAGAGAGAGTGTTGCCGGTATCACGCTGGCTAAACCGTCGTCTTTCGACCAGTTGACCAGTTGATCACCATTCCAGTAAAGAGGAGTGTATTTTGCACTGCCGGTGTAACCAGAACGCATGAAGTAGACAATATCGTCCCGTTTTGATTCTTTGACAGCTTCGTAATTCAATTGAGCCCATAGAGCTGGAAATTTGTTGTGCAAAAGTTCTCCAAACTCACCGCTGTAAACTACAGCATCTACAGGAAAGTATTCTCCATAATCTGCCATCCAGCCAGACAATCCTATGCCGATCATGTTCTGCTTGATCACATTTTTCAACCACTCTCTGGCGTATGGATTTGTCAAATCGACCATCGCCGCAGAGAAGGTAGTCACAACGATGTGATATTCCTCACCGTTTTGTTTTTTCACAAGAAAACCTCTGGCACTGGCTTCTTTGTAAAGATTGCCTTCGAGTGCCAGAAAAGGATTTATGTATCCCAGAACACGTATCTCTTCTTTTTTGAGTTTTTGAATAGTTTCAGGTAAATCAGGGTAGAGATTCTCTGAGTATTCCCAGTTCCACATCAACTGTTTTCCAAAAGTTGTAATTCTTTTTCCTTCCCAGTCCTGAATCCAGACACCTGCTATTTTTAGCCCTTTGCTTCTCATTTTATCTATTTTTTTGAGCATTATCTCGCTTCCACCCTGTATACCCAGAATCGCTCCGTCAAGAATCCAATCGGCGATCCTTGGCTGTCTGCCGAGCAATTCTGTCATCTTGCCAAAAAGATCCTGCCAGTCCTGAGCTGAGTATATCTTCACTGTTATCGGTAATTGCCAGACTTCTATCTGAGCATAGTCTTTGGTGAAATCAAATACCATGTAAGAGGAACCGCCGATGTGACAGAAATACAGCTCTGAAGAGACAAAAGTTGGTTGGGGAAAATAAGTGGTGTACCAGTCACCACCGGCATTGGAAGACAGGTCGGCAAAGAGAGTTATCAGGTCTTTTTTGTTTCGTCCGACACCCTGTTCGCTCACCCAGATAGGAAGTTTTTTTCCTCTCAGGTCAAAATATGAGTACTGTTCGCCGCATCCGTAGATATGTTCGTTGTTTTTTAAAGGCAGTCTGAACCAGATTCTGTTCAGAGTTTTGTCGATTGGTTCAAAGGTGATCTGAAGACAGCCGTCTGATTCTTCAAAAATTACAGTCAGCAATTCTTCAAAACTCACTTTGTTTTCGTGGATGGAAAATTTTCTCAAAGGCACTTTGAGAAACAGCTCATCTGTGATCTGAAAATTCCCATGGTGCATTTCAAAGTCTGCTTTTCCAATGCCGCAGAAAAACAGTGGATTATCTTCTTTGTGAGAGATTAAGAGATTTTTGTATCTAACTTCAAAACCACTGGTTGTTCTGTTGATTTTCATTTATATCACCTCATGGTATACTTCAGGAAATATCAAAAGCCACCGTTTTGATTTCTGTCATTTCTTCTATGGCAAACCTGATTCCCTCTCTTCCTATTCCACTGTCTTTGTAGCCACCGTACGGCATGAAATCTGCCCTGAATCTGGGACCTTCATTTATCATGACGCCGCCAAAATTGAGTTCTTTTATGGCTCTGAACGCTTGCTGAATATCCCTTGTGAATAAACCAACCTGAAGACCGTACTTTGTAGAGTTTGCTTCCTCAATAGCCTGGTCAAAGGTTTCAAAAGGATTTACGGCAACGGCAGGACCAAAGAGTTCATCTGTCATTATCTTGGTGTTTTTCGGCACCTGACATAGCACAGTGGGTTCTATCAGATTTCTGTCTCTGCTGCCGCCAGTTAGAAGTTTTCCACCTGCTTTGACTGCTTCATCGATCCATTCTGTGATTCTGTCTGCGTTTGATCTGTCTATGACCGGTCCCATCTGAGTTTCTTGTAGTTCTGGATCTCCAACCTTTAATTTGCTGACTTGATCGACAAGCATTTCCAGAAATTCCTTGTAAACTTTTTTGTGAACGTAAATTCGCTGAACCGATATACAAACCTGCCCGGCTATTGAGAAACCACCGCTGACTGCCGCTTTAACCGCTTTGGATAGATCGGCACTCTCACAAACTATCATCGGGGAATTGGAACCAAGTTCCAGACACAGTTTCTTGATTCCTGCATTCTTTGCAATGAGTTCACCCACGGGGACGCTCCCGGTGAAGCTGACTACTCTGACTCGTCTGTCCTGAACGAGCTTCAAGCCGACTTGATTTCCCGAACCGGTTATGATGCTCAGTGCTTCTTCAGGCATTCCGGCTTCAAGCAGTATCTCACCAAGAAGCAGTGTGTTCAGTGGAGTTTTTGATGCAGGTTTTATTATTACCGCATTACCTGCGGCAATTGCAGGTGCCACTTTGTGACCACACAGGGCTAAAGGCACGTTGAATGGAACGATGGCTAAAACAACGCCGGCAGGTTCGCGCACAAAGTAACCTATTTTTTCTTGCGAACTTTTTAAAGAATCAAAAGGAAGTGTTTCGCCGTGAATTCTTTTTGCCTCTTGTGCGGCATATTCAAAGATTTCCGCTGTTCTGATAACCTCTGCCATCGCTTCGTTGAAAGTTTTGCCGACTTCCTTTACCAATAACTTTGCCATCTGATCTTTTTTTTGAATGAGAATCTCTGATGTTTTTTGCAGAATCTCAGATCTCTTCCACGCCGGCATGTTTTTCATCTGCTGTGCACCTTTTACTGCGGCGCTTAAAGCGTTTTCAATATCTTCTTCAGTTGCTTTTGGTACGGTATCAACAACGGTTTCATCGTAAGGATAATAAACTTCGATTTTCTGGGGTTTGTCTATCCAGCGTCCGGCTATTAACATCTTCATTTTCAGCCACCACCTTCAAGCACTTCTGAAGAGTTTTGTTAGAACAAATTCGTTGTGCCTGAGTATCTCTGCTTTTACGAGCTGACCATTTGCCGTTCTGACAACTCTATCCCACAGTGAATCGGCAGCCTGATCCAGATTCACCTCTCCTCTGAGTAAAGATGAAACGTCGACATCTATGTGTTCGTTCATCGTCTGAGCAGTTTTGGGATTGGCAGTTATTTTGATAACCGGTATGATCGGATTTCCTATGGGATTTCCCTGACCTGTTGGGAACAGATGAATAACGGCACCGGCTGCTGCAAAAAGCGTTACAGCTTCGGCTGCGGCAGAGGACGTGTTCATGAAATAAAGCCCTTTGCCTGGTGCTGGGTCGGCAAAATCTAAAGCTCCGTCGATCATTGCGTTACCGATCTTTTGGATATTTCCCAGTGCTTTTTCTTCAATAGTACTCAGTCCACCGGCGATGTTTCCCTCGGTTGGTTGAGAGCCGAGTAGATCCACACCCTGAGATTTGACAAGTTCCTGGTATTCATTGAAAAATTTCATGAATTTTTCTCTCTCGGTCTGGCTTTTGAATCTAAGAGCGACTATGTGTTCTGCGCCTGTGAGTTCTGTGGTTTCTCCAAACAGCACCGTTCCACCGATTTGCAAAAATCTCTCTGTGAAACGTCCAACGACTTTGTTCGCTCCCAGACCGGAAGTTGTATCAGATTCACCGCATTTGAGACTTATAGTGAGCTCACTTATGTCGACCGGCTCTCTCTTCAAAGCGGTTGCATCTTCAACCAGTTTGACGGCTGCCCTTGTAACCTTTTCTATGGTTTTGATCTGTCCACTGCCTTCAACCCAGAACGCTTCAACTGGCTTGCCTGTTTTTGCTATCTCATCGGCTATTCTGTGTGTCCAGTTTGGTTCAATTCCAACAACGATGGCGGCGGCGACATTTGGATTTTTACCGGTTCCTATCATCGTCTTGAAAAATAATTTTAGATCATCTCCAAACTGCAGCCTTCCGTATGGATGCGGAATTGCAAGAGTACCTCTCACGATTTTCTCAACAGCTTCGACTACCGCATTGGATATGTCATCGACAGGAATTAAAAGGACGTAGTTTCGCACGCCAACTGTGCCGTCTTTTCTTCTATAGGCAATAATCTGTCTTTCCATACTCTCACCCCCATCTTAAACTCTTTATGTTGTGTACGTGAACGTGTTCACCTTTTTTGATGTCACTGGTAGCAATCCCGATTACTTCACCATATTCGATGACCTTTTCTCCCTTTTTTATTTCTCTGAGCGCTATCTTGTGACCGAGTGGTATATCCTGCAAAACTTCGATTTGGTATTCACAGTCTTTATCCACTGTGAACCCCTTTGCCTTTGATCCTTTTTTAAGGTCAACAGTGGCTACACCAACATAATCACCGTTTTTGTGCACCAGAAAATCAATCACTGAAATCCCTCCTTAACCATAGATTGAATCCCAGGATTGCGAGAATACCTTCAAGCCCATCTCCGTGTAAGGGCTCTCAAAGGCTTTTTTGTAAACATCAAAAGCGCAGGTTATTATGTCCGCTCCGCACAGAGCGGCATCCACGAAGTGCTTGACCGATCTTGTGGCAGCCACTAAGATCTTTGAATCGTAATTGTAATTTTTAATTGCTCTTACAATAGATGGTATAAAGTTGGGGTCTATATCACCTCTCTCTTCTTTCCAGCCGACGAAAGGACTTATGTAAAAGGCTCCGAGCCTTGCCGCCTGAAGTGCCTGCACAAGATTGAAAACAAGTGTCATGTTGACTTTGATCTGCATTTTTTTGAGCCTTGCAAGTGCCTCAAAGCCGGGTTCTGTAGCGGGAATCTTTATGACAAAATTTTCTCCAAGATTTGAGAGCCTAACAGCTTCGCGGACGATATCTTCGCAATCACTCAAATGGGGGTTTACCTCTAAACTCACCGTGAAATCAGCTGATGGAATCATATCTTTGACCTTTGAAGCGAATTCTTCAACCTTCATTCCTGCGCTCATCAAATGCCGGGGGTTGGTTGTCACGCCGTCGATTTTCCATTTTTTGATTGCATATTCGATCTCGTCCAGCTTTGCACTGTCAAGAAAAAACAACATCTTCATCACTCCTTTTAACCTTTTATTCCACCTGCAGATAAACCCTTTATTATGTACTTTTGAAGACTCAGAGTGATCGCGAAAACGGGTATAAGCATCACCGTTCCGGCTGAGGATAACTGTCCCCATAAAGGAGCGTACTGACCCAGAAAGCCGTTGACTATTATTGGTGCAGTTTTTGCCCTTGAGCCGGTTAACACCAGAGCGTATATGAACTCGTTCCACGACATCAAAAATGCAAAAACGGCAGCTACGACGATGCCGGCAGACGCAAGTGGTAGAAAAATTTTCCAGTAGATCATGAAACCCTTGCACCCATCTACTCTTGCGGCTTCTTCATATTCCTTTGGTATGGAAGCGAAAAACGGCAACAACAGTGCGACAACGTATGGCAGGTTAAAACTTATATGTGCCAGAGACAATCCAAAGATGGTATCGTGCAATCTAAGGAATCTGAAAAGCATGTAAAACGGCAGAGCCAAAGTTATCTGCGGTACCATTCGGAGCATCAGGATTATCATTACCAAGAAGTTGTTGAATTTGAAATTGAACCTGACAAGTCCGAAAGCCATCATCGATCCGAAGATCACAGAAACAACGGTTGAGATTCCCGCCACTGAAAAAGAATTTTTCAGAGATTTGAGAAATTCCACGTTTTGAAAGATGAGCTGATAGCTTTTTGTTGTCGGCTTGAAATAGAATGGATTTTTGCTCCATATATCGATGTCTTTTTTAAAACCATTGAAGATGATTACAAATATCGGAAAAAGCTGAATGACAACTATCAAAAGTGCGACAATAAAAAGCACCCAGTAGGTTATCTTTTTTTTCACGAGAATTCACCTCTAAAACTTCTTCTAACTGCAAAGTAAGAGATCACAAGAGAAACAACAAGTAGAAAGACGGCTATGGATGAGGCGTATGATATTCTGCCAAACTCAAAGGCTTGCTTTTGTATGTACAAGGACAGCAGCATTGTGGCATTTGATGGTCCGCCGTAGGTCATCACGTACACCTCAGAAAAGATCCTCAAGGCATCTATCAATCTCAGAAGAAATGCCATGGCTATGACTGGTGCCAAACACGGCAGGATCACGTAGTATATTCTCTGCCAGAACTTTGCTCCATCCATCTGAGCTGCTTCCAGATACTCATTTGGCAGTGATGAAAGACCCGCATAGATGATTATGAAGATGAAGGGCCACATTCGCCAGATATCCTGTAAAAGCACTGCGATGTAAGCATATCTGGTATCAGCCAGCCAGGCAGAAGGACCAAGAGAAATGGATTTGAAAAAAGTCGCAAGAACACCGTATCGGGGTTGCAACATTAATCTCCAGGTGAGACCGGAAAGCACTGGTAAGATGAAAACAGGTAACATCAAAAGAGATCTGAGTATTCTGTTGAATGCAAAATCTTTGTTGAAAAGCAGTGCAACGAAAAAACCAATTACAAGTTCTATGGGTAAGGCGATTGCTATAAAACCAAGCTGCAGAGCAAGAGAGTTCCAAAAACCTTTGTCTTTGATCATATCTATGTAATTTGAAAATCCAACGAAGTTAGTAGATCCCAGATAAACCAGTCGTCTGTCTGTAAAAGAAAGGATCAAAGCAAAAGACACAGGAAAGATCAATATCAAGATTACAATCAAAAGCCCGGGGAGGATAAAACTGAGGAAGGGGCGCATGCCCCTTCTTTTTTTAGTAACCGTACTTCTTGAGGAGAGCTTCAATCTCATTCACCATCCTGTCCACAGCAACCTCAGGCGATACTCTCGATGAAATTGCATCAAGCCAGTGTGTTCTGATTATCGTTGATACCTCTGGATACTGTTCAAATCTGGGTCTTTCAACGGCATACTGCATTGACCTGTATATGCCAAGGAACCACGGTCTGTCCTTCAAAAATTCTGGATCTTTCAATAGAGATTCTCTGGCTGGTGTCAAACCCTTTGGGATGAGTTTCTTTCCAGTTTCAACAGACATCCACCAATAAGCGAACTCTGCCGTTGCTTGTTTTTCCTTAGATGCGATCGGTATGCCGACGATCCACGCTCCCCTAACCGCTGCGCTCTTTGCAGGTCCCGCCGGTGGCTCGGTGTATTCGATTTTTCCATATACAAGTGACTTTTCAGGATTTTCAAGGTCGGGTATCAGTGCGGGCCAGTTGAACATTGAGAATACCTCTCCGCGTGCAAAGGCTGCAACACGTTCCGCATGACCATAATCAAGAGCTCCCTCTGGTGCGTATTTGAGAAGTTCTTTGTAGAAGTTGATAGCTTCGATTGCCTTCTTTTTGTCAAGCACAACTTTATAGCCGTCGTTGGTGGCTTCTAAGATCTTTGTTCCAAAACTTTCGAACATCCAGACAGCTTCTGCTGTGGCTCCTTCTGTGGGTTTTGTGAAAGGTGCCCAGCCGTAAATACCTTTTTTAGAAAGAAATTTGCTCATGTCCAAAAGTTCCTGCAAAGTCTTTGGCACTCTCATTTCATAGCCATATTCATTTTTGAACTCGTCTTTGTATTTCTCTATCAGGTCTTTTCTTGTCAACCAGACGTAGATATTTGCATTAACAGGAAGCCCTTTGAATTCCCCTTTCCATTGACCTGCTGCAAAGGCAAGAGGCATTATATCTGCCATGCTCGGTCTTGCATAAACTTGGGTCGTTGGCCAATCTGAGAATCCTGTGAGAAGCGGACCAACCATGGGTATGTTTGGTTCGTCCACCGCAACCAGATCGTAATCGGCGCTCTTTGCTGTTACGCTTATCAGTGTTTTCTGCAGTAGTGTGCCACTTGGTACGAGCTCCAGATCCACCTTGATACCTGTTGCCTTTTCAAAATCAGGTACACCGGCTTTCAAAGCCTGGGTAAGAGCATCGTCCCAGAGTAGAACCCTTATCCTTGTGTTGTACGGTGCGGCAAAGAGTGTGATGACAAAAGCGACAAACAAAATCGAGAAGATCTTCCTCATAAATACACCCCCTTATGTGGTAACGTTACCATATCGATTAAAAAACCTTCACAAAAATTTGTCAAGAATTAAAACACCGTAATTTCACGAAAAATTTGAAGAAAACCTGAGAAAAAAAGAGCATAACAGTACTGGATAAGGTTCATGTGAATTTATTAATGAATATTGCGTGAGAATTGAATTAGATCAACAGCAGGGTAATCACCTTAAATCAAGCTATACTATTATTGGGTGATATCTTGCCTGACTATCCGGTTCAGTACAACAACCCGGGTCCAGAGGTCGTTTTGAAGGTCAAAAGGGGTTATCCAAGGCTTGGAGCGACACCAGATGATACCGGTGTGAATTTTGGTATCTTTTCGAGAAATGGTCGCAGGGTTATACTGGAACTGTATCAAAATTACTACGATGAAAAACCATCCCACAGATTTGTACTCGATCCAATTCACAACAGAACGGGTGATATCTGGCACATATACGTTTATGGTGTTGGTCACGGTCAGTATTACGGATGGAGAATAGACGGAGAATACGATCCTTTGAATGGTAAAAGATTCAACGTTTACAAACTGCTGAGTGATCCATACGCAAAAGCTATATCCGGTTCCTACGAATGGGATGAAGACAGCGTATATGGCTATGATAGAAACTCTCCTCTTAAGGACCTCTCTTTTTCGACGATCGATTCTGCACAGAGTCCGACAAAATCCATAGTCATCGACGATTCTAAATACGACTGGACTGAAGATAGAAGACCCATGATTTCGTGGAAAGACACCGTTATATACGAAATGCATGTTAGGTTCTTCACCATAAGTCCCACATCCAATGTGAGATTCCACGGCACTTTTTTGGGAATACTCGAAAAGCTCGATCATCTAAAAGAACTTGGAGTTACAACGATTGAATTGATGCCGGTGTTTGAATTCTGTGCAACTGCCAATACGAATATCAACCCTTACACGGGTAGAAGGCTCAAAGACATGTGGGGTTACAATCCTTTGGGTTTTTTTGCCGTAACGGGTAACTATTCAGTTGGTATGAAACTCGGTGAACAGGTTTTTCTGTTCAAAGATTTTGTCAAGCAAATGCACAAAAATGGTTTTGAAGTGATTCTCGACGTTGTTTACAACCACACAGGTGAGGGCAATGAACTGGGACCAACTCTTTCTTTCAGAGGTATAGACAACGAAATATATTACATGTTAAATCCTTCGAATAAAAGGTTTTACATGAATTACTCCGGCTGCGGTAATACGCTCAACTGTAACCATCCCGTTGTAAAAGAAATGATAATAGACAGCCTCAGGTACTGGGCAACGGAAATGCATGTGGATGGCTTTCGTTTCGATCTTGCATCGATTCTCGGAAGAACGCCCGACGGCAGATGGATAGGAGATTTTTCACTGTTAAAGGATATATCGGAAGATGCCATACTGCATGATTTAAAACTCATTGCCGAGGGCTGGGACGCCGCAGGTGGTTATTTTATCGGTCAATTTCCCCATGGCTGGGCAGAATGGAATGGCAGGTACAGAGACACAGTCAGGAGATTTGTACGCGGTGATGAAGGAGTGATACAGGATCTTGCCATGAGAATATCTGGAAGTCAGGATCTTTACGGCTCAAGATCACCCCATGCAAGCATAAACTTTATCACATGTCACGATGGTTTCACTTTGAGGGATCTGGTCAGTTATCGTTACAAACACAATGAAGCAAATGGAGAAGATAACAGAGATGGTAGCGACGAAAATTTCAGTTGTAATTACGGAGTAGAAGGTGAAACGCAAGATCCTCAGATAAATCGTCTCAGAAAACAACAGGTGAAAAACTTCATAGCCATTCTGATGGTCTCTCATGGCACTCCAATGATCCTGATGGGTGATGAGATGTATCGGACTCAGAAAGGCAACAACAACGCCTACTGCCACGATGATGAAACCACATGGCTTGACTGGTCATTAAAAGAAAAACACGCAGATATTTTCAGATTCTTCAGCAAGATGATCCACTTTAGAAAATCTCATCCAGCACTGAGAAGACCGCACTTTTTCACAGGTCTACCGACACAGATGGGACTGCCAGATCTGACCTGGCACGGCATAAAACCATTTGAACCTGATTTTTCTTATCACTCACACTCCATAGCATTCATGATAAGCGGCGATACGGGTTTAGATGAAAAGGACAACGATATATACGTAATCCTGAACCAGTGGCGTGAACCTCTGAAATTCGTACTGCCGTACATTCACGGCAAAAGCTGGTACAGAGTCGTTGATACATCAAAAGACCCGGGCGAAGATTTCCTTGATGATCCACAGCCGGTTGGATATTTATATGTTGCTCAACCAAGGAGCACGGTGATTTTGCTTGGAATATAGTAATATTATATAATTTGTCAACAAATCCAAGGGAGGGATTTTCAATGAGAAGGATGTTCTTTTTGCTCATTGCTCTTTTATTCACTCAGATTTTTGCATACATACCTGCCACGGCTGATTATGTGATTTTCCTGAAGGATTTTGACATTCTCAATTCATTTTTACCGCCAACCAGCAGACTGAACGACCACACAGAAGGATTTGTGTGTTTCTTTGGAAAAATGACGTTAAATCTTTCGAGCTTGATAGGGTTGATTGAAACTGAAACACCCGCAAACGTTCAAAATCTGCTGGATGTTTCAATCGTCACTGACGATCCAGAATGGGTTAAGAAGAATTTCTCGGCACTCTTAGACGGTCACCAGATTATTCAGGCAGATGGTCTGTATTATTTTGTTTCTGCGATGATGCTTGAAGATGTCAAAGCCATGATAAAAGGTCAGGTATCGAGTATAAAACCAGATGAAAATTTAACGGTTTACGTGAAAATGCAAACAGTTCCCATAATTGGTATAGTTTTACACCTGCTCGGTCTCAATGAGGGTGTGCCAGTTGAGGATGAAATGAAAGTTGTTTTTGATTCAAATATCGCAAAGATCCTCGTAAAATCGAACAAATCTTCCAGATCTGATTGGGAAGCCAAGCGTGCACAGTCGCAGGTTTTGCCAAAGGGATTGAAAATACTCAAAGATGCCCAATTTTCTTTGATGATGCCGGTCTCAATTCTTAGCCAGATTCCCGCAGAACTCCTGGAAGAAATCGGTGTAGATCTAAGCAATTTTGAGCTCATCTTTTCTAAGGCAAAGAATATTTCTTTGAGTTTTTCACAGGATATGTCAAAATTTGCGATGTTTTTTGACTTCAAAGAAGATTCAATCGAAGAATTGAGTGAGTACTTCAGCGAGCTTGGAGCGTATATTAGAAGAACAGAGGATTTTATTTATCTTTATTCTGATGAATTTACCGGGGTACTTGCGGTAAAAGGCGGCATATCGGAGATTCTATCGAAAAACGTTGATGAAAAAGATCTCGTTGCTGTTGAAGATGGAGTACTGGGCAGGATCAGTTTTAAACAGGACAATCTTTTTGCAGACCTTTCTTTATACAGAGAAAATTGCTCGGTGATATTGAATTTAGAACTGTCAAAAGATTTGATTTCTGATCTTATCAGTGAAATTTTGTCTGAACTATTGCCAAAGCCAGAAGAATTGAATTTACTCAACGAAATGATCGATTCTATCGATTTTAGGTGTTATTTTATGTACTTGGATCCACCGGAAAATATCGAAGAACTAAAAACCATTCCAGAAAAGTTCATAGACAGAATCACTTACCAGAGAAAAGAAGAAGATGACGGGTGGTTTATAACGATTGGTGTTAAGACCGATCTGGCAGATACCCTGACAGAAAAAGATTTGATGAATATGCTCAGTGTTACAGTCGATAAGATCCAGATTGATAGAGAAAACAAAATCATATACATAGCCAAGCGGTATGAGAAAAGCCAGTTGCCATCCGCTCAAAATCTGATAACAGATTTTGTGAATGGTATCAGACAGTATTATCAAGATTTTCAATTGGTCCCGGAAGATCTGGGTCAGCTATTATCATGGTATGTTTTCTACCCGGAACAGGTACTCGATCAGATTGTTTACGAACCGCAGTCTGTGGGCGAAAAAACAACAGTCAAATTAACCATCACAATCGATGAAAAAGTCGATGAGTCAATGGTCGAAGAATTGCAGCTTAAAGATCTTTTTTACGAAGATGGCAAACTAATCGTGACCTTTGAACTTCCATAAGTGTTTTTAAAAAAGCGGCGGAGTCTATACTCCGCCATCTTACTGATGTAAGTAGATTTTCACATCCATTTTGAGCATAATTTCAGAAAGATCTGTTGGTGTTAACATTTCACAGAATGCTGTAATGGGATTTTGCTAAACTCTTTTTGGAGTGATTCTGTGTTCTTACCAATGACCATTGAAGAAGTAGAGAAACTTGGCTGGAAGGAACTTGATATCATACTGGTCACAGGTGACGCATACGTTGATCACCCGTCTTTCGGTGTTGCGCTGATAGGGCATTATCTTGTTTCAAAGGGATTCAGAGTTGGGATCATAGCACAGCCTGACTGGAACAGTGCAAAAGATATTACCAGACTTGGAAAGCCAAGGTTGTTTTTCGGTATCAGTGCGGGTAATGTTGACTCAATGGTGGCAAATTACACGGCTTCGATGAAAAAAAGGAAAACAGATGAGTATTCACCCAATGGTGTTTCAGGGAAAAGACCCGATCGTGCAACGATTGTTTATTCGAATCTTGTGCGAAGATTCTTTCCAGATGTTCCGATCGTTCTCGGAGGACTTGAAGCAAGTTTAAGACGCTTTGCTCATTACGACTGGTGGTCTGATAGAATCAGAAAATCTGTCCTGATAGATGCCAAAGCAGATCTTCTTGTATATGGTATGGCAGAAAAAGCCATACTTGAAATCGCACAGACTCTTGAAAAAACTGGTGATATGGAAAAGTGCAAATCAATTGCCGGGACAGTCTGGTGGACTACGAAAAAACCACAGAACTGTTTTGAACTACCTAGTTTTGATGAAATCCTTCAGGATAAATCAAAATACGCAGAATCGGTGAGATTACAGACACTAATGACAGATCCGTTCAAGGACATTTCACTGTGCCAGAGGCAGGATAACAGGTACGTGGTACAAAATCCACCGCAGATGCCACTTGAACAAAAAGAGCTCGATGAGCTTTATTTACTTCCCTTTCAGAGAAAGCCTCATCCTTTCTATGAAAAAATGGGTCATGTTCCTGCTCTGAAGATGATACAGTTTTCAATAACCTGTGTGAGAGGGTGTTTTGGTTCCTGTTCATTTTGTGCGCTGACACAGCATCAGACCACACACGTTGTTTCAAGAAGTGTTGATTCGATCATCGAAGAAGCCAGAATCCTGACCAAGCATCCAGATTTTCGTGGTGTCATAACAGATATCGGTGGACCAACTGCGAATATGTACGGTTCAGATTGTACGATCAGAGAAACAAAAGGTCAATGTGATAGATTCTGTCTGTTTCCTAAAAAATGTGCCGGTGTACGGCCAGATCATCGAAGGTATTTGGATTTGCTGTATAAAGTCAGGAAAGTTGAGAAAGTCAAGCACGTGTTTGTTTCATCCGGCATAAGACATGATCTTGTGCTTCAAGATCCAGATGGAGAATATTTTATAAAAAAACTGGTCGATTTCACACCGGGACAGCTCAAGCTCGCCCCTGAACATTCACATCCACGTGTTCTGGCTCTTATGAGAAAACCCCCGGTGGAACTTTTTTTAGAATTCAAAGAAAAGTTTGAAAAATACGCGGTAATTTCCGGTAAAGAACGTTATGTGATAGGTTATTTCATAGTTGCTCACCCTGGTGAAGGCAAGAAGGAAAATGATCATCTGCGAAAATTCATAGAGCAAAAACTCAATTATAGACCGCAGCAGATTCAGATTTTTACACCTTCACCGGGTACCATCAGTACGGCGATGTACTATTCACAAATAGACCCCTTCACAAAAGAAGAGGTCTATGTGGAAAAGTCTTTGAAAATGAGAAATTCAATGAAAAAATACCTTTCAAGAGATTAGCCTATTTTTTCCTGTATCTCACAACTTTGACAAGTTCGTACAGCGGAACGATCATTATTGCCGCTGTCAATGACACCAGAAGCTGTTTTCCCGTAAGGCTTGCCGTGCCAAAGACATCCTGAAGTCCGGGTACATATATGACTGCGATTAACAGTGCAAAAGATGCCAGATTTGCCATTATGAGTTTTGGGTTGTTTTTGATGCCTACTTTGAACAGAGAAAATCTCAGAGATTTTGAATTGAACGCGTGCATTAACTGTCCTGTACACAGCGTGAAGAAAACCATCGTCCTGAGTAATTCAATCTGATCGTGTTCCATCAAAGCCCAACCGTATACAAAAAGCGACAGTGCCGAGAGCAAAATACCGCCGATGAAGATATTTACCAGGACATCTCTGCTCATGATACCTTCCTGTGGATCTCTGGGCGGTCTTTTCATTACATCTGGCTCCGCTGGTTCTACACCAAGAGCCAGAGCTGGAAGTCCATCTGTGACCAGATTCATCCACAGTATCTGAACAGGTATCAAAGGTAATGGCAATTTCAGCAGGATTGAGATGAAGATCGTTGCAACTTCACTGATGTTACACGATAGCAGGTAATAGACGACCTTTCTGATGTTATCGAAAATCTTTCTTCCTTCTTCGATCGCCGCAACGATGCTTGCAAAGTTATCGTCTGTTAAAACCATATCCGACGCGTCCTTGGAAACGTCGGTACCGGTTATGCCCATTGCAACACCTATATCGAATTTTTTCAAAGCGGGTGCGTCGTTGACACCGTCTCCCGTCATAGCCACTATTCTTCCGCGCTTTTTTAAAGCTTCAACGATCTTGAGCTTGTCGTTCGGTGATACCCTTGCGTACACTTTTACTTTTTCGACTATTTCTACCAGTTGATCTATGTCCATTTCGATTAACTCACTGCCGGTTAGAACCATGTCATTCTGCTCAAGAATGTTCAACTCTTTTGCAATCGTCTGAGCGGTGATCTTGTGATCCCCGGTGATCATGATGACCCTGATTCCCGCAGTTTGACATTTTTCAAGTGCCTGTTTGACTTCTGGTCTTGGTGGATCGATCATACCCACCAATCCCAAGAAGGTCATATCGCTTTCCAGATTTGAAAAATCATCTTTTTGCAATTCTTTGAATGCAACTGCCAGAACTCTGAGTCCCTGCTGTGCCATCTGGCTGTTATACTGAAGAATCTGTTCTTTATCCTGTTCTGTGAGCTGTTTGATTTCCCCGCTCTCTGTCATATATCTGGTGCAATTTTTTATCACCACATCAGGTGCACCTTTTGTGAAAGAAACCATCCTGTCTTGGTCTTTGTGGACAGTTGTCATCATCTTTCTATCAGAGTCAAATGGTATTTCGTGAATGCGAGGCATTTTTTCTTCGATGTTTTCTTTTTCAATTCCAAGATCAAGTGCTGCAACTGCCAGAGCAATTTCTGTTGGATCGCCCGAAGTTATACGGTTCTTATCTTTGATCGTGATAAAGCTGTCATTGCACAATGTTGCACCAATCAAAAGTAGTTCCAGAGATTTGTATTTGTTCTCTTTTACTTGATTGTGTTCAAAGAGTGTTGATGGATGTATATAATATTTGACAACGGTCATTTCGTTTTTTGTCAGAGTGCCTGTTTTATCAGAACAAATCACGTTGACCGATCCGAGTGCTTCAACAGCCTGGAGTTTTCTTATTACGGCGTGTCTTTTCACCATGTTGTACATACCAAGTGCCAGTACGATTGTCACAACAGCCGGCAAACCCTCCGGCACCGCTGCAACGGCAAGGCTCACCGATGTGAGAAACATTTCAAGTAGCGGGTTGCCCTCAAATATTCCCACGGTAAATACGACTGCGCATATAGCCAGAATTATAACGCCAATCTGCTTTCCGAGCTTTTCAAGATTCTTCTGCAGTGGTGTTTCTTCTTCTTCCATCTCTGAAAGCATTTTGGCAATTTTCCCAAGTTCTGTTTCATTTCCAGTGGAAGTCACAACGGCTTTACCTCTACCCTTTGCAACTATCGTCCCTGAATAGACCATGTTGA
Organism: Pseudothermotoga sp.; assembly: GCF_031962025.1. Taxonomy (GTDB): domain Bacteria; phylum Thermotogota; class Thermotogae; order Thermotogales; family DSM-5069; genus Pseudothermotoga_B. The sequence goes on from NZ_JAVRKW010000002.1 coordinate 189,699, forward strand.
GCCTATCACCGATTGGCAGCCTGTCTTTATCTATTACCTCTGAGGTCTTGTCCACGGGCTGTGATTCTCCAGTCAAAGCCGCCTCACTCACTGAAAGATTCACAGCTTCAATCAATCTTCCGTCTGCTGGTACATAATTACCCGTTTCGAGTAGAATCACATCGCCTGGTACTATTTCCCTTGATGGGATGGTCTGTACCATACCATCTCTGATCACTTTTGCCGCCGGTGCAGCCATTTTTTTCAGTAGTTGCAGTGATTTTTCTGCTTTTGACTCCTGAATAGTGCTCAAAGTCGCGTTTAAAAGAACTATGATGATGATCAAAGCAGCATCGATACCCTCACCAACAAGGATTGAGATCACAGCGGCTGCAAGAAGAATGATTATTAAAAAATCTGTGAACTGAGAAAAAAACATCTGCCAGACTGTTTTTCTTTTCTTTTGAGTTATTTCGTTTGGACCGTATTGTTCAAGTCTTTTTCTCGCTTCCTGGCTGGTGAGACCGTTTTTGGGATCTACCTGCATGTCCTCACAGACTTGGTCGACTTTCATTCTGTAGAAATCTTTCAACACAATCACACCCCTAAGAGAATTTTTCAACAAGTAGATTATACTGATCTACTTTTTATTCAATATGACAGAAACTTGAATCTGAAAAATCCAAGGAAATATTTGTTTTTGTTAACAGGTGCCCAGGATGGATCGAGTTCGGCAAGCTCGCTGTATCTGACAAATCTCAATTCACCAGTACTCCCGCCGATGGGACCTGTGTGATACAGAACCCAGCCCTGATGATCTGCCACACCCAGGTTACCGACATAGATCATGAGATGGTATGGAAATTCAAAATCCTCTGGATGAAAAAAGACCATGATATCTCCGGGTTTAGAAAAGCTGACATCCTTTGTCACAAATTTCAGACTGTTCTGGTACAGAATTCTTGCAACAGCAAAAGTACTGAAATCAGAACTGTCCTGAAACTTCCCTTTTTTTATTCTGAAAATTTTTTTGCCAATGATCGGTACATTCGGATAGTTGTACTTCTCGACATCCTGAAAGACAGGACCTGTATACTTTGTCCTTTCAAACCAGAGACTATCGTGCTTTCTAAGGGCTTCTCTTGCACAGTACCTGATCAGCCCGGCACAGTCCATTTCATCTTTATTCCACGCAGGAGAATCGTTGTTAAAGGCACTTATTCCAATCCATATAAACCAGTTTCTGAATCTCTCTGAATCTTTCAAATCAAGCATCAGGCAGTCTGGATAACCATCTTCATCTTTATCTTCAACATCTGGCTCAACGAAAAACTTTATCGACTTTGTTTTTTTAAAAGGACCTATACTCTCAAAATACAGTTCTATTCTTTCTGCAGGTTTTACCCGTGGCAAATACAGACCGTTATCCATCACCTGAACTGTTCTGTTTGAATAAATCTTCGCGGCAACTATTTTTCCTTCAAGAAAAAGATCCTGAACATCTTTCACGGGCTTAAGGGCTATCTGAAGTTTCACCTGAAAACTGAAAGCCAGTATCATGAACAGGGAAATTGCTGTTGCGATAGCGAGCCACATAATCTGGTATATCTTCATATTTAACCTCCTGCATGAATCTTTTCAAGGCATCTTTGTGTTCTCCTTTGAGATCTTCAAGTTTTGAACCTGTGAGATATAGTATCAAACCTTCTTCGAACCATCTTGGCATGGAAAAATTCTTCTGCAAAAGATGGTGAAGTAATTCATGTTCTATCGTGCTTTCGAATATTCCTTTCTGCCTGAGAACAGCAAAAGGCTGGCTGATAATCACACCATCAGCATACACAGCAGCTATGTGATATGGCTTTGCCGTCAGTTTATGAAATTCATAAACAGTATCACATTCTATCAGTATTACATCAAGCTCAACTTTGATTTGCAAAAATTCGGCTATTTTGAATATTCTGTCCAAAGGCAGATCATTTAGATTTCTCAACCTCAAACCATACACCGATATCAAGCACATCAGGATTTGAATGACCATAAAGACCTTTGTAATACATTGAATAAGCTCTGGCCGGGAGAATCTGGTATTTTCCATTTGCCGTTGCCCTCCAGAAATAGCTTAGATTCCCCGAAGAGTACCCACGAACGAAGAAAGCAATTCTGTCCTGATGTACTTCACTGGCTGTAAACCACCTGTCCCAGGCTTTGTACCACATGTAGTCAAATTTTGAGTAATTTTGCAAACTCTTTTCCCCGTACCTGTCCAGGATTTGTGCGCAGGATGCAAAATAATCTTCAACGACAAGATAACCACCACTTCCCGATTTGAGTCTTATCACGGTCTTTACTATATCACCTGAACCTATCGAAACTGGATGGGATTGTTTTTGAAAGATCACTTCACACAGTTGTTCTGTCAACATTTGTTCATTTCCAGAAAAACGAAAGCCACCCTTAGCGATGATTTTTTCACCATCCCAGTCCAGAACTTGTTCAGCCACGAAGGGCAGTTCGACAAAATCATCTTTCACAAACCAGTAAGTTTTGTCTGAAGTTCTCAAGAGTATCTCGGACTCGGTGCAGTTCAATGCCACGACGTCATCTGGAACGCTGGCAACAGGGCGGTTGTCTATCCACAGCTTTCCTTCTTTCAGATACACCAAGCCGTCTTTGGTCAAGCCGGCATCCTGAACATCGAAATAGGTTTTTGCCGTCTTTGACAGTGTGTCGTAAACCATGGCAGAGTTGTTTTTGAGCATGACCAGTATTAGACCGTTTCGTGTTTGAATGTGTTTAAATTCGTACAAAGCGTTGTTCAAGCTGAGTTTGAAATCTTCTACCTTCAGTTTAGTGTTTCTGTATGTGTATTCTTCAGATTCATGCGGCAATATGTACAGTTCATCGGTTTTGAATTCACTCAGCAATCTGGCTGATACCGGTACATAATGCTGTGCAATCGGCACAAAGGCATCGACCACAGTTTTTTGATCGATCACGGGTATCTCGTAACGTACGTAGAACTTTCTTTCCACACTCAGTCCTTCGTTCACTGCTGAAACGGGTTTTTCGTAATAGATCACGTGGATTTCTACAAGCCCGTTTCCTTGAATGGTCAGGTGGTTCTGTTCGATCTCGATTTGTCCCTGACCTGTTAATTCAACGGTTTTCCCGTTGTTCACCACAACATGTGGTTCATTTATCTGCGGCAGAGCTTCGAGCAGTGCAAGCACCGCAAAGGATGTGTCTTTTGTTGAATACCAGAAATAACCGTCTTTTTTGCTGATCAGGTAATTGACGATTTTCGTCTGGATTTCTTTATTTTTGTTCCACTTGGCGAGTGATCTGAGCAGTATAGAGGTTAACTGCACATCGGAGATGAAATAGTTGTCCTCTGGCTGGATAAAAGCGAGAGTTTCTGTCTGTTTCAACAGCTTCATTGCTTCTTCAAGGGCTTTTTCAGAAGACAGTGAAAGATACACCCAATCCGTGTCATTTTTAACCTGATAAGGTTTGTGATCGACTTTGTAAAGATCAAGTACGTATGATCCATAAGCTGAAAGATTTTCACTTAAATAATTCAGACCGGCTTCTATCACAGAATCCGCAATGTCAAATCCCGCTTTTCGTGCGTGGTAAAGTCCTTCCATGACATAGCAGGTCATGAAATCATCACTGTCATCGTTCTGCCACCAGCCCCATCCTCCATCTAGATGCTGATATTTGTACAGCCTCATCAAACCTTTTTCGACTATTTCTTCAAGCTCATCTATCTTCAGACCCATTTGAGCGGCAACCACCGCCGGCAGAAAACTGCTCATCGTTTGTTCAGTACAACCGTATGGGTATCTTATCAGCCTTCTGATGGAATTTTCCACAAGTGGTATGATGCTCGAATAAACGGTCAGTCTTGCCTGTTTGTATTCGCCTTCTGGTAAATTCACGGTTTTTGAACCGTTCACAAACTCCAATGTGTAAAATTCTCTTTCAAAAGCAAATGGTTTTACCGGTACGTTCAGAGCCACGGCATCTGTCAAACCAAAACTCGCAGTTGCGAAAGTTGTTATTGTAGATGGGTCTGATTCTTTCAGTGCCATTACTGTCCAGTATGAAGAATTGGTACTTTTCGGTTGCACATAAAAGCTGGTTTTTGTATCTTGTGGTGGATAATACTGATGATTTTCCAAGATCAATTCAACAGAATCAGGTAACTCCAGCCACAGATTTGTTTCTATGAGATCAGATCTTTGATTGAAAACCGTAGCGGATATCTGAACAATATCTCCTTGCCTGAAAAATGTTGGTAGGATGGGACGCACATAGAAATCTCTTGTGACAGTGATCTTACCGTCAGCCTGTGCCATGTTCTTTTTTGAAAACCCATACGCCGTGGCGATGAAAGTCGTCAGACTATCAGGCACTTTGAAGACAACGGTCGCCTTTCCTTTGTCGATTTTCAGGTTGGGTATCCACAGAGCCGTATCGGGGAAGTATTCTCTGACATTTATCTTAGCCTGAACTGCACTCTTTTTGAAATCTTCAAAGGATTTTTCTTCAGGTAGCTCAGCCATTATGTTGAATTTACCCGATAAGTACAACCAGAAGTTTGAAAAGTCCCAGAAGACCTGTGGATATTCGCTGTATGGATATATAACATCCTCAATGGAAACAGGATTGATACCAAGCATTGAATAAATTGCCTCATCTACAAGCGACAGGCAGAACGAAAAATCCTCATTTGATTCGATAGTGAGTTTTGCTTCCTCGCCGGGTTGATAGACATCTTTATCAAAATGGATCTGAATCTTCTGTACATTGAGCTGACGTTCTATTTTTATATTCTTCATCTGGGAGATCTTTTTGCCATTTGAATAAGCAAGAAAGATCAAAAATAGATTTCTCTGTGTCGTTCCATCCGGCACTGGTAGATTAATTGACGCATGCCCCTCAACTTTGATTAATTGCGTACTGTAGACTCGATCACCGACTAAGGCAATTACTCCGGCTACCTTTTGCGGTGAAAAGATCTGTAGCAAGATCTGTTCACCAATTTTATAGCTTTCCTTATCAGTGACCATTGCAAATTCAGAGACAGTATATCCTTCTATCCACGAATACGAATGCACGTATATGTATTTTTTCGCTTTCTGAAAGCCAAGTTCAATCCTGTAGCTACCGATAGTCTGGGGTGAAAATTGTATCAGAGCTTCTCCATCAACTACTTTTATCTTGGAAATCTTTTGATCGATCTTGATTGTCATTTCACCATTCAGTGGATTATCAGCAAGATCTGTCACTTTCACTTTTATTGAAAGGTTTTCGCCCGGTTTTGTAAAGATACTGTCTTGATCCAGTGATATTTTCACGTTGTCTGCATGAATGTAAACTGTTTTTTCCTGCTCGATCTGTCTTTGACTTTCATCGGTGACTATCGCTTGGATTGAGTACCGACCCTGGAAGCCTTCCTCGGCTTTCACAGATATACTTAACTGCCCGTTTTCGTCGGCAACTTCATAGCCACGATAAACAAGAAAGCTTTCTGTGTCAAATTCAGAATACGCATAGATGTAAAAGGCAATATTTGCACCAGCAACCGGCAGGTCGTTGAAATAATTCACCTTTACAACGGCTTGAATATTTTCTCCTGAAATGTATTCTTCTTTGCTCGTTTCGATCTGGACTTTGTACTCGGGTTTTCTGTATTCTTCAACCAGAAAGTCTTGGAAAAAAGAGCTATCCTTGTGCGTTACCTTGATCATATATCTTCCAATAGCCGCCGTTTCAGCGAGCTTGAAACTATCCCAGAACCCACCTAATTCGTCAGTTGCCAGTGATTTGTTGTAGATCTCATTACCCTTGGGATCTGAAATAACAACCTGAACTTTAGTGGCACCAAGAGCTGTGTAGAGATTCTGCTCCTGTTTGAGAAGTTGACCTTTGAAGTTCACCGTGTCTTTGGGTTTATAAATGGGTCTGTCAGTAACCAAGAAGAGCTTCTTACCAAGGTTGAAGGTTCTACCTGGCTTGTAAACGTTGCTAACTGTAAAGGAATCGTTCTTTTTCACAACAACCATATCGAAGTCTTCTTCGAGCTTTGCCAGACCGTATTCATCGGTCTTTGATCTATATACAACTTTTTGATCTTTTATCAGGAAAAGTTCGGCTTTGGGAATGATTTCAGATGTGGTTTTCACAGTATAGATGATTGTTTGTTCCTCGTCTGATAAAAAAACAATCCCTATATCTGTCACAATCAGGACCGTCGAGTCATATATGGCACTCTGGCTTAAGTTTGAAAGAACCGCCAGATAAAGGCCCGTATTTGTGAATTTCACTGAAAAACTCTGCCATTCTTCGGTCAATTGAAAAACTCTTTGTAGCACCCTTTTGCCTGCTTTTTGCCTCAAATCTTCGTAGGACAAATTCGTATCTGTGAATAATGCCAGCGGGTCTATATTTAGCCGATAAACACTCAGAAGGACTCTATCAAGCTGTGATGCTGAAAAAGAGATGGTTGCATCTGGAAGTTCCAGCACAGTTTCGCTTGTGAAGTATGCATAGCCTGCGAATACTGAGATCGAAAAAATCACCAAGAGAAGAACAATCTGTTTATACATATTCCATACCCCCTTCGTGTATCGACTCAATCTCTACAAAATTCATGTTCTCATCGTAGACTATCTGAAGATTTTTCAAATCAACGAAATCAAAACTCTCCCATTGATGCAGAACCTTTGAAAGTTTCTCAACCTTTCCGAACACTTCCCATTTACCCTGCCACGATGCATATCCATCGTCTTCAACATGATATATCTGCTGGTCTTTTTCACACAAAGACCAACATGAGAGATGTAATAACCTGAACATTTCTGTTTGCTGGTAATACTTTATATTGATCACTCCTGAAAAATTCTTCGGCTGTATCTTTGACAGTTTTGCAAGATTTTCCTGATTCAGATTTCCAAGTAAACCTTTTGCCTTCAGGAATCTTGTCTGGACAATCTCTCTGGCAACGATGAACTGTGAAAATTTTTCAAAGAGTACGGCAGGTTGCGACTGGGTGAGAAACACATCTACAGGTGCTATTATTTTACCATTGATTTTCAATTGTTTGAACCACTGTGCTGGAATTGTGTCTACTGCGACAGTTACAAATATGACATCGTAAGGAGCAAGATCTTGGTATCCAGCCGCTCCATCCTGATTGATGAAAAGTACATTTTTTATACCCAGATTTTGAGAAGTTTTCACAGCATGTTCAAGAAATTTCCCGTTGACTTCCATCCCAACTACCAATCCACTATCACCGACTATCTGCGACATCACGCATGCGTTGTAACCGGTACCCGATCCAATTTCTAAAATCCTCATTCCCCTGGAAATTCCAGCGACTTTCATAAAAAGTGCCATCAAAGACGGCTGGCTGGAAGTGCTGTAATCATTCCCGTCCCTTGACGTTATGACAACATCATCTGAATAGATTACCTCCATCGGATAGCTGTACTGGCAGAAGGCTTCTCTTGGGATTTTTTCAAAGGCTTTGAGGATTTCTTCACTGTATTGACCTGTTAACGATATCTGCCTGACAAGTTCCATTTTCCACGGACTGGCAGTCATTGACATACCTCTTGGACTATTCTACACCTGATTTTTGTTTTGACTGTTTTCAATTTCAGAGTTTGTGATATAATTAACATGGACTTCTGAGGTGAAGGAGACTATCTGACACCGAGGAAGGGGTATATGGCGATAATTTGCCCCCTTTCTCGGTTTTGAGAAAGGGGGTTTTGTTTTGGAAAGATTTTACGTGGTGAATATCCTTGTTGAAAACAGAGAAAATGCCTACAAACAGGTGAATGAGCTTTTGCACGACTTTGCAGATGTGATAAGGCTTAGAATGGGCTATCCTGTGCCGGATGAGAACATAGCGATAATCTTGCTTGTCGTAAAGGCAAATAACGATACGATGGGCAGTTTATCGGGAAAACTCGGTCAAATCAAAGAAGTCAAAGTGAAAACCGTTCCGGTTAAGTGAGGTGAGAAAATGTACGTAATATCGAACAGGATAAAAGAAGCAGAGTCTTTTATTCCGCACGATGAGATTTACCAGTTGCTTGAGTCCACAAAAAACCCAGACAGAAATTTGATAGAACAGATCATTGCAAAATCTCTCAACAAACAGAGACTCACTCCGCGTGAGACGGCATTTTTGCTGAATGCCGAAGATCCGGAACTTGTTGAAATGATATTCCATGCCGCCAGGGAATTGAAACAAAAAATATATGGTAACAGAATAGTCTTGTTTGCACCGCTGTACGTGGGCAATGAATGCATAAATGGTTGTCTGTACTGTGGTTTTAGAAGTCAGAACAAACAGGTTATTCGAAAAACTCTCACCGATGAAGAATTAAATAGTGAATTAAAAGCGCTGACTTCAAAAGGTCATAAAAGGCTCATAGTTGTTTTTGGAGAACATCCGATGTACTCCCCACAGTTCATAGCAACTGTCATACAGAAAATATACTCTTTCAAAAATGGAACCGGTGAGATAAGAAGAGTCAATGTGAATGCGGCACCTCAAACCGTAAAAGGATACAAGTTGATCAGAGATGTCGGCATTGGTACCTTTCAAATCTTTCAGGAAACTTATCATCTACCAACCTACAAAAAATTGCACCCATATGGTCCAAAATCTTCCTACGTTTACAGACTCTTCGGACTGGATAGAGCCATGATTGCAGGAATTGACGATGTTGGCATCGGTGCATTATTTGGGTTGTATGAGTGGAAATTTGAAGTAATGGGACTGATGTACCATACCAAACACCTTGAAGAAAGATTCGGTGTTGGACCGCACACCATTTCGTTCCCGAGAATAGAACCGGCTTTTGGTACACCCCTGGCGAATAATCCGCCACATCCTGTGAATGATTACGATTTCAAAAGACTTATAGCCATAATCAGATTATCTGTTCCATACACCGGTTTGATACTCACGGCAAGGGAGAAACCGCAGATCAGGCGTGAGGCACTTGAACTGGGGGTCTCTCAAATAGATGCTGGCTCGAGCATAGGTGTGGGTTCATATTCACAGACTGATCAGAATGCTGTCAAAAAAAGTCAGTTCATCCTTGGCGATACCAGAACTCTGGATGATGTCATAAGAGAACTCATTGAGAGTGGATATATACCATCTTTTTGCACGGCTTGCTACAGAGCGGGCAGAACAGGTCAGCATTTCATGGAGTTTGCTATACCCGGTTTTGTGAAGCAATTTTGCACACCAAACGCCATATTAACCTTGAAAGAGTATCTGACAGATTATGCCTCGCCTCAGACAAAGGAAGCGGGAGAGATGTTGATAGAAAAAGAGCTTTCAAAGATGCCAGAACAGAAGAAGGAGAGTTTGAAGAAACTACTTGCACAAATCCAGGCAGGGTTTAGAGATGTCAGAGTGTAAAGAAATGCTCCAAAAGATAGCAGAAGACTTCAATTGCAAAGTATGGGTGTGTGAAAAAATCTCAAAAAGGGTTTCTTTTATAAAAGATCTTAAAGCCGGTGTTGAGAGATTTGAGGCGCCAAAGGTGATTGTCGAGGATGATAGATTCGTCGTTTTTGGTCAGGTTGATGAAATCTGTCCAAAATTGATCGATGCAGCGTGGAAGGTGATAGATTGTGTACGACATTCTGCAAAAAATATTGAAACACCCACAGAAGGTTGAAATCGAGGAAATTGCATTTGTTCTTTCAAAAGATGAGATAAATGAAAAGCTCTTTGCTCTGGCAGACGAGGTCAGACAAAAATATCTTGCAAGAGACGTTTATATCCGCGGAATAATCGAGTTTTCAAATTACTGCAGAAATGACTGTCTTTATTGTGGTATAAGAGCATCTAACAGAGATATTCAAAGGTATAGAATGTCGGTAGACCAGATAATTCAGCGCGCACAGTTGATATCCCAGATGGGAATAAAAACGATTGTCCTTCAATCTGGTGAAGATCTGTACTACGACCGTGACGTGATAGCACAGTTGATAGACAGGATAAAAAGACTGAATGTTGCAATCACCCTGAGTATCGGTGAGAGAGATTTCAGCGAGTACAGGCTCTGGAAAGATGCAGGCGCTGATAGATACCTGATGCGTCATGAGACTGCTGATGAAAGACTCTATGAAAAATTGCATCCGGCAGATTCGTTCAAAACAAGAGTAGAACATTTGAAAAAACTCAAGCAACTGGGTTATGAGGTCGGGGCAGGATCGATGGTTGGGCTCCCAGGACAGGATGATATTTCCCTTGCAAAAGATATTTTATTTGTGCGGGATCTTGATGCAGACATGGTGGGAATAGGTCCTTTCATACCACATCCTTCAACTCCGTTGAAAAATGCCAGAGCTGGAACATTGAACAAAACATTGAAAATGATAGCTCTCACCAGGTTGTTTCTGCCAGATACCAACATCCCTGCAACAACCGCTCTTGGTACGATTCATCCATTTGGAAGGCAACTGGCTCTCAAATGTGGAGCTAATGTCATAATGCCTAATTTCACCCCATCTCCTTACCGCGCACTGTACACTCTGTATCCAGACAAAATATGCATTTTTGAGAATGACATCGCCTGCGGAGAGTGCACGAAAAATCTGGTTAAATCCGCTGGCTACACGGTCAGCGATGATTTTGGATATAGGAGGAAGATCGATGGACATATCACATGCAGGGTTTAGAAAGTACATAGCAATAACTGGCCGTAGAAATGTCGGCAAATCTTCACTGATAAATGCAATCGCCTGCCAGGATATCGCGATCGTCAGCGAATTGCCTGGTACGACGACAGATCCTGTCTATAAAACTCTTGAGATACAGCCCATAGGACCTGTCACTCTGATCGACACACCTGGCATAGATGATGAGGGAATTGTTGGTGAAAAACGTGTACAAAGGGCAAAAAGAGCCCTGTACAGAGCTGATGCGGCTATTCTGGTTGTCGATGACCAACCATCTCACTATGAGCAGGTGCTAATGGACATTTTCAAAGAACTTGAGATACCATTTGTGATAGCTTTGAACAAAGCCGATCTTCAAATAAATGGTCTTGCATCATTTTATGAAACTTTTGGTGTACCAGTTGTGGAAATCTCTGCGAAAGAAAGAAAAAACATACCTGTGTTGCTTGAGAAACTCTCTGAAATAATTCCCGTTCAAGAAGAAAAACCACTCATAGGTCACTTGCTCAAAGACACAAAGACAGTTGTTCTTGTTGTTCCAATAGACAAAGCAGCACCAAAGGGCAGGCTGATCATGCCGCAGGTAGAAGTGATAAGGGAAGTGATAGATTTTGGTGGGACAGCCGTTGTAACAAGAGACTGTGAGCTTGCCGATACCATCAAAAAGCTTTCAAAAAAGGTAGATATCGTCGTCACAGATTCTCAGGTTGTAATGAAAGTTGAAAAGATTGTGCCCAGACAAATACCACTGACAACCTTTTCCATACTGGAAGCTGCAAACAAAGGTGATATTAAACTTTTTTTAGAAGGTATTGAAAGACTCAGGACACTGAAAGACAATGATTCAGTTGCAGTTGTTGAAGCCTGCTCGCATGTGCCAACCTGTGACGACATCGGAAGAGTAAAAATACCGCGGTGGATAGAGGAAAAAATGAATGTAAAACTGCGGTACGAGTTTTTTGCCGGCAAGGAATTCCCAGATCTTGAAAAACTTCAGGAATGTAAATTGATGATACACTGCGGTGGTTGTGTACTAAATAGGAGCGCATTCATGCGTCGTATGAACTGGGCAAGGAGATTGAAAATTCCGGTTGTTAATTATGGAATATTGATCTCACACCTGCACGGTGTATTGGAGCGTGTCATAGAGCCATTAATGAGTAATTCTTCATTATGAAAAAATTGGTCTGCTTTGCGGCAGACCAATTTTAAGCTATCACACTCTATTCAGTCGCTGAGGATTTTATCGATTTCATTCATAACATCGTCAGAAAGCTTTTGCTTGACTTCAATGGCTTTTATGTTTTCGTCGAACTGTTCTATTTTTGACACACCGAGTATGACACTCGACACATGCGGATTTTTCAATATCCAGGCTATAGCAAGTTGAGAAAGTGTGCAGTTCAGTTCTTCAGAGATCTTTTTGAGTCTTAGTAGTTTGGAAAAAGTTTTTTCGCTCAGTAATCCTGTTTCTTCAAATCTTTTTCTGAGAAATTCGTACTTTGCGAGTCTTGAATCCTGAGGTATTCCCTGCAGGTACTTCCCGCTGAGCAAACCAGATGCAAGCGGGCTGAATGTCGTCAGACCCATGCCGTATTTTTCATATATCGGCTGGTATTCTTTTTCCACCCTTTCTCTTACCAGCATATTATACTGGGGTTGTTCAACAACCGGGGGTATACAGTTGAGCTGCTTTGCCGTCTGGTGAGCCTTTTCTAATTCTTCCGCGCTCCATTCAGATGTACCCCAGTAGAGTGCCAAACCACTTCTCACAATTTGGTCCATTGTCCAGACGATTTCTTCCATCGGCACCTGTGGATCCGGTCTGTGACAGTACAGAAGGTCAACATAGTCCAGTTGAAGTCTTTTCAACGATGCCCATGTGCCTTCGAGCAGGTGCTTTCTTGAGAGCCCTTTATCGTTTGGTCCATTTCCTCCCCAGAAGATCTTGGTGGAAATGACCAGATCAGACCTCCTATAAGATTTTATGATCTCTCCCAGCATGGATTCTGCCATGCCATTTGCGTAAGCCTCTGCTGTATCAATGAAATTGATCCCATTTTGTATTGCTTTGTTGACCAATTCCTTTGCAGAACTAAAATCAAGCTGATTACCAAATGTGATCCATGATCCCAAAGACAGCTCGCTGATCTTCAAGCCCCATTTTCCAACTTTTCTGTACTCCATTTTCACACCTCCTTGTTCGCTTTACTAATTATACCAAATTCATCTGAATTTTAAGTGGAATGTTTTTGTTGCATCAAAATCAAAGAACTGTGGTATACAATAAGCAGATCGGAGGTGTTTGAACTGACTGATTTTTTCTCGTGGGTTGTCTTTCTGAGCACTCTTGGTACCGTGGCTTTTGCATGGGGACTTTTTCTTTCTAATATGACTCCAAAAGCCCCAAAACAGGAAGAATACGAAAAATTCGAAGAAAGAATCCTTGAATTGATGGGACAGTTCAGGCACATCTCATCTGTCAGATTGCAGATGCTTGACAAAAAGATAGAAGAACTCAAAAAATTGATCAAGGAAGCCAACACACTGTACGCTTCTTTGTGCGCTCAGGAAGCAAAAACCATGGAGAAACTTTCTTATTCTAACCAA
>NZ_JAVRKW010000002.1:203115-313940 GCF_031962025.1 Pseudothermotoga sp.
GCAGAGCTTTTCTGAAAGTCCGAGTCTTTTTGCTATCAAGTAAGACAATCGAGCGGCTCTTTCACTGTGACCACTTGTATAAGAATCCTTCAACTCGAGGCTTTTCACTAGCAATGTCAAGTTTTCAAGCTTTGATTGCAGGTATTCATTGCGGTAGACATTTCCAAGCTGGATAACGAGAAAAGCGCCAAATAATATCGGTACAGCTGATAAACCCAGGTAAACATAGAGCACATAGCCAAGGATAATTACAGGCAGTGTGAGAAAAGCATTTACCAGCGGAACCTTCACTGTGAGCATAAATGTTTTTCCAAAAGGTTGAGGAATAGACAGAGACAAAACTATTGTGAAGAAAAATGAATTCAAAAGCATATACAGCAGAGAGAACAAAGCAACGATCCACATATCTTTTACAATAGACCCTGAAGTGAAAACTCTGAGCATTTCTGATACGATTCCTGTTGACAAACCTATTTGAGCCGTGTTGAAGAGATATTTGTAAATGTCCTTTGTTTTGATGAATATCGCGCCAGAAAGGAGAACGGTCAAGGAAGAGATAATCATAGCTTGAACAGTTGGCAAAAACGCCGCGATGAGAATATTTACTATAAGCCCGCCAGTGATTCTTACAATACCCCCGCCTAATTTCGATACTGTGAACCCTACAAGTTCAAAGGCACAACCAAGTATCAGAAACATCAGGAAAGTGCGATTCAGATCACCGATTCCATTTAAAGAAAACGAAAGAACGATGAAAAATACATAAACAGAGAAAAGAAGAATTATATATGCCCTTAAAGATTTTGACATCATTTATATCAACTCCGCTCTTATACCGGGGTGCTGCTTGCTATATCACCACCACTCAATATTTCCAACTGCAGAAATCAAGAGTGCGAGGAAGCTTCCGGTGAGAATTAATATTTTCCACAGTTTTTTCACAACAATCCCCCCTATATCTCAGATTGAGACTCCGCTTTTGATCTCCGCTCCCCCGCTTCGCTTTTTAAAGATCGCACCCCGGCAAGATTATGCTAAGTGCTGATTGATTTTTTCTATTATATCGCTTACGCCCTGTTTTGTAACCGCAGAATAAGCAATCACATCTGTGCAAAATAATTCTTTGACCACCCCTACTTTCTTCAAAATATCTGTCTTGCTCAGCTTATCTACTTTGCTCAATACGATAAGAACAGGTACTTCAAAATACTGACTCCACTCAATGAACATTTTATCACTCTGTTGTGGAAAAAGTCTACTGTCAATCAAAAGTACGCTCAACCTGATTTTATTTTTTCTATTTTCAAAATATGTTTCAATTAAATTCTTCCAATAATCCCTTTCGGTTTTGGATGTTTTAGCATATCCATAACCAGGTAAATCTACAAAATAATACTTTTTATTGACCTCATAAAAATTAATCGATCGTGTCTTGCCTGGTTTTTTACTGACCTTTGCCAGCTGCTTGTTAAATAATACGTTGAGTAAAGTTGATTTTCCTACATTTGATCTGCCGACAAAACACACTTCACCCAGCAGCGGCTTTGGAAAATCTTTTTCACTATAGGCGCTGATGACAAACTCAACTGTTTTTACAAACATATCTTTTCTACCACCTCATCGATTTTGCTGATGAGAACAAATTCCATCTTTTCCCTGATCTGAGGTGGTATTTTTAGCAGATCTTTCTCGTTGGTTTTTGGTAGAAGGATTCTGTTTATTCCGTATCTGTGAGCAGCAAGGATTTTTTCCTTTATTCCACCAACGGCAAGAACTTTGCCCCTGAGAGTTATTTCTCCTGTTATCGCTGAGTCGTTTCTGACCTTTTTGTTTAAAGCTGAAGATATCATCGCCACGGTCATGGTTACACCGGCAGATGGTCCATCTTTTGGGACAGCTCCTTCAGGGAGGTTTATGTGAATATCACTTTGCTGGAAAAGTTCCTTGCATTGCTCGCCACAGAATGATCTTGCAACGCTCAGTGCGATCCTTGCCGATTCTTTCATGACTTCTCCAAGTCTTCCGGTGAGGATCAATTCTCCTTTACCCGGCATCATCAAAGTTTCTACGATCATCACTGTTCCACCATACTCAGTCCAGGCAAGACCATGTACTGCTCCAATTTCGGGTTTTGTGAGTATCACGTCATTTTGGATAATTTCCTGACCCAGATATTGTTCTATATCCCTGCTGTGTATTACTATGGATTTTTCACCTTCTTCTATTTTCAGAACAGCCTTTCTCATCAACCTTTGAAGTGATCTTGTGAGCTGTCTCACACCTGCTTCTTTTGTATAAAAGTGAATGATTTTTCTCACGGCACTCTGTGAAATTTTGAGTTGCTGTTCATCGAGTGCAAATTCTTTCAAGAGTTTTGGTATGACATACGATTTAGCTATCGCGAGTTTCTCGTGGTCTGTATAACCTTCTAACCAGATAACTTCCATTCTGTCTAACAGAGCAGGTGGAATCGTGTGAGTAACATTCGCAGTTGTTATGAACAGGACATTTGACAGATCGAAAGGTATTTCCAGATAATGATCAACAAATTCTTTGTTCTGTTCGGGATCAAGAACTTCAAGCAGTGCGGCGGCTGGGTCTCCCTGAAAACTCACTGCCAGCTTGTCAATTTCATCGAGCAATAAGACGGGATTTTTGCTCTGCACGTTTCTGATGAGCTGAACAATCCTGCCGGGCATTGCTCCCACATAGGTTCTCCTGTGTCCCTTGATTTCTGCCTCGTCTCTTAAACCGCCAAGAGACATGTGAGCGAACTTTCTGTCAAGTGCCTGTGCAACAGCTCTTGCAAGTGAAGTCTTTCCAACACCTGGAGGACCAACAAAGCACAATATGGGAGCTCTCACCGACTTACTTCTCTTTCTCACCGCAAGAAATTCAAGAATCCTTTCCTTTGCTTCTTCAAGCCCGTAGTGACTTTCTTCGAGAATTTTCTTGGCTTGTTTCATATCCTCTCTGTCCTGGGTTGAATTGTTCCAGGGTAGGTTAATAAGCCAGTCGACATATGTTCTAACCACAGTCGCCTCAGCCGAATACGGGGACATCTTTTCCAGTCTCTCTATTTCTGACAGAGCCTTTCTTTTTACGAAATCTGGTAATTGTGATTTTTCAACATTTGCTCGAAGCTGTGTGGTCTCAGAATCCTTTTCACCCAGCTCTTCTGTTATGGCTTTGAGCTTTTCTCTGAGGAAAAACTCCTTTTGACTTTCCTCTATTCTCTGCTTAACCTTTGTATCAAGTTGCCTTTCTATTTCAAGAATTTCGTTTTCATGCAACAAGATCTGAAGGAGCTTTTCAAGTCTCCTTGCAGGATGAAGTTCTTCAAGCAACATCTGGCGTTGTTCCAGTGAAATTGGCAGCAAAGAGGCTATGAAATCTGCAAATCTACTTGCTTCGGTGGTTTCGGATACGGCAGCCAGTGTTTCATGTGGATATCTCTGTGTATAGAGTGCGTACTTTGAAAAACTTTCCCTGACGCTTCGAATCAAGGCTTCGATTTTTTTGGTTTTCTTGTAGCTGGTTCTTAGAATTTCAAGCCTTGCAATCATTGGTTCGTACTGAACTATTTCATAAGCTCTTGCCCTTTCGATTCCTTCAATCAAGACCCTGAAGGTTCCGTCCGGAAGCTGAACGACTTGCAAAACCTTGGAAATCGTGCCGATTTGATAAAGCTGTTCAAAGGTTGGTTCCTCGACAGATGGATCTCTCTGACTTGTCACAAAAATCAATTGCTGGTATGAATCTATGGAATGTTCAAGAGCCAGTAACGTCTTTTCTCTGGCAACGTGAACTGGCATAACCGTTTGAGGAAAGATAATCATACCATTTCTCAATGGAAGCAAAGGAAGAACTTTTGGAAGTTCAGGAGTTTGAAGAGATTCCTTTGCCAGTTTTTCCAACTTCTCAAACTTTTTTTCCATTCAACCACCTCGAAACAATTCTCTGAACCAGGTCATTTTTCGATTCCATCTGTATCATCCTACCATTTTCGCAAAAGTCAAACAACACCTTTAAGCAGTCCTCAGACCAAAAGCCTTCGAGCCTGTCAGCCCATTCTACTATCAATATTCCATCCTTGTTTTCGATGATTTCCTCAAGATCCATGGTAAGTTCACTGTCAAAATTCTCCAGACGGTACAGATCTACATGATACACCATTGAGTGCCCTTTATAGACGTTGATCAATGAAAAACTCGGACTTCTGACCCGTCCTTTTTCTATTCCAAGACCTTCAGCCATGTCGCTCACGAAAGTAGTTTTCCCAGAACCAAGTTGCCCGTATAACAATACTGTCTGTGGGGGTTTCAATTCCTCTGCAACTATCCAAGCCAGTTTAGACATCTGATGCCTTTCAAGACAGCCAAAATCGTATCTCATACTCACTGATTTTCTTTGATTGAATTGAGAATATCGATCAATTGGTCGTGGAGCAAGCCATTGCTGAAAAGATAATTTCCGCTTTCAAGAGTTGCTTCTTTTCCGGATAGATCTGTTATAGTTCCTCCGGCTTCTGGAACGATAACAAATAGTGGAGCCACATCCCAGGGATTGGCTCTTCTTGCCACGAAAAAGTCAAATCTGCCGCATGCTACATATGCTCCAGCTAATATGGCACTGCCTGTCATTCTCATTCTTCTCACTTTCTTTTCGATGGCGTTTATAAAAGGTCCTGTAAAACCAACGTAGAATCCGACATTTCCTATACTGTCTTTCAACTGCGAGTTGGATGAAACACTTATCTTCTCACCATTTACATAGGCTCCCTGATTTTTAACTGCGTAGTATGTTTCAGATAAAAGAGGATCGTGTGCGACTCCCATGACGACTTTGTTTTTTTCAGCGTAAGCAATTCCTATGGCAAAAGATGGCAAACCATGAACATAATTCATTGTACCATCTATGGGATCTATAATCCATATTCTGTCCCCTCTTTCAAAAAGTCCCTCTTCTGCGAAGATTGCATCTTTGGGAAAATGTTCTCTGATCTGTTGAACTATCATCTGCTGTGCCTGTTTATCACAGTCACTGACAAGGTCCTGAAATGAACTTTTTTCAGTTACATTCAGTGCATGACCCCAGTACTGCATCAAATAAAATCCTGTTCTTCTGGCTAATTTTATGGCAAAATCAAGTCTATCCATAGTTTAACCTCCCTATGAAATAAGGGGTCCCTCGAGGACCCCTCTGGTGGGTGCGGCAGGGATTGAACCTACGGCCTCTTCCTCGTCAAGGAAGCGCTCTTCCACTGAGCTACGCACCCTCAGTTGAGATTTTACCACATCAATTTCGTAAATTCAAGATCCTTTTGATCGTACATTTCAAAACTCCATCCCAAAGTTCTTAACAGGTTTTTAGAAGTTAGGCTAAACAAACTTTTGGTTTAATGATAAATCAGGCAAAATTTTGATTTTTCTTTTCAAAATTCTTTTTAGATGCTGGCTTTTGATTTTCACCTGTCTTTGCAAAATCGTATTATATATAATGGACAGCGCTGACCGGCCGGTGATCAATCTACACCAACGTATGTTGGGATAGGTCTAATCTTTTGGTTTTTGAACTTCAAGCCAGAATATTCTAAATAGGTATTTTTCATTTTTAGACAATTTTTCGATGTACATCGGTGAAGGTCAACTATCCCACTGCTTATAGAATAAAAATGGATATTTTTCGATAGGTTCTCTGACAAAAGAAAAAACATGTGATAGTGTAAAGTAAAGCAGAATAAGACCTGGAAAAAGTAAAAACATTGAAGAAAAAGTGCATTTTTTCATCTTATAGAAAATGGAGTCTTTTGTGCCGAATGTTGATGAAACTACTCAATGAAAGAAAAAAATCGCATTGATGAGCAAAATCAATTTGAAGGATTTTCTTGAATAGAAATTTTAAAAAAGGCGCCACAGGCGCCTTTCATTTTGCTTTTCTCAGAGAAAGCAAAGTGTACAATATAACAAAAGCAATGATGCTGACAATTCTGAGCCAGAAAATGGGGAATAGTGCGAACACTCCTATAGTACAGTAGAGCGTTCTTATGATTATGTTCAACTTTGTTTTAAAGAAACCTTCTATTGCATAACTAAGTGAAATGGCTGAGACAACCCCTGCAACCAGTGAAAATAAATTCTTTATCCAGTTTGCCTGTAACAGAAACCCCGGGTCGTACATGAAGGCAAATGGTATGATCATAGCAATGATACCCAATCTGAAGGCTTGATAACCGGTCTTGGAAGGCCCTGCTCCCGAAATAGAGCTTGCTGCATAAGCTGCGAGCGCCACCGGAGGAGTAATTGCCGAGAACACGGCAAAGTAAAAGACGAACATGTGTGAGGCCAGTGCTTGAAAGCCAAGTTGAATGAGTGCAGGCACAGCCAGAGCCGAAGCAACGATATACGCAGCAGTTGTTGGGAGCCCCATGCCCAGAACAATTGCCATGACCATAACCATTATGAGTGCAAGAAATGGTACATTTTGAGAAAGCGAGAAGATGAAGCTAACAAGTTTGAAGCCAATGCCAGTCAATGTGACAGCACCTACCACAATACCTGCTGCAGCGCATGCGATGGCAACCACGAAAATGTTCTTGGAACCGTCGTAAATAGCGTTGAGGATGCCTTTTGGTCCCATGCGGTACTTTTTGTCAAACAAAGAGACGAACCAGCTTATCATTATGGCTATCATTGCAGCTTTCATTGGCGTATAGCCTTCTAAGATCATAACAACAAGCGCGGCAATCGGAGCCATCACATAAAGTTTTTTCAAAACCTGCTTAACAGGCGGTATCATCTCATCTGGAAGACCACTCAATCCAAGCTTTTCAGCTCTTGTATGAACGGACATGAACACATAAAAATAATAAAGTATTGCGGGTATCAGTGCAGCAATCATGACTTGCTTGTACGGAATTCCCAGGAAAGAAGCCATGATGAAAGCAGCCGCACCCATGATCGGTGGCATAATCTGACCACCACTGCTTGCCACAGCTTCTACTGCTCCAGCAAAGACAGGTGAAAAGCCAAGTTGCTTCATCATTGGTATTGTAAAAGTGCCTGTTGCGTATACATTAGCCACAGCTGATCCTGAGATACTTCCGAACAAGCCAGAGCTGACCACAGCTATTTTTGCAGGACCACCAGTTGCTTTACCGGCGAGTGATTTTGACAAGTCCATGAAGTAATCGCCAGCTCCGCTGTGCTCCAGAAAACCACCGAGGATGAGAAATATCATGACAAAAGTAGCCGAAACACCAATTGGAGTGGAAAAGATGCCTTCACCGGTCAGATAAAGATGCTCGATAATTCTGTCGAATGTGACATACATACCTTTGAACTGTCCGGGCAGAAGATGCCCAATGTACATGTAAAGAACAGAAACTGCCGCGACAATTGTAAGTGCGAGTCCCACGATTCTTCGGGTAGCTTCCAAAATCAGAACAACAAGCAATGTCCCAAGTATGATCTGAGTAATTGTGACTTCATCAACCTGCACGATACGGTACAGAATGGTTTCATAATTTATGATTGCATAAAGACATGGAAGAATCGCAAGTACGAAGAGAATCCAGTCATACCAGGGTACTCGGTCCTTGTGGCTGTTCTTTGTTGCCGGATAAAGGATAAAAGCAAGTGGCAAGGCAAAAATCAGATGGATGTTCCTTTGAAGATAAGCTTCAAACGTGCCAAATAACGCAGTGTAAATATGGAATGCACCCATGGCAATGAGCGAGAAGAACACAAAATAGTATGTTGGACCTGTTAGCTTTCTCATTTATCTCACCTCATAAGAAAGATCTTAGGGGGCTTTCGCCCCCATTTACTATTTTTGCTCTGACCAGAACCTCACTGCCCCTGGATGTGCAGGCACATCTTTGCTTATTGCTTCTTGTGGATTGAGTTCGGCGAGATCAGTAAAAGCTTTTGCAATTTGATCTTTTTTGTTCCAGAGCGTCTCTGCAAGTTTGTATACGAGATCTTCAGGCAGTTTCTCTCCGATCACAAGGCAGGTATAATCACCGACTGTTGGAATGGATTCTGTCACACTTTTGTATACACCTGGCTCTATGTAAAATTTTGTTGTACCAATGTATTCTGCAAGTTTTTGAATCGCTTCCTCATCGACGGGAAGTATAACAACATCTGCTCTGCTCTCTATATCCATGATCACTGAAGCAACACGGCTGATCTGAAACGCAAAAATATCCAGATTGTTATCGCACAACAGATTTGCACCGTCAGTGTAAGAAGCAAATTCAACTCTCCCACCCCAGGATTTGATGTCTGACCACTTCACACCATAACCTTTTTCGAACAGAGACCTTATGACGAACTCGGAGGCTGTACCGGGTGTGAGGGTGGCAAATCTGACTGGAAGTTTCATTCTAATAACATCTCCTAATTTTTTGATCCCGTATTTGGTCGCAAAATCTTTTCTCGCAATGAAGTATGCATACTGTCTGTAAAGGTTTGCAAACAGTACAGTACCTTTCACCGGTTCTTTAAAAGGTTCTATACCTTTCAGTGCCGCGTTGAAAACAGACAGAGTTGTCAATCCTATGTCTGCCTGACCTCTGGAAATAGTTATGATGTTAGATGTTCCTCCACCTGTACCACTTGTTGTAGTTATGACAGATTCAGTCCAGATATTTGCAAGTGTCCCTCCAAGCGCAAACCACGTTCCTCCAGACGGTCCCGAAACGAACCTGAGCTGAGCAGGCCACTGCGCAGCCATGACTGCACTCAACAATACTCCAAGCAAAACGATAGCAAAAGTCCTTCTCACAATTTCACCTCCCTGAATGAGTACGAGCCACGGTTTCATTATGCTATAAGGTATAGCTTTGTTCAGATGAATTTCAGAGGGATTTCACTGCAAGGTTGCAATCACAATCTTTTTTACACTCTGAATTGTTGAAACTTCCCACTTGACATGAGAATAAATTTTCTGGTAGAATATACCAAACAAAATTTGCCGGAGGATTTTGAATGGAGTACAGGACGATTTTGAATCAAAGGGTGGCTCAATTTGCATATGCTTATTGGTGGTTTAGGGGAATGCCCTCTTCCAAGGTTCCCCTAATACCACTTGGTACATAAACAGGGGAATCTGATTAAAAAACACAGGGAAGAGGGCATCCAGAAAGGATGCCCTCTTTTTTTAAAAACTCACTTTTGGGGGTGTTGGTATGAAAAGGTTAATATCCGCTGTAGTTCTGGTTCTTTGTATTGTCGGTTTTGGTGCTGTCAGGGTAGGTATAACCCAGATTGTGGATCATCCGGCATTGAACGCAGTTTTCGATGGAATTGTGAAAGCCGTTGAAGATGCAGGATTCAAAATTGGTCAGGATGTAATCATCGACAGACAAAACGCTCAGGGAAGTATGCAGAATGCTGTAACGATAGCAAAAAAGTTTGCAACTGAGAAGGTTGATATTGTAGTTGCCATTGCAACACCATCTGCTCAAGCCTGTGTTCAGGCAATAAGTGACAGACCTGTTATCTTTTCTGCGGTGACAGATCCAGTTGGAGCAGGATTGATCAAGCAACTTGGGAAGAATGATTCAAATGTCGTTGGAATCTCAGACATGGTTCCAGTGTCAACGCAGCTCAGGTTGATCAAAAAGATCTTTCCCAATGCCAGAAAAGTTGGTGTGATTTACAATCCAGGAGAGGCAAATTCTGTGACTTTGACCAGTATTGCTAAATCCGCTGCTCCATCTTTGGAAATGACTGTTGTTGATATCCCCGGTACTTCTCCAAGTGAAATGATCACAGCTCTCAACAGTATTGGTCCCGGTGTGGATGTTCTGTACATAGGAACTGACAACACCGCCGCTTCTTCGATCGAAGCTATTGGTAGCGCGGCTTTGAGGTTGAAAAAACCTATAGTTGCCGCCGATATAGACATAGCACGCGGTGGAGGAATTGTCGGTTTTGGTTTTAATTACTTCCAGGTCGGTGTAGAGACAGGTCAATTACTGGTTGCTTTGCTCAAGGGTGCAAAACCAAGTGATCTTGAATCACACGTAGTTGGTCCGGATTCGCTTGTTTTGTATATAAACCTGGATGTGGCAAAACAGTTGAATATTGAAATACCATCTGATCTTCTTGAGAGAGCCAACATAGTTGTTAAGGACGGCAAAGAGGTGACCAGATGATACCGATAGTCGAACAGGGACTTTTACTGGCTCTGGCCGCCATGGGTGTATATATATCATTCCGCCTTGTCGATCTTCCTGATCTGACGCCCGATGGTTCCTATGTTCTTGGAGGAGCCGTCGCGGTCGTCCTCCTTCATTCCGGTCATGGGTGGGTCTTTTCGACTTTTATGGCTGCACTTGCCGCCGGTGCGGCCGGTGCTGTCGTTGCGTTTATAACGACGAGATTTAGAATCAACTCACTGCTCGCTTCAATTATGGTGATGACAGGTCTTTATTCACTGAGCATAAGAGTTATGAATGCGCCGAACATGCCAGTACCAAAATTCGATACGGGAAAGATAATGAGCTACGAGCAGATAGTTGGGAAAACTCCCTTAGACGACATACTCGGTGGATCAACCAGTCCAAATTTTGAAGCCAGCGGATTGAGAGCTGTAAGGGTTCCTTTCACAAATCTCGGTGATGGTCACGATCTTGCTGTCATTTCTGCGATTGTCGTGATATCGATTGTGATCATCTCGCTGTTCCTTAAAACTGAATTTGGCACGATGCTTCGGGGTTATGGCAGGAATCGTTTTGCTGTAAAGGTTTTGGGTGTCAATCCGGATCTATTTGCTTACGTCGGGCTCGTCATGGGAAATGTTTTTGCGGGATTTTCTGGTGCGCTGTTTTCCATGTACAGCGGATTTGCCGACGTGAACATGGGAATTGGGACTGTGGTGGTTTGTCTTGCGGCAGTAATTCTTGGAGAGATTGTATTTGGCTCGCATGAGCCGTTGTACGGTGTCGTCTTTCCAGTTGTGGGTGCGTTGCTGTATCAGTTTTTGCTGACATTTGCCATGAAGTATGGATATCGTATTGGTTTTAAGCCGAGCGACATGAAGTTGCTCACAGCGCTCTTTGTCGTTGCCGTCATTGCAATCAGGAGGTTCAGGAAAAGTGAGGTGACCGTATGATAGATATTGAAAATGTCACGGTTGTTTATAACAAAGGGACGCTGGATGAAAAAGTCGCCCTGAGGGATGTTTCTCTCAAAGTCAATGAAACAGAATTTCTTGTCGTTGTAGGATCAAATGGTGCGGGAAAATCTACGCTTTTGAAACTGCTCGTTGGGGATGTAAAGCCAGCTCAGGGCAGCTGCAAAATTTTTGGAATGCCTGTAGTCTCTGAAAAGATATTCAAAAAGACCAGTATAGTCTGTCAGGATCCAAACCAAGGAGTGTTCCCGAATTTGACAGTGGAAGAAAATCTCATGCTCGCCAGTAAAAAAGGTATGAGGGGACTTGGCTTTGGCAAAGTCTGTCCAACGAGCATAGATCTGCTCAAGTCCACGGGAATGGGTCTTGAAGAAGCTCTCAAAAGAAAGGCATCCAAGTTGTCCGGGGGGCAAAAACAGGCACTTGCTATAGTGATGGCTGTTTCTTCAAATCCAAAGCTACTGCTTTTGGATGAACATACAGCAGCACTTGATCCAAAAAGCACGGAAAAGATCATGGAATTGACTGACAGGATAAACAAAGAGCTCGGCACCACGATCTTGATGATCACCCATGATATGACACTCGCAGAACAATTTGGTAATAGTGTGATAGTTATGGAAGATGGAAGAATTTGCACAAAGATAGACAAATCGCAACAGAAAGTAATAGCCTCTCAACTCAAAGCCATGATAAGATCTACTGTGTTTAGCAGTAGATAACAACTTTTATTCAGTTGAGAGGTGGTTTTATGGATTCGCATACGCTTGTAAAAGCCGCAGAGTCTTTTGGCACTCCTGTCTACGTCTACGACCTTCCTTTTATTCGCCAGAGAATTTCTGTTTTAAGAGAAATGTTCAGAGATTTTGATTTCCGCCTTGCCTACGCCGTAAAAGCGAATTTCAACAGAGATATTCTGAGTGTGCTTGAAAAGGAAAATATCATGGTTGATGTTGTTTCTTTTGGAGAATACAACCAGGTTCGCTCGGTTGGTTTCACGCCAGATAGGATAATCGTCAACGGCAATTGCAAAAAAAGAGAAGAGCTTGAAAAATACGTCCAGGACGGTGTTTTTTCTATAAACCTTGATAGCTATGAAGAACTTCTCAGGCTTGAGAAAGTTCTTTCAAAACCAGCAAGGGTATCTATCAGGGTCAATCCGGATGTAGATGCAAAAACTCATCCGCACATTGCAACTGGTTTGAAGGAAAACAAATTCGGTGTCGATTTTGACACGGCATCCAAAATGGTCGAGCGAATCAGGTCGAACAAAATGGTTGATTTAATAGGTCTTCACTGCCATATAGGTTCACAGATAACCGAAGTGGAACCTTATCTTGAAGCGGTTGTTTCTATAAAGTACTTTGCAAAATCGATGAACCTGAAATTGAATGTGTTAAACCTTGGCGGTGGCTGGGGTATAGATTATGGCAATGGCAAAACTCTCGATCTTGAAGAATACAGACAGAAGATTTTCCCTATTTTGAAAGAATTTGGCTCAACGATTGTTCTGGAGCTCGGAAGATGGATTGTTGCTTCTTCGGCTTATCTGGTGGCAAAAGTTGAGTACGTAAAGAGAACCTGCAGCAAAACTTTCATCATGCTCGATACGGGAATGACCCATCTGATAAGACCTGCTCTCTATGGAGCTAAACACAGAATAATACCGTTGTACGAGACGAAGAACCGCAAGAAAATAAAAGCAGACATTGTCGGACCAATTTGCGAAAGTGCCGACACTTTTAGAAAGTCATACACCATAGCAGAGCCAGAAGAAGGTGAATTTGTAGCTATATGTGACGTTGGAGCTTATGGCTATGCCATGGCATCTGATTACAACCTGATACCAAAACCAAAAGAAATCATCTGGGATGGCGATAAATTATTCAGATCTTCTTGATCTTTACAGCCGTTCCATAGGCAAGTACTTCGGCGGCAGATTGCATGATTGAAGAACTACCAAAACGAATACCTACAACGGCATCTGCACCAAGTTCTTCTGCCTGAGCTATCATTCTTTGCAGGGCAATATTTCTTGCCTCGGTCAAAAGCTCTGTGTAAGACTTGATTTCACCGCCTGCGAGTGTTTTAAAAGCCGCAGCTATGTCTTTGCCAAGGTGTTTGGAATGAACAGTATTTCCCATAACAAGACCGAGCGTTTCAGTGATTTCATATCCCTCTATTTTTTCGGTAGTTGTGAGTATCAACCTAACACCTCCTGTGTATATTATAAAAAAACCCGGATTTCACCGGGTTTTTTGCCTGTTAGATCAATCCTTCATTCATTCTTCGTAAAAGCACGTCTTTAACATTGCTGATATGATTTTCAACGGCTTTTTCTGCTGCCTCAACGTCCTGTTGACAAATTGCTTTGTATATCAACAAATGCTCCTGATAAGACTTACTTATTCTTCCAGGGTAGGAGAGAGAAAGTATCCTGACTCTGTGGAGTTTTTCGCCCAGTGAGTTCATGATTTTGGACAATTCTTCGTTACCGGAGCCATTTATTATGGTTCTGTGGAATTCTGAATTAAGACGTGTCAGGTTTTCCAGATCATTCATCTCGGAGGCTACTTGCATTTTTTCAATAATCTGTGCAAGAGCTTGGTTGTTTTTCTGTGCACCTCTTTGAATGAACAACCTAACAGCGAGCTTTTCAAGATACATCCTCAAAAAGAGCAAGTCCTCTATTTCTTTTTTGTTCCATTTTTTCACAATGAATCCTTTGTGCGGTTCAACCAGAACCAATCCCTGTGCCGCTAAATGGTGTAATGCTTCTCTGACCGGTGTTATACTGACTCCGAGTTGCTTTGCAACCGCATCTATCACAATCCGTTCTCCGGGCATGTAATGCCCTTTGAGTATGTAATCTTTGACTGTCTCGAATACCTCTTCTCTGAGCGATTTATGACTTGCTTTTTGCATTCAAAACCTCCTTGTATAAAAATTATACCCTGGATGTTTTGTATTTTTTCACAGCCGCGGAAATTAACGGGTAGAACAAAGACAGGGCAGCCAATGAAAGCAGGGCTATTGATATACCGGAATTGAAAAAGATAGAAAAACTACCATTGGACAGCATCAAGGATTGTCTAAAGGACTGTTCAAATTTCCTGCCAACAACACTTGCCAGAATCAAAGGAGCAGTTGGTATATCGAGCTTTCTCATTGCATATCCTAAAAGCCCAAAGAGTATGAGTAGGTAAAAATCAACTACACTCAGGTTGATTGCATAAACGCCGATAAAGCAAAGTCGTTTCATTGAATATTTTTTTTAATCCACTCTGCGATGTCTTGGACAACTTTTTGAGAAACATTTGCAGGCTGCTGGTATTCAATTGGTGTAGAGGGTCCTTCGCCAGCAATAAAAAGGTGATTGAGATCGTCGTAAATTTTGAATGTGACAGTTCCTTTATTTTTAAGAGCTTCATACCACATCTGAAAATCCTTCATCGTCACCTGATAATCACGCCTGCCCTGCATTATTAAGATGGGAATATTCAAAGATTTAGCTACTTTTATTGGATCATAATTTAATAGATCTTCCCAGTAAACCTTTGAAGCACCAAGAACTGTTTCGCCTTCTTTTAACTGATCTTTCTGGATGCGTTCCAGTTGATCTTTCATATCTTGAAGTTGCTTTGCTTCGTTTTCATCGATTTTCCCATCCAGTGAAAAGATGTACTCAAGTTGATCCAGAGCATTTATTATGTATAATCCCCTTGCAGCTGGTGCAAGCAGAATGATACCTGCCAGTTGTTCTGATCTTGTGGCAATTCTGGGTGCGAGCGTTGCTCCAAGGCTGTGCCCAAGGATGAATATTCTTTTTTTATCTATTTTGTCAAATTTTCTGAGTAAATCTATGGCAGCCAGTGCGTCGTCCACCGTCTCGTCGTTGACTGTGAAATTATCCATCATCTGAATGCATTCCTGGGGATACACTTTTGTGCGTTTATCGTATCTGAGTACAGCTATACCATTACTCGCAAGCCCCCAGGCGATATCTTTGAACGGTTTATTTGGGCCGATGGTTTCGTCTCTGTCATTTGGACCAGAGCCGTGAACAAGAACCACCGCGCTGAATGGACCATCACCTTCTGGTAGTGTCAGAACTGCAGGCATTTTCCATTGACCGTTTTCCACAACGCATTCGATTTCTTTGAATTTATCGATTGCGACATATTCTGGTATCATGTAAGTTCTTTCTTCGACATAAGGCAAAAACTGCAAACCTGCTATCTTTTCCTGTTGATCAAAAACGATTCTGGCATCTAGCCTCATTTTTTCAAAATCACAGCCGACGAAAACCACGTTGTATCCCTGTTCGGTTGTACTTTTCAATCTGAGAATCTGTTTGAAATTCCCAACCTGCAGATTCAGTGTTTTCCAGAAAGATTCAAGTGTGAGATTTGATTGTTCTAAAGCATCCAGCATGATCTGTGAAACCATATTTTGAGCATTTTCAAAATTTCCAGTTGAAAGATAGTGGATGAACATCGCTGCTGTTTGTTCACAAGATGCAAAAATCAAAGTCGAAACAGTCATTAAAAAGACTACGATTGTTCTTTTCACAGGATCACCTTCCTTCAAAATTCTTTCTTTAAGAACGTACCGTAACTCAATAAGAAGAAAAACACAGATATTGCAATCAATCCAAGTGAATACTCTATGTCCAGATGACCTGTCTGGAATATCTTTCCACCCAGGATGTAAACATAGGTGTTTAAAAACCTGGTGAATCTTATCATGCCCATTACCGTGGTAATTGCCAGAAGTCCAACGCAGATCAAGATGGGTTTGACCTGATCATTTGATATGACAGAGAAAAACATCGTGACGACAAACCAGAAGATCGCACCAACTACTGTGTGAATGAGAAAAGCAACTAAAAGCCCGTAATTCAGCTTTTTGCCGGCTAAAAACGAGTAGATACCTGGAAGAAGTGACAGAACAATCATTACAGCAGCAGTCGTCGACATTGCTAAAATTGATTTTGAAAGGAATATCTTTTTTCTGTCCTTTCTTGCCAGAAGAAATTCCATGGTTCCATTCTCAGTTTCTCTTGCAAAGAGCGGAAAAGCCATTATTATTGCCAAAATTGGTACCATCTGCCCCAGGTTTTTTCCGAACCACTGGCTGTAGATATAAAAATTCCAGTCGCTCAGATTGTTTATGAAATCTTTTGGTAAGAGTTTTTCAAGAAATCTGGGTGCGTTTTGTATCTGTGCGTACTGCTGTAACATCTGGACAGTTACATTTTGAAGTGGAGCCAGAACGAAGAACAATCCCACACCTATGAGAAGGATCACAAATGCTCTGAGTTTCATATCGTAGAATTCTTTTTTTAACATCATCTCGCCCCCTTAACTATGGCTTCAAAGATCACATCGAATGTGGCAGGTTCGATTGATCCTTCTGCGAATTGCCTTCTGGTAACGTATATGTCTTCGCTTTCAGTGCTTTTATAATAAAATCCATCGATCTTCTTGCCTTTTGGTACCACACACAGTACATATCTTTCCTTCAAATCGTCAAGGTGATCCATTTCGACAATCTTTCCTTTGACCATTATCGCAACTGTATCGGCGATCTTTTCAACCTCTGCAAGGATATGACTTGTGTAGAAAACCGTGCTTCCATTGTAGGAAAGCTGTCTAATCATATCTAAAACTCTGTTTCTCATGATTGGATCCAATCCCCAGGTTGGTTCATCCATGAAGTAGATCTGTGCTTTTTGAGAAAGCACAATAGCCATGTAGGTTTGTGTGAGCATACCGTGTGATAGATTTGCTATCTTTTCTTTGAGAGGTATCTGAAAATCCTGAAGAATCTCAAAAGCTTTTTGCTTGTCAAAGTTTTCTGTGATCAACGAGGAAATCTCAACCATTTTCTCAACAGTCAGATATCTGTACAGCTCTTTTGTCTCTGGCAGATATGCAAAAGAACCATTCAAATTGATCTTCCCAGAATCAGGTTTCCTTAAGCCAAGGATACACTTGATAGTGGTTGTTTTTCCAGCACCGTTGGGTCCTAAAAGTGCAAAGATACAGCCTTCTTGAACTTCAAAACTGATATTATCCACTGCCTTTTTGCCTGTGTAAGATTTTGAAAGCCCTTCAACTTTCAGCACCATTATCATCCCTCCGATAGATTTGCTTTAATCTTTCTGAAAGAAACTGCTGGTCTATACCGATTTTTTTACATTGCTCAACGCTATTGTCGAATTGGGATATCAATCGATTCACAAAATCCTGTTCATCCAACTCTCCAACGACGTAACCTTCTCCCCTGACGAGTTTCAGCACACCTTCGTTTGTGAGTTCTCTATAAGCTCTGGCAACGGTGTTTATGTTCACCTGAAGATCTTCAGCCAGAGTCCTTATAGAAGGAACAAATTCTCCTTTCTTCAATTTGCCTGACTTGATCAAAGTTTTCACCTTTTCCATGATCTGTTTGTACACAGGTACATGTGAGCCAAAATCTATTGAAAACCACATACGCTTACCTCCGTATACTGTACTATCACAATATTACAGTGGTAATGTAAACTGAAAGTTTCATAAAAATAAATTTCGTTCTAAGCAGTCTGCCGCAGGTGGTCAAATTTTTTAAAGTGACAAAAAACAAAAACCACAGATGAGCAGATCTGTGGTTTTGACCTCCTTACAATTTTATCTGCCGTTGAACTTTGAAATAGTTTGACATCACAAGATCAGTCGGTTTGAAATCAATTCTGACATCTGCCTGAGAGGTATTGAATTAACCTTATACAGTCATTTTGCTTTTAAAAACAGTTTGAAGAGTTTTCTTTCATGTTCTTTTTGCAAAAACTCATTGAACAATAGGTTTTGGATAAACATATACTATTTCATTCTTTTTGAATATCACGGCAAGGTAAATTTCGTTGTCGCCTTTTAGTGTTATAAACGGAATAGTGTATGGAGCTCTTGTCTGACTTGATGTATTTTTAAGCATAAGGTGCAAAAGATAAACTTTATCAACATCATCTGGTTTCATGCTTATATCAAAGGAATAAATCAAGGTAGCTTTAGTTTCATAAATGCCCAGATATTCAACCTTATTACCCAGCGTGGAAATGGTGGCTCTGAGTTGATTGATAAATTCTGATTTTTTAGCACTCACATCTTGGTCTGTGGACAATGTTTTGACATAACTGTCAATGTCTGTAGTATTTGTTATCAGATTCTGCAGAGCGTTGGCAAGACCCCGTGCACGACTTTCAATGGTTGTTGGTTGCTGTGGCTGTTGTTCAGCACATGAGAAAAGCAATAATGAAGATATCACCAAAATAAAAGCCAGTTTTTTCATCTTCATCCCTCCATTACTGATTATACCTGAGATTCACAGAACAGGTCAAAACAGATATCTGTGATTTTTGATGTGCTTTGTATAGTTTACAAACGCCCATGAGTTTTTTGAATTTCAGAAAGATCAGAAAGATAGAGAAATATATCACAAAGTAAAGTTAATTTTGTTGTAGTGATTAAATTGAGTGAGAAAAGCACCTGGTTTGCTTTTTCAATAGCCGATGTTATAAAATGAATATGCAATATTCCAATGCGAGGAGGGTGAGACAATGCTAAGGGTTTTGGGTGCTGCTTTTTCAAGGTTTGCAAAGAGGTACTTGCCGGATGCTTTGATCTTTGCATTTTTGCTGACACTTCTCACATTTGTACTGGGTATGATCGTACAGCAAAAAAGCCCCATGGATATGGTTCGCTACATGGGCGATGGTTTCTGGAATTTGCTTTCTTTTGCAATGCAGATGTGTCTTGTGCTCATGACCGGACACATATTAGCTTCGACCAAACCAATGGCAGCCATTCTCAGATCCATAGCTAAGATCGCGAACACACCTTTCAAAGCAGTTGCGCTGGCTTGTGTTGTCATGATTGTAACAAGTTATCTCAACTGGGGTTTTGGTTTGATCTTTTCGTCACTTTTGGCGATCGAGATCGCAAAGAACATGAAAGGTAAAAAACTGCACTATCCACTGCTTGTTGCTTCTGCGTACTCTGGATTTCTGGTCTGGCACGCAGGACTTTCTGCATCTGCACCGTTGCTCGTCAACACAAAGGGACATTTTCTTGAAAAGTCCATAGGTTTGATTCCAGTTTCACAGACAATTTTCTCCCCAATTGGTTATTTACCAGTTCTGGTGTTGCTCTTCACACTGCCTTTCATCATGGCAGGAATGCATCCAATAAAAGATGAAGAAATAGTGGAAGTTGATCCGGCTGTCTTTTCAGAGGCAAAGAAAGCCCCCAAGAAAAACTGGTCGGAGATGACACCGGCAGAGAAGATGGAGTACAGCCCGGTTCTGTCAATGATCATTGGTGTTATTGGACTGGTATACATCTTCTATTATTTCATCGTCAAGAAAGGTTCTCTTGATCTCAACATAGTCAATTTCATCTTTTTGATGGCTGGTATTCTGTTGCATGGTACTCCAAAGAATTTCATCAACGCGGCTATCGAGGCTGGAAAAACTGTGTGGGCGATTGTGGTTCAATTCCCGTTCTACGCAGGTATCATGGGTATGATGATAAATTCTGGACTTGCTGCGACGATTGCCAACTGGTTTGCTTCTTTCTCCACTGCAAAAACACTTCCTCTGTTCACTTACTGGAGCGCAGGTTTGATAAATTTGTTTATTCCATCCGGTGGAGGTCAGTGGGCTGTGCAGGGTCCCATCATGGTTCAGGCGGCGCAGAAGATCGGTGCATCTGTTCCCAAGGTCATCATGGGTGTTGCGTGGGGTGATGCATGGACAAATATGATTCAGCCATTCTGGGCTTTGCCACTGCTTTCAGTTGCAAAGCTCGACATCAGAGACATCATGGGTTACTGTGTGATGGCTTTGATATGGAGCGGAATCGTCACAAGTTTGCTTTTCTTGGTCTTGTGATCGGTTTTTGAAAGGAGGAGTGTCAATGAGGAAAGTTTACATCGTTGGAGCAAAGAGAACTGCAATAGGAACCTTTCAGGGCACTTTAAAGGATGTCCCCGCTGTACAGCTCGGCGTTGCGGCAGCAAAAGCGGCTATGGAACAGGCGAATGTAAAGCCTGAATGGGTCGACGAAACGATCATCGGGAACATCCTGATGGCTGGACAGGGCATGGGACCTGGCAGACAGGTCAGTATATACGCAGGTATTCCGGCTGAAAAACCCGGGTACACGGTGAATATGCTTTGCGGTTCTGGCATGAAAGCCATCATGATCGGTGCAGTGGATATCATGGCTGGTCAAGCCGAGATAGTTCTTGCTGGTGGTATGGAGAGCATGAACAATGCACCATACCTGTTACCAAAAGCCAGGTTTGGTTACAGGCTGGGAAATGGTGAAATAATCGATCACATGGTTTTTGATGGGCTTACAGATATCTTCAATATGTATCACATGGGAGTCACGGCGGAAAACCTGGTGGAGAAATACGGTATATCGAGAAAAGAACAGGATCTTTTTGCCTACAAAAGCCAGATGAAAGCAAAAAAGGCAATTGAGACAGGTAGATTCAAAGATGAAATAGTACCGTTTGTGATAAAAGACAAAAAAGGAGACAAAATCTTTGACACAGATGAACATCCAAGGTTTGATACGACACTCGAGGCACTCGAAAAATTGAAACCAGCCTTCAAAAAAGACGGTACGGTAACAGCAGGAAATGCTTCTGGAATAAATGATGGAGCTTCTGCCACGGTTCTTGCAAGTGAGGATGCGGTGAAAAAATATGGTTTAAAACCACTGGCAGAAATTGTCGCATTTGCACAGCACGGAGTTGATCCAAGTATAATGGGTATAGGACCTGTTGGAGCAATTTCAAAAGCTTTGAAAAAGGCGAATTTGAAACTCACAGACATTCAGTTGATAGAACTCAACGAAGCCTTCGCCGCTCAGAGTATAGCTGTTCTAAGAGATCTGAAGAGCGAACATGGTGTGACAGATGATTGGCTTGAAGAAAGAGTTAATGTGAATGGTGGCGCAATTGCGCTCGGTCATCCAATCGGTGCAAGTGGTAACAGAATAACTGTGACACTGCTTTACGAGATGAAGAAAAGAGGACTTGAACTCGGTCTTGCGAGCCTGTGCATAGGTGGAGGTATGGGTACAGCGATAATCATCAGGAATGTGGAATAGGAGGTGCTCTGAATATATGAAAAACAAAGTCATAACCGTCGAACAAGCTGTGGAAATGATACCAGATGGAGCCACGTTGATGATCGGAGGTTTTCTTGGGGATGGAACTCCTGAAATGATAATAGATGCGCTCTTGAAAAGTGGCAAAAAAAATTTCACCATCATCGCCAATGACACCGCTTTTCCGGACAAAGGCATAGGCAAGCTCATTGTCAATAAAATGGCTAAGAAAGTGATCGTTTCACACATCGGTACCAATCCAGAGACACAGAAACAGATGATTGAAGGTACTTTGGAAGTAGAACTCGTTCCGCAGGGAACGCTGGCTGAAAGGGTACGCGCCGGTGGGTTTGGGCTTGGAGGAATTTTAACGCCAACTGGCGTTGGTACGGTTGTTGAGAATGGCAAACAGAAAATAACAATTGATGGTAAAGAATATCTTGTCGAAACAGCTCTCAGGGCAGATTTTGCACTGATAAAAGCCAAAAAGGCAGATTTTTACGGAAATCTTTTCTTCAATTTCACCTCTAGGAATTTCAACCCTCTCATGGCTTTTGCCGGAAAGGTGACAATAGTGGAAGTTGAAGAGCTGGTTCCGGTTGGTGGGCTTTCACCGAATGAGATTCATACACCTCATGCAGTTGTGGATTACATCGTAAGGGGGAATGCCAGATGATACAGGACCAAAATCTTGCAAAAGTTGTGATTGCCAAGAGGGTTGCGCTTGAGCTGAAAGATGGAGATGTCGTGAATTTGGGTATAGGCATTCCAACCTTGGTGGCAAATTATTTGCCTCCAAAAGTGGAGATTTTTCTGCAATCTGAGAATGGGATACTCGGTATGGGACCCGCACCGATGAGTGGATACGAAAATCCCAATCTGACAAATGCCGGCGGTTCACCCATAACATTTTTACCGGGCGCCTGCGCTTTTGATTCATCGGTTTCCTTTGGTCTGATCAGAGGCGGTCATGTTGATGCGACGGTACTCGGCGCTTTGCAGGTAGACGAAGAAGGTCATCTGGCAAACTGGATGGTCCCAGGTAAGATGGTGCCGGGCATGGGTGGTGCGATGGATCTTGTTACCGGTGCAAAAAAAGTTATAGTTGCGATGCAGCATGTTGCAAAAGGTAATGCACCAAAGATTGTCAAAAAATGCAGTCTGCCTTTGACATCTATAAGAAGGGTTGATCTGATCGTCACAGATATGGCGGTTATCGAAGTAACAGAAAAAGGCTTGCTTTTAAAAGAGCTTGCACCTCAAACAACTGTGGAAGAAGTAGTTCAGTTCACCGAGGCAAGGTTGATAATACCACAAGAGGTTCCCGTAATGCCTATAACTCTTTAGTTTATTTTTCACTTTTCAACAAAAAAGCGGGCTTAAGCCCGCTTTTTTGATCTTTCGATGTATAGATGTATAATTTTTTGGAGGTATCTATTTGTTCAAAAGTACGCAAAATTATGTGCTTTTCTTATCGACATTGAGTATTATAAAGATTTTCATCTTTTACCTGACAATTTCAGGCATGTTCAAGCTTTCGACAGCTTTGAGCACGGTAGGCTGGGTTTTTTTGATGTTTTTCGTGTTTAGCTTTGTTGTCAAGGAATGGGGTTTTGGATTGTATTGTGTCTTATCCATAGTACTTTTTGCCGATTTTCTTTATTTTCAGAATTTTGGAACTATGCCTTCTGTAAAACAGCTTGTCCTTTTACCGCAGGTTGGGAAACTTGGAACAGATATAAAGTATTTCACCGATTTTTTCTCTTTGCTGTTTGTTGCCGATTTGATACCGCTTGGAATATTCGATAGAAAAAGATATCTTTCCATTAAAGGGACAAATTTTCAAACACCAAGATGGGTACTGGTTACGGTATTGCTTTGCTCAATTTTCGCCGCAGCTCCACTTGTGTCTGAAAAGCTCAAACCATCTCAGGTCTTCAATAGATATGGTTTTGTTGCGTACCATGTATACGATATCGCCAGTGTGTTTACCCGTTCAAAACAGGAAGTTGCATCAGTTGTCCAAATGAATTCTCAGCAAATTGCTAAAAAAAGATACTGGGGTGCTGGTGCAAATAAAAATATCATAGTCGTTCAGCTTGAGTCTTTCCAGAATTTTTTGATAGGCATGAAATACAACGGTCAAGAAGTTACACCGAATCTCAATGCTTTGGTACATAAAGACTCCATTTACTTCACGAATTACTACCAGCAAACTGGCGCAGGCAACACAGCCGATGCTGAGTTCGTATCTCTTGTATCGTTGCACATTCCAGGTGATGAGGTAGCTTATGAAAAATACGATGTTATAGATTTTTACGCACTTCCAAGGATCTTGAGAGACTATGGATTTCATACAATTGCCATGCATGGCAATGTGGGCTGGTTCTGGAATAGGGATAAAATCTACCCGCATCTTGGTTTTGAAGAG
This sequence comes from Pseudothermotoga sp., assembly GCF_031962025.1. Lineage (GTDB taxonomy): Bacteria > Thermotogota > Thermotogae > Thermotogales > DSM-5069 > Pseudothermotoga_B. Next base: position 226,852 of record NZ_JAVRKW010000002.1, read on the forward strand.
TTTATAAGCCTTGAAAAATTCAAACAAGACCTGATCTTCAATATGGGATTGAACGATCTTTCCTTTTTTGAACAAGCCGTTGATATTCTTAAAAACTATCCAGAACCGTTTTTCGCTTTCCTGGTTACTGTTTCAAGCCACACACCTTTTGTAATTCCAGATCAGCTCAAGAGCTTGGAACTTTTACCAGAGCACGAAAATACGATCTTTGGAAATTACCTTCAGGCTGTGCACTATGCGGATTATGCCCTTGGAAAATTCATCGAAAAATTGAAAAGTACAGGGCTCTATGAGAAGTCCGTCATAATACTTTACGGTGACCATGCGGGATTGTATCCTTTCAACAAAGAGGCAAAAGACGCAATCTCAAAGTTTTTCAATAAAGAGTACAGTTATAAAGATGCCATGAATGTACCCCTGATTATTCATATACCGGGCTCGAAGATCAAAGAAGAAATAAAAACAACTGGAGGACAGATTGATTTCTTACCAACCGTATTGAATATAACAGGTATAGAAGATCAAAAGGTTGTATCAGTCGGCAAAGATCTAATTAACTCAAAAAACGGTTTTGTCGCTTTGAGGTACCACTTGCCAGATGGTTCTTTCATCGACGATGAAAGGTATTTTGAAGTGTCAAAAGATGGCATCCTTCAAAATAGTACTGGTTTTGATCTTAACTCCAATCGAACTTTGCCGTATTATGAATGTCTCGATGGCTATAAGATTGCCATTCAGCAGATAGAAACTTCTAAGCAAATACTTAACTCTTATGTTGAAAAAACTTTGGCGCTTTCAAAGTGATTTGCCATCTCTAAACACGGGCTTAACCTAAAAGAGAAATCAAAACTTTTAAAATACACGTGGGTGTTGTTGTGAGTCTACCTTTGATTGTTTTACTGGTTGTCTTTGCTCTCATTGCAATCAGAAAAATCAAGAGTGTGACTTTCAAGATATGGCAGGTCATGACCGCTGCCGCTGTATTTTTGATACTAACCAGGCAGATCAGCATTAAAGATGCTTTGTTATCTATAAATCTTGATGTGATCATCTTTCTAATCGGTATGTTTATCATCGGGGAAGCAATGAGAGAGAGTGGGTATTTATATCACCTTTCTTATCTGATCTTCAGAAAGGCTAAGAACTCATCCAGTTTACTTTTACTGGTCATATTTGTGAGCGGATTTCTTTCTGCCATTTTGATGAACGATACTGTTGCAGTCGTTGGAACGCCTTTGATGATCTATCTTGCCAAAAAGCACAGAATAGACCCAAGGGCTTTGTTGCTTGGTTTAGCCTTTGGTGTCACCATAGGAAGCGTCACAAGTCCAATTGGAAATCCGCAAAATCTGCTCATAGCACTTAAAAGTCAAATGAAAGGTCCTTTTGTTGTTTTTGCAAAGTATTTGTTCATCCCAACTGTTTTGAATATGCTATTGACATATTTTATTCTCAAGATATTCTACAGAAAATCTTTTGACGGCACACAGATTGATCATACAGTTGATATTACAACAGATGCAAAGCTTTCGCGCATCTCAAAAATTTCATTGATTTTACTTCTACTTCTGGTTGCAGTGAGAATCGTGGGTACTTTCTTTGGTCATGAGATCTTGAGACTCAGTTATATTTCAATAGTGGCGGCTTCTGTCGTTGTTCTGTTCAGCGAGAAAAGATTCAAGATCCTCAAATCCATGGACTGGGCAACGATAGTTTTTTTCGCTTCGATGTTTGTTACAATGCAAGCCGTCTGGAATTGCGGGGTTTTCCAGAAATACGTCTCTTTCATGAATTTTTCGAGCATCCCGCAGATACTTGCAGTCAGCGTCGGTGTGAGCCAGTTTATATCGAATGTTCCCTTTGTTGCACTGTTTTTGACCTTTTTCAACAACGCAAGCGATGCTGTTCTTTGCGCTCTTGCCGCCGGCAGTACAATAGCTGGCAACCTCACCATCCTTGGTGCCGCAAGTAATGTGATCATCGTTCAAAATGCCGAGAAGGAAGATGTGCATCTGACATTTATGGAATTTTTCAAGGTGGGGTTTTTGGTTACAGCCGTCAACATATCGGTTTACTGGTTGTACTTTCTGCTTTTGTGAATTTCAACTTTTTTGGTAATTTATTTGATTTTTGTAGTATAATTCACTCAGTGAGTGATTGATATGGATGATTATCTTTTTTTTGAGCCGTCTGTTCTTTTCAGAGAATATGTACTTTTGAAAGCCATTTTATCTAATGGTTCATTTTCCCAGCAACAATTTTCAAAGATCGCCCATATTGCTCCATCCATGGTGAACAGATATCTTTCGCTCTTTGAACAGAAAGGTTATATAAAAAAAACAGGTCCAAACAGAAAGAAGATGTCCTACGTAATAACCGAAGGTGGAATCTATAGATTGCAGTATCTCTCAATATGTTATCTCAGAGAAACTGCGAAACTTTATTCAAATTCCCGTCAGGTTTTCACTGAGGTCCTCGATCAGCTTTCAAAATTTGGTTTGAAAAAAATCGTTCTGTATGGTGCTGGTATAGTTGGACAGACTCTTCTTGATGCACTTACGGGTGAAAATATCGATGTCGTTGCGTTTGTGGACGACGACAGCTCCAAGCATGGCACAACTGTTAACGGTGTGAATGTGATCGATCCAGATATGGTACAAAAAATTTCCTACGATGCAGTTCTTGTAGCTTCATTCAGACATGCCGATGAAATAGCACAGAAGGCTAAATCTTTGAAGATGCAGAATATCTTTGTTTTCAAGATTCAGACAGACGGGCGGGTCTTCTTGGAAAGAAAGGAGTGAGGTCCGTGAAAGTACCACTCTTTGACATGACAAGACAATATCATGAGATTGAAAGCCAAATACTCAACGCCATTGACAGTGTTTTAAAGTCAGGAAGGCTCATCATGGGACCAAATGTCGAAGCTTTTGAAAAGGAAATGGCACAGTATTTGGGTGTAAAACACGCAATAGCCGTGGCAAATGGTTCAGACGCTCTTTACATTGCCGTCAGATCTCTTGGTATATCCGAAGGAGATTATGTGATAACCACAGCCTTCAGCTTTTTTGCGACTGCAAGCTGCATAACAAGAAATGGTGCCACTCCCATTTTTGTGGATATAGATCCTGAAACTTTCAATATCGATCTTGATCAGGTTGAAGAGATACTCAAAAGCCATCCACAGAGAAATAGAATAAAAGCAGTGATACCAGTTCACCTGTTCGGCAGAACCGTCGATCTGCAGAAACTTGAGAAGATAAGAAACGATTTTGGCGTGAAGATAATAGAAGACTGTGCTCAATCTGTCGGTTCGTACTGGATTTATTCAGATGGAAATATCAAGAAAAGCGGTTCAGTTGGAGATATTTCCACACTGTCTTTCTTCCCAACCAAAAACCTTGGAGCCTTTGGAGACGGTGGAATGATAGTGACAAACGATGATGCCTTAGCTGATTTTTGCAGGATATTCAGAGTTCACGGTGCAAGAAAAAAGTATTTCCACGAAATTGAAGGTATAAACAGCAGGCTTGATGAAATCCAGGCTGCCATTCTGAGAGTCAAACTCAGGTACCTTGAAAAATACCATGAAAGAAGAATACAGATAGCAAAAACATACAACAGGCTGTTGAACTCTCTCAATTTGGATTTGTTAAAAACCCCTCAGGTTCATGATGATCTGAGGTGTATTTTTCATCAATATGTGGTCAGAGTGAAAAACAACCACAGAGATTCTCTTAAAAAATATCTCAATGATAATGGTGTTGAGACCGCAGTTTACTATCCGCTGGGTTTACACAGGCAGAAGTGCTTTTCCCGGTTCGATTTTCAGCCTCTTGAAAACACAGAGCGTGCATGTAAAGAGGTGCTTGCGCTGCCAATCTTTCCAGAACTCAATGAGATAGAAATAGAGTATGTTGTAAAGTGCATAGGTGAATACTTCAAGGAGGCGAGAGGATGCTGAAGGAAAAAATACTCAACAGATCTGCTGTAATCGGTGTGATTGGACTTGGATATGTAGGTTTGCCGCTTGCTGTTGAAAAGGCAAAAGCGGGTTTCAAAGTGATAGGTTTTGATATTCAAAAAAAACGTGTTGACATGGTAAATCTTGGTCAGAACTACATTGGTGATGTTGTAACCGAAGATTTGCAAAAACTCGTCAGTGAAGGAAAACTTCGCGCAACCAACGATTTTGACAAACTCAGAGAATGTGATGTTGCAACTATATGCGTTCCGACTCCGCTGGACAGGTTCAAACAACCGGATCTAACTTATGTCGTTAACACGGCGAAAGATATAGCCAAAAGACTTCACAAAGAGATGCTCGTGGTGCTTGAGTCAACTACTTATCCGGGTACGACCGAAGAGGTTGTGAAACCGATACTGGAATCGACAGGTTTGAAATGCGAAGAAGATTTTTATCTTGCCTTTAGCCCGGAGAGGGTCGATCCGGGAAATCTCATTTACAAGACCAAGAACACACCCAAAGTGGTCGGCGGTGTTGGTGAGAAATCAACCGAAGTTGCAAGACTTTTATATGAAAGTGTGCTTGAGGCACCGGTTTTTGTTGTCTCTTCACCGAAAGAAGCGGAAATGTCAAAGATTCTGGAGAACACTTTCAGAATAGTCAACATAGCACTTATAAATGAGATGGCTATCGTTGCAGAAAAGATGGGAATAAACATCTGGGAAGTGATAGAGGCAGCTTCGACAAAGCCGTTTGGTTTCATGCCTTTTTATCCAGGACCGGGTGTCGGAGGGCATTGTATACCCATTGATCCTTTTTATCTGACTTACAAAGCGCGTGAATACGATTACCACACAAGACTCATTGAATTGGCTGGAGAGATAAATGATTATATGCCGGAGTATGTGGTTCAAAGAACCATGCAATTGTTGAATCAAAAGAAAAAATGCATGAACGGCGCAAAAGTGCTCCTGGTTGGTATAGCATATAAAGGAGACGTAGACGATGTCAGAGAATCTCCGGCATTGAAGGTACTCGAGCATCTTGAGAAAAATTTGGCAGATGTCGTTGTTGTCGATCCATACGTTGAAAGATTCAGTTACAAAGGCAAAGAGAGAAAAACCGAAAAGCTCACCGAAGAACTGTGCAGATGGGCTGATATAGCCATTATAACGACTGCGCATAAGAAAAGGATCGATTACAACATGTTAGTTGAGAACAGTGAGTTGATCTTTGATACAAAGAATATTCTCAAGAGTTTTGGCATAAAAAGCAAGAAGGTGATAGTCCTTTAACAATTTGATGGGGGTGGTCTTGTGAGCTGGTTTATTCTGGCTCTGTCTGCAGCAGTTAGTTCCATCTGCCTTGCGTTTGGACTGTATGCCTATGTTATGAAAAAAGATTCCGGCACAGAAAAGATGAAACAGATATCTTCTGCCATCAAAGAAGGTGCTCTCGCGTACTTGAGGAGGCAAAACAGGGCCTTAGCAGTTTTTGTTGTAATAATGGCAGTCATCATCGGTCTGGTGAGTGGCTTTCTTAAAAACCCATCGGTTGGATTGAGTATGGCAATTGCTTATGTACTTGGTTCTGTTTGCACTACTGTTGCCGCTTATCTTGGAATGAGAGCGGCAGTTGAGACCAATGTCAGAGTCGCGTCATCTGCAAGAAAAGGACTCAAAGCCGCTTTCCCAGTTGCTTTTTATGGTGGAGCCGTCATGGGAATGTTTGTGGTTGGGATATCGCTGCTCGGTATAACTGTTTTATTTTTCATTTTCAGAGTTGGTTTTGGCTGGAATGATTCAGATGCATCCAGTGTGGTGCTGGGATTTAGTTTCGGAGCAAGCGCACTCGCCCTGTTTGCAAAAGCGGGTGGGGGTATCTATACAAAGACGGCAGATATAAGCGCTGATCTTGTTGGGAAGGTCGAACTCGGTATACCGGAAGACGACCCGAGAAATCCTGCGGTGATAGCCGACAATGTTGGAGACAACGTTGGAGATGTGGCTGGAATGGGTGCAGATTTGACAGATTCATACATCGCGAGTGTGATTGCTGCCATGATAATTGGATCAGAACTTGGTGGTGGAATCCTCACGACGATGCCGCTGTTGATAGCTGCGATGGGACTTTTTGCTTCGATGCTTGGACTTGTCTTTGTGACCAGTAGTATTAAAAGCCCCGGCAGGGCTCTGAATATGGGAACATTTTCAACCTGTTTTATTTTTGTGATTCTGCTGTTTTTCGTCACCAGATTCTCAGGTCTTGAAGGTTCAAAATGGCTCGGAGTGTTTTTACCCACGGTGGCTGGTCTTGGAGCTGGAGTTGTCATCGGGCTGACTTCGGATTATTTCACTTCGATTGAAAAAAAGCCAACCAAGCAGGTTGCACAGGCTTCTGTCACCGGCAGTGCCATAAACATCCTGACGGGTTTTTCATACGGACTTGTTAGCATTGTGCCTCCAATTTTGTGTATTTCAATTGCAACTATTGCTTCGTGGTATCTTGCAAAAATGTTTGATATGGATCCATTTTACGGTGTTGCAAACGCAGCACTTGGCATGCTTTCGATTGTAGGTATGATCATCTCGGCTGATGCGTATGGTCCCATATCTGACAACGCCAAAGGCGTGGCTGAACAATCCGGGCTCGGTGAAGAGGTCATTGCAATAACCGATATGCTCGATGCAGCCGGGAACACATCAAAAGCCATAACGAAGGGTTTTGCAATAGGTTCCGCAGCTCTAACGGTTTTGGCTCTGTTCGCTGCGTACACTCACTTAGTGGATATAAAATCTCTGGAATTGATTTCTCCACAGGTTATCGCAGGTATTTTCATCGGTGCAATGATGCCACCATTTCTCTCGGCATTGTTGATTCTGGCTGTGGGTAGAAACTCTGAAAGAATGGTTGAAGAAATCAGAAGGCAGTTTAAACAGATCCCTGGACTTATTGAGGGAACGAGTAAACCGGATTATGCCAGGTGTGTCGATATAGCAACGGCAGGTGCTCTGAAAGAATTGATTTTGCCTGGCGTTCTGTCTATAATAGCTCCTGCAATGACACTGATCTTTCTTGGCAAAGAAGCCTTGGCAGGTTTTCTCGCTGGTAGCATAGTCACTGGAATTATCTTTGCTCTGTTTATGGCAAATGCGGGTGGTGCGTGGGACAACGCAAAGAAATTCATTGAAGAAGGACATCACGGTGGAAAAGGCTCACAGGCGCACAAAGCTGCGGTTGTTGGTGATACTGTCGGTGATCCATTCAAGGATACTGCCGGACCATCACTGAATACCATGATCACTGTTATGTCACTCGTTGCGGAAGTGTTCGCACCTTTGATACTTCTGATCATGAATCGATGATTGGGGTATAATTCTTTGGGAGGAAATTTTTCTGTTTTTAGACAAGACAACACGGGATTTTGTGATGGTTGATGCGATTTTGTCGAATTTTCAACCTGTGACGGAATATGGGAAAAGTTTTTTCAAAGAACTTTTTCCTATCAAAGACGAGAGGGAATTTTATCAACATTGGGAAAGATTACAAAAGGTACTGAAGCTTGATAGATTAACTGTTCAAATGATCAAAGATCAGCTTGGGCTTTTGGGATACATCAAAAATCAGGTTGAAAGCGGTTTTGATAGCATAGGTGATTTTGCAAAGCTCAAAAGATTTGTCTATTACACGATAAAACTTTCAGATTTGACAAAAGGTATCTGGGATTTACCAGACTTATCTAATCTGTGGAAGATTCTTGCCGATTTGACCTCTCAGTCTGTGAATTTCTACCTGCAATCTGAAGAGCTTGTCCATCTTCGAAAAAAACACCTTTCTATTTCAAAGCAGATAGAAGAAAAATTGAAATCTTCAAAAGAGGAAATAGAAAAGAGATTCTCAATTAAATTACCCGGCGAGGAATTCACATGCGACAGGGAGATTGCCGAAAAACTGATTCAGGAAGATTTGGTTGAAGTGGTCAGAAGGTCCAGTGAAAGGTATCATCTCAGAATCAAATGTTCACAGGAAGTTGTAGAACTGTCTGACCAGTTGAAAATGATAGAAGATCAGATGAGAGACGAAGAAGAAATAATTCTCAAAAAGCTTTCCAGAGCTGTTGATAGCTTTTTGGAAACTCTCAAATCCTGTGAAGAATTGGTCCAGCAGATCGATCTTGATCTTTGTAGATATGATTTCTTTTACCAGATGAATTGCTGCCGTCCGGAGATTTCAAGTGGATTTAAGATCGAGAAGGGAAGATTTCCGCCTGTTGTTGAATACTGCCAGAAAAATGGCTATACATACTATCCTGTGGATATTGAAGCGAGCAAGGGTGTAACGGTTCTGTACGGACCAAACATGGGCGGTAAAACGACCCTGTTGAGAACAGTGGGAAGTTTTGTAGTTCTCATGCATCTTGGGTTCCCGGTTCCGTGTGAAAGGTTTTCTTCGCCTCTTTTTGATTCAGTGAGGTATCTTTCCAGAGGTGAAGAGCTTGGTTTGAGCTCATTTGCAAGGGAGATTTCTTCGTTTGTGGATATCATAAAACTCGATGGAAAGAAATTGATCCTGATCGACGAATTTGGCTCGACGACAAATCCAGTTGAAGGCGAAGCACTGGCTATTGCTGCTGTTGATTATCTTGACAAGTTCAGCGACTTTGTGTTTTTCACAACGCATTATCCAGCTGTTGTCAGAAACGCGTCAAATGTGTATATGTGTGGAAAGTTGAGAAATCTGGACGCAGTTGACCCTCACAGAATGATAGATTATTCTGTGCAAAGAGGTAAACATCTGGGGCAGAATGTTGCGATAACTGTGGCTGAAAGATTTGGTCTGCCCGATCAAATTGTGCAAGTTGCTCAAAATTTTCTGAAAAAGGGCGGTTCCTGTGGATAAAGTTTACACAGTCAGTGAAATCACTTATTACATAGAAACTCTGATAAACTCCGATCCATATCTCACCGATATAAACATTATCGGTGAAGTGGTTGATTGCAAACAGAGAAATGGTCATTTGTTTTTTTCGCTCAAGGATGAATTCACAACGATAGGGTGCGTGTTTTTTGGCGGAGCCTCAATGGGTGTTAATCTGACAGATGGTCAGACAGTTGAGGCGCGCGGTGATGTTAGGGTCTATGCACCAAGGGGTGTATACAGATTTCAGTGTAAATATTTGAAAGTTCTCCCGCAGCGTGGGTTGCTTTTCATGAAAATGAAAGAAACTTACGATCGACTTTTGAAAGAAAAAATCTTCGAAAAGCCAAAGCGTCCTTTACCGAAGTACCCAAGAAGGATCGGAGTGGTAACCTCAAGAAATTCAGCAGCCTATCAGGATGTTTTGAGAACGATTTCAGAAAGATTTCCCGCTGTAGAAATCCTTTTGTATCACACAGGAGTTCAGGGAGAAGATGCCAAAAATTCTCTGATAAAGGCGTTGAATGATGCAGACAATGAAGAACTGGATGTGGTTTTGATCACCAGAGGTGGTGGATCGGCAGATGATCTGTGGATTTTCAACGATGAAGAGGTCGTCAGGGCTGTTTACAGATTGAGACACCCTGTTATCTCTGGGGTGGGGCATCAAATAGATACGGTTTTTATAGACTTAGTGGCTGATTATTCAGCTCATACACCAACAGCCGCCGCACAGGCAGCAGTACCTGAAAAATCACAGTTGATAAGTTATGTAACCAGTTTGATTCAAAGGGCGGGTATTCATCTTAAACAAAATCTGAAAAATGATATAACTCTGATTCAGATTCTTGCAAAAAGGCTATTAGATGCAATGCAAAAACACATATTTTTATGTGAGAAAAAATCAGAATCTTTCAGGTTAAAATTGTCTTCGCTAAATCCGGTGAACATACTTGAGAAAGGTTATGCGATTGTTGAAAAAGATGGTCGTTGGGTGAAAAGCTCTTTTGAGTTGAACAAGCAAGACAGATTGACTGTCCGATTTTCAGACGGAGTTGTGAAGGTGATGGTCTGTGAGGATCGATCAGATGGTAAGTGAGTTGGAAAAGATTGTGGAAAAGCTCGAACAGGAAGATCTGCCATTTGATGAGGCGCTGGATCTGTATAACAGAGGTATCGAGATATATAAAAAATTGATTGCGATGCTCAGTGAGGCGAAGATCCAGGTTCAGGATGTGTATGCTCAGGCTCAACAATTGATGGAGGGGACCGAATTTGAACCTAGATGATGTGGTAGGAGCAGATATCTGGAAACTTAAACAGATTTCGAGCATCATAAGAGAGCGAATAATACAGGTTGTTTCAGCAAATGGCGGACATCTTTCTTCCAATCTGGGTGTGGTTGAATTAACGCTTGCGCTTTACAACGTTTTTGATCCCAGACAGGATATAGTCATCTGGGACACTTCTCATCAGTGTTACACACACAAACTTTTAACAGGTAGATGGGATGAATTTACAAACATCAGAAGATTTGGTGGAATCAGTGGTTATGCGTCGTTAAAAGAGTCCGATCTGGACAGATTCGGTGCCGGTCACGCGGGAACTTCCATCGCCGCAGCTCTTGGTATTGAAAAGGCATTGAGGTTGAAAAATCAAAATAGAAATGTTCTGGTTGTAATAGGAGATGGGGCATTGACAAACGGTGAAGCCCTGGAGAGTTTGAACCAGTTGAAATCGCAGAATTCTAAACTGAAGATCATCCTGAATGACAATGGTATGTCAATTGCCCCGAATGTTGGAGCCCTTTCACAGACTTTTGCAAAATTGCGCACCAGCCCTGCTTATGTGAAATTCAAACAGCTTCTGAAGAAGGTACTTGAAGGATCAGATCTGGGAAAAAATTTTGAAGATGAACTGAAGAGAATTCGTGAGAGTATGAAGCATTTTATCTCCGGACCTGATTTTTTTGAATCGCTCGGCTTGAAACACATAGGTCCTATAGATGGACATGATCTTGAATTGATGACTGCCGTTTTTAAGAGAATAAAGCACTACGATTATCCGGTGGTTGTTCATGTTTTAACACAAAAAGGCAAAGGATATGAACCGGCTGAGAAAGATTGCGTAACCTTTCACAGTGCCCCAAAGTTTGATCCAGAGTCTGGAGAGCCTGTTAAGAAGCAGGGATATATATCTTACAGTGAGGTCTTTGGTGAGACTTTGCTCAGACTTGCCCAAAAAGATAAAAGGATCTTTGCTGTAACTGCCGCAATGCCAGATGGGACCGGCTTGAGACGATTTTCAGAAAAATTGCCAGATAGATTTGCAGATCTTGGCATAACTGAACAATCCTGTGTGACATTCGCCGCCGGATTGTCAGTCATGGGTTTAAGGCCTTTTGTTGCAATCTATTCCACCTTTTTGCAGAGGGCATACGATCAGATTGTACACGACGTGGCATTGCAAGACCTTGATGTTGTCTTTGCAATCGACAGGGCTGGTCTTGTCGGTGAAGACGGTCCAACTCATCACGGGTTGTCAGATATAGCACTATTCAGAACTGTGCCAAAATCGATAATCTTTACGCCAGCCAATCTGTTTGATCTGGTATGCTTATTGAGGACCGTGGTTGAAAAGAACATAAAAGGCGTAATAGCCATTCGATATCCAAGAGATTCTGAAAAAGCGGATTTTGAGGAACTGTGGGATAAATCAAAAACAATAAACCCGTTTAGCTGGGACATTCTCAGAAAGGGGAACGGTAAAATAGCTGTTCTTGCAGTTGGGAATATGGTAAACCAGGTTGAAAAACTCATTTCACTGGATCCAACTGTTGTCTATGTCAGATGCGTCAAACCTTTAGACGAAGTGACGATGAACTTTTTAGCTGAGAGTCACGATTTATTTGTCACGATCGAAGAGGGTTTTCTCAGCGGTGGTTTTGGAGAAAGTATAATCACTTTTATGAATCAACACGATATCAGAAAACCTGTGCTCACACTCGGTGTACCAGAAGAATTCATACCGCATGGTTCTAGGGAAGAATTGCTTAAATTCTGTAAACTTGACTCGGAGGGAATTTTTGACACTGTGGTATCATTTCTAAAAAAGGAGGTTTATGCATGGTAATCAAACTGGATTATGGAGAACTGCAGGTGAGTTTGAAGGCGTTGAAAAAACTCGCTTATATTGCAACGGCACAGAGCTATGGACCTGTGAACATATCTTCTGAAAGCTTTTTTGGAAAGCTCTTTGGAGAAAAAGAGGAAGAGAGAATAAAAGTTGAGGAACTCGACAATGGCAAGGTAGTTGTCGATTTGTACATCGAAGTCGAATACGGTGTGAAGGTAACAGAGGTTGCAAAGAATATCATAGAAAATGTCGTGCATGTTTTGAAGAACATAGGTACTTGCGAGGATGTTGAAGTTAACGTGCACGTGACAGGGATCCGCTGAGGAGGTGCGGATCTTGGAAAAAGTGAATGGAAAATTCATGAAGACTGCTTTTCAAAAGGCAACACAGTTTCTTGCGTTACATGTTGACGAACTCAATGCGCTAAACGTCTTTCCTGTGCCAGATGGTGATACCGGTTCAAACATGCTTGCAACAATGAAAGAAGGTTGCAAATATCTGGACCAATTGGACAAGGACAAGCATGATCTTTCGGCTGTGATGGAAGCCATTAGAAGTGGAACGCTTATGGGTGCCCGGGGTAACTCCGGTGTGATACTTTCCCAAATATTCCGCGGTTTTGCAATGTACTGTGAAAAGAAAAGGACACTTCAGCCAAAAGATATACTGAAAATGTTTTCAACGGCGAAAAACGTGGCATATAAAGCTGTTATGAGACCGGTTGAGGGAACTATGCTGACGGTTTTAAGAAGAATAGATGAAAGATCACAAGAAGCAAGCCAGGCTGAGACAGTTCTTCAGGTCTTTGATTGGATCCTTAAAGTGGCAGAAGAGACCGTAAAAGAAACTCCGAATTTACTTCCGGTGCTGAAAGAAGCCGGGGTAGTCGATGCCGGTGCCAAGGGATTGTACTACATACTGCAGGGATTTCGTTCAGTGGCTGCAGGAGATGAGCAGGTTAATCTCGAGGTGGTTTCCAGTACCAACGGCGAGATCTCTGTGGAGTTGCCTACAGAAGAACTAAAATATCAGTACTGCACTGAAATAATGGTGAAGGGAAAGAGTGATTTTCACATTGAAAAGGTTGGAGAGTTAAGGCTTTTTCTTGAAAGCATAGGAGATTCAGCGGTTGTGGTGCACGACGGTGCGGTGCTCAAAACTCATGTTCACACCAACAGTCCAGGTATTGTAATTGAGGAAGCGCTGAAATACGGAGAAATATTAAAAGTGAAAGTGGATAATATGAAACTGCAACATGAACATCTGGTGGAACAAACTGCCGAGCAACTCAAAAGATATGGTTTTGTGGCAGTTTCTCCCGGTCATGGTATCTCAGAAGTTTTGAGAAATCTTGGAGTGGATCAGATAGTCCGCGGCGGTCAGACCATGAATCCAAGTACAGCCGACCTGAAATTTGCCATAGACAAGATCAGGGCTGAAGTGGTTTTTCTGTTTCCTAACAATCCCAACATAGTACTGGCTGCAAAACAAGCTGCAGAGAATACGAAAGATAAACAGGTGATAATAATACCAACTCAAACTGTCCAGGAATGCATCTCAGCCATGATGAGTTTCGATCCAAATGAAGAACCAGAAAAGTTACAGGAAAAGTTCATCCAAGCTGCTGAATATGTTATTCCACTGTGTATTACGCGCGCTGTAAGGGACGCAAAGCACAATGGAACCAAAATCAAGAAAGGTGAATACATGGTGATGCGAGGTAAAAAACTCGTTTCACACGGACAATTTCTAAAGCAGGCGATGAACAGGGCTCTGACGGCACTCGATTTGCGTGGAAGAGAAGTGGTGACGATTTTCACCGGTCAGGACGCAGTTGATGCTGATATAGATACGATCAAAGAGGCACTGGAAAGGGCTGTTGACCAGGTGCAGATTGATGTTCATGAAGGTGGCCAGCCACATTATCCTTACCTTCTGATGATAGAATAAGGGGCAGATGCCCCTTATATCAATCTGAAAGTTTCATTACGATCTTTCCGCATTCACCTTTCATCATTAAGTCAAAGCCTTTTTGCCAGTCTTCAAATGGAATGATATGTGTCACCACTTTGGAAAGATCGATTTTTCCGCTGCTGAGAAGTTGATCTGCTATTCTCCATGTCTCAAAGATCTTGCGACCTGTTATGCCGTAGATTTTGATTCCTTTGAAGGTTATTAGTTCGTCTATGGCAAGCTGTACTTTTGTTCCAAATACGCCTAAAATGGAAGCTGTTCCACCGCGTGTGAGTGATCTCAATCCCTGCTCAAGTGCGCTCGCATTGCCGGACATTTCCAGAAAGACGTCAACACCATCACCGCCTGTGATTTCCATCACTTTTGTGTAAAGGTCTTCTTGAGTTGGATCTATTACTATGTCTGCACCGTTGTTCTTTGCAAGGTTTTTTCTGTATGGTTTGATCTCTGAAGCTATTACCAATGAAGCGCCGGCAGCCTTTGCAACCTGAACAGCCATTGCACCTATTGGACCTATACCAGTTATCAGCACAGTTTTACCGGTTAAATCTTCGACCAAAGCCGTGTGGATTGCATTCCCGAAAGGTTCCATCACCGATGCAAAATCAGGTGATATCTTTGATGATACCTTCCAGAGTATTGTCTGTGGTACCTTGATGTATTCGGCAAAGGCTCCATCAATGTCAACACCAAGTATCTTCATGTTTCTGCATATGTGCATTCTGTTGGTCTTACACTGATAGCACTGCTGACATGGAATATGTGTCTCTGCTGCAACAAAATCTCCCACCTGAACTGTTTGAACAGCTTCACCGATTTGTTCAACTATTCCGGCAAATTCATGACCAATTATCATAGGTGGTCTGATATGACTTTTTGCCCAGTCATCCCATTTGTAAATATGAACATCAGAACCACAAATCGATGCACGTTTTACCTTCACCAAAACCTCCGTTGGTCCAATAGTACCTGGTTTTGGTACATCCTGCATCACCAGTCCAGCCGCCATGTGTGTCTTTAAAATAGCTCTCATTTTAATCCCTCCCTGTTTCCAGATAAAGCTTACATCAAAGTTTTATAAATTCAAAATACATACTCAGGTTGGCATATTTTTTGCTGAACATGCAAAAGTTGTAAAATACAGATGCAGTAGACAAAAGGAGGTGTGACAGATGCCTTTGGAAAGAATAACCAAGGCACTTGATGAGGAATTACAGCAACTGAAATGGGAAGGTCGTGCAAAGGGAAAAGAGTTCATAATAACAGATATCAAGAAACCAGAAGGTGAAAAAGGACCCAGGTTTTTCCTGAAGGGTTATGGGAACAAAGAGTTCATAAGAATGAACTCCAATTCTTATCTTGGAATGTCTTTGAGAGAGGAGATCATAAAAATTGAGGAAGAAACAGCCAGAAAATATGGTGTTGGACCAGGTGCGGTGAGATTCATAAGCGGTACTTACCTGCCTCACAGGGAACTTGAAAAGAAACTTGCACAATTTCATCTTAGAGAAGATGCGATGATCTACAGCGCGGCGTATGTCACAGTGATCGGTGTGATCTCTTCTCTCACAGACTCCGAAACGATCATCATAAGCGACGAGTTAAACCACAATTGCATTATCAACGCCGTGAAGCTTTCAAGACCAAAGGACAAATTCGTTTACAAACATTTAGATATGAACGATCTTGAGCAAAAAATAAAAGACAGTATTGGCAGAGCAAGGAGAGTTCTTGTTATCACCGACGGTGTTTTCAGCATGCGAGGAGACTATGCACCGCTGGACAAAATAGTTGATATCGCAAATAAGTACGATAGCTATTTTGAGCAAAACATAATTGTCATTGCCGATGATTCTCACGGTGTGGGAGCCTTTGGAGAAACAGGCAGAGGAACCGAACAAGTAGTTGGTGCACGGGTTGATCTTCTAATTGGAACACTCGGGAAGGCTTTCGGTGTGAATGGTGGATATGTGGTCTCAGATCAGACTGTGATTACATACCTGAGAGAAAAAGCAATTACGTATATTTACTCAAACCCAATCACACCAGCAGAGGCTGCATGCGCACTTAAAGTCTTACAGATTCTTGACAGCGATGAAGGTAGAGAAAGGTTGAGATATCTGGGAAAACTGACCAAGAAATTCAGAGACGGTTTGTTAAAACTCGGTTATGAAACCATTGTCAGTGAACATCCGATTGTTCCTTTACTTGTTAGAGACACCAAGAGAACCTCTGATATGGTGAACTATCTAATAGAAAATGGTGTCCTTGCCACTGGTCTGAACTTCCCCGTAGTTCCAAAAGGAGATGAAACAATAAGATTTCAAATAAACGCCGATCACACACCTTATGACATTGATTTTGTCTTAAAAGTACTTGAGAACTACAAAAAAACAAGGTGGGACAGATTCTAATTTATTAAGGAGTTTGACTCATCGTGTAACAGATTGTATAATGAACGTAGATCAATCTTTGAAGGGAGGTAGAGGGAATGAAGAAAGTGTTTGTGTTGTCAGTGCTCGTTTTTGCGGTTTTTGCTTTCGCACAGGCTGTTAACTGGGCTTTCTTGCAGGAGCCAATTTCACTGAACATCTGGAATTACCTTGGTCCAAATGCGACGGTATGGACTGGCTATGTGATAGGTCCAAGAGTCTCCGGGTTGTACTCTTACTCAGATGTGAGATTTGACTGGATCCCGAGTCTTGCCGCAGATCTTCCAGATCTTGAACAACAGGGAGATCAGTGGGTGTACACCATAAAACTCAGAACAGATGTCACATGGTCAGATGGTACGAAGTTCTCTGCTGATGATGTTGTCTGGTCTATGAACACCGTCAGAAAATTCATAGTTGATTACGGTCTTGGTGGAAACTGGGCTGGTTACATCGATCCCGATTACTTCATCAAAGCAGAAAAGGTTGATGATTTCACGGTGAAAATTTATTTCACACAACCAAGTCTTGCAAAGGCAAACTTCGGTGCATTGATGATGCCAATCCTTCAGAAAAAATACTGGGAACCAAAAGTTGAGGCAGCTCTCAAAACAGCGGATCCACTTCAAACAATGTACAACTACGATGTTTCCGACGAGCCAATCCTTGGGGCATTCTTGCTGAAAAAGTGGGAAAAAGGAGCATTCATAGAAGTCACTGCTCGTAAAGATTACTTCGACACCGGCAGTATACTGACTCTCTACAAAAACGGTGCGGTGTCCATCAAAAATCCAAACACTGGATTTGCCTGGTCTGGTTATGGTGAACCAACTGGTGAAAAATTGTACGAACTTGTCACAGGTCCTTACGTTGATAGCATAATCTACAGAATGTACCTGAACAGATCTGCCGCTATAACCGCTCTGATCAACGGCGATGTCAGCTTTATCTTCAATTCACTTGGCTTGCAAAAAGGTGAGGCAGATCAACTTGCAAAGGTTGCGAATGTTAAATTGATCAGCAACTCTGTGAACGGTTTCAGATACATGTGCTTCAACATGAGAAGATTCCCGATGAACATCAAAGAATTCAGACAAGCCATAGCGGCTCTTGTGGATCGTGAATTTCTCACTTCCAGGGTCCTTGGTGGTCAGGCATTTCCACAATACGGTGTTGTGCCCAATGGAAATGTCTTCTGGTACAACCCCAATGTTGAAAAACTTTCACCAGGTTATGGCATGAGCTTTGGAGACAGAAGAAAACTTGCCATCGATCTTTTGAAAAAAGCTGGTTTCAAATGGGTTGTCGAGCCAAAGATCGAGGGCAACAACGTTGTCAGACAGGGTAGAGGTTTGATTGGTCCTAATGGTCAGAGAATTGAACAAATAGAACTTCTTGCACCCGGTGCAGGCTATGACCCAATGAGAGCCACAATAGCACTCTACATTGAAAGATGGGCAAATGAACTTGGTATACCTATAAAAGCGAACCTGGTCGACTTCAACCTGATCGTTCAGAAAGTCTTTGATGAGCCATTCAACTTTGATATTTACATGCTGGGCTGGAGCCTTGGATACTATCCAGATCACGTTGCAGATTTCTTCCACAGCAAGCGCGCAGGTGTCGGTGATTACAACGCTGCTGGATACAACAATCCAGAGTTTGATAAACTTGCCGATGAATTTCTTGCAGCATCTGATATCGACAAGGCAAGAGAACTGTCCTTCAAACTTCAGGAGATCCTTGCACAGGATGTTCCTTATGTGGTGATCTTTGACACACCGGTTACCGAAGCTTACAGAACAGATCAGATTATCTTCCCGTATGAAAAGACGCTGTCTGGATTGCAATATGCGAACGGAACACCACTGCTTGTAAAGGCAGCAAAATGAGTATTCAATGATTTTTCAATTTCCACCGCCCCGCCACGCGGGGCGGTTGGGATTTTATAGCCTGAGAGGAGGTAAAAGGTGCTTAAATTTATTGGCAAAAGAGCTTTTCAAATTGTCATACTTCTATTCATCTATGTTACAATTGTTTTCTGGTTGATGGAAGCCCTGCCTGGAAGTTTTCTTGATAAGTACCTCATGAATCCAAAGATTACTCCAGAAATAAGAGAAAACTTGAAACGTCAATTTGGTTTTGACAAACCCGTTTTTACCAGATATCTGTATTACATGAAAAACTTCGTGACCTTAGACCTCGGCGTGTCGTTTTCGTATTTTCCAAGGAAAGTCACATCAATAATATTTGAGAGGCTTCCCAGAACAGTTTTTCTGTTCGTAACCTCGACCTTAGTTTCGTATGCCCTTGGATATAATCTTGGTAAAAGATCTGCATGGAGAAGAGGTAAGATAATCGATCAGGTGACAACCTTCACCGGCATCGTGTTCTGGACGATCTTTCTGCCGTTGCTCGCCATATTCAACATCTGGTTGTTTGGAGTTATACTGGGAGTACTTCCGCTGAACCAGTTTATAGAACCGAATCTTTGGAGACACGTTTCTTTTTCAGCGCAGGATCTTTTTCTAAAGCTTCTGCTCAATGCATTTATCTTTCTGATTGTTTTTCTAATTTCCATGATCATTTCCAGCAAACTCAAGACAATAGCCGCCAAGAGAGCTCTACTTTATACTTCTTCGATTACCACGATTGTTATCTCAATTTTGATTTGGATTCTCTCAGGCAAGGGAGTTTATGCCTGGGATATAATAAAACACATGGTTCTACCTGTATTTACGCTGACACTCTATTCTTTTGCCGGAAGTATGCTTGTGATGCGTGACACAATGCTTGATGTTATAAGGGAAGACTACATCACCACGGCAAAGGCAAAGGGTTTACCTGATAAAGTAGTGAGAGACAAGCACGCGGCGAGAAACGCTTTGTTACCACTTGTGACCAATTTTGTGATAAGTCTTGGTTTCACGATAGGTGGAGGCATAATAACCGAAACCATGTTTTCCTGGCCCGGTCTTGGAAGGGCATATTTGGAAGCCCTCAATCAGCAGGATACTCCTTTGATGGTAGGACTTCTTGTTTTCACGGGTATTTTTGTTCTTATCGCCCACCTTGTTGCCGATGTACTCTATGCCTTTTTGGATCCAAGAATAAGATATTGAGGTGAGCAAAATGGTTGAAGCGGTCATAAAGGAACCCCTGTGGAAGATTCGTCTTAAACTCTGGATGAGATCCTTCAGAACAGGATGGGAGTTGTTCAGAGAAAGAAAGCTGGCTGTTTTTGGACTCAGTGTCATAATATTCTTCGCAATTTTTGGTCTGGTTTATCCTCTTTATCCGATCATAATGAAAAACATTTTCTGGAAAAATGATCCTTTAGGGTATCAGGCATTCGCACCTTATGATCCTGTAATTGGTTTTGATCCTGATGTAATTAGCCACCCATCTGCCCCATCTCTCAGACATCCACTTGGCACAGACCCACTTGGAAGAGATATTCTGTCGATGATCATGTACAGCACACCGCGTGAATTTGTCCTTGGTATAACTGCCGCTTTGATAACAGTTGTCATAGGTACGATCATCGGTGCCAGCTGTGCATATTATGGCGGTGTGATAGATACATTTTTTATGAGACTTGCTGATATAGTCATGCTTTTCCCAAGTCTTGCACTTTTGATGGTCCTGAGTGCTTTCATAGATTTGACGCTTTTCAGACTGGCTCTGATCATAGGTATGCTTTCTGGCTTTGGTTCAATCACTCTGGTGTTGAAAGCGCAGGCTTTGACCATAAAGGTTAGACCATTCATCGAAGCCGCAAAGTCTGCCGGTGCGAGTGACGCTTATATAATATTCAAGCACATCATTCCAAATATTTTACCTCTCTCGTTTTTGTACATGATGCTGGATGTGACAGGTGCTATCTTCACCGAAGCTACACTCTCTTTCCTGGGTCTTGCAAACATTAGGATGAGCTGGGGTGTGATCATTCAAATGGCTGAATCGTCAGGTTACCTGATGGGAGCGAGTATAGGAACTTACTGGTGGCTGTGGCTTCCTGCTGGAGTCTGCATAACTTTGCTGTGTTCTGCATTCTATTTCCTTGGTAGAGGACTTGAAGAGATTGTGAACCCAAGGCTCAGAAAGAGGTGATGAAATGCTGCTCTCTGTGAAAGATTTGAGGATGCACTATAAGACGAAAATGGGATATGTGAAGGCTGTTGATGGGATAAATTTTGATCTTGATTCTGGTGAGAGTTTGGGAATAGTTGGCGAATCTGGATGTGGTAAAACTTCTATCTCGATGACGATTTTGAGGTTGTTACCAGATAATGCAGAGTTCAAAACGGGAAGTGTTCTTTTTGATATGGGAAACGGTCCAGTGGATCTTGTTCAATTAGACGAATCAGAAATGAGAAAATACAGATGGCGTGGCATATCTATGATCTTTCAGGCTGCCATGAATTCACTCAATCCAGTTTATAAGGTGGGAGATCAGATAATCGAAGCCATACAGAACCATTTTCCCGAAACTCCTGTGGACAAAGCCCGAGAAAAAGTCGCCGAGCTCTTTGAATTGGTTGGACTCGATCCGTCCAGGATGGATCAATATCCACATCAGTACAGTGGTGGAATGAAACAAAGAGCGGTTATTGCAATGGCTTTAGCATGTGATCCAAGAGTTATCATTGCCGATGAACCAACAACAGCGCTCGATGTTATCGTTCAGGACAGGATACTCAAAGAAATAAGAAAGATTCAAAAGAAGCTGAACATGGCAATGATATACATCTCTCATGATATCGCAGTGATAGCAGAAGTCAGCGATAAAATAGCGGTCATGTATGCGGGAAAATTCGCTGAACTCGCCGATTCAGTGACAATTTTCAAAAGACCCATGCATCCGTATACCTATGGTTTGATGCATGCTTTTCCAAGTACCGTTGGTGAAAAAACAGATCTTGTCACGATACCAGGAGAGCCACCAAACTTGCTCAATCCACCAAAAGGCTGTCGGTTTGCTCCAAGATGTCCCAAAGCAGATACAACGTGCTTGAACCAGGAGCCTGAGTACAGAGAAATAGAAAAAGGTCACTTTGTAGCATGCCATCATCCTGTGGAACCAAAAGAGGTGGTGCGTTTCTATGAACAATGAACTGGTGTTAAAAATAGAAAATCTCAGAAAACTTTTCCCGGCTGAAAGGCGCATTTTCGGCAAAACAAGATACTTTGTTCATGCCGTGGATGATATTTCAATCGAGATAAAAAAGAAGGAATCACTTGCGCTGGTTGGAGAATCAGGCTGTGGAAAAACGACAACAGGCAAAGTTCTTGTGGGGCTTGAAGAACCGACAGAAGGAAGGATAATCTTTGAACAGGAAGATGTAACACCCCTGTTGTATGAAAATGAATCCTTGGCAAGGCGCTATGTGGAAAAAAATTATGTTGAAAGGTTTTCAAAGATGAGTGATGAACAGCTCAGACAATTAGATGGTATAGATGGCATATATGCCGATAGGTTTCTCAAACTTTCAAGAAACGAGGCGAAATTCGTTTCAGAGTTTCTCGAAAATCGAAGATCAAGGGTCTGGCAATTGCGCAGGCGTGTACAGATGATCTTCCAGGATCCGTACGAATCGCTCAATCCAAGGATGACGATCTTCGATATAGTTTCTGAACCTTTGAACATCCACGAAATAGGTAATTTGAAAGAACGTGAGGATAGAGTCGCGCAAATGCTTGCGGATGTCGGCTTGACCCCGCCGGAAACTTTCATGTTCAGATTTCCACACGAACTTTCAGGTGGGCAGAGACAGAGAGTGGCAATAGCAAGAGCGTTGATTTTGAATCCATCTTTTGTAATCGCAGATGAACCCACTTCAATGCTCGATGTGTCAATTCGAACAGGTGTGATGAAACTGATGATGAGACTTGCCGATGAACACAACATGAGTTATCTGTACATAACTCACGATCTTGCCGTCGCAAGGTATATGAGCAACAACATAGCGGTCATGTACCTGGGTAAAATAGTTGAGACTGGTCCAACCGAGGAGGTACTGCAAAATCCACTTCATCCTTATACCAAAGCTCTTCTGGCTGCGGTACCTATCCCTGACCCGGAGCAGAGAAGAGGCGAACCAAATATAAAAGGGAGTGTTCCCAAGCCTATAAACCCGCCAAAGCGGTGCAGGTTTTTCGATAGGTGTCCGTATGCAGTTGAGTATTGTGAAAAGAACGACCATCCACGTTTGGTAGAAGTTCTTCAGGGGCATAAGGTCGCCTGTTATGTTGTCAGTGGAGAAGCAAAATAGAAAGATTAACTGGCTTTTGTTTTTGTGTATAACCCTGGCGGTGTTGAATTACACTGCCGGGGTGATTGTTTATAGAGGTTACATTCAAAGACTTTCCAGCACATCGGCTGTTTGCCAGATTTTTCTAAAATCCGATTCTTTGCACGGAGAAATAAACATAAACCCCCCTGATGATTTGGCTGTTTTTCCTGTGGATTATCAGATCTATTTTTATGATCAAAAAGGTGATACACTACAACTTGTTGCGAATTCTTTAAACGGACAGCTTCGTGCGGTTTTTGATGTTCCAATCAGAGAGAAACTTTTTTCGACTCAATGGCATGTTGTGGGATATTCAAACATTAGAATCAAATGGTTGTGGCTCTCGATGAATCTGACTTTGCCAGTAGAGGTGGAGGTCAGATGAAGAAAATCTCTGTCTTTTTCATTTTAATGGTTTTTGTTTACCATGCGGTTGTTTTTGAACTGATTTTAGGAAAGTTTTCACCACTGCCGTCTTATTTACTCTGGGTGATCGTTGCTGTGATCTCCTGGGTTGTTGGATTGTCTGTGGAGTCATTTTCGAAGATCCTGTTTATCATAATAGGTTCTTTCATTGTGGCTGGAATTGTCAGCTACTTTCTGATGGGTTATTACATTCGCGAAGGTGTAGCTGGTCTGGTTCAGATCATTACTCTGAAAATGATATCAATCTCTCTGCTCACCATCTTTTTGCTCAGCAGTATCTGCGCCTTTTTTGGTTACATGTTCAGATCTCATTAGTACAAATAGGCTCACTGAATTATTCAGTACATGGCAGAGTAATGCGCAAAAAAGGCTTTTTGTGCTCAAGACAGAGTAAGCGAATATGTAACCCACGGCAAATCTGTAAGCAAAATTGAAGATTGAAAATCTCTCTATCTTGCTGAAAACGTTCGACAGATGAATGAAAGAAAAGATCAATGCATTTATAAAGACATCTGGTATCAGAGACAGTACTGCGCCTCTGAAGATGATCTCCTCTGATATGGGTAGCAGAATGCCCATGAAGATAAGGTCAACAAAAGATATTTTTTTGTAAAATCTGATTTGTTCAGCCTTGAGAAAGCCCCCAAGAAGGATCATCGCTCCAAAAGCTACAAGAAAAGGTATCAATCCCTTAAATTGTATTTTGAATGTGTAAGGCACTCTCAGAAAAACAAAAAGAACAACTGCATACAGAAGCTGGCAAAAAGCGATGAACTGTATTCTATTTTTTCTGAGCAATTTAGAGAGATTTTGCAGTACTATCATTACAAACAAAACCAGTAAAACCAGTAAAAATCCCAAATTTCATCCCTCTATCTTTCTAACACGTTTTTCACGGTCGAATTGCACACGCCACAGCCATGGCATCTGTCCCATCGGCAATCTGAAGTTGTAATGCCTTTCAAAGCTTTTTCATATTCTTCTATCAGAAACTTTTTACTCACTCCAACATCGATGTGATCCCAGGGAAAGTCTTGATCGATACTCTTTTGGCTCAGATAAGAATGTAGATCGATCTGGCATTTTTCGATGGCATTCTGCCATAGACTGAAGTTGAAAATATTTTCCCATTCATCAAACAGTGAACCATCTGTGAACGCGTTCAAAACAACATCGAAGACCTTTCTATCGCCTCTGGATAGCAAGCCTTCTATCAGGCTCATGTGCGGGTTGTGAAAATCGATGCTGGCAATGTCTTTTGCCTGCAAAATGATTTTCTGTGCATGGTTTACATAATCGATCGATCTTTGCTCGGCAAACTGGAAAGGTGTGTGTGGTTTTGGTATGAAATTTGCCACAGAAAGAACGATCTTTTTGAATCCAATTTTGCGAGCGATTTTAGCCATTTGCACAATGCCGTAAAGGTCTTCATCTTTCTCTGTTGGCAAACCGATCATGAAATAGAGCTTCACCCTGTTCCAACCAGCTTTCTTTGCCGCTTCAAGGGTGCTTATGTAATCTTCTTCGGTCACATTTTTGTTTATCACATTTCTGAGCCTTTGAGTACCAGCCTCCGGCGCAAATGTCAAACCTGTTCTCCGTACAGCGCTCACCGCTTGTGCGATGGACAGACCGAATCTATCAAGGCGTGTAGAAGGTATGGATATGGACACAGCCAGGTTTTTAAGCTTTTCTCTGAGAGTTTCTAAAACTGTATTTATGGTGCTGTGATCTGCGGTAGACAGTGACAAAAGAGCGAGTTCTTCGTAACCTGTGCATAAAAGCGATGAGATTGATTCATCGATGATATTTTTACTGTACTTTTCTCTGACAGGTCTGTATATGATTCCTGCCTGGCAAAATCTGCATCCTCTGGTGCAGCCGCGCATGACTTCCACCACGACTCTATCGTGAACGGGTTGTGTATTTGGTATTATTCTCTGATCTGAGAGTTTAGCTTCGTTGAGATCTTTGAATATCCTTCGGTTTATCTTTTTCGGTGCCCAGTCAAAAAGCGGTCTTGGTGGTATGGTCGGTTGATAAAACATCGGCACATAAACTCCGTCTATTTGAGAAAGTACCTTGAGCCTTTCTTCTCTTTTCATTCCTTTTGTCTGGATCAAGCTTTGAGCTATTTGCAGAGCCACATCTTCCCCATCTCCCACGACAAACGCATCGAAAACTCTTGCAAGGACCTCGGGATTTGTTGTACATGGCCCACCGGCGATGATTATTGGATCACTTTCTGTACGCAGATCCGAATAAAGCGGTATTTTGGCAAGATCGAGTACGCAGAGTACATTTGTGTATGAAAGTTCGTACTGAAGAGATATACCTATCAAATCGAGTTTTCTCAACGGAGTCTTCGATTCCAGTGTGAACAATTCGATGTCTTTTTGCTTCATCAGATTTATCATGTCTTTCCACGGCAAAAAAGCTCTCTCAGCCCATACCTCTGGCAGGTTGTTCAGCACATTGTAGATGATCAACAGTCCAAGATTTGACATTCCGATTTCGTAAAGGTCTGGGAAGACCAGTCCCACTCTGAGTTTTACTTCAGACGGGTTTTTCATTATCTGATTGTATTCCATACCGATGTACCTGGAAGGTTTTTCGACTTTTTCAAGGTTTTCATTTATTAAACGCAGGATCATTTTTTTGTCTCCCCCATGAGAAATTCAAAGATTTTTCTTGCCATCGGTGCGGCAGCTTCTCCTCCTCCGCCTGCATTCTCGAGCATAACTAAGACTATGAATTTTGGAGAATTCACCGGCGAGAATGCAACAAACCACGAATGTGATCTTTCACCCTTTTTACCGGTTTCAGCAGTTCCCGTCTTGCCAGCCACATCGATGTTAAAGCCTTTGAATGCCTGATATGCTGTTCCCTCGTCGGCTGGATTACCGTTTGACTTTACAACCTCTCTGAGAGAGTCTTTCAGAAAATCGATTGTACTTTGCTTGAGTGGGATTTTGTAAGATAATCCTTTTTCGAATTCGTAGATTTTCTTACCTTGCTGGTTTTTGACGTGATCAAGCACATGAGGACGATAGCAGGAAGCATCGTTAGCTATCGTGTTGAAAAAATTGAGGACCTCAATGGGCGTGAGATTGATAAAACTCTGTCCTATTCCGCACAGTATCGTATCACCCGGATACCAGGGCTCTTTGTAGGTGTTGTATTTCCAGTTTGGATCCGGGTACAACCCTCTGCGCTCAGCCGGTAAATCTATTCCGGTGAGTTGATCGATCATGAAAAGATTTGCGTACTGTTTCATTCTTTCAATACCAAGCTCCAAGGCTAAATTGTAGAAAAACACATTGCACGAGACTCTGATAGCCTTTTTCAGATCGGTCACGCCGTGTCCAGATATATACCAATCTCTATACAAACCCAGAGATCTTCCAGAACTTCCGATGTACTCATAGTATCCTTTGCAATCGACGGTTTTGCCAAGATCTGGATTATTTTCCAAATATGCAATGGCATAGAGCGGTTTTATGATAGATCCAGGTGGATAGGTCGCACTGATTGCCCTGTTCAAAAGAGGGCTTTTGGGATCATTTGAGATCTGTATCCATTGTCTTTGATCGATATTCAGAAGCATGTTTGGATCAAAACTTGGAAAAGAAGCCATTGCGAGAATTGAACCATCTTTTGCTGACTGGACAATGACAGCACCGGCGTGGTTGAAACTGCTCAAAAGTCTCTGGACATACTCTTGAAGCTTTGAATCTATCGTCAATACAACGTCATTTCCTGCAAGTGGTACTGCCTGTAAAAATCTTCCAGTGACTCCACCCGATACCGATACGCTCACCAGCTCGTAACCATCCTGACCTTTCAGGTACGAATCGTACTGCTTTTCTACTCCAGATACTCCATATCTATCGGCACTGATATAGCCAACAACATGAGGTGCCAGGTTACTGTAACGCCTCACATATTTTCTGAAGACTAAGACGCCTGCTTTTTCGAGTTTCATTGCCTCAGCCTCAGTTACCTGTATCTCTTCACCGAGTATCAATTTCAACTTTCTTTCCTGTCCCAGTATTTCGCCAACTTTCTCAACATCTAAGGAACCAGTTGATCTTGCAACCAAGATCTCTTCGTCCCATGCGAGTAATACACCGTCCCTGGTCAGTATTTTTCCCCTCGGAGCATCGATTTTTCTCACATAAACTTTAAGTGACTCTATGTATTCAAGATGGGATTTATGTTGAATGACTTGAAGTACAAAGGCTCTGATCAGTAAAACAACGAATGGAACAGTCATCATCAGATAAATCACTGCTTTAAGCCTTTTCAAGGTTAATCCTCCAGATTGACATGGACAGTATACTCAGTATTATCGTCATGATCAAGGACGAGCCTTCAAAAAATAAAAGCACAGTAACAGCTATATTGTAGAGCAAAAATGGAATGAATGGTTTGAGAAAGTATTCCCTTGTCGTGATAAAAAAAACGTAAGTTGCAAATATCATTAAATGAAAAAAATTCTGGCTCTGGAAACACAGTGCCGAGTGAATTGTTAAGATCACCATAACTCTCACAATACTCACAATCGATGAGAATATGAGGTACTCAACGGCAAGATAGGGTATGAGTAAGGTGAACAGATCAAAATAGGCACTGTCAACGGCTAAGACAAGAACTCCAAAAACATATATTCCAAGTTTTCGCCAGTAAATGCCGTTCACTTGCTTCACCTGCTTACATTATATTTTAGTATTCCTGCTCGGGATCAACGGGGTTGATTATTTCACCCGTTCTTAAGAACGTCTCCAATATGTTAAACGTCTCGTTCATGAGTCCATCGCTTCCCTGTTGAGTGTAACCACCGACATGAGGTGATAGAACGACATTTTTAAGCGTGTTGAATGGATATCTGCTGGGCAGTGTGACTTCGTCGGTGTTTCTGGGATACAGATACCAGGTGTCTATGGCTGCTCCTGAAAGGATCCCATCTCTGAGGCTCTGGAAAAGTGCTTTTTCATCAATTATCTCGCCTCTTGATACGTTTATCAGGTATTTTCCTTTCATTTTGTGAAGCCTTTCGGCATCGAATAAGTTTCTGGTTTGTTTTGTCAGCGGAAGGGTTATGAAAATCACATCACTAACTTCAACTGCCCAATCCAGATCTGATGTTATATTCGAATGCTCTTTTGGAGCGGATTTTCTGACTCCTATGATCTGACAGCCAAAAGGTTGCAACAACTTGGAAAGTTCCTCGCCTATATGCCCCATGCCCACGATACAAACCGTTTTGTTTCTGAGTGAACACCAGTGATCTTCTTCAACAGAACCAACTGAATAACCATGCCAGACACCGTATCTGAGATCTCTATCGAATTCGACAACCCTTCCAAGAAGTGCCAGCGCCAGAGCCAGTGCCCTTTCGGCAACGGCAGGCGCATTGGCATGACAGTTGCTAACCATTACTTTCTTTTTCCTGATTGCTTCCCAGTCGAGTGCATTCACACCAGCCATCGGCACGATTATCAATTTGAGTCTTGAAGACTCGATTTCTTCCTTGGAAAGCCTTGCAGAAACAACAACATCGGCGTCTTTTATGAGCAAGCGAGGCGATGGATTTGAAAAATATCCCTCAAAATGAACATTCCGATGAAGGTCTTTGAGTTCTTTTATCTTAGCCAGCCATTTATCGTTGATTCTGTTCAGAAAAAGCACCAGCATTTGACCACTCCTCAGTAAAGATGCAGAACCATCTCAAGTTGTGTCAGGACCGTTTGAAAACCAATTTTGATCGCAGCGCTGTACAAAGGATCGTCCTCAGGCACATTAGCAATTGAACAGATGTTTTTGTTTTCAACATCACAAACATAGCTGACAGCTTCGCTGAGCAGTGGAACATACGATTCTCTGTTCTTTACAGGTGCACAGTCAACTATGAAGGCGTTCTTCTCGGTCGAACCCCAGACAACATATCCCTGGTCCTTTAGCAGGTTTGTTCTTGCCATCTTGTACCTGCTGCTTGCCAGTAAAAGAGTGGCTGGTTCGCGTTGCCAGTTGAGATGTCTTGAAAGATTTATCATGGCTTCTACAGAAGCTTGATGAATCCATCTTGGATCGACTTTGAAGAAAGACACTTTTCTCACGGGTTCAGGATTTTCCTTTACCATCGTGAACAGTTTTCTTGTGGTTCTAAAGCCGTTTTTTTCATAGAATCTGATTGCCCTTGCCTCGGTCTCCAGAACCTCCAATACGACTGTCTCAGCCTTTCTCCATCTGAGTGCTTCAAGGGCGTGCTCCAGAATTCTGTATGCAAGCCCGCTTCCCCTTTCTTCTTTCACAACTCCCATGGAATCAATTCTTCCTCTGTTTTTTCTCAGACAGCACACGACAAACCCAACAGGTCTATCGTTTTTGAGAAACACGAAGGAATCGGTGAAAGAAATGGAATTTTCTCGAGCATCAAGGTTGAAGCTCAGAATATCCCAGTTAATTGGCACCGGATAATCGCTGAAAATTTCATTGACAAGATCGAGAAACCTTACAACAGGAAACTCCGCCAACAACTTGACGGATTCCATCCGACCACCACCTTATCAGATAGAGATATTAAGATGGTTATCTTTGTCCTGCTTTGGTGTGTTTGCGACAGATTTCATAGCTATTCTCCAGGCATCTAACAATTCCTCAAAATAACCCAGAACTTCGTCTATTTTTTGCATCTCTTTTTTCACAGATGCTTCTATCAGTGTTCTGTACATATAACTGTACAACGATCTCAACCCCTTGGCTATTTCTCCGCCTCTTTCAATATCAAGTGAGATGTTCAATTCAGTGACTATGTCCTGAACCCTTTTGATTTTCTCGTTTGTGGTGATAAAATCGTTTTTACTCAAAGCCTCTTTGGCATTTTTGAGAAGCTCTATGGCTTTTTCATACATCATCTCGATCAGTTTTGCCGGGCTGGCGGTTTTCACTGCATTTTCTATGTAGTAATCTTTCATCATTGTGAGTGCACCTCCCTGATTTTGGAAAGAACAACTTCAAAGAATTCCTGATAGAACTTCAAAACTATCGCAAGATCGTTTTCGACGGAGTTCGCTATTTCTGAAATGTCCTGCTTTTCCAGGGTGGCGAGAAATTTTTTCAATCTGAGCAGTATACCTGATGTGTCGATATCGGGTATTTCTATTATTCTGTAAACGCTCTGTCTGAGATTGTCCAAAGCCGAGATACTCTCCGATATGCTCTCTATGTCTTTGAAAGATTTTGGTTGGCCGGATCTGAGTGAGCGAGCGACGGATGGTAACAGTCCTGTGGCGGTTTTTATGTATTCGAGTATGCCCGGTAGAATTTCACTCAGGTATTCAATCGGTGTGGAAAATTCCATGATGATCTCTGTGTTTTCTTCGAGCAGAGAATCTCTCAATTCGGAAACCTTCTGGGTCGGAATTTGAACTTTATCGATTATCAAGGACTTCAGCACCTTATCCTTTGGAGATACTTCATCGTACAGTTTGCCAAAGGTCACAAAATCTTTTGCCTGAAAACTCATCTGCTTTCCGTTCAATATGACTGTAACCATTCAGATCACTCCTTTTTCTTTTGCCAGAAAGACTAAGGACAGAGTCTTTGCATCGACGATTTTTCCACTCAAGCACATATTCAAAACCTCGTCTGGTCTGAATATTTCTACCTTGAGCAACTCGTCCTGATCTAGATTCTGCTCGGTCTTTACGAGATTTTCAGCCACGTACAGGTGAATTTTTTCATTGGAAAAACCGGGTGTTGTGAAAATGTATCCCATATATTCAAGTTTTTGAGCCCTGTATCCTGTTTCTTCCTCAAGTTCTCTTAAAGCACATGCCTCTGGCAATTCGTTCTCATCGAGCTTGCCAGCGGGAACCTCAATAAGCTCTGCACCGACAGGGTACCTGAACTGCTTCACCAGAACAACGTTGCCATCTGCCAGGACTGGCAGCACAGCAACAGCACCTGGATGCATGACTACTTCACGTGTCGATCTGTACCCATTTTGTAAAAGAACCTCGTCAACTTTGACTGTCAAAATCCTGCCTTTGAAAATCTGCTGGCTCTTTAATACCTTTTCGGACAAAATTCTCACTCCTTGACAGCTATATTTTCTATCTCAACAGGTACGATATTTGACACACCGTCGATCATCGTGACTCCGTGCAATAGATCGGCAGATTCCATAACGACTTTGTTATGCGTTATTACTATGAACTGAGCCTTTTTCGAGCCGTCTTCCAGCAATCTTTTGAACCTTTCTGCGTTGAATTCATCCAAAGGAGCATCGATTTCGTCAAGAACATAAAACGGACTTGGTTTGACTTCGAGCAGTGCAAAGAGCAAAGCTATGCCGACAAGTGCCTTTTCTCCTCCAGAAAGTAACTGTAGCTTTTGGATTCTCCTTGAAGGCTTTTTGACACAGATCTCTATACCCGCTTCGAGAATATCTTTACCCGGCTCGATTTTTATTTCTCCTTCACCGCCTGCAAAGAGCAGTGAGATGAAGTAGTTGAATTTCGTGTTTACCTGTTCGTACACATCAAGCAGTCTGTTTCTCGCCTCTTCATCTGTTCGCCTGATCAGATCGTTTATTTTTTCTTTTGCTTCATTTAGATCATTTCTCTGAAGTACAAGATCGTTGTACTTATTTTCCACCTGGTTGTATTCATCTATTGCAAGTAAATCAACAGGACCGAGGTATTTTATCTTGTTCTGCAGGTCCTCCAGTTCGTTTTTCAGTGATTCCAGCTTCTCTTGATCGACTTCTTCTATTTGAAGGGCTGTTTGCTCTTCTATTTCAACAAGGATTTGCTCTATCCTGTTTTGAACTTCCTGAATAGACAGTTCAAGATGGTGCAGATATTCTCTTGATTTTTCACGTTCATCTTTGATCTGCTGCATCTTTTTTTCCAGTTCATCGAGCTGAGCCAGTTTTTGGTCTTTATCACTTCTCTGCATTCTCATCGTTTCAAAAAGATTTTCCGTTTCTTTCTTGACTGTTTCCAATTCCTGCTGGTTTTCAAGCAATATGTTTTTCAAGCGATCGATTTCTTTTTCGATTTCCTCTGACTGTGCTGAAAGCTGCATAGATTCCTCTTTTAGTTTTTGTTTCTGTTCTCTTAGTCTGGATAATTCAGACTCATAGTGTAATTTTCTCTCCATCAAATTGGTAACCTCGGCTTTCAGTTGCGAATATTGCGTCGAAATTTCTTCAAGCGTTTGTTTTTCGAAGGCTAACTGTTCATCAAAATTTCTCAGCTCGGATTCATAAGACGAAATTTTTCCAGAGAGCTCTTCGAGTTCTGAGAGGATTTTTTCCCGTCTAATCTGCATTCCTTCTGACTTGATCGTGTAATTTTTTTTCAACTGTTCCAAGGAGTTGATCTCTTTGCTGAGCTCTTCAACTGTTTTGCTAAGCTCTTCAATCATTCTCTTTGTTGAACTACCTTCGGCAATAACACTGGTGAGCTCTCTTTCAGCGAGTCTTTCCTGATTTGACAGGGTCTGAATTTCCTGGTCGATCTGGGAAAGTTTTTGCTGGTGCAGTTTTTCGAGAGAAGATAGTTCCAGTCTTTGATTTGCAATTTCATTGAGTCTCAATTTTCTCTTTACAAGTGAGTCTGTTCTTTCAACTTCAATTTCACCGCCTGTTATCGAACCGTGCTGTCCTATTATCTCACCATTCAAGGTTGCTATACGGCACCTGACTTTATAGCGCTTTTTTATGTCAACAGCATCGTCGAGTGTCTTGACTATGATATCGTTGCCGAAAAGATAGCCTGGAAGAGCCATGAATTGCTGGCTTACTCGCACGATCTGCGCCGCATATCCAATGAAACCCGCATGGCGCTCGATTTCTCTCATACCGCTGAAATGAGATTCTATCAGATCAAGCGGCAGAAAGGTAACACGCCCGACTTTCTGAGTGTTCAACCACTCAATGACCTTCTTGGCTGTATTGGCATTATCGACCACTACATGCTGTACGGCACCGCCAAGGAGCACTTCTATGGCTTTGGCGTACTCTGCCGGGAAGTTCACCAAGTTACCCACCACATCGTAAACACCATCCAATTCTCCTTGAGCTTTTTTTGCGAAAATAGCTCTAACAGATCTGGTGTAACCCTCGTAGGTTTGTATCCTGTATTTTATTTTTGATTCTTCCTCATCGAGATTTTTCATCACTCGCTTGATGTTGTCCAGCTGTTCCAAGGTCGACCTTTTTTCATTTGAAAGTTCTGAAAGCCTTTCTCTGATGGACTGTAACTCTTTTGCGAGTGAGGCTTCTCTGTCACCCGCTGTTTTCAATTTTTCCAGCAGAGCTGAGAGTTCCTCTTGAAGACCAGATAATCTTTTCATTTTGAGATCGAGCTGTGAGTCTACCATCGATATGCGTTTGGATAAATCCTCGAGTCCTTCCTCAATTCTGGAAAGTTCACTTTCCAGAGACAATTTTTCCTTATTTGCAAGATCGCTTTTTTCCTTCAACGCAAGCAGTTGCTTTTCTTTTTCTGAGTACCTTGAAACCAGTTCATTTCTCTTTTCTTCGACCTTCGTTAACTCATTCTCTTTGGCTCCAATTTCATCTATCAGCCCTTTAAAAATGAGGTTGAGTTCCTCACTTCTTTTGTCAATCGCCGCTATCTGTTCCTTGGCTGAATCAAGGCGGGTGGTCGTCTCAACGAATTTGGTTTCTCTTTCGTTCAGCCTTCTTGTGTACATTTCTCTGAGTTCCATCAGGGTGGTTTGACGCTTTTTGTAATCCTCCAACAGATTTGTGAAATTTTCGATCTCTCTGTCAACATTTGCAAACTCCTGTTTCAGAGTAGACCAGTTTGTTTCTATGTTCAGCAGTTGTTTTTGAAGGTCTTTGATCTTTTCCATGGTCTGGCTATGCTGGTTTTGAAGGTGGTTTAATCTTTTCTTCTCTTTTTTGAATACGTTTCCATAGTACAGTTTCTTTACCTGTTGAAGTCTTGATGAATACTCCTGGTAACGTTCGGCTCTTTTGGCTTTCAAATACAGCGATTTTCTCTGCCTGTCGTATTCATAGATCAAATCCTGCACACGCGACAGATTGGCATTCACAACCTCAAGTCTTGCCATCGATTCTTTCTTTTTCTCACGGTATAAAGCTGTTTCTGCTGCTTCTTCGAGTAACAGCCTCAGCTCCTCGGCAGAAGCATTCACAATTCTTTCGATCTGTCCCTGACCGGCTATGGAGTAGAATTCTTTACCAACACCTGTGCCGATGAATTTCTCGTGTATGTCTTTCAACCTGACGGTTTCACCGTTGAGCATGTACAAGTTCTTACCGTCATTTGTCAGCATTCGTGATACGATGATTTTTTCATTTTCATTTTCAAACACGATTTCGACATAAGCACTCGAAGCGGCGGGCATCGTACTTGATCCTGCAAAGATCACGTCGTATTTTTCATCTGCTCTGAGCTGTTTCATTGATTGCTCACCAAAGACCCATCTTATTGCATCGACTATATTCGACTTTCCTCCGCCATTTGGACCAACGATAGCTGTAATTCTGTCTGCGAAGTACAGCTTGGTTGGTCTGGCAAAAGACTTAAAGCCGTGCAGGGTCATGCTTGCGAGCTTCATACCCACCATCCCCCAGTTCTCACAGAGAATAGACCATCCTGCCACAGACAAAGGTTGCAATGACGTTCAGGTTCTCGTCCAATGCAACAATATCCGCGTTTTTTCCCGGTGTTATTTTGCCAGAGTTCAGATTGCTCGATCTTGCGGCTGACTGGGTAGCCATCTGTATGGCATCTTTTACAGGCACATCCAGTTTGAAAACCACATTCCTGACTGCCTCATCCAGCGTTAAGGTGCTTCCTGCAAGGCTCTGATCTTGCACGGTCCTTGCGATTTTATCCTTAACGACGACCGAAAGCCCGCCGAGCGAATACTCTCCATCCTCAAGGCCGGTTGCCGCCATTGAGTCTGTGATCAGCACACATTTAGCCGGACCTTTCGCATTTATGACCAGTTTCGTCGTGGCAGGGTGAAGATGAATCATATCGCAGATGATTTCGCAAAAAACCCTCCTGTCTGTGAGCACTGCACCGATTACACCCGGATCTCTGTGCGAAAAACTTCTCATCGCGTTAAAAACATGGGTTGCTCTCGTGCAGCCATTTTCTATTGCAATCATAGCCTGGTCGTATGTCGCATTTGTGTGCGCTATTGTTGTGACTATCTTTTTCTTTTTCAGAAAGTTCAAAACCTCTCTGGAACCTTCCAGCTCAGGTGCAATGGCGAAAACCTTTACAATATCTGCAAAGTTTTCGATGAAATGTGACAGTTCTTCAAGATCCGGTTTTTTCAAAAGATCTTCTCTGTGTGCGCCTTTTTTTTCGGGGTTTAAATATGGACCTTCGATGTAAAGCCCTGCTGCTTTTGCGCCGGATGGTCGTAGTTCGATGAATTTCTTCAATGTCCGTGCTACTTGTGATATCTTTTCAAATGTATCTGAAACGGTTGTGGCTAAAAAGGTTGTCACACCGTGTTTTGCATAAAAGAGTGATAATTTTTGAAAATCGTCGACTGATGCGTTCATGATATCTATTCCAACTGCACCGTGAGTGTGACTATCGATGAAACCCGGAGCGATCAGAGGAAAATACAGATCACAGTGTACCTTTGACTTTTTGATTTCTTCGACAAAGCCATTTTCTATTGTTAAACACATCTCTTGATAAACCTTCTGTGGTGTAAAAAGTTTTTTGAATCCTATTCTCATTTGATCAACCCCTGTACATCGTTTATCAATCCGATAACGCTGGTAATAATGGGTATTACATCGACGATATTCATCAATGGATTATCCGGCACAAAAATGACATCACCCGGCGAGACATTTGGATTGGATGTAGTCGGTCTTCCTTTCAGGGTGCCTGACAGATCACAGATCACCGGTTCACCTGTCGGTCCACCTTTGAACACGTACACCTTCGATGTTACAGCCCTTGGAGTGAATCCACCGCATTTCATTATCACATCAAGAACAGTTGAATACTGGTCTATCTTTACGACTCCAGGTCTTGAAACCTGCCCAAGGACATAGGCGATGTTCGCTTCAACAGGTGGTACATACACTACATCCCCCGCCTTTACTATTATGTTGTTGAGCATAAGCGGATTTGACATGTCGATTGATTTACTTTCATTTCCCCTTTTAAGTACAATCTGGTTGTACGATCCCCAGCCGCTTATTCCGCCAGCCAGTGATACAACTTCAAGCAGTGTCAGTTCCCTGTCTCCGACGTAGTAACCGCCCGGCTTGTTCACCATGCCAAGGACATAAACGTAGTTTCTGATGTCTTTTTCAAATATCAAAAACGCACCATCGACGAGTTCAAGATCTCTTTTGCCAAGCTGTACATCTTTCATCAACACGTTTGTCGCTTCACCAGTTGGAAGAATTATTTGAACATACTGCGTCTCAGAAATTATGTTCACCTTTCCCAGAACGCTTGATAGCTTGAACGCTTCGTTCTGTGAAAGTTCTATCTTTTGGTTTACCACGGCATCACCGAAGGCAAAAACGTAATGCGGTGTCTTCTCGGTTACGTATATGAAATCTCCATCTTTGAGAGTTAACTGAAGATCGTCTGATTCGACTTCTTTTGCGCTGAACAAGTGTCTTTCACCGGATGAATACACGATAACCTGATCTGATACAAATGATTGATCCGCGCCGGTTATCAATCCGCCGCATTTTGCTATCGCTTTTTTGAGCGTTGCATCTTCATTCACTTCGAACACGATTTGACCAGGTGCTCTTACCTTACCGAGTACAGTTACTCTGACTGGTTTTTTGAGAGTTATCTTGTAGATTTCACCTGAATTCAAAGGCATGTCACGATCAAACTGAACTGTCTGTTCCTGATTGTTTTCGATTTTTGTGATAGCTTCTATGTACGAAGTTTGAAGATTTACCTTTGACAGTGCTCTTGCAAGGGTGAATTCTTCATCGAGATTGAAGGTTACAAAACTTGAAAGGTCTCCAACAAAGTAGATGTACCTGCCCTGTTTTGGTTTGAAAACGACCGTACACTGATTTTCCAGGTCCGCGTCAACAACACAATTTATCACATCTTTGATATCATATTGCGCTATTTTTTGCTGTATCAACTGGATCGATTCAAATTGCCTGTAGTCGATCTGACCGATTTTCTTGATAACCGTTGAGAGCTTTTTTGGCTCATCAGGTTCAAAACTCATCTTTCCGCTCACTGCAAGATTGCCAACGACATACACGTAAAAATCCTCGTACTCTACCCTGACAAGATCTCCCGTCATCAAATCAAAATCTCTGTCTTTGAGATCTTTAGATGCAATTTCAAAAATCTGTGAACCTCGGTATACCTTTATCGTTCCACCTTTTTCAACCTTATCAGAGACGTAGCCACCTGCTTTGGGCAGCAGGATGCTCATTTTCATTTCTTCTTCTGGCTGAAAATCGATTCTGCCGGGATTTCTCACCTGACCTGTGACGTAGACAAATCTCTCTGGTTTTTTCAGCACATTTACGTAACTTCCAACTGATATGAAGATATCGTCGTTGGCTGTCAAAATCGCCGGTGTGTACTCTTTTTGAGAGCCATTTTGAGTAACTATGATTTTGTCGATGTATTTGACGTCATCTATCACTCCACCCGCTTTTGCTATCAGCCTTTTTAGGGTAACAGGCTCGTCTTTTAAAAATTCGTAAACGCCTGGTTTTGCCACAAATCCGACTATGTATGCGTATCTTTGATCGATCTTTGGCACATATATCTGATCAGATGGCTTGAGAACGACATCAGAAACCTTTCCGGTCAGAATTTCTTCCAGATTTATTTTTTGAACCGTTCCATTTCTTGTCAGATAAACATTTTGAGAATCCCCGACATCTGTCAAAATACCCCCACATAGGGAAATCGCTGCGGTCAAGGTGAGACCTTTTGTGTAAACAAGAGCCGATGGATTTCTAACAGCTCCAAGGACCTTGATATATCCAAGAAGGCTTTTCTGCGGTATGTAGATTATGTCATTTTCGTATACGGGAAGATCCACGTCCATTTTGCCTTCGTAAAATGAAGAAAAATCAATCAAAAAACTTTCCTTTCCGCGCGTTATTCTGATGTTCTCAAGATCTATTCTGTCGTTTTGTTCACCGATCATTGATATTATCTGGCTGAGCGTTGCTGGTTTTATACCTATATCTATTATTTTGTTCACAACACCATGTACATATACAAACCTCGGGGCATAAGACACCAGAGAGACACTCACTGCGGGATTTGGTATCAGTTTTCCTATTCGCTCTTTTGCGATCTTTTCAAGCTCATTGAGCGTCATGCCATCCACTTTTATTCTTCCCACTCCTGTGTAGGAAATGAATCCATCGCTGTCGACAGTACAGTCTCTGCTCATTTCCTGATAACCAAAGACTTCGATTCTGATTGTGTCACCGACTCTGAGTGTGTAGTCGGCGAAAACAAAGGTTGCCAGAAAAAGTAAGACTGCCCACAGGGTGATTTTTTTTGTCATTTGATCACCTCGTTTTCTTTTTTCATGATTTTCTTCTCTTTTTATAATAACACTCGGTTTGAAAATGTGGTAATATTTAAAAAAGCACTGTGGAGGTGATTTTGTGCCGTTCAAAGTGAAGATAAAGAACGATGGAGAATATGTTTTTCATCGGCCTGTACGTGTTTTTGAACTTTCAAAAGAGTTTTCTGGTACAATCATCGCCGCTCTTTTCAACGATCAATTGATCGATCTGAGATCGACAATCTGTGAAGATGGTGAAATCGAGTTCATCACAATCGACCATAAACTTGCCCCTGAGGTCTACAGACACACTCTTTCACATGTTATGGCGCAGGCGGTTATGAACATATACGGCAAGGATAATGTGAGACTTGGGATCGGACCGACCATTGAAAATGGGTTTTACTACGATTTTGAAATCCTCAACGGGAAGATAACAGAGGAAGATCTGCCAAAGATAGAAGAACAGATGAGAGAGATAGTGCAACAGGATTTGAAGATCGAGAGAATTGAAATGAGCAAAGACGAGGCAATTTCTCTTATGAAACAAAAGGGTCAGATATACAAAGTCGAACTCATACAGGACATTCAAGAAGATAGAGTTACTCTTTTTAAACAGGGAGAGTTCATAGATCTGTGCAGAGGCCCTCACCTGCCATCCACAGGGTTAGTTAAACATTTCAAGCTTCTTTCAATCTCCGGTGCGTACTGGAGAGGCGATGAAAAAAGACCGATGCTTCAGAGAATATACGGTACAGCCTTTGCAAGCAAAGAAGAACTCGAAAAATACCTGAATTTCCTTGAAGAGGCAAAGAAAAGGGATCACAGGAAACTCGGTCCTGCACTTGGTATTTTCTTCATTGACTTTGATGTTGCACCCGGAATGCCAATCTTTACACCCAATGGAGCGACAATTCTGCGCGAATTGATGGAATTTTCAAGACAACTCCATCGCGAATTCGGTTATGAAGAGGTCATGACTCCCCTTGTGATGAGTGAAAAGCTCTGGAGGATGTCCGGTCACTGGGACCACTACAAAGAGAATATGTATTTCACAACCAAGGAAGAACAGCAGTTTGCGATCAAACCGATGAACTGTCCCGGACATATTCTGATCTACAAAAATAGAACGGTTTCCTACAAAGACTTACCGCTGAGATTTTTTGAGTTTGGCAGGGTACACAGATATGAGAGAAGCGGTGTCTTGCACGGACTGTTCAGAGTGAGAAGTTTTACTCAGGACGATGCTCACATATTCTGCCGAACAGATCAGATAGAACAGGAGATAGCCGGTGTCATAAACTTTGTTCACAGGATTTATTCGCCTTTTGGGTTTGGATATTCAGCGGAACTCAGTACGATGCCCGAAAATCACATGGGAGATGTTCAGACATGGCAAAAAGCCACTGAAGCGCTCAAAAGTGCCATGGATTCAGTTGGACTTATGTACACCATCAAAGAAGGAGAAGGTGCTTTTTACGGTCCGAAGATAGACTTTCACATCAAAGATTCGATAGGTCGCACATGGCAGTGTGCAACTATCCAGCTTGATTTTCTGATGCCTCAGAGGTTTGAGCTCGTTTACACAGATGTCAATGGAAATTATTGTCAACCGGTTATGATACACAGGGCAATCTACGGTAGCCTTGAGAGATTTCTGGGTATATTGATCGAGCATTATGCCGGTGCGTTCCCAACCTGGCTGGCACCGATTCAGGTTAAGGTTATACCGATTGCCGACAGGCATCATTCGTATGCTCAGGATATCAAAAACACTCTGGTTCAGAACGGTATCAGAGCAGAGGTTGATCTCAGGCGTGAAACACTTGGTTACAAAATAAGAGATGCTCAGTCCATGAAGATCCCTTATATGTTCATTGTTGGTGATAAAGAACAAACGACAAAGACCGTGTCTGTGAGAACCAGAAAAGGGAATGAACTTTCCTCAAGATCTGTTGAGTCTGTTATTGATGTAATACTCAAGGAAATAAAAACACGTTCGTTGAAAAATTTAATGGAGGAATAAAATTGACGGTTAAGATCATCGGCAAAATTGATGATAAGATAGTGGATTTTTTCAAAAAGATGGAGCAGGTTGAAGATAGTGATTCTGCATGCCTCATCTTAACTGATTCTTCTGAACAGTTAGGACCGCTTCAAATGGTATTCAAAAACAATACCGCGGAGCTGTACGATCAGGGTAAACTCGTCGCGAGATTTGAGCAGGCAGAAGAAAATTACCAGGCTATCTGGGTTTTTGCAAAAACATACGTGGATAAAGATGACTTCAAATCTGGATTGACCAGCACAAAGTGGGCACGCAAGGTTGTGAGCGGAATACTGCAAGCCATGGTGGTACTCATGGAGATAGAAGACAAAAGTGGATTTAGCCATTCGCAGAGGGTTACAAAACTGGCACAGAAGATGGGAGTGGAACTTGGTTTTTCTCAAAAGGAACAGTCACTTTTGGTCGAAGCGAGCATGCTGCACGACGTTGGAAAGATAGGCATCGAACAATTGATGATGTTCACTCCAACAAGGATAAGATTTCTTGAAGATATGCCAAGAGATCACACGATCATGGGTTCTATATACCTATCCACGATCGAGTTTCTCTGGGATCTGGTGCCGGCAGTCAGGTCTCATCACGAAAGATGGGATGGCAAGGGTTATCCAGATGGTTTGAAAGGTGAAGAAATACCTCTTTTTGCCAGAATAATAGCCATCTGTGATTATTACGATGAACTCACTCATTTTGTAACCTCAGAATGGGGTATCGGTCCCAAGAAAAAAGATGAAGCTTTGAAAATGATACAGGAACAGAGTGGAAAGATGTTCGATCCAAAGTTAGTGGAACTTTTTATCAAAACAATGGAGTTACATGAGGACATCTAAGAATATTCCAAGCGGTATCAAAAGGTTTTTCACTAACTGCATTGGCATATTCATCATCATTTTCAACAGGGCAAGTTGTTCCTGTAGTTTTTGTTTTTCTTCTTCATCTGTTGTTGAATTGAGTTTGGCTTCCAGTTTTTGAATCTGGTTTTGTATTTGATTTTTGTAATCACTCTGATAGGTTTTCTCAGACGGGTAATATATCCAGGCAGTGGTTTTACCGGCTATTGCAGCAATGAAAGAGCCGCGTTTTCTCAGATCGAGGGTTATTCCACCCTGGATGATCACCCCGCCATTTCTTTCAGCTTCTCTTTTAAAGGCAAGCCAGTTGCTTATTTCCTGTGAGAGCACGCGCAGGATACTTCGGCTTGCCGGTGCCGAGTTTGGTAAACCGGGCTCACCAGGATCGAGTTTGTACCCCAAAACCGGATTTGACAAACCCTCAACTGCCATACAGTTATACCTTCTTTGACAGTTTTTTCAGTGCCTCCTTCACAATTTGTTCTGTACTCATCTTATCTGTATAAACAGATTTCACGACATCTGTCGACTCGGTTTTCGAGAACCCCAGTGCTACAAGAGCCTCGATTGCATCAAATAACTCTGACGAATATGTGGTTTGAATCTCAAAATGTTCATCCTTTAGTTCTGCTATTAATCTTTCTGCGGTCTTTTTTCCAATTCCTTGAATCTGGGATAACTTTTCAACATTTTCATTGATCACCAGGTGCACAAATTCTTCAGGTTCTACCGATCCCACGATCTTCAGAGCAGTCTTGGGACCTATTTTGGATACTTTCAGAATCTTTTCGAAAATGTGCAACTTTTCTTTTCTTGAAAAACCGTACAGGACAACTTCATTCTGATTGAACTCAAGATGAGTGTGAAGTTCGATCTCGTCTCCCACAGTAGATCTTTCCAAGGTCTGGCTATCACACAGAACTCTTATTACGAAATTTTCCACCTGCAACAAAAGACTACCCGATTCTTTGGCGTACACTTTTCCCTTAATGGCTGCGAGCAAGTTCATCATCTCACGATGGACCATTCGGGCTCAAGAGATCCATCTGTTATGTAATCTCTCAGATATCCAACCAGGTACAGTGAACCCGTTATAATTATCGTCTCATATCCTTCCTGCTTTAGTCTTTCGTATGCCACTATTGGATCGATTTCAAACTCGACGCTGTTGTTGAACTGTTTTGCTATCTGGAAGGTTTCCTGAGGATTCTGTGCTCTGTGAGAGAATGGTCTTGTCACGATTATTTTATCAAAAAGCGGCGCTATCTGTGACAGAACACCTTTTTTGTCCTTGTCATCGACGATCCCGATCACTGCACCGAGTCTCTCATTTTTAAGATAATCAATAATGGTCTTTCTCAGCACCCTTGCGGCTGGCAGGTTGTGTGCACCGTCAAAGATCACCCTTGGCTTTGTATCAAGAACTTCGAACCTGCCGGGCATTTTTGCTTTTTCCAGTGCCCTTCTTATAGCCATTTCATCTACCTTCAGATTTGTTCTTTCGGCAAAAACAAGAAATGCCTGTAGCGCAACAGACGCATTCAAAAATTGATGTTCACCGTTCAGTGAGATCTTCAGATTTTTCAGCTCTCTTTTTCCATGAAAATCAAAGTGATTATCCGATAGAGAAAGACTTGTGTTGTCGTAGGAGAAATCTCTTCCAATCAGGTGTAGATCACTTTTGTTCAGCTCACAAATCTTTTCGATGACGCTTAACGGCTCTTTTTTCTTTTCACCACAGACAACAGGCACTTTGTGCTTTATTATCCCGGCTTTTTCAAAGGCGATCTTCTCAAGAGTATCACCGAGAATGTGCATGTGGTCGTAATCCACCGTTACTATCACGCTGACCTGTGGAGTTAAAACGTTGGTTGCATCAAATCTTCCTCCCAGTCCAACTTCAATTGACCCAGCTTGGACTGACATTTTTTTGTAGATCATGAAAGCCATCGCAGTGGTAAACTCAAAGAAACTCGGTTTGAACTGTTCTCCCTGTTTATCCATTTGCAGTGCCATTTTCTGAACATCATCAAAGGCACTCAGAATTATCTGCTCTGGGACAAACTGTTCATCTACTAAGATCCTCTCTTTAAAAGTTGACAGATGCGGAGAATAGTAGCTTGCAGTTTTCAACCCGTGTTCTATGAACAGCCAGCTCAAAAAACGCGTCACCGAACCTTTTCCGTTTGTACCTGTCACGTGAGCGGAATGGAAGCTGTCCTGTGGATTTTGCAACATCTCGCACAGCTGTTTGATTCTGTCAAGACCGAGTGTTATCTTTCCCGATGGTCTTTCGTTGTAAAGGTATTCAAGCATCTGAAGGTAGGTCATCTTAGATCCCCCAGTATCTGCTGTA
The DNA here is from genome assembly GCF_031962025.1 of Pseudothermotoga sp. GTDB lineage: Bacteria > Thermotogota > Thermotogae > Thermotogales > DSM-5069 > Pseudothermotoga_B. The sequence goes on from NZ_JAVRKW010000002.1 coordinate 270,838, forward strand.
AGACTTTCAAACGCGATTCTGTTTCTGAGAGTTTCTCACGCGTTTCTTTTATCACGTCTTCAAGTGCATGTGATAGAAATTTCTCATCGGACAGTTTTTTCACGTACCATTCTTTTTCTTTGAGTAGTTTTTCGATATTTTTTTCAAGCCTGCTGATCTCTTTTTGAATATCAACACCGGTTATATCCACGTATATGTGAAACTCCTGATTGACGAATGCCGTTGCACTGTTTTGCGGTTTACTTTCGACGTACTCGATTGTCTTTATATTTGCAAGATGCTTTATCAGAAATTGCTCCTGTTCAGACAGATGTTTCCCGTGGATATACAGTGTGCACTGTTTTGATGCCATATCCAGTTCTGATCGCACATTTCTTATGCCTCTGACGATTTGCATGATCATCTCAAAGTTCTTTTCAGCAAGATCGTCTGAAAAATTGTCTTCTACCTGGGGCCAGGATGCGATTGTTATCGACTCTCCTGCAACTGGAAGATTCTGCCACAGCTCTTCCGACAAAAATGGCATAAACGGATGCAGCAATCTCAAGCTTGAATCTAATACCTTTACCAGAACATTCTGAACTGTGGCTCTGTTTTCACCATTCAACATTGGCTTTGCCGATTCTATGTACCAGTCACAGAATTCGTTCCAGAAGAACTCGTAGATGGACTTTGCCGCTACGTTGAAATCGTAGTTTTCAAGAGCCTGAGTTACCGCCAAGATAGTTTTCTGCAGCCTTGAAAGAATCCATCTGTCGGCAAGTGAAAGTCCATCAAGTGGTTTTTCCTGATAATCACTAAGGTTGATTAGCACAAATCTGGTGGCATTCCAGATCTTGTTGGCAAATTTCCTGTATGTATCAAAGTATCTCTCGTCGAGTTTTATATCACTGCCCTGGGCTGCAAGGATTGCTAGGGTGAATCTTACAGGATCTGTCCCATATTTCTTGGACATATCTATCGGATCTATACCGTTTCCGAGTGACTTGCTCATTTTTCTTCCGTATTTATCCCGTATTAGCTGGTGTATATAAACATCGGTGAATGGCTTTTCATTCATAAACTGATATCCCATGACAATCATTCTTGCAACCCAGAAGAAAATTATGTCAAAACCGGTTACAAGAACAGATGTTGGATAATATTTCTCAAGGTCCTGTGTTTTTTCGGGCCAGCCGAGAGTTGAAAATGGCCACAGTGCAGAAGAAAACCAGGTATCCAGTACATCTTCGTCCTGCCTTATCGATCCAGAATGGCATTTTGGACATTCTTTGACATCTGTTTCAGACACGATAATTTCACCGCAATCATCACAGTACCAGACTGGTATTCTGTGTCCCCACCAGAGCTGTCTGCTGATACACCAGTCGCGCACGTTGTACATCCAGTGAAGGTAAACCTTTTTCCACCTGTCTGGGACAAAACGAACCTGACCTGTTTCGACAGCCTCTATGGCTTTTTGAGCCAAAGGCTTCATGCTCACAAACCACTGATCCATGACCCTCGGTTCGATCTCTCTGTCGCACCTGTAACAGTGACCGACGGAGTGATCTATATCTTCAACCTTTACCAGATAACCGCCATCCTGAAGATCTCTCACGATCATTTCTCTTGCTTTGTAGCGATCCAGACCTATGTATTTTCCTCCATTTTCATTTATTCTTGCTTCGTCGTCGAATATGTCGATGAACTCGAGATTGTGTCTTTTAGCGACTTCGAAATCATTTGGATCATGTGAAGGAGTGATTTTCACAGCACCGGTACCAAATTGTGGATCGACGTACTCATCGGCTATTACTGGTATTTCTCTGTTGACCAGCGGCAGGATCACCTTTCTATTGATGACATTTTTATACCGTTCGTCTGTGGGGTTGACAGCAACAGCAGTATCTCCGAGCATCGTCTCTGGTCTTGTGGTTGCCACAACGATATAATCACTGCCATCTGAAAATGGATATTTTACGTAGTACAGTTTCGCCTTTTTTTCCTCATGTTCAACCTCTTCATCTGACAAAACCGTCTTACACCTGGGACACCAGTTAACCATGTATTTGCCTTTGTAGATCAATCCATTTTTGTACAGCTCAACAAAGACCTTCCTCACGGCATTGGACAATCCTTCATCCAGGGTAAATCTTTCTCTTGTCCAATCAACTGATGCTCCCAGTGTTTCTATTTGCTGGCGTATTTCAAGCCTGTACTTTTCAGCCCATTGCCAGACTATTTTGAGAAATTCTTCTCTTCCCAGTTCTTCGCGTCTTTTACCTTGAGATTCTATGTATCTTTCAACGGCATTTTGTGTGGCAATACCAGCGTGATCCTCACCGGGTATCCACAGTGTATCAAAGCCACGCATTCTCTTGTAGCGCACTAAGATATCCTGCAGAGTTATATTGAGCGCATGTCCCATGTGGATGCGTCCTGTTATATTTGGAGGTGGTATTACGACCACAAATGGTGTGCCACTTCCCTTTGGAGTGAAATATCCATTTTGTACCCACTTTGTGTACCATTTTTTCTCAATCTGTTCTGGCATGTACCGAGTACCAAGGTCCATTTTACTCACACCTCCAGTAGATCTTATGCCATGATTTTATCAAAAAATGGCTTATTAATCAATGAATATACGAACAGTTGTGCCGTCAGCTCCCGTTGCGTTTATTATATCTCCTTCTATTTCCGACAGACCCTTCATGGCTTCATCGAGCTGTTGTGACAAGAGATCCAGATCGACGTTGGGAAATTTTTCTTTCAGAGCTGGTAGAGATAGCTTTAGAATTTGCACCAGTCCAACTGGAATTTTGATATCCACTTTATCTCCATCTTTACCTTTGGCTTGAATGTAAAACATTCTCTTTTTTTCCGATTTTTGCTGCTTGGGTTCTGAAAAAATACCCATAGTTTCAGCAAGCTCAAGTGCCTGTTCAGGTGTGAGCTTTCCGTCTTTCACCATATTCATGATCCTGAAAAGTTCCTCCCTCATGGTTTAACCTCCTTATCACCTTTAATCAGTGAAATAGCGGTGGAAAAGTCGATTTGATTGGTTTCGAGTTGATCCAGGATATTCGAGTAGTTGTTCTGCTGTGGCGATGAATAACCAAGGTTTGCCAGAACTCTATTGAAATATGAATGCACTGTAGGGTAAGAAATTCCAAGTTTCTCTGCGACCTTTGTGAGATTTCCTCTGTTTTTCAGATATATTCTGAGAAATTCTAAATCTTCTTCACACAGGCTGTTGAATTCATTGGGTGTGAATTGACCTTCGATTTTAGTATTGCATTTTTTGCATCTGTAAGAAGTTACCACGACCTCGGAGTTGCAAACCGGGCATTTTGAAAAAAACCGGTTCATCACTTCACCTCACACAATACCAATTTTGACTGTTGTACCTTCACTCTCAACGGTCACAAAATCCCCGGAAAAGCTCATTAGTTCGTCTATACAGGAAATGAAAACCTCCTGAAGAATCTGAAAGGTTTTCTCATCCAGTGAGATTTTGTTTTTGAAAGATTTGAAGATCAGCGGTAAAAGCGATCTTAAAAATGGTTTTAGCACAATGATGATTGAAAAAGGTATTGCGATCCTCACGTGAGTTGAATCGGCACTGTCATCAACCAGGATCAGAAATTTTTTTCCAGCAGGCGGGGTTATCATATTTTCAATCCACTCAAGATCCTCCGAGCTCAGTTTATCTTTCAACCTCTCTTTAATAACTTCCCTGATCTGTCTTGTTTTTTTGATAAGCTTTGCATGATGTGAGAATATTTCGGTTAATATGTAAACTCCAAGTGCGGTGAATATAATCCCAAAGAAAACCTTTGCCCCAAAAAATATCAGACAAACACCCGCCAAGACAAGAACTGCTGCCAGATACATTCACTCACCTCCAAAAAATCAAAGGACTACTTTATATTTTATCAAATCATATCTTATAATAATTGAAAACGGGAAATTTTCTGTGGTTTATTGTGTAATCTTAAAGTTTCAATATCTTAACTGAATGGGTGGTAAAATATCAAAGCGTAAAATTCACAAGAGCACTTGAAAAATGTGAGAAAGGCTCCTGTTGAGATGGGAGCTACATTTTTCAGTGCATGTTGCCAAGGAGGTGAACGTGTGTACGCAATTATCGAAACAGGAGGCAAGCAGTACAAAGTTTGTGAAGGTGACACCATCGCTGTCGAAAAATTACCACAGCAGCAAGGAGAACAGGTTGTTTTCGAGCGAGTGCTTCATCTTTCGACCGATTCGAGTGCGAAGATAGGCAAACCTTATCTGCAGGGTTGTACAGTAGTTGGTACCGTACTGGGTCATGAAAGAGCCAGAAAGGTAACGATTGTGAAGTACAAATCTCGAAAGAACTATCGACGTGAGCGCGGACACAGACAGTGGTTTACACTGGTGAAGATTGAAAAAATACAGACCGGTGAAGCACAGTGATAAAGGTTACATTTTACAGATCTTCTGAGCATTATCTTTCTTTCATTGCTCGTGGTCACAGTCATTTTGATGTTGAAGGTAAGGATATAGTATGTGCCGCAGTTAGTGCACTGGTTCAGCATACGGCTAGAATTCTCTCTGATCAGGGCGATGCGGTTGTTAAAAAATCAAAAGGAAGACTTGAGATATCCCTGAAGAATCAGAACGAACTATCGGATCTGTTGATAAACGAGCTGTACAAAAGTCTGAGTGATTTGCAAGAGCAATTTCCTGCCAACCTTTCTGTGGAGGTGAATGTGGATGCGAATCGATATACAGATGTTCGCTCATAGAAAAAGCGGGAGCACCAATGGTCGAGACAGTAGGCCGAAATATCTTGGTGTCAAAGTTGGAGATGGTCAAAAAGTTCTTGCCGGTAATATCATTGTCAGGCAAAGAGGAACTAAAATACATTCTGGTAAAAATGTTGGTTGCGGCAAGGATTTCACTCTCTATGCTTTAAAAGAAGGTATTGTGAGGTTCTATGTGAAAAACAACAAAAAATTCGTTGATGTTATACCTCAAGAGTGAGGAGGAATTGTCATGGCGCGTTCGTTTCCCATACAAAAGACCACAGTTGTTAGAGAAACCGGGAAAAAGTGGTATCTTGTCGATGCTTCAGGAAAAGTGCTTGGAAGGCTCGCAACTCAGATTGCAAAGTACCTTATGGGTAAAAATGAACCCACATTCTTTCCCGGAGTTGACACGGGAAATTATGTCGTTGTGATAAACGCTGAGAAGGTTGTTCTGACCGGTGATAAGCTTGACAAGAAGATATATTACCGCCATTCTGGATACCCTGGAGGATTGAAAGAAAACACCGCAAGACAGATTCTTGAAAAACATCCAGAAAGATTGATATACCTTGCTGTGAAAAGAATGCTTCCCAAGGCTGCGCTTGGAGATAAGTATCTAAAAAGGCTCAAAGTCTATGCAAAAAATGAACATCCACATGAGGCTCAAAATCCCCAGCCTTTGGAGCTTTGATGGGAGGGTAAACAATGCCAGAGAATGTTGTCTATCACGGTTTGGGTAGGAGAAAGACTTCCGTAGCGAGAGTTTATCTCTTTCCCGGTCAGGGTAAGCTGACAATAAACGATAAACCCTATAACTCTGCGCAGGAGTACTTTAAAGACCAGGTCAGGGCAAGGCAGGCTCTTGAGCCCCTGTTGCTCACAAAGATGAATGAGAAATTCGATGTTTTCATAAGAGTTGAAGGAGGAGGTCTCTCGGGTCAAGCTGGTGCTGTGAGATTGGCACTTGCCCGTGCCCTGATTCAAGTCAATCCCGAGCTCAGACCTACTCTGAAAGCTCAGGGTATGTTAACAAGAGATCCGCGCATGGTCGAAAGAAAGAAGTACGGTTTGAAAAAAGCTCGAAGGGCTCCACAGTACTCAAAACGTTAATTTTGCGGGGTGTCGTACTCGACACCCTGTGTTGAACTTTTTTCTTCAAAATCAGTCTAAAAAATTTGGTATTAAGATCCCGCAAAGTATTACCTTTCTGTCCGACGGGAGGAAGTTGTCTGATATCTTCTTTCTTGGGACATTAGAATTTCACAATGGTGAGCAAAGAAATCATTGAGAGAATCAAGCGTGAGGTCGATATAGTTCAGGTCGTCTCACAATATGTTTCGTTGCAAAAAGTTGGTTCCAGCTACAGGGGATTGTGTCCATTTCACAGCGAGAAGACCCCATCTTTTCATGTCAATCCAACCCTTAAGCTCTACCACTGTTTTGGTTGCGGGGCTTCTGGTGATGTCATAAAATTCGTTCAGGAAATTGAACACATTTCTTTCTACGATGCGCTCAAAAAACTCGGACAGATGGTTAACATACAGGTGGATTTCGACACAAAGCAATCTGCCAAAGAAAAGTACATCGATTTTCTCAATAAAGTTCATGCACAGTACAGAAAACAGCTCATGCAGAATAAAGAAGCGATGAAATACCTTTTTGATAGAGGTTTCAAACAAGAAGAAATTGAACAGTACGAATTTGGTTACTGCCCCGCTGGGTCAAAATTGACTTTAAAGGTTGCATCAGAACTCTCTATACCGCTTTCTAAGGTCTTTCAGTATGGTGTTGTGAAAACTGTTGCACATGAATATCTTGATCTTTTTGAAGGCAGGATAGTGATTCCTATAAAAGATGATCTTGGAAGAACCATAGCTTTTGGTGGAAGATCGATCGACAATCGCGAGCCGAAATATCTCAATTCTCCTGAGACAGAATATTTTTCAAAACGCTCGACGCTTTTTCTACTCGATAAAGCGAAAAAAGCCATCAAAGGTGTTGACTTTGCAGTCATCACAGAAGGGTATTTCGATGCCATAGCATTCCACAGGGCTGGGATTACAAACGCTGTAGCAGTACTTGGAACGAATCTTTCCAAAGAACATCTGGTTAAACTCGGGGCTTTGAGCAGGAATGTAATACTCTGTTTCGACGCGGATGAAGCAGGACAGAGAGCAACTTTGAAATCTTTGAAAACACTGATAGATATGTCCTTTGATGTGGCTGTCGCACTGTTTTCGCAGAAAGATCCAGATGAAGTTTTTAAAACAGAAGGCGCAGATGCTTTGAAAAGAGCATTGAAAAAAGCAGTATCTTTCGAAGAATACATAGTTGAGTTCTATTCAAAATTTTTTGATCTTTCTTCGCCTGCTGGTTCTGAGAAATTTTTAAACCAGCTGAAAGTATGGGTGCAATCTCTACTGAATACCCAGAGAATTCAAAGATATGAAAATCTGTTGAAGATGATATCAACAAAGGTGAAACTCTCAGTATCTCAGCTCACTGAGTACTACAGGACTCAGGAATTTCAGAAAGAACAGGCTTCAAGGATAACCCTTCCAAATGACGAAGACTATTTGATTTACCTTTATATAACTCAAGAAGAACTGAGAAATGAACTGTCCAAGATAGACAAGTCTGTTATGAGCGAAAAAGCCAGAAAGGTTCTCGAACTGCTTGAAAGTGGCACTGATATTTCTGAGCAGGATGAAGAAATTAAAAAGTACATTTTTGATTTGTTATCGAAAATACCCCCGGGTGATTCATTGAAGATGCTTGAAGACATAAAAAAGCGTTTTGCAAGAAAAGCAATTGAAAAGCGTTTGTCACAGATAGACGGTAAACTTGCCAATTGCAAGAATGATGAAGAACGTGCAGAACTTTTAAAAGAAAGGTTGAATTTGATTAGAACAATCGGAGGTGATCGAGGTGGAACGTGAAGAAATCAAGGAAGAATTTGAGGAAAAATCCGAACAGAAGCCCACTATGACCAACGAGGAGATAGAAAAGAGGATAAAATCTCTCATAAGAACCGGTAAGAAAAAGGGATTTATAACGTATGATGACATAGATAAAGCCTTTCCACCAGATTACGAAGGTTTTGATACCTCTCTAATAGAACGTATATACGAAGAACTGGAAAAAAACAAGATCAACATTCAGGATGCTGAACCCGAGTCCTTAGAGGATTTGGAAGACAGCACCATAGAATCTGAAATTCCAAGCCTTTTAGAAGAAGGACCAGAGGTATATGACAACGTTGCCCTAAAAGATCCCATAAAGATGTATCTGCGTGAAATTGGGAAAATACCTCTGCTCACGCCTTCTCAGGAACGTGAGCTTGCAAGACGCGCACAGGCTGGCAATGAAAGGGCAAAAAGAAAGCTCGTTGAGTCAAACTTGAGACTGGTTGTGAGCATAGCCAAAAGGTACATAGGAAGAGGCTTGCCTTTTCTGGATTTGATTCAGGAAGGAAATATAGGACTGTTAAAGGCTGTGGAAAAATTCGACTGGAGAAAAGGGTACAAATTCAGCACATACGCTACCTGGTGGATCAGACAGGCTATTACACGCGCCATAGCGGATCAGGCAAGAACCATAAGAATACCGGTTCACATGGTCGAAACCATCAACAAACTCAACCGAATAACAAGAGAATATTATCAAAAATACGGTGAACAGCCATCGCTCGACGAACTTGCCAAACTCATGGATAGGCCAGTCGACAAAATCGAAGAGATACTTCAGGCTTCCAAGGAGACCGTTTCACTGGAAGCTCCTGTCGGTGAAGATGAAGATTCAACTGTTGGAGATTTCGTGGCAGATGAAAACATAGCATCTCCAAAGAAGGAAGCCATGAGAATGCTGATGCGCGAAGAGCTCGAAAAGGTGCTCAAGACTCTCAATCCAAGAGAAGCCATGGTCCTGAAAATGAGATATGGATTGCTCGATGGAAAAGCCAAAACCCTGGAAGAAGTTGGTCAGTATTTCAATGTCACAAGAGAAAGGATCAGACAGATAGAAGTCAAGGCTCTGAGAAAACTGAGACATCCGTCCAGAAGTAAGTATTTGAAATCACTGTTCTCTCTGCTCGATCAGCAGGGATGAGGTAAAATAATCATGAGAGGTGGTGTGAAACTGACATCCAAGACAATTGAAGTTCCAGATAACGTCGATATGGTTGTTGTCTTAGGACAGTACGACAACAGATTGAGATTTCTTAGAAAGAGATTTTCCGTAAACATAGACATTTCGGACAAAAAAATCACGGTGGCTGGCAATGACCAGACCATAGTTGAAACAGTTGAAAGTATACTCTCTCAAGTTGTTACCGCAGCCAAAAAAGGTTATGTCATGGATTGGAGTGAGTTCGAATCTCTGGTTGATTTGTATTCTTCTTGGGATAGATCCTTGGCACAGAGTCCTCAAGAAAATATCCTGTCTGGCAGAATCAGACCCAAAACGAAGGGTCAGGCTGAATATGTCGAGGCAATGAGAAAATTCGATGTGGTGTTTGCAATCGGTCCTGCTGGGACGGGTAAGACATATCTTGCAGTAGCCATGGCTTTGGACTATCTCAAATCGGGAATTGTCCAGAGAATTATACTCACAAGACCTGCTGTTGAAGCTGGTGAGAAACTCGGATTTTTACCTGGTGATCTGGTTGAAAAGGTGGATCCATATCTCAGACCAATCTACGATGCCATAATGGATATGATGCCTGCCGAGAAGTTTTACACCTACAGACAAAAAGGCATAATCGAGATTGCACCATTGGCTTTCATGCGCGGCAGAACATTGAACAACTGCTTTGTCATACTCGATGAGGCTCAAAATGCGACTCACCAGCAGATGAAAATGTTTCTGACAAGAATTGGTTTCAACTCTAAAGCGGTCATCACAGGAGATGTAACTCAGATAGATATTGATAAAGGTAATTCGGGCTTGATAGAATGCGAGAACATTCTCAAAGGCATAGATGGCGTAGCGTTTGTCTACCTATCTGAGTCTGATATCGTCAGGCATCCTGTTGTCAAAGAGATCATCAAAGCCTATGAAAATTATGAAAGGAATAAACATGAAAAAAGCGGCTGATTTCTTTATTCGAAACTGGCTTGATTTTGTTGTTGTAATCCTGTGTTTTTTCCTGCTGAAATTACCTCACCTGCCAAATCTGTTCGTTCTGGTAAATGGTTACATCGCGGCGCTGTTTCTGTGGTTTGTGGTTGTCAAGCCACAGATCAACCAGAAGCCATTTATTCTGCACAGATCGTACTCTATTTTGTTTTATCTCATCATTTTGTCAGGTGCTCTTTTGGCGAGAGTTTTGACAGAGCAATTTGGCTCTTACATATCACCTTTTTTTATTCCAATCACTCTGGTTGCACTTTTATACAACAGAGAACTGGCTATAGTGGCGTCGATTTATTTATCAGTGGTTTTTTCAACGGCTTTTGGATTCAACAGCATTGGATTTGCCATGATGTTAACCACCTGTCTGGTCACAGCGGTGATGGGTTCAAAGATTGAAAAACGCATGCAGGTTGCAAAATCTGCCTTTTTCGTTGCTTTGATTTCGATAACCTTTTACCTGTTGCACAGTCGAATACAGGGCATGAAACCAGATTATTTACAGATTTTAATTGCTTTTTTCACACCTTTTATTTCTTCAATCATCTGCATAGGTCTTCTTCCATTCATAGAATATGCGAGTATGATATATTCCAATATTGATCTGATAGAACTCGGTAATCTGAACAACCCTTTGTTGAAGACACTATCTTTGAGAGCTCCGGGTACTTATTATCACTCCTCGATGGTTGCAAATCTCGCTGAAGCTGCGGCTCAGAGAATAGGTGCAAATGCCATCTTAGCAAGAACGGCATCGTATTTTCACGATGTCGGCAAAGCAAAAAGACCGTATTTCTATACCGAGAACATCTACCAGGAAAATCCTCACGATGAACTCAGTCCGAAGTTGAGTCATCTGATCATTCAGGATCACGTTAAATCGGGTTTAGAGATGGCAAAAAGAAACAGATTACCACTCCTTGTACAGGATGTGATCCCACAGCACCATGGTACACGTGTGCAAAAGTATTTCTATAACAAATCAAAGGAACTTGGCGAACAGTTGAGCGAAAATGAATTTCGTTATCCCGGTCCAAAACCGCAGTTTAAAGAAGCAGGTATAATAATGTTAGCCGATGCAGTTGAAGCAGCTGCAAGGAGCCTGAAGAACCCTTCTGCAGGACGCGTCCAAACAATGGTTGAGGAGATAATATCAGGCATATACAACGAGAGAGAACTGGATGAATCCGGGTTGACTTTGAAGGACCTGGAAGCGATTGCAGAGGAATTCACCAAGGTTTTACTCAATATGTTCAAGAGCCGCATAGAATATCCAAAAGAGGAAATAAAGAAGGTGATAAGCCTTGCCCAGAATTCAAATAATCAACAGGACAAAAAGTCCGGTAAACAGAACACTGATCAGGAAAGTGGCAAATGAGATTTTGAAAAATGAAATTGGCGAAGTGAAGGTGAACATAATTTTCATTGGAGAAAAACGCATGAGAGATCTCAACAAAAATTATAGAAAGATCGATTCACCAACCGATGTGCTTACTTTTGTTTACAACGACATGGATCTATTTGGAGAGATATTCATCTGTCCAAAGCAGGTAGAGAAGAATGCGGAGAAATTCAGACAGCCTTATTTAACTGAACTGGTAAGGGTTGTGATACATTCCTGCCTTCATTTGAGTGGTTACGATCATGAATTGAGTGATAACAGATCAGAAGAAATGTTTAACAAGCAGGAAAAATATCTAAAGGAGGTTGAAAAGCATGATCGTTAAGCCATTCATGGCGTTGAGACCTAAGAAAGAGTTTGCCCAGAAAGTGGCTGTGAAACCATACGATGTGATAAGCTCTCAGGACGCAAAAAAGGTTGTGCAGAATAACCCGTATTCTTTTTACAAAGTGACAAAACCGGAAGTGAACTTCGACGAACAGGTCGAACCGTCTTCTGACAAGGCACTTGAAGCAGCAAAGAAAAATCTTCAATGGTTTGTTGATTCTGGGATCTTTTTCCAGGATCGTGAATCTTTTTACATATACAAGCAAGTTGCAAAAGACCATACTCAAATAGGTTTGGTTGCGACCTTCTCAGTTGATGAATATCTCACAGACCGCATAAAAAAACACGAACTGACCAGAAAAGACAAAGAGGAAGAAAGGGCAAAACACATAAATTATCTGAGAGCTCAAACCGGACCGGTTTTCCTGATGTACCGTTCCCGCGAGGAAATAGATAGTTATATAGAAAATCTCGCTCAGGGAGAACCTGAGTACGACTTTTTTGATGAAGATGGTATCAGACAGGTCGTGTACGTGATTCAGGATAAAAAGGTTATTGAAAAGATAAAAACACTTTTTGGTACAGTCGACAGTTTTTACATAGCAGATGGTCATCACCGGGCTGCTTCTGCGGTAAGGGTTGCACAGCTTCTCAGGCAGGAAAGTAAGACATTCACGGGGAACGAAGAGTACAATTTCTTCCTAGCAGTTCTTTTCCCGCACAGGCATCTACGCATATACGATTACAATCGGGTTGTCAGAGATTTAAATGGTATGAGTGAACAGGAGTTTTTCTCAAAAATAGAAAAGGTTTTTGAGGTATCTCTTTCAAAAGAAGGTGCGTACAGACCTCAGAAAAAACACGAGTTTGGAATGTATATAAATGGAAAATGGTACAGGCTGGTGCTGAGGAAAAATCTAATAGACGATTCTGATCCCATAAAATCCTTGGATGTTTCAATCTTGCAGGAACATGTTTTAGATAGCATTCTTGGGATAAAAGACCCCAGAACCGATAAGAGGATAGATTTCATCGGTGGTATTCACGGTTTACAGGCTTTACAGGACTATGTTGACAAAAAAGGCTGGGCAGTTGCATTTTCGCTCTATCCGACATCGATAGAAGATTTGATGAAAGTCTCGGATTCTGGTAAGATAATGCCACCGAAATCGACCTGGTTTGAACCAAAATTGAAAAGTGGACTTTTTGTTCACTTGATTTGAAGATTGAGCAAAGATTCGAACGGTTTTCAAATGTGAAATGTCCTAATCGAAGGAGGTGAAATTGTGTTCTTTTATGATCCGACTTTCATACTTCTCATACCTGCACTGTTACTGGCTGTATGGGCTCAAATCAAGGTCAGTGCTGCTTTCTCCGAATATTCAAAAGTGAGATCTTCCACGGGCTTCACTGGCAGTCAGCTTGCCATGAGGTTACTTGATAGTGCTGGCATCTACGATGTGCGAGTTGAATCGATGCCCGGGCATCTGACAGACCATTACGATCCGAGAGTAAAGGTTGTGAGGCTTTCCGCTTCCACTTATGCAAGTCCTTCTGTGGCTGCTCTCGGTGTTGTTGCTCATGAGATCGGTCATGCGATCCAGCATGCTCAGAAAAACCCGGCTCTTGTATTTCGAACAATTCTCGCACCGGTTGCCAATCTAGGATCGTCCCTTGCTTGGATCCTGTTCATCATGGGACTTATCTTTGCACTGCCTGCGCTGTGGCAGTTTGGTATCATACTCTTTTCTTTGGCTGTGCTGTTCAGTTTGATCACACTGCCCGTGGAATACGATGCGAGCAAAAAAGCGATGAAGTTGCTTAAAGAAAACATCATGATGTCTGAAGAGGAACTTAAAGGAGTCAGAAAGGTCCTGAGTGCAGCAGCCTTGACGTATGTCGCAGCAACCGCTATGTCTGTTTTACAGCTTTTGAGAATGCTCCTAATTGCCGGTGCATTCGGCAGAAGAGACTGAGAGAAAGCCGTGGGGGGCTTTTTTTGAAGAAGATAACGATCAAAGACATTGCCGATATCGCAGGTGTGTCTATTTCAACGGTATCTCGTGTTCTGAACAAAAAGGGGAATGTTGATCCCCAGCTTAGAGAAAAGGTTTTGCAGGTGATAAAGGACACGGGTTTTCAGCCGAGCAGTTTTGCCCGTTCCTTTAGAAAAAATTCCGTGCAGGTTGATGTGGTACTCGATAAATGGGAAGAGCAGTATTTGAGAGTGCTGTATGGACTGGTTCAGAGCCTGTGGAATGAGCAGATCTCAACCAGTATTAAGACAGATTTGAACAATCTGGGTGATGTCGTCGTTGCAATTGGTGAAGAATTCGATGTTAGATTTAATACCTCAATGATGATTGGTCAAGAATCATCATCCTGTTCGGTTATCTTTGATTATTTTTCAACGATCGATCTTTTGATAAAAGATTTGCTCAAAAAAGGTGTAAAGAGATTTGCATTTTTGTGTGAGAACCTGTCCAATTACAGAGCTTGTAAACTGTACAGTACATTTATGAAAGCCATGTTTCAGCACAGGATTGACTCTTACGATGTAAAGGTACTCAATTCGAAAAGTCCTTATGATGCCATCATGGAATTGACAGTCCTGCCGGATACGATTTTTTGTAGCAAAGACGACATAGCAGCGGGTGTAATAAGGGTTTTGAAAAACGAAGGTGTAAAGATACCACAGCAGGTTTCAGTTGTTGGATATGGAAATTTTGCCTTTGGAAGTCTTTTAGAACCAGCGCTGAGCAGTGTGGAGTACATGAACGAGGAGACTGGAAAAATCTGCGGTCAGTACTTGATCAAAATGATCAGAGGCGAGCAGGTGCCTGAAAGGATAATTCTGAGCACGAGACTGGTAAAAAGAGAGAGTGTTTTATGAAAAAAGCTGTATTTTTGCTGTTGATCGTCACGTTCATATGGGGTTTAACTTTTCCCATACAAAAAATTGCGCTGCAAGGAATTAACCCGTTTTTCTACAATTTTTTGAGATTTCTGGTCGCATTCCTTTTAACCATTGTCTTTTTCAGAAAAAAGCCTTCCTGGAGAAAAGGACTGATTTTAGGTTTTTTCCTGGCTGTTGCATACGCAACTCAAACAAGTGGCTTGAAAATAACAAGCTCGACCAAGAGTGGATTTATAACCTCCCTTTATATACCATTTGTGCCATTTTTTTCATACTTCATAGAGAAAAGCAAACCGACTCTGTCCCAGGTGATTTCTTTTCTGATTTCCGTTGTTGGGCTTTACATGCTCAACGATCCATCGAAAGATCCTTTCAACGTCGGTGATCTTTTAACGTTGATCTGTGCCGTGGCTTTTTCAATTCATGTGGTTCTGATAACTCATTTTACAAAAGCCAAAGATGATGAGATATCTCTCCTTGCACCGCAGTTTTTGCTGACAGCTCTTATAAATTTTGTATTGAGCCCGATTGGTGGTGATTTGAAAATCAACGCCGCAGCAACTTATGCGCTCATGTTCACGGCATTCTTTGCTACGATCTTTGCGGTCTGGGTGCAACTCAAGTTTCAAAAGCATGTTGGTTCAAATATTTCTGCTTTGATATACGTTGGAGAACCGGTTTTCGCGGCTTTGTTTTCGTTTTTGATGCTATCTGAAAAAATGTCTCTGGTTCAGTTTATCGGTATGATCTTGCTGATTTTTGCCATGATTGTAGGAGTTATCAGAAAAGCCAGTTGAGGTGATTTTGATGAGCGTTATTTACCAAAGAAGGAGTATCAGAAAATATCAGGACAGAGAAGTTGAAGATGAGCTTGTTTTAGAGATCATAAAAGCGGCAATGTACGCACCATCTGCCGGTAACGAACAGCCCTGGCATTTTATCGTGATAAAAAACAGAGAAATAAAACAAAAGATCGCTCAAATACATCCCTATGCGAAGATGCTTTTGAAAGCACCAGTGGCTGTTGTTGTTTGTGCCGATCTGAATCTGATCAAATACGGTGATTTCTGGGTTCAGGATTGTTCTGCAGCCACACAGAACATGCTTTTAAGAGCGACTGAACTTGGACTTGGCACTGTGTGGTGTGGTATTTATCCTGATCAGGAAAGGGTGAAGGGCTTGGGAACATTGCTGAACCTGCCTGATCATGTGGTAGCTTTCTCGCTGGTCTGTGTCGGATATCCAGCCGAAAAGCCTGAGCCTGTTGACAGGTTCAAAAAAGATCGTATACATTTTGAAAGGTGGTAGAGCATGTTCGAAAAAAAGATCGCCCTTGAATCCACGGTTATTGCACACGGTTTGCCAAAACCGGTCAATATAAAAGTGGCACTCGAACTCGAACAAATAGTAAGGCAAAACGACTGCACACCGTGTACTGTTGGCATCATCGATGGTCAGATCAAGGTCGGTTTGAGCAAAGAAGAGATAATTGAAATCGGTACGAGAAACGATGTGATAAAGGTTGGCACTGCGGAAATACCGGTTGCAGTGGCTCTGAAAAAATCTGCCGCGACGACGGTGAGTGCAACTATGCGTATTGCTCATCTGAATGGGATAAGGGTCTTTGCAACGGGCGGTATAGGAGGTGTTCATTCAACTGAACACTGGGATGTATCACAGGATTTGATGGAACTTGCAAAAACCAGGATGATAGTTGTAAGTGCTGGACCAAAGTCGATTCTGGATCTACAATCGACTGTGGAGATGCTCGAAAGTTTACAGGTTACTGTTGTTGGGTATAGAACAGACAGACTGCCTGCTTTTTACTGCAAATCCACAGATCTGAAGATCACAAAAGTCGATAGTGCAGAACAAATTGCTTCGATTTTTCTGCAAAAAGAAAAACTGGATCTGTCCGGTGCATTGCTCGTCTTCAATCCCATTCCAGAGGATCATGCGATCGAACAGGAAGAGTTTGAAAAATGGCAGCAGATGGCTCAAAGAGATCTTCAAAGATCTGGTATCGAGGGCAAGGATGTCACTCCGTTTTTACTCTCAAGATTAGCCTACTATTCCAATGGGAAAACTGTTCAGAGCAACATTGAGCTTCTCAAAAACAACGTGAAGCTTGCCTGTGATATTGTCAATCAGCTCTGGAAAATGCAGTAGATATCCGCTCTATTCCACAGTGTGCACCTTCAACATGTTAGTTGTGCCCACTACACCGCACGGCGCACCGGAGGTCACAACGACGATATCAGAGCTATCGACGTATCCAAGGGATTTCACTTTTTCAACCGCAACGTGGATCATTATATCCGTCGAGTGGACCTCCGGGACGAGTATTGGAATAACTCCCCACACAATCGAGAGCTGATTGAAGGTATCCTGGTCCGGTGTTGTTGCGATGATCGGACACAGCGGTCTGAAATGAGATACTCTTCGGGCTGTACTTCCAGAAGCGGTCGAGGTTATTATTGCCTTTGCCTTTATTTCTTCAGCCACGTAATAACAGGATTTTGCTATCGCTTCGGAAGGATCTTCAGTCTGTTCAAAATGTCTGTAGGTAGTAATTGTCCTGTTGTCTTTGAGGTGTTTTTCCACGTTTTCGATGATCTTGTTTGCCATCTGGACAACCTGCAACGGGTAATTGCCTACGGCTGTTTCCGATGTGAACAGGATGGCATCAGCCGTGTCGAACACCGCACTTGCTACATCTATCACTTCTGCTCTTGTTGGATATTGATTTTCAACCATCGATCCCAGGATCTGTGTCGCTATGATAACCGGTATTCTGTATTTGGATGCCACCTGTATGATTTTTTTCTGAACAACGGGCAGTTCTTCCAACGAGGTTTCTGCCGCAAGATCCCCCCTTGCAATTATCACTCCATCGCTGTTTTCACAGATCTGGTCGATATCTTCCACTGCCTTTTTGGTTTCTATTTTTGCGATTACTCCGGCACCTGGATTGATCGATTCGATAATTCTCCGTGCTTCTTTCACGTCTTTTGAGTTTTTAACAAACGAGAGGCAGAAAAAGTTGACCGACATTTTTCCACACTCATTTATTATTCTTTTGTCTTCTTCGCTCAATGCGGGAATTGATAGATCAGACTCAGGCAAGTTCACACCACAATTTTTTTTGATCACTCCCGGCACTTCAACAACGCATTCGATCTTTTTGCCGGAGATTTTCGTGACCCTCAGTCTTATTTTTCCATCGTCGATCAATATGGGATCGTCAACTTTGACTTCTTGGGCTAATCTTGGGTAGTCGATACTGATTAGCCCTTTTGTAGATGTCGTTTTTTCTGTCGTTATTGTCACTTTTTCTGCATAAGATAATTCAATGAACTCTTCTTTCTGCTCCCCGGTTCTCAACTTAGAACCGGGCAGATCTACAATGATCGCCACAGGTATGTTCATATCATCTCTGATTTCTTTGACGGTATCTATGATTTTTTTGAGTTTTTCTGTGTCATAGTGAACAGCATTGAGTCTGATACCATTCACACCAGCCTGCAGCAGTTGTTTAATTGTCTGTGGATCTTCTGTTTTTGGACCTATAGTGCATATTATCTTTGATTTTCTCATTCTCTCACCTCAGGAGAGAATGTATGTCAATTGATAAAGCGATAAATCCAGGGTCTTTTTTTCTTTGAGTACATCTTCTATCGGTACAGTGACGATCTTTCCAAATTGCAGAGCTGTCATAACACAGCTTTTTTTCTCAAGGAGTGCTTTAACAGCCTCTGCACCCATTCGGGTTGCCAGTAGCCTGTCAAATGCCGTTGGGCTTCCGCCGCGCTGTATGTGACCAAGTATCGATATTCGTGTTTCATATCCGATTTTGTCCTGAAGGTTCTTTGCCACATTGAGAGCTCCTCCGGCGCCTTCTGCGACCACTATGATGCAGTTTATTTTTCCCCTTTTTCTTTCTTCAAGCAATCTTGCGGCTAATTTGTCCCAATCTATGGGTATCTCGGGTACGATTGCAGCTTCTGCACCTGTTGCAAGTGCGGCATTGAGAGCGATATAACCGGAAGACCTTCCCATCACTTCAACGATGAACGCCCGTTCATGTGAAGTTGCAGTGTCTTTCAGCTTTTGAATGGCTTCAACAACTGTATTTAAGCACGTATCCACACCCACGCACATGTCGGTTTGTGATATATCGTTGTCTATGGTACCGGGTATTCCAACAACTGGTATGTGATGCTCCTGGTACAGAAGTTTTGCACCCGTTAAGCTCCCTTCACCACCTATAACGACCAGTCCTTCTATGCCAGCAGCTTTTAACTGCTCAGCAGCCTTTTCCCTGCCTTCTTTTGTGTAGAACTCACCGCATCTGCTTGTTCTGAGAATCGTTCCACCTCTTTCCATGATACCTGCGACATCTGGAAAATGCATTTCCCTGAACGCACCGTCTATCAGTCCGCAATAGCCTCTTTCTATTCCGATGACTCTCAGGTCATTTCTCACTGCGAATCTCACAACGGCTCTGATAGCCGCGTTCATACCCGGTGAATCTCCACCACTTGTTAACACACCTATGGTTTTCACTTTTTGTCACCTCCTGGTGTAAAATCGATACTGGATTGATTATACAACGGGAGGAAGTTACCTTGTGGAAGGTCCTGATACAGGAAATTGATTTGACAACGGCAAATATTGTAAAATCTCTGCTTCAGGAAAATGGTATACAGGTCCTGATCAAACCGGGTAGTTTTGATCCGGTCATCTTCGGTCAGGGTGGGCTGGTTCAGATAATGGTCATGGAAGATGATCTGCAAAAAGCTCAACAGATAATTAAGGAGGCGCTTAGAAGTGAAGAGAACACCTCTTTATGAGAATCACATTTCTTTAAAAGCAAAAATGGTTGATTTTGCGGGCTGGGAGATGCCTCTTCAGTATGAAGGTATTACCAGCGAGGTCATGAATGTGAGAAAAAACGTTGGAATTTTCGATGTTTCTCACATGGGTGAAATCGTCGTTGAAGGAGAAGACACTGTGAGATTTGTTGACCATCTGCTTACAAATTCTTTTGGGTCTTTAAAGGTTGGTCAGGTGATGTACACAACCATGTGCAATGAAAAAGGCGGAATCATAGACGATCTACTTGCTTACAGATTGGGTGAAAAGCGGGCGATGCTCGTTGTGAATGCAGCCAATACAGATAAAGATTTCAAATGGATTGTTGAAAAATCAGCCGGCTTTGACGTGAAAGTCACCGACCTTTCAATGGAATACGGACTCATAGCAGTTCAGGGACCGATGAGCGAGCAATTTTTGAGAAAGTTTTCGCCGGACATCGTTAGTCTATCCTATTACACCTTTGGTAGCTATACGATCTTTGGCAAGTACTGTATCATTTCCAGAACAGGCTACACCGGTGAGGATGGTTTTGAAATATACTGCAGATGGAATGACACTCCATTCATATGGAATGAATTGCTCTTACGCGGAGAAGATCTGAACGTTAAGCCGGCAGGGCTTGGTGCCAGAGATATCTGCAGACTCGAAGCTTCGTATATGCTTTACGGTAATGACATGGACGATAGTGTAACCCCATTGGAGGCAGGGCTTTCATGGGTTGTGAAGTTTGATAAGGATTTCATAGGTAAAGATAGTCTTTTGAAGCAAAAAGAGGAAGGCTTGAGAAGAAGAATAAGGGGCTTGGAAATTCTGGACAAGAGAATCGCAAGACATGGTATGGAAGTTTTCAAAGACGGAGAAAAAGTAGGTGTGATAACAAGTGGTGGCTTTTCACCTACTCTGAGCAAATCGATAGCACTTGCCATGCTTGACAATCGGATGAAACTTTCAGACGAGGTCGAAGTTGACATAAGAGGAGTGAGGGTGAAGGCAAGGGTTGTGAAATTACCTTTCTATAGAGGATCGGTAAAAACTTCATAGGAGGTGTAAGGAATGAAAAAGTACGCAAAAACCCATGAATGGGTTGTGGTTGATGGAAAGATCGCGACGGTAGGAATAACCAACTTTGCACAGGACAAACTCGGAGATGTGGTTTACGTTGATCTACCGCAGATTGGAAAGGTTGTGAAAAAAGGAGATTCGTTCATGAGTATCGAGTCTGTAAAAGCGGCAAGTGATATCTACGCACCGGTTAGTGGCAAGATAATCGAAGTGAACGAAAAGCTCAATGACCAGCCAGAACTTGTGAATAAAGATCCTGAAGGTAAAGGATGGCTTGTCAAAATCGAAATGAGCGACGAAAAGGAACTCAACCAACTTCTCGATGAGGAGGCTTACAAAAAGTTGTGCAAGGAGGAAGGATAATGCATCCTTATATTCCTCATACAGATGAAGAGATTCAAAAGATGCTGCACACGATTGGTGTGCAGCGTATTGATGATCTGTATAAAGATGTTCCGATAACTGTTAAAGAGTTGAATATCCCGGATGGTCTTGATGAATTCACTGTTGTTTCTTTGCTCAAATCCCTTGCTGATCAGAATAAGGTTATAGAGGAATCGAAAATTTTCATGGGTGCCGGTATATACGCACATTACATTCCTCAGGTGGTGAAGTCACTCGCTTCAAGACCGGAGTTTGTGACCGCGTACACACCTTACCAGGCAGAGGTTTCTCAGGGCACTCTTCAGGCTTTATTCGAGTATCAGACGATGATCTGTGAGCTGACGGGTATGGAAGTTGCGAATTCTTCGATGTATGATGGAGCATCTGCTCTTGCAGAAGCCATTTTGATGGCTCACAGAATAAACGGCAGGCACAGGGTTTTGATAAGCAAAGCCGTTCATCCAGAATATTTTCAAACCAGTCTCACCTACGCATCTGCTCAAAAACTCGTTTTTGAGAAAATACCGCTTGACAATTCTGGCAGGACAAACGTAGATGCTCTGAAAAAACTGGTCAATGATGACACCTGTACTGTTGTAGTTCAGTATCCAAATTTCTTTGGAATAATAGAAGATCTCAAACTGATCAAGGAGAACATAAAAGATGCTGTTTTTATTGTTGTAGCTGAGCCTTTTTCTCTGTCAGTACTCGAACCACCTTCGTCTTTTGGCGCGGATATCGTCGTTGGAGATGGACAACCTCTTGGTATCTGTATGAACTACGGAGGTCCAACGGTGGGTTTCTTGGCAACACTTGAAAAGCACGTTCGAAAAATGCCCGGTAGGTTGATAGGTGAAACAACAGATGTTGATGGCAACAAGGGTTATGTGATGATTCTTCAAACAAGAGAACAGCATATCAGAAGGGAAAAAGCCACATCTAATATCTGTACCAACCACGCTCTGATGGCTGTTACCAATGCCATATTCATGAGCATAATGGGTCCGGATGGTCTAAGGCAGGTGGCACAGCAAAGTTATTCAAACGCACATTATTTCGCAGATAAGTTAAAACAAAAGGGCTTCAGGTTGTTGTTTGACGGTCCATTTTTCAACGAGTTTGCTGTCAGATTCACACAGGATTATGACTCAAGATGGAGAAAGATCTTTGAATATGGAATACTTGGACCGCTTCCGCTGGGCTGGTACTTTGAAGAATACAGCGACTGTGGTCTTGCCTGCGCAACAGAGGTTAATACAAGGCAGAGTATTGATAGCTTTGTGGAACTTTTGGGGCGTGATGAGTTATGACGATATTTGAAAAATCAGTTGCTGGTAGAAAAGGATTCAGACTGCCGAAGTCGGATATCGAGAAAAGAGAGTACGATTTTGAAGATCATTTGATAAGGAAGAAATCTTTGAATTTGCCTGAGCTTTCTGAACCAGATGTGGTCAGACATTACACAGAACTGGCAGGCAAGAATTACTCAGTTGATAAAGGATTTTATCCACTCGGTTCGTGCACTATGAAGTACAATCCGAAGGTAAACGAATATGTGGCATCTGTCGATGGTTTTACGCAGATACACCCTTACCAGCCATGGGAATTCACACAGGGGTCACTCAGGTTGATGTTTGAACTCAAAAAACTGCTGTGTGAGATCACAGGGATGGATGAAATGACATTGCAGCCTGCCGCTGGTGCACATGGAGAACTTACAGGTATGTTGATTGCAAGGGCATATCATCTGGCTAAGAACGACACAAAAAGGCATATAGCACTTGTCCCTGATTCGGCACACGGGACAAATCCTGCTTCTGCTGCGATGGCTGGGTTTGATGTCGTAGAACTGAAATCAACTGAAGATGGTCTGGTCGATCTTGAAGAACTCAAAAACCATCTAAACGATGAAGTTGCTGTTTTGATGCTGACAAACCCAAATACGCTGGGATTGTTTGAAAAAGACATCTTGAAAATTGCGCAGATGGTTCATGACGCAGGTGCACTGCTGTACTATGATGGTGCAAATCTCAACGCAATCATGGGAAGAGTAAGACCCGGTGACACAGGTTTTGATATAGTCCATCTCAATCTCCACAAAACTTTCTCCGCACCACATGGTATGGGTGGACCTGGAAGTGGACCTGTTGGTGTGAAAAAATTTCTTGAAGAATTCCTGCCAGTACCAGTTATTAGAAAGAAAGACGACACTTACTATCCAGACTTCGACGTACCAAAGAGTATAGGAAGAGTGAGGAGTTTTTATGGTAACTTTTCTGTACTCGTGAAAGCATACACCTATATACTGATGATGGGAAAGGATGGACTTACTCATGCATCACAGATGGCTGTCTTGAACGCAAATTACCTGAGAACATTGATCTCAAAATTTTTGAAAATTGCTTCGCCGCGAACTTGCATGCATGAATTTGTGGTTGACGGCAGTGAGTTTGCTAAGCAAACAGGGGTAAAGATCTTGGATGTCGCAAAAAGATTGCTCGATTACGGTATGCACGCTCCAACAGTTTACTTTCCACTGATAGTTCACGAAGCCATGATGATAGAGCCAACCGAGACAGAAAGTAAAGATACTCTTGACAAATTCGCAGAAGTTTTGCAAACAATAGTTCAAGAAGCAAAGACAAATCCGCAAATTGTGAAAAACGCTCCCTGCAAAACCCCGGTAAAAAGGCTCGATGACGTCACAGCGACTAAAAAACCAGTTTACAGATGGAAAATGGATTGAAAAAATAAAAGGGGACTAAAGTCCCCTTTTTTATTCCTGTGGTGCAGAGATCCTATACAGTGGTGAGACAAAGTCTATCGTACCGATAAGCTCGGGTTTTTCATCCACATCGAAGATGTACAGACCATCGTTTGCCGAAACATACGCATACAACCCATTTGTGTAAGCTCTTACCAAAACATCTCTTGCATAACTTGTGCTTTGCCACTGATCAGATGTTGCTATCTCAGTTAGCTCTAAGTTGCCTGATAGGTCATTAAAATCAAAGCTCACAATTCCACCATTTCCAGCCGCCACAAAGACTCTATCTTTGTAGACTGTTATACCAGCAAAACTCTCTGAAAGCTTTCCAAGTTCAGCACTTGTTGCATAAGGTGTCAAATCATCGTATGCTTCAACGTAAACAGAATTAGAATTTTTTCCCACCAAGAGCACGTAGTTATCTTTCAAGATCATGTCTAATGGTTCGTAGTTCAGGTTGATTTTACCCAAGACATTTAAGGTTCCATCTGTGCCAAGTTTCAGCTTGACAAAAGTGGGTTTGTTATTTTGAAAGCCAGCCAGATAGACTATGTTATCTGAACCGATGGCTATTGCGTTCACCGAAGCCAACCCACCGTACACGGTACTTGTTTTTGAAGTGATGTTGTAGAAAAAGACTCTTTCATCGCTTGAAACTACAAGATAATTCGACTGGCTGAATGTACCAGCTTTGATTCTTTTTGCGTTTGACGGATAATTACCAAAAGACGAAATAGTTTCTGTCTGTGTTTCTTCGCCGGATAAATATTTTGGAAGATTTAAACTTACTATTTTTCCTGATGAATCGACTATATAAGCCCATTCACCAAAAACAACGATCTCTTTTGTACTTGAAATTTGCTGATTAAATGATATTGGATAATGGACATCAAAAGGTCTTGTGATATCGTAAATCAAAAGTCCGTTCGAAGCACCTGCAATGTACAGATAATCCCATACGTTCACAGGTGTTATGGACAATGAAATAGAAAATTCGTACACGTCACTTGGTGTACTCTGGTTTTTAGTATCTTTTGCGACAACTTTCCACTGATAGCTCTTACCAGGTGTCAGGATCGTACTGTACTCAGTTTTCGAAAGTCCCTGGACGGTAGAAGAAAGTGGCTGTCCTTTTTCGGAAAGGTACAGATCATAGGTCAGAGCGTCTCCATCCGGATCTGAACAGCTCCATTTGAATGTGACATAAGCGAACTTTAAAATCTCATTGTTCTGGGGAGAGATCAGTGTTGGTTTGTCTGGAGCTCTGTTTGTCGGAGTTTGACCCCCACCACCGAACCAGTTACCTATTCCAGCACAGCCCTGGAGAAATATCGTCACTATCAGGAAAACCGCTGGCAAGATATACCATTTTTTCATCTTTTAAACCCCCTTTTGGCACATTTTACCAATAGCTGATAAAATTGTACCACAGATGATCGTAATACAGAAAGGAGGATCTGAGTGAAAGCACTGTTAATGGATTATGATGGAACACTTGCACTGGTCGATGAAAGTGAATTTGCCCAGAAATATTTCCAGACACTCAAGAATTTTGTACGGCAGAACTATTCTTTGGATTTTTCAAGTAAAGATATCCTTGAGTGTGTTGAATACATAACCAGATTTGCAGATGGCAGGATCAACAATTACGAGAGATTTTTGGCTTGTTTCAAAAACAAATATGGTTCGTCTGAAAATTACAGGACTATTTTTGATGAGTTTTATCAGAGTGAAAGCTTTGACAGTCTCAAGGTTCTGGTACGACCAAATCCGTGTGCCATGGAACTTTTGAAACATTTCAAACAGAACGGAAAAATACTGGTGCTTGCTACAAATCCCGTTTTTCCAAAAGTGGCTGTGATAAAAAGAATCAACTGGATAGGTCTGAGTGAATCGGATTTTGATCTGATAACACACATGGAAAATTCCTACTTTTGTAAGCCGGATCCAAGGTATTTTTTGCAGATATGTTCTATAATCAAGGTAAAGCCGGATGATTGTCTCATGGTGGGAAATGACGACCTTTTCGACAAAAGTTCTGAAAAAGCCGGTATCAGGTATCTGTCTGTTGAGCAAATTGAGAAGATGGGAGGTGAGCTGGATGAATCCAGTTTTGCTCAGTGAGAAAAAGATTAACAGCAGCTTTGCGATCTTAGCTGTGGTTTTTTCAATCATCGCAGCCCTTGTAGGAGCAATAGGTGTCATCAGTGTTCTAAGGGGTATGCTTGAAGGCGTTTTCAACGGGGGTTTTGGTTATGGACGCGGTTATGCCAGAATGTTTGGAGGCATTTTAACAACGCTGGTTTCTGGTCTTGTTGGTATACTTGCAGCCATCTTCACCCTGATAGTGCTGAACCAGTGGAGCTCCACGTTGAATGAGAACATCCAGAACACGAAGATTTTACTCAGCTATCTCAAACAAAAGGTTGAGCCTGACAAACAGATCAACCTGAGCGTTATTGAAGGACATCTTTCCACACTGAACCTGAACATCTGGGCTTACTGGGTTTATATGGTTTTTTACATCATATCTTTTCTTGTACCAATGGCTTCCTTCGTTTTTTCAATCCTGGCGATTGTTTTTCTGTCGATATACTTGCAGAGTGTTTTCACCGTTGCAAAGAGATTAGAAGAGATAAAAAATGCCATGTATCCGCTTTTGGGGATCTCTTCGCCCATGTTGAGTTATGTAAAGCACAGAAATGTCGGAATTTTCATCGTCTTGACGATCATAACCTTTGGTATCTACTGGTGGTATCTTTTGGTAAAACTCTCTGATGAGATCAACCAGTACATCGATGCAGACCAGAGACTCAGGCAGGTGATTAACCCCTGAAAGTGATGATAGATGTTGATGATGTGCTCACCAATTTCAACAAAGCATTTCTCCAGTTGAGCCATGAGCTTTTTAAAACACCGGATGATGTTCAGATAACAGTATGGGATTTTCACAAATGCGTTCCCGGCTTGAGTTATGAAATGGAGCAGGTTGTGTGGGAAAAGATCAGAGAGACGGAGAATTTTTATGAAACTCTGCCCGTTTATGCTTCGCAGCAAGATCTGTCTTTGTTGAGAAAAATCATTCAAACGGGTAAACATGAGATCATTTTCATTACTTCCCGCTTTCCCACAAAAGGCAGGACCGTTGAAGAGCAAACGATTCTGTGGATAGAAAAACACGTGGGTGTGACACCAAAGGTTTTCGTCACACCAAAAAAAGGACAGCTCTGCAAAGAACTTGGAATAGAACTTGCCTTGGACGACGCTCCACACCATTTGCATGATTTGATAAGCCACGGCATTGAAGCAGTGGTAATGGACTGGTCTTATAACAGACATCTAACAGATCTTCCACGCGTTAAAACCCTTGGCGAATTCATAAAATTAATCGATTAGTCCAAACAAAAGCCATCAAAGATTTTTTCAGAAAGCTGTTGCATTTTTAGAAAAATGGATTATACTCTTGAGTAAGATAGGGGGTGTGAAAATGGCTTGTGCAAAGAACCCTGAACCAAAAAAACCTGAGGAAAAACCAAAGGAAACAAAAAAAGAAAAACCCAAGAAATAACAAAATCCCCCGGCAATATCCGGGGGATTTTTTCATATTTCCGCAACCCACGCGAATTTTTTGAGAAACTCTTCAGTACTCATTTTTGCTGCATTTGCCAGTTTTGTGAGCATATTGGTGTCCTGTAAATCCTTTTTTGTCAATCTTATCATGTAGCTACGTGCTACACGGTAGTGTTCGGAGTTGATATCCACCATGCGCACCTTTGTCCTGCCTGTCGCTGGATCGATGAGTTCTTCGAATGGTAGCACCCTGATTCTTCCATTTTCAACACAGATCATGCCACCAGATAGATGCTTTTCAAAATCTTTGAGAAGGAATCTAATAGCACCATATCCAAGGGTTCTTGTATAGTCGATATCAAACGGGATTGGTCTTGCACATCTCAACTCATATCCAAGAGTGACATCTATTATGTTGATCTTCTCTCCTCTTTGTGCAAAGCGTTTTTGAATTTCACGCTTGAGTATGGTAGCTAAGGGAATCTCGCTCAATCTTATATGTCCGTGCGGATCTCGTTCAACTGTGACACCCGGGATACTTGCCAGTTCCTGCGGGTCTATCATCTCTCCTATACCTTCGGCTATTATCGCAAGACCGTCATTTCTTCCAAGCACACGTCTTTTGAGTATTGTGGTTTCAAGTACATCGCAAACTTGTGCAAGAGTTATTTTTTCTTTTCTGAATTCCTCACCAATCACAGTCAGAGCTGCACTTGCAGCCTTCCCTATGCCAAGTGCCAGATGTCCTGCTTTTCTACCCATTGCAACGACGAAATACCATCTGTTTGTTGTCCTTGAATCCTGCATCAAATTGTACACAAGTTCAGTGCCAAGGTGCCGGGCAGTTTCAAACCCAAATGTTGGCATACCACCGGGTAGAGGCAGATCGTTATCGATTGTTTTTGGAACGTGTGCGACGCGAATCGTACCCTCACTTGCTTTCGATACTGCAGAGGCAGAAAATGCAGTATCATCTCCACCTATTGTCACTAAATAGTTGATCCTCAGTTCTTTGAGGCTCTTAAGGACATTTTGAAGGTCTTCGGTTTTCTTGGTGGGATTTGCCCTCGATGTTCTCAAAATCGATCCGCCTTCGATATGAATTCGTGAGACATCTGAAATGGTTAAATGACGGATCATATCGGTTCTACCATTCATGAGATGTTCAAAGCCGTCGTATATCCCTATCACTTCTAAGCCGTTGTTGATTGCTTCAATTGTGACAGCATTTATGACGCTGTTGATACCGGGCGCCGGACCCCCACCAACAAGTATAGCTACTCTTTCAGCCATTTGCGTACACCCCTTCAAATGAGTTTATTCAACTGATTATAACCCATCTCTTGTTTCACAAAATCGATACATATCAAAACAGTTCCTTTTTGATCGAATTTATTATCTGGATACTTTGATCATGATATTACATGTTAACAATTTCTTCAACAATTCTTATCTATATCTTCAGTCACAGGTCTTGAACAACAATAGTATCATATTGCCAAAAGAAAGGAGATTTTTTGAACATGACAAAAAGTGTTTGTGGACAGATTTCTATAGAAGTTAAGAACGCTAAGAAGTGCAACCGCCCGGTGATCACGCAAGGCGGTGTGCATTTGTTGTAGCACACAGGCTCAAGGGAGAAAAGATCACCGGGCTACCAGAAAGGTAGCCCGGTTTTCTTTTTAAAAGGAGGGATTTAAATGGTCAAGGCTCAAATGACACAGGATCTTACAACCAGTGAAATTATCGAACTAATCAGCAAATCGAAAAAGAAAACTCCAGTGACTGCTTACGTGAAAGGCGATTTTAAAAGAATTGATTTTGGCAATCTTCGTTTTTTTGGAACGCAAGATTTTGGAATAGTCGTCGGTGATTATGAAGAACTCACAAAATTTGTCCAGCAAAACCACCACAAAATCCAGGATATGCACGTTGAAGTACATGCGAGAAACTCAGCCATTGCTCTGGCAGATTTAACAAAATACAACGCACGGATAGAACCGGGGGCTGTTATTCGAGACCTGGTTCAGATTGGTGATGGAGCTGTCATCATGATGGGTGCGGTTATAAACATCGGTGCGGTAATTGGTGAAAAAACTATGATCGATATGAATGCCGTGGTGGGCGGGAGGGCGATCATTGGTAAAAACTGCCATATCGGTGCCGGTGCAGTAATAGCTGGTGTTATAGAACCACCAAGCGCAAAACCCGTTGTTATCGAGGATGATGTGGTGATTGGTGCCAATGCAGTTGTTTTAGAAGGGGTAACGGTATCAAAAGGAGCGGTCGTAGCAGCAGGTGCAGTCGTTATAAATGATGTGGAACCATACACAGTTGTCGCGGGGATCCCGGCAAGGTTCATCAAAAAGGTTGACGAGAAAACCAGGGAAAAAACCAAGATTGTGGAGGCTTTGAGAAATTTACCGACAGAACGGGGGGTGTTCTTGTGAATCATTTATGTGGTGTTTACAAACCTTTTGACCTGCAGATTGATCATGCGCATGGGATTTACCTTTACACAAAAGACGGAAAGAGGTTCATCGACACGTTTTCGGGTATAGGAGTTCTGGCGTTTGGTCATTCTGACAGAGATATTGAAAATGCGATGATCCAGAAAATGAAGCGATACACCCATATCTGTAATTTCTTTCTCGATGAAGACGCAGAAATTGTTGCAGCAAAACTCGTTCAGAGAACAAGAAGAAGGGGAAAAGTTTTCTTTTCAAACTCAGGAACAGAGGCAAATGAAGCGGCATTGAAAGCTGTTAAGAAATTTAAAAAGGGTACAATTGTGGCTTTTGATCAAAATTTTCACGGCAGAACTCTTGGCTCTCTCTCGATAACAGGATTTTCAAATCTCAGAGAACCATTCCTTCCACTTTTACCGGACATAGCATTTTTGCCTCATAACGATCCAGATTCATTCAGAAAATTCGTGGAACAAAACCAGGTAGCAGGTGTTTTTGTTGAGTGTCTCCTTGGTACTGGAGGCTTGAGGTTGATTTCTAACAATATGGCAAAGACTATCATGGAACTGAAGGAAAAATCTGGTTTCCTGCTCGTTGTTGATGAAGTTCAATCTGGACTTGGCAGGACTGGTAGATTCTTCTGTTATGAACACTTTGAACTAAAGCCAGATATCATCACCCTTGCAAAGGCTCTTGGAGGCGGACTTCCGATTGGAGCAACCATCTTCTTAGATGATCTGATGGATGTCTTTCAGTATTCAGAACACGGCTCAACCTTCGCACCAAATCCCATTGCTCTGGCAGGTGCAAATGTCGTGCTGAGTAAGATCAACGATTCACTGATTGCAGAGGTAAGACAAAAAGGTGAATATCTGAAGAATGAACTCAAATTCATAAATAACGGACTCATAAAAGATGTCAGAGGGCTTGGCTTGATGGTTGGTGTGGAAGTTAATGTTGATCCAGAAAAATTAAAACAGGTGGCTTTTAAAAATGGACTTTTGCTGAACACGGTCAGCCGAAATGTTGTACGTTTCTTACCACCCTTGAACATCACTTATCAGGAAATAGATATGATAGTTCAGCTATTTGAAAACTCTATCAAGGAGGTCGACTTTGAACGAAATAGAACTGAGACATCTTTTGCATCAAAAACCTGAACTTGCTTTTCTGGAATATGAGACACAGAGAATCTTGATCGATTACAGTGAACTACCGTCCACCTAAAGAGGAGACGGCTTCCTGCTTCATCGACCAGACTTGCCACCATGGTTTTGTCCATGATGGTAGAGGTCCAATCTCCACAGGCGTAAATTCGGGTGGTTCCCACCCTACTTTGTTTCTTATATACCTATATCCATAATCTCTTAAGTTCTTAGCTGCATTCTCGTCCCTGTCATGAACTTCTCCACATTCAGGACATTTCCATACCCTATCTTTTAATTTCAACTCCTTATAGACATACCCACATTTGCTACACATTTTAGATGATGCAAATGTCCTATCTGCTTCTATTAATTCCCTTCCATACCATTCTGCCTTGTACTTAAGAAAACTTATAAACCTTGACCAACTGCTGTCCAGAACATACTTTGAAAGTTCTGTCCTTGATAACCCTTTTACATTCAAATTCTCAACCACCACAACTTGGTTCTCGTCTATGATGGTTTTCGATAATTTGTGCAAAAAATCTTCTCTTGCATTTCTTACATACTCATACTCTTTGGCAAGTTTTTCTCTCGCTTTCTCCCTATTCTTAGAACCCTTTTTCTTCCTTGATAGTTTTCTCTGTAACTTTTTCAGTCTCTTTTCAGCTTTTATTAGGTATTTTGGATGTTCAATCTTTAAACACTTTGTGTCATTTACAATCGTGGCAAAATTCTTCAACCCAAGATCTATCCCACAAATGAAATTCTGTGGCTCTTTAACTTTATTCCCTTGGTTCTGCTCATCTACAAGTATGCTTACATAATACCTGCCCGCTCTTGTGTTAACAACTGTTGCTGATTTTATTCTCCCTTCAAATCTCCTGTGAAATTCAACTTGTATTCCACTTTTTATCTTCGGCAAATACAAAAGCCCTTTTTCAAAATCTACCTTGATTGTCTCAGTTCCACTTTTGGTCTTCTGATTATTCGTCGTGTATGACTGTTTGTCTTTCTTTCTCTTGAACTTCAAAAGTCCAAAATGTTTTGGATTATTGAAATGATCTCTAAATGCTTTCTCTTGTTGAAGCTGAACATTTGCAAGAGCAAGACTATCTACTTCTTTTAGAAAAGGGTACTGCTCTTTGTACTTTGCTGGAGTTATCATTGGAATCTTCCTACCCTGTCTTAATGCTTCAAGTTTTTCTTCCAGCATCAGGTTCCATACAAATCTGCAACAGCCAAATGTTTTTGCAAAAAACTCTTTTTGGTCTTTATTTGGATATATACGAAACTTATATGCTTTGAGCATTTTTTCTTTCACCTTGGCTTTCGATATACTTTTTAATTACTTCAACTGAAGCTCCACCAGTTGTGATAAGACAATAACTTTGTTATCACCAGCTTTATTATTCAACGAAACGGATTATTTGTCAATCACAATTCATCTTCATCTTGTAGAAGATGGAGACTTCTTGCAAAATGTATGTTAAAACAGGTATTGTAGTTGTGAGAAAAACCTTTGAAGGTCCATATGTGCTGCTCCGTGCTGAAATGGACGGTTTGCCGATCGTTGAACAAAAAACTGTGTTTTTCAAATTCAAAGATGAATTGATTGAAGTGGCAGGCAAACTTTTTTTCGATCTCCTTGCACGGATTGGTTAATTCAGATATCATATAAATATCAGAAAATTTTTCAAGGGGGTGCAGGCTTTGTTCGTGTTGTTCTTAGTAGCTGCAGCTACTATAGCGTACGTGATTTTTTTGACCTTCAAGATCCTGGACAACAGCCCTGGAAATGCACAAACGATTGAGCTCTCACAGATCATTCAAAAAGGTGCAAGATCGTTTTTATTTGCTGAATACTTGGTTTTCTTTCCGGCGGTTTTTGCTCTTGCTTTTCTTCTGTTTGTCTTTCTTGGCTGGATTGTGGCGGTTTCATTTCTCACCGGTGCTGTTTTTTCAACTCTTGCCGGTTTCTTTGGTATGACAATTGCCACTAAATCCAATGCGCGCACGAGCTGGGCTGCGCTGTCTGGTATGACAGCGGCTTTGAGAGTAGCTTTCAGCGGTGGTGCGGTGATGGGACTCACAGTTTCCGCACTTGGCTTGCTCGGTCTTGGGTTTGTTTACGAGCTCACCGGTGATATGACCTGTGTCAGCTATTATTCACTTGGTGCGTCTTTTGTGGCTCTCTTTGCAAGGGTCGGTGGAGGTATATACACAAAAGCCGCCGATGTCGGAGCTGACATAGTCGGCAAGACCGAAGCAAACTTGCCCGAGGACGATCCGAGGAACCCGGCAGTGATAGCAGATAACGTTGGTGACAACGTTGGCGATGTTGCTGGAATGGGTGCCGACTTGTACGAGTCTTATGTCGGATCGATCTTCTCAGCGCTTGCGCTTGCTAGTTTCATGAACAGTGAAAAAGCCACTAAAGCTGTATTGTTCATCGTGATCTGTGGGCTGTCGAGTTCCGTTATCTCTGTAATAGTGACAAATCTCGCCGTGCAGAGGTTCAAACACCCGTCATCGGCACTGAGATTTGGAACAATCCTGTCCAGCATCTTGCTGTTGAGCTTGGTACTGATTTATTCACTCTTTCTGCACTGGATTGAAATCTTTCTTGTGGTTCTCTTTGGGGTTTTTGTTGGGATCAGTGTGGGGTTTTTAACCGAACTTTACACCTCAGGTAAAAAGGTTGCAAACCTTGCAAGATCTGCCACGACAGGACCGTCGAATATATTGATCAGTGGTCTTGCGCTTGGTATGGAATCTACAACGGTTGTTACAATACTCATAGTTGTCGCTATTCTTTTTTCTTACAAACTGCTTGGGCTTTTCGGAGTGGCTCTTTCTGCTGTTGGAATGTTGTCTACGCTTGGTATGAATCTTTCGATTGATGCATACGGTCCTATAGCGGATAACGCCGGTGGAATTGCCCAGATGGCGAAACTCGAGGAAGGTGCGCGACAGGTCACAGATCAGCTTGATGCAGTTGGCAATACCACCGCGGCGATGGGAAAAGGTTTTGCAATAACATCTGCGGCATTGACTTCACTTGCACTTTTTTCCAACTATGCCAATGTCACTCATTTGAGTACCATTGACATAAAAGATCCTTCTCTTTTCACGGGAGCTTTGGTTGGTGCAATGCTTCCATTTTTGTTCTGTGCTCTCACCATGAAGGCGGTGGGAGATGCTGCGGATGAGATGGTTGAAGAGATCAGACGGCAGATCAAAGAAATTCCCGGTCTGGTTTCAGGACAGGCAAAACCTGATTACAACCGCTGTATACAGATTGCGACAAAAGGTGCTCTTAGAAGAATGGTCTTTCCATCTCTGCTTGCGGTTTTAACTCCTGTTTTGAGTTATTTTGTACTGGGTGCTGCTGGAACTGCTGGTGTACTGATTGGTTCAACGGTTTGTGGAGTTATGGTTGCGATTTTCATGGCAAATTCGGGTGGAGCATGGGATAATGCAAAAAAATACATCGAAGAGGGAAATTATGGTGGAAAGGGTTCTATAGCGCACAAAGCTGCGGTGATAGGTGACACCGTTGGAGATCCTCTCAAAGACACATCGGGACCTTCTATAAACATTCTCATCAAGCTCATGGCGATTACATCGGTGGTAATAGCTTCTCTGGCTGGGAGGTAGGTTTATGAAAAGGATAGCTTTATTGTGTGTGGGGAATGACTGCCCGGGATTGAATGCGGCGATCAGGGCATCGGTTGTGAAAGGTTCTGAAATCGGTATTGAGATCTTGGGTGTAAAAGATGGTTTTGAAGGTTTTCTAACCGATAAGATCGATGTTTTGACCAAGTCTTCGGTCTCTGGTATACTGCACCGTGGTGGAACGATTCTTGGTACATCTCTTTTTGTCCCACAGGAAGATGAGGATATTCAAAAAGTCGCAAAAAAATTCGAACAATACTCCATAACCTCTTTGCTCATATTCGGTGGCAGGCTTGGTGTAAAAGCCGCTCTGAGACTTGCCAGAGCGAATATTCCTTCCGTTCTCGTGCCGGCTACCATAGATAATGACTTACCGTTTACAGATTTCTCGATAGGCTTTTTCACGGCGATTGAACATGTGAAAGAAGCGCTTGATATGCTTCATGCGACTGCAGAATCCCATCACAGGGTCATGATAGTCGAGACGATGGGAAAGCCGGGTGGCTGGATAGCAGTCACAGGTGGACTTGCCGGTGGAGCAGATTACGTTGTGACAAACGCCGAATCTTTTGACCCGGATGATCTTATCAGAAAGATCCGTAAACGGTATGAAAGCCAAAAGAGATTCTCAATTGTCGTCGTTGAAAGTGGAACGGTTTTACCCAAGGAAATTTATCAGTTCACTGAAACCGATGAAAAAACACCTGCGGCAGAAGTTGTCGGTATCTACATTGAAAGGCAGTTGAAAGATATCGGGATAGAATGGAGATACACAAATCTTGGATATTTACAGAGGGGTGGAAGCCCCGTCTGTATGGACAGAATAATCGCAACACAGATGTCAACGCGTGCTGTGGAAATGGTCAGATCGGCAAGAGTTTATCATGCACTTGGCATGAGAGGATTGACTGTAACAGAAGTGCCATACTCTGAAACAATGATCAATGTGAAAATAGTGGATGAACAGCTCAGAAATCTGGCAAAACTATTTTACTGATTTGAGGTGAGTCTGTGAATTTTTTGCAGATAATAGGACCGGTTATGGTGGGACCTTCGAGCTCTCACACGCTCGGTGCAATGAGAATTTCGAAATTCGTATATCAAATGCTCGGTCGGATACCAGAACAGGTGAATTTTTTTCTTCATGGGTCCTTTGCCCAGACCTTTAAAGGTCATGGAACTGATAGGGCACTCTTAGCCGGTATAATGGGATTGAGATACGATGATGAGAGAATCAGAGATTCACATCTTCTGGCAAAAGAAAATGGTTTGAAATATTCTTTCACTGCTGTCGATCTTGGTAACGTCCACCCGAACACGGTAAAGGTCAGAGTTCAGACACAGAAAAATCAGCACGAGGTAGAAGGCTGTTCAATCGGTGGTGGAATGATAAAGATCACCAGAATAGACGATGTTGAGTGCGATTTGAGCTGGTCCTATGACACCCTTATAATTGTCAACAAAGATGAGCCAGGTGCTCTATCACAGATTCTGGCAAAGTTAAAGGCGAATATAGCAAATTTGTACCTTAGAAGGATAAATCTGCTTCAGGCAAAAGCCCTGACGATAATAGAGCTCGACTCGCCGCCCCAAGACTTAAACGAACTTTTAAGACTACCTTCTGTTCTTGAGTGTTATTTTGTACCAAAAGACGACTTTTTCGGGTGATGTCGATGAATCTCAGCGATTTGATCGAGTTAGAAAATAAGATAGGACAGCCATTACATGAAGTGATACTGCTCTCGCAAATGATGGAAGATGGATCAGACCCTGTTGATTTGAGAAGTAAAACAAAAGTGTTTTTAAAGGAAATGCTTGATATATCCGAGAAAAATTTTGCAAAGAGCCACAAAACACTCACAGGAATGTGTGGTAACAACGCTTTTCTCTTTGCTCAGTACAGTCCCCAGATGATTGGAGAATTCAACTACATAGCAATGATCACGGCGCTTTCTATAGCTGAAGCGAATGCTTCGATGGGTAGAATAGTTGCCTGTCCCACAGCCGGTTCCTGTGGTGTAGTACCAGCCATGGCGTATGCACTCAAAAAAGTTAAAGGTGTTTGTGAAGAATTGCTCGTCGATGGTCTGATAGTCGCCGGTGCAATTGGAAAATTCATAGCAGAACGAGCCTCAATTTCAGGAGCCGTCTCTGGCTGTCAGGCAGAGATTGGCACCGCAACTGCCATGGCAAGCTCAATGGCGGTGTACAGTTTTTCAAAAGACAGCAAAAAGGTGTCGCACGCCGCAGCTCTGTCTCTCAAATCGATGATGGGACTTGTCTGTGATCCGGTTGGAGGATTTGTCGAAGTGCCATGTGTGAAAAGAAATGCGGTTGCGGTGAACATCGCAATTGCCACAGCGGAAATGGCACTTTCCGGAATAGAGAGTGTAATACCATTCGATGAGGTTGTTGAAGCGATGGCAAGGGTTGGTAAATTGTTGCCTGAAGAACTCCGTGAGACAGGTCTTGGTGGTGTGGCTTGGACTAAAACGGCGAAGTCTCTTGTGGATAAGATAAGAGGTGAACTGATGTGAAAAAACAGAGCGTTGAGATAACCGAACCTGTTGACTTTTGCTTGAAAGGTGGCAGGTTGAATCCTTCAGCGCTTGGATGGTCAAGAAAACCTCTGATAAACTGTAATCTCACAGATCATTTTCTCAGAAAAAAGAGATGGCATTACTGGGCTGTTTTCAACCAGCAATGTCTTTTCTCGGCAACGATTTCCAATCTGGATTATATCGGAGTTGTTTTTTGTTATTTTCTTGACTTTGGCACAAAGGAATTTTTTGAGCAAACTGTTATAACACCGTTCGGTATAGGCTGTAACATACCCCAAAGGATTGATGAAAATGTCGTTTTCAATTCAAAGAAGATGAAAGTGAGCTTTAAAAGACATTCTGGGACAACGGTTATTGAATCACAGTTCACCAACTCTGAAGAAAAAGATGTGAAGGCTCACATTGAGGTCTTTCATGCGGATACGGAATCTTTGAATGTCGTTGTTCCATGGAGCTGGCGAAGGTTTCAATACACAAGCAAGCAGTTTTGCCTGCAGGCACGCGGAGAAATCTCTGTTGGAGAAAAAATCTATACTCTTGATCTGAATGAAACATTTGCCACATTGGATTTCGGTACAGGTGTGTGGAAATATTCAACTTTCTGGAACTGGGCGAATTTCGCGACGCATCTGGACGACGGAACAATTGTGGGTGCGAATATAGGAGCCGGATGGACTGATAACACGGGTACCAATGAAAATGCCATCCTGATCAACGGCAGGCTCACAAAAGTAATAAGTGATGTGATTTTCAAATATGATGATCATGATTTGATGAAACCATGGCATATCTATTCAAAGGATTCGGATGACATCGATCTGGAATTTCAACCTTTTTACCATCGCACAGCCAAAACAAATCTTTTAATACTTTACTCGAATGTCAATCAGATGATAGGCACTTTTAAGGGTTTTGTGAGGGATGAAAATAGAAAGGCATACATAATAAGAGATGCCATCGGCTGGGCTGAAGAACATCATGCACGCTGGTGAATCAGTCCAGCAGAGCGTCCACAAATTCTTTCGCGTTGAATGGTCTGAGATCTTCGATGCCTTCTCCAACTCCAATGAATTTTATTGCAAGGTCCAGTTCTTTTTTAATCGCCAGTGCAATACCGCCTTTGGCAGTACCGTCGAGTTTTGTCACCACAACACCTGTCACGTTGACCATCTCTTTGAAGGTCCTGGCTTGTATGAGTCCATTTTGTCCGGTTGTTGCATCTATCACTAAGAGAACTTCATGAGGTGCCCCTTCAACCACTTTGCCAATAACTCTGTGAACTTTTCTGAGCTCTTCCATGAGATTTTTTTTGGTGTGCAATCTGCCAGCGGTATCGATGATTACTATGTCTTTTTGCTTTGCTTTTGCATGGTTCACTGTGTCGAATGCAACAGCAGCCGAATCTGCTCCTTCATCGTGGCTTATCACAGTGCAGTCGATTCTGCGTCCAAGTTCTTCTAACTGTTCAATTGCGGCAGCCCTGAAGGTGTCTGCCGCACCCAGAACAACTGTCTTACCAAGAGATTTAAAATACGCAGCCAGCTTTGCCGCGGTAGTGGTTTTTCCTGTACCGTTAACTCCGACGATGGTTATCACAAAGGGTGTATGAGATTGTAAATCAACTTCGTTGTCATTAGAAAGAAGTTCAACGAGAATTTCTTTGAGCGCACTATATGCGTCATCTGTTTGAGTCTGTTTGAGTTTTTCAAGTATGTACTGTGTCGTTTCATATCCCACATCTGCTGCTATCAACCTTTCTTCAAGTTCCTCAAGTACCTGGTCGCTTATTTTCTTTCCTTTCAAAAGCTGTGAAAGTCCTTCAAAAAAAGTCTTTCTTGCCTTTGTGAGCCCTGCTCTCAGTTTTTCAAAAAATCCCATTTTCACACCTTCCTGTGTGGATCGTATTCATCGAGCATCTGGATGACCTTTGAGATAATCGTGCCGGTATCGGCTTTGATCTTAAACGGCTTTTGTTGATTTCTCATCTTCAATTCTACAAAACCTTCTGCAAGTGCTTTCCCAACCGTTATTCTCAATGGAAAACCGATCAGGTCGGCGTCTTTGAACTTCATTCCCGGTGAGATCTCTCTATCGTCCAATAAAACCTCTAAACCATTCTCCATCAAAGATCTGTAGACATCTTCTGACAGGTGTTTTTGAGCCTGATCTTGAATTGAAACAACGGTTATTATCACCTCGAAAGGTGAGACCGACCTTGGCCAGATGATGCCGTCTTCGTCGTGCAACTGCTCTACGACCGCAGCCATCGTTCTTGAAACACCCCAGCCGTAACATCCCATTATGAAAGGTCTTTGTTCTCCATTCTGATCCATGTACAGCGCATTCATGGATCTGGAATATTTCGTGCCGAGTTTGAAAACATGACCGAGTTCTATTCCCTTGGAGCCAATCAGGGGTGATCCACAATTTGGACACGGATCATTTGCCTGAACTACGCGCAGATCTGTATAAGAATCGACAGAGAAATCTCTGCCAGGGTTGGCGTTGATGTAGTGATAATCCTGTTTCATTCCACCGACAACCACATTTTTCATGAACTTTATGCCGTGATCTGCAACTACGCGAACATCTTTTATACCGACAGGTCCTATGAAACCTATTGGAACCTTGAAGACTTCGAAAACTTCATCTGGTTCTGCAAGCCTTAGAGATTGGTCGTTCATGTGAACTTTCAACTTCTCGACATTCAGTTCTCTATCACCCTGAATCAGAGCCATCACAAAACCGTTTCTACCAACAAAAAGAAGAGATTTCACTACCTGACTGGCTTTGACATTCAAAAACTGTGCAACCTGCTCGACTGTTTTCACATTTGGCGTGTGGACTATGCTCAGTGGTTTTTCAGTACTGTCGTCTTTGAGATATTCACCTTTATATGGTGCCTGTTCATCGTTCGATGAATATCCACATTTTTCACATCTCAGCAGGTTTGTCTCACCAACCGGTGCAAAGCTCACAAACTCGTGAGATTCACTGCCTCCTATGGCTCCAGATGCAGCTTCGGTGATAACGTACTTCAAACCAATCGCTTCGGCAATTTTGCTGTAAGCTCTTGTACACGCCTGATAAGTTTCATCCAAAGATTCTTGACTGTCGTGAAAGCTGTATCCATCTTTCATGATGAACTCCCTTGCTCTGAGAAGTCCAAACCTTGGTCTGATTTCATCTCTGTATTTGGGACCTATTTGGTACAGAAAAACGGGTAGCTGTTTGTAAGAGCGAAGTTCGTCTTTGACGATTTGGGTGAACACCTCTTCATGTGTTGGACCAAGTGTGAATTCCCTGTCGTGTCTGTCTTTCAGTTTCATCATCTCTGGTCCGTAATCTTCCCACCGACCTGTGATCTTCCAGAGCTCTGCTGGTTGGATAATCGGCATTGAAACTTCCTGAGCTCCTATGGCATTCATCTGTTCTCTCACTATTTTTTCGATCTTTGAAAGTGTTCTTTTTGCCAGTGGCAGGTATGAGTAAACGCCGGCGGCAACCTTTCTTATAAAACCCGCTCTGTACAAAAGCGCATGACTTACAACCTCGGCATCTGAAGGAGCTTCCTTCAAAGTCGGTGCGTATAGCTGAGAAAATCTCACATCTGACACCTCCACTCTTTCACAAATTATAACAGTTGTTGTGGTAAAATTGTAGTTGATTTATCGATATGAGGGGATGTTCTTCCATGAAAAAGATGTATATTGTTTTTTTACTTGTTTTTCCAGTATTTATTTTTGGTCTGGAAACGATAAGGTTTGTGAGCGGTGAAGATTATCCTCCATTCATCTGGATGGATGAAACAGGAAAACCCGCTGGAATAACGGTTCAAATACTGGAATTACTTGAAAAGAAAACTGGCGTTTCTTTTGAAATAGAACTGATGCCATTTTCTCAAGCCCTGGAAAAACTCCAGTCAAATCAGGCAGATATGATTAATTTCATCTTCAAAACTCCAGAAAGGGAGAAAATCTTTCTTTTTTCAGAACCGGTGATGAATCTTGAAAGCAGGGTGTATTTCAGAAAATCTTTGAACATAAAGTCTTTTTCAGATCTAACACCTTATTTGGTTGGAGTGGTCAGGTCCGATGCAAACGAGCAGTTGCTCAGATCAAAAAATCCTTCCGTAGTCTTCAAATACTATGAAAACAACAAGGATATGATTTTAGACGCCAAATCCGGCGGTATCGATGTTTTTATAATGGATGATCTTCCAGCACAGTTTTATATGATAAAAGAGGGGATTTTTCACCAGTTTTCATCACTTCCACCTGTTTCAATTCAGCAAGTCTACTTTGCCTTTCCAGCCAACAGAAATGATATTGCCCAGATCATAAACAAAGGTCTATCCCAAATAACCAAAAAAGAACTGCAAAATGCAATCGGTCCTTTTGTCAAACCGACTTATTTTATTCCGCTATGGGTCTGGTATTCACTGGCTATTGGTGCGGCGGTTTTTACTGGCATTTTTATAATGGTTTTGTTTTTGAACCGCCATCTTGCCAGAATGGTGGAAAAAAAGACAGCAGAGCTGAACATGAAAAACCAGGAACTTGTAGCGGCAAATGAAGAGCTCGATGCTTTAAACGAAGAACTGAGAGCATCTTTTGAGGAATTAGAAGCCATGAACGAAGAACTCGTTCAGACCAACAAAGAGCTTGAGCAGACAAACAGGCGGATGCTTGAGTTTCAAAATGCATTTATCGAGCTCTTAGATATTGCCTCGAAGATGACTTATGAAAGTATTCAGGAGAAAGACTTCTTGTTCGATTTACTCAGAATCTTTAAAAAGTACGCAAATACAGATCATATAGGAGTAGCTTTGAGATCAAGTGAACAGGGTAAGACATTGTTTGTGATCTGCCGCGATGATAGGGTGATATCTCAAAGAATTGATGAATTTATAGACTTTCAGGATCAGTCCTTGAATGAGAAAATGAAAAAGATAGCATTGCAGGTTTGTGAAGAGCCTTTTGAAAAAACAGGTGAATGTAAATTACAGCTTATAAAGTCAACAAATACGATCCATGGAGTGCTATTTTACAGTATAAATAACCCATCTACTTCTGAGAAAGATTTACAAAGGCTTGCCGATTTAATATCTGCCTTTCTTTCGTTGAGAAGTTACATAAGAGAGCAGGGAATATTCCACAGAAGACTACTTGTTGTTATGACCAAGGCACTTGAATACTACGATTATTACACAAGAGGTCACTCAGAAAATGTTGCAAACTACGCTGCAAAATTTGCAGAATGGCTCAAGTTGGAAAAAGATGTGATCCGTAAACTCTACTGGGCGGGTCTTGTACACGATGTGGGGAAAATCTTTGTTGCTCAGCAGATTTTGAACAAAAATGGATATCTTTCATCTGAAGAGTACGAATATGTGAAAATCCATCCGGTGAAAAGTTATGAACTACTCGTTGAAGCTGGTCTTGAAGATATCGCAAATATCGTGAGATATCATCACGAAAGATACGATGGCAAAGGTTATCCAGAAGGTCTTGTTGGTGAGCAGATACCGTTTGAATCAAGGATACTGAGCCTGGCAGACAGTTTTGATGCCATGACATCAGATCGACCGTATAAAAAAGCGATGAGTATTCAAGAAGCAGTCGAAGAAATCAGACGCTGTAGCGGATCTCAATTTGATCCAAAACTTTCTCAGGAGTTTGTCAATATGATTGTCAATCATTATAACCTTTGAATACAACCTTTCGTGTACTTTCGTCCAGGAAAAATTCACCGGGTCCAGTTTCTTCGACGTTGAGTTTACAAAAAAACAAGCCAGAAAGCACATTCCATTTATGGGATTGTGATGAATGGCTTAAGTTAGTCTGGTGATGAATGTGTATAATAAAAGTAGCAAGAAGTCACATAGAGGAGTTTAAACGGTGACAAAAGCTGAAAAGATTAAACAAACACTACAGCAAACTAAAGAAAAAAGAAAGAATCAAATACCTGTGGTGTATCAACTAAAAATTAATCTCAACTCTGTATCTAAAGGAACAAAAGACAAACTCTCTAAGTTGT
>NZ_JAVRKW010000003.1:0-181546 GCF_031962025.1 Pseudothermotoga sp.
GGTTGTTTTTGGATTTTGTAGATCAAGTTGAAGGTAAAAGAAGAAGGATAACGATTCAATCACCAAAAGAAGATCTCACAAGTCAGCAGGTTTCAGAAGCAATGGATATGTTAATAAGCCTTGGAGTACTGCCAAATACCTATGTAAAAGACAGAGCTGCAATAGTGGAAACAACTTCCAGTGAATTTTTCAACCTGGTTTGAAAGAGCAGGTTGAAAAACACCAAGCCCCCGAAAGGGGGCTTTTTTCATTTGTCAGTATCTTTAGAGATTTGACTTTTTTGACAGCAAACTTCAAGGTTTTCTGATGCATTCCTAACAGATCTTCAACAAATCTTGGATGTATTTTATTAAATGATCTGAGCCAACAAAAAAGTTGTCTTCAGATTCGTATTTTTGGCTTTCACTATCGTCTTTATTGATCACAAAAACTGCATCACACTCATTTGGCAGAATCACTCGCCATTTTCTCTTGCCGACAAGCTCATTATCGTTGTCAGTTGTAACTAAGATGTATTTGAATTCTTTGTTTGTATCTTTTTTCTTGAGCGCCCAGTACGCGGTTTGTGCTCCGCGCTCTCTAAGACTTTTCTTCACAGAGATTATGCACACAAGTTTCTTGCTATTTTTGCAAAATACGCAGATGTCTGCATCTGGTTTTTCTTTTACTTTTTCCTCTTTTACGGTGTACTCAATAGTACAAGGAGGTTCCTTTTTCACAGGACAATTTCTACAACGATTTACAATCAGAACCTCGTTGTTAGGAAGTTCTTCGAGCTTATTAACAACTGTCTCTTCTATTATTTTGCCTTCTTTTGATACTTGACTTTGTCTCTCACTATTTTGATTCATGGTTATTTTATGTTAAGATAACTGTGACAACAAAACAAGGCACAATTTTTTGGGGGTATAAAAATGCGGTATATGAAGTCAAACC
Organism: Pseudothermotoga sp.; assembly: GCF_031962025.1. Lineage (GTDB taxonomy): Bacteria > Thermotogota > Thermotogae > Thermotogales > DSM-5069 > Pseudothermotoga_B. The sequence goes on from NZ_JAVRKW010000003.1 coordinate 937, forward strand.
TTGCGGTAGAGGTGAAATTGCGTTTTGATTCGATGATGCACGAAAAGCTGAAAGAACTTGCCAGAGTAAAAGACCTTAGCTTGAGCAAACTCGTCAATGATTTGTTGAAAATCACCCTTCAGGGCGAAACATCTGGTACATTGAATGAAGTTATGTTCAGTGAAAAACCGGCTATTATCTTTGAAACAAACGGATCAAGACTGTACAACAACGATTTTTTGAGAGTGGATCTGTCAGAATATATTGGCAAGGTAAATCTGATTGTGACATCTCCACCGTACAATGTCGCTGTCGAATACGATTTGCATAATGACGAAACGAGTTACGAAGAATATCTGAAGTTTACAGAAGCATGGCTCAAGAAGGTTTACGTACTTCTTGCAGACGACGGAAGATTATGTTTGAATATCCCGTTAGACAAAAACAAGCAGGGTATAAAGCCTGTTTATGCAGACATAGTTGCGATTGCTAAGCGGGTTGGTCTTCAATACCAGTCCACAATAATCTGGAATGAACAAAATATATCGCGTAGAACAGCTTGGGGTAGCTGGATGAGTGCTTCAGCTCCGTATGTTATAGCTCCTGTTGAAATGATTGCTGTGTTCTACAAGAAAAGCTGGAAAAAACTCAAAGATGGGAAAAGTACTATAACAAAAGATGAATTCATTGAATGGACCAACGGTGTGTGGTCGTTCAGTGGAGAGAGCAAAAAGCGTGTTAATCATCCTGCACCGTTTCCAGTCGAACTACCCAGACGGTGTATAAGACTTTTTTCATATGAAGATGACATTGTCATGGACCCGTTTATTGGAAGCGGAACAACAATGATAGCCGCACTCAATGAAAACAGGCGGTGCATAGGGGTTGAAATAAGCAAAGCGTACATTGAAATAGCTATACAAAGAATTAAAAAAGAATGCCGTCCTTATCTGATTAACCCGAACACTATTTAAAGAAAAAGAAAAATAGTGCCAAGTAAGATATAGTGCTAAAATCTAATAGAGACTGTACACGGGCTTTTGCAAGGGGTGATAAAATGGAATTTTTGATGTGCGATCTTCCTGAGGATGTGCAGAGAGAAGAAAGATTGGGGAATTTTACTTTGGCATTTAAATTGATTGACAAATGGCTCAAAGATGAGAGAATCACAAAGATTCAAAAACAGAGACTTTTGTACGAAAAAGAAAGAATTAAGATGATTCTGGAAAATTATCCATTTACAGAGGAACAGGCTATAGCCAGATCGAAAGAGTTGATCAAAGATTTCACCTATGATGAATTTTACGAACTTATTGAAAATGGATACATCGATTACATAGTTGTAGAAGGTAAGAGAAGGTTTCAAGAAAGATTCATACCAAACATCGGCTTTGCCTTACCAGATTACAAAAACAGGATGCAGCCGGACGAAAATTCACAGAAAGCAAAGGAAATCCTGCACAGAAGATTAGATCAATTGCTAGCTGAAGATCAGCCAAGAAAGTACAGAGTGAGGATAAAGATCTCCTGCAAAATAAATGGCGATGGGGATAAGTTTCGCGTCTGGCTTCCTTTCCCAAAAGAAGAATTTCAAATCAGTGATGTGAAATTGATATCCACAAGTCACAGAGATTATTTCATTTCACCAAACAGCGTGCCACAAAGAACGATATATTTTGAATCAACCGATACAGATTATTTTGTAGAGTTTGAATACACGGTTGGAGAATGGATAAACAAAGTGGATCCACACAAGGTTGAAAAAAGGGATATAGACAGTTATCTGTGTGAAGAACCACCTCATATAGTTTTCAGCCCGTATCTGAAAAGATTAGCTGAGCAGATAGTGCAAGGTGAATCGAACGACTATTTAAAAGCGATGAAGATCTATGACTGGATCACAACTCACGTTAGATATTCTTATGTCAGACCTTATGCAACCTTTGAGAATATATCCAAATACGTTTCAGAAAACCTGAAAGGTGATTGTGGCTTTCAGGCAATTTTATTCATAACCTTGTGCAGAATCGTCGGTGTACCTGCGAGGTGGCAATCTGGCTGGTATGCAAATCCCGTTTTTGCTTCATCGCACGATTGGGCTCTGTTTTATGTAAAACCCTATGGATGGCTTCCTGTAGACCCATCTTTTGGTGGTGCAAGAAGGGATAACGAACGATATCGCAGGTTTTACTTTGGCAACCTTGACGGTTTTAGGATGGTGGCTAATTCAGATTTTATGAAAGATTTTGAACCAAAGACAGTGTTTTACAGGGAAGATCCAACAGACAATCAGACAGGAGAAGCTGAATCAAATAACGGTAAAGTCAAGTTACAAACCAAAATCGAGGTAATTTCATTTGAACAATTGTGAGAGGAGAATGCAAATGAGCAAAATAACAAATGTGGAGTTTGTCTTCAAAACGTATGAATATGAGAAACCTTTTCACATAACCGGTAGCATTTCGTCTCAAGCGACAAATATCGAGGTAAGGATCACCACGGCAGATGGAATACATGGCTATGGAGAGGCATCGCCTTCTTTTAGAGTTAATGGAGAAAAGCCGGAAATGATCATGGCACTTGAAAATCATGTGAAGGAAATGCTTCTTGGAATGGATGTTAAAGAGTACAGGAAAATCTTTCAGATTACAGACAAACTTTTTGCTGTACCAAGCTTGAAGGCTGCGGTTCAGTTTGCCGTTTTGGATGCACTCGGTGAGGAAACAGGGCTTGAGGTCTACCAGTTGCTTGGAGGAGCAACAAAGCAAATAGAGACCGATAAAACCGTGGGTATAGACACTCTGCCCAACAGGGTTACGGATGCGAAAAAGATCTTCGATGCAGGTTTTAAGGTGATCAAAATAAAGGTGGGAGAAAATTTAAAAGAAGACATCGAAGCAATGTACGAGATTTACAAGGTCAGCAAAGGTGCAAAATACATAGTTGATGCGAATATGGGATACACACCGAAGCAAGCTGTTGAATTTGCAAATCAGGTTTATCAAGCCGGGATTGATATCGCAGTTTTTGAGCAGCCGGTTTATGTGAGTGATATCGATGGACTCAGATTCGTCAGGTTCAACGTGCCATTTCCAGTTGCGGCGGATGAATCGGCAAAGACGAAGTTCGATGTACTGAGGTTGATAAAAGAAGAAGCAATAGATTATGTGAATATAAAGCTTATGAAATCTGGTATAAGTGATGCTCTTTCGATAGTTGAATTGGCAAAAAGTGCAAATATAAGACTGATGATCGGCTGCATGAGTGAATCAAGTGTTGGAATAAATCAGAGTGTGCATTTTGCACTTGGTACAGGTGCTTTCGATTTTTGCGATCTGGATAGTCATTTGATGCTCAAGGAAGAAAAGTTCAGGGGTAAATTCATTCAGGACGGACCAAAGATGGTTGCAAGAAGGTGAAAAGATGTACATATACCAGGTGCAGGAAATGTTGAGACAGAGGAAAACAACTCCAACAAAGATTCTAAAACAGTGTATAAGTAAAATAGAAGAGCACGGAGCTCTGAATGCGTTCATAACTTTGACAATAGATGAAGCAAGAAGACAGGCAAAAGAACAGGATCAGATGCTCAAGACAGCAGATGTGGAAAAGCTGCCACCACTTTTCGGAATACCCATAGCTTTGAAAGATCTCATATACACCAAGGGCATCAGAACAACTGCCGGAAGTCTTTTCTGGAAAGATTTCATTCCAGATGAAGATGCTTTCATCGTTAAAAAGCTCAAAAAGGCTGGAGCGATAATCGTTGGAAAAACGAACATGCACGAAATAGCACTCGGTGTGACGAACAACAACATTTATTTTGGTGCTTGCAAAAATCCTTATGATCACACGAGAATTTCTGGAGGATCGTCTGGCGGTTCTGCTGTTGCGGTTGCTACAGGAATGGCTCTTGCAGCCATTGGAACCGACACAGGAGGATCTATAAGAATTCCATCTGCACTGTGTGGCACTGTGGGGTTAAAGCCAACTTATGCAAGAGTGAGTCTTAGAGGTGTGATACCGCTTTCATGGCATCTGGACCATGCTGGACCAATAACAAATTGTGTGAAAGATGCATGGATTGTTTTGAGTGTGATAGAAGGTTATGATCGAAAAGATCCATTTTCTTTGAACGCTAAAAAAACAAAGAGCCCTGAATTTGACAGACCAATCAATGGTATAAGGGTGGTAAAGGCAGAAGGAGAGTTTTTCCAAAAAGCCGATCAAAATATTCTAAAAAGATTGCAAGTTGCGGCAGAGTTGTTTGAAAAACTCGGTGCAACTGTGTATTCTGAAAATATGGACTGGATCAAGGATGCAGCTATGGCAAATGGTTTGATAACCCAGACTGAAGCGGCAGCTTTCCATAAACAGAGATTGAAGGAAAAGCCCCAGTGGTTTTCTGAAGATGTGAGACACAGACTGAACGAAGGTTTGCAGACATCCGGAACAGATTATGCATACGCAAGATACACACAGACTGTTACAAAGCACAGGTTTAAAGAGTTTTTTGAAAAGTACGATATTCTCTTACTCCCAACAGTTCCAATTACTGCACCGCCTATTGAAGGTGAAGGTGCTGTTGAATTGGCAAGAAGACTCACCAGATTTACAGCACCTTTCAATATCACAGGACTACCGGCTGTTTCAGTACCCATTGGAAAAGTGGATGGTCTTCCTGTCGGTGTGCAAATAGTTTCAAGTGCCTGGAATGAAAGGTTTTTACTCCGCGTCGCATATCAGTTGGAATCAATGATACAGAAAACAAGCAACCTGGTGTGATTTTTCAGCACCTTTGAGTTCAGGTACATTTTCGTGGCATTTTTTCATGGCATAAGGACATCTTGATGCGAATAGACATGCCTGTGGTGGATCTATTGGGGATGTGATTTCACCTTGAATTGGTTGAATTTTCTTCAATTTTCTCATTCTGGGATCTGCAACTGGAACAGAAGCAATCAGAGCCTGGGTATATGGGTGCAATGGATTGTTAAACAGTTCCTTTGAACTTGCAAGTTCTACAACTCTTCCAAGATACATCACAGCGATGCTGTCGCTTATGTATTTGACAACCGCAAGGTCGTGTGCGATGAATATATAGGTCAAATTGTATTTTTCTTTCAGAGAAGTCAATAGATTGATGACCTGTGCCTGAACAGAAACATCCAGTGCAGAAACCGGTTCGTCACAGATGAGCAATTCTGGTTGCATAACCAATGCTCGAGCAATACCTATTCTCTGTCTTTGACCACCAGAAAACTCATGAGGGTATCTGTACAGATACTCCGGTCTAAGGCCAACACTCTCCAGAACCTGTGATGCTAAAAGTCTTTTTTCGTCGTACGATAATTTCATGGAAGATAATCCTTCTGTTACTATCTGAAAAACTGTCAATCTGGGGTTTAGAGAACTGTACGGATCTTGAAAGATCATCTGGATTTTTCTGCGGTAATTTTGAAGAGTTTTTTCGTTGATGGAGAAAAGATCCACTCGATTTTCTTTATCTGAATAAATGGCTTTTCCAGAGGTTGGCTGGTACAGTCTCACAATCAGCCTGCCAAGGGTTGTTTTACCACAGCCAGATTCACCAACAAGACCGAAGGTTTCACCGCGATTGACAGTGAAAGAAACACCATCCACAGCCTTCAGGTAGGATTTTCTGGCAAAGTATCTCTTTATTGGGAACCATTTGCTGACATTTTCAAGTTCAAGAATTTTGTCCATCTGACATTCCCTCGCTATAAAGCCAGCATTTAACCACGTGATCTGGTTCAACAGAAAAATTCTGTGGTTTTTGCTTTGAGCAGATATCTTTTTTGAAAACACATCTTGGGTGAAACCTGCAACCGGATGGATATCTTGCAGGATGTGGAACCACTCCTTCGATTGATGCGAGTTTTTCTTTGCGTGATTCATTTTGATTTATCTTTGGGACAGAATTCAAAAGGGCTTTTGTGTACGGATGCAGGGGATTTTCAAAAAGTTTATAGACGTCCGCTTTTTCTATCACCTGTCCTGCGTACATGACAACGACTTTGTCACACATCTCAGCCACCACGGCGAGGTTGTGTGTTATGAGTAGAATAGCCGTGTTGAATTTTTCCTTTAGATCGAGCATCAGTTTAAGTACCTGCGCCTGTATAGTGACATCAAGGGCTGTTGTTGGTTCGTCAGCTATCAAAAGTTTTGGATTACAGGCTAAAGCCATCGCTATCATTACACGTTGTCTCATACCACCAGAAAGTTGATTGGGATAATGATCATATCTTCGTTCTGGCTCTGGTATCTTTACACTTGCCAGCATCTGTATGGCTTTGTTTTTTCGTTCTTCTCTGCTTATTTTCTCGTGAAGTTCATAAACTTCTTCTAACTGCCAGCCGATGGTGTAAACGGGATTTAAGGATGACATCGGCTCTTGAAAAATCATCGAGATCTCTTTTCCCCTGATTTTGTACAGCTCGTCTTTTGGCAATTTCAGAAGATCAATGCCGTTGAACCATATATGTGAATCGTCTGAAATAAAGGCATTCTTGGGTAAAAGCCTTGTTATTGCGTATGCTGTGACAGTTTTACCACAGCCAGACTCACCCACGATACCGAGTATCTCCCCATCGTTGACATCAAAAGATACATCGTCTATGGGAACAATTCTTCCCGCGTTTGTTTTAAATCCAACTTTGAGGTTTTCTACCTTCAAAAGCATTGAATCACCTCAAGCCTCACTGACAAATTTCGGATCCAGAGCATCGCGAAGTCCATCTCCCAGGAAGTTAACGCTCAGAACCGTTATAAAAATCATAAAACCTGGAAAGAAAACAAGCCACCACGGTACTGTACTTGAATGACCTGTTGATAAAATGTAATTCATCGATCTTTGAAGCATATTACCCCACGATGGTGTGGGAGGTTGTATACCAAGTCCAAGATAGCTCAGAGAAGATTCAGATAGTATCGCGTAGGAAAGATTGAGTGTCATTGATACAATTGTTATTGGCATTGCGTTTGGCAGGATGTGCTTGAATAGGACTTTTATTCTCTTTGTACCAAGAACTCGTGCAGCCATTATGTATTCATTCTCTCTTATTGACAGAACAACACCTCTCACCAATCTCGATACACCCATCCATCCAAAAACAGACAGTACGAGAATGGTATTTGTCAAGCCTGAACCAAAGACCATAGTGAGTATGAGCAGTATGGGGAAAAGTGGTATTGAGAGCATGACGTCGACAAATCTCATCAACAATCTGTCAACTATGCCACCAAAGTATCCAGAGATCAATCCAATCAGCAAACCGATTGCAGTTGTGATTAGAGAAGACACAAACCCAACAAAAAGCGATATTCTTCCACCATACATGACTCTTACAAGTACATCCCTGCCAAGTTCATCGGTGCCAAAAAGGTGGTTTTCAGAAAAAGGTGGTGCAAAGATGGCAGATAGATCAAATTCATCGTACGCCGTTTTAACAAAGAAAGGTCCAAGTAAACTGAGCACAGTTACGATAATAAGTGAAACCAAGCCAAAAAGTGCCAAGCGATGTTTTAAAAATCTTTTTTTAACTAACTGCCAGTAAGTTCCAACCGGTATGATCGCACTGTCCTGCAGTTGTTCGATCTTTTTCTTCATCAAAAGCATTTTCTCACACCGCCTTTGCACCAAGTCTTATTCTTGGATCAACTACGGCATAGAGAATATCTGCAAGCAGATTTGACAGTAAGGTGATAACGGCTATGAACATCAGGCAATTCACAGCCAGATTGTAGTCACTTGCCAGAACTGCTTCATACATTAACCTTCCCATGCCGGGCCAGGAAAAAACCGTTTCAACGATCAATGCACCGCCGAAAAAATATGGTATATCGAGTGCTATTATGGTGATAATTGGTATCATGGCATTTCTCAGAGCGTGTTTTAGAATCACCCTTTTTTCCTGTGCACCTTTTGAATAAGCGGTCCTTATGTAATCTTGATCGAGTACTTCTAACAGAGCTGTTCTTATGTATCTCACCCAGTATGCAACCTGAACCAGACCCAGGACCAGAGCAGGCAAAGTCAAATGTTTGAGTCTATCGACAAAGATATTCCACGAACCTGAGATACCGTATGTTTGAACACCAGAGATGGGAAACCAGCCAAGTACCACAGAAAATATGATTATTGCCATCAATGCAAACCAGAAGGTTGGTAAAGAGATGCCGATAAAAGCAAGAACAGTGAAAAAATAGTCAAAAAACGAATATTTCTTAACAGCGGAGTATATGCCTATTGGAAAAGCAACCACAAGTCCTATCAACCACGCAGTTATTGTCAGTGTGAGTGTATTTGGCAACCTTTTGAGAATTATACCAAGCACAGGTTGTTTGTACATCGAGGAAAAACCAAGATCGCCTTTGAGAAAACTTTTAAGCCAGAAGCCATATCTGACTATCAAAGGATCATCAAGGTGGTAGTATTTTCTCAGTTCAGCGATCTTGGCTGGATCTTTCATGAGCGCACGCGGGTTTTCCAAGCGACTTGCAAGTAATGGATCACCGGGCATGGCATTGAGTATGAAAAAGATTATCAGAGAAATGAGAAAAAATACGGGGATTAATTCTATTAACCTGAGAATCAAATATCTTTTCAAATTTCTACCTCCTATAAAGACTGCACATATTCAGCTGTTTTCAAACCTGCCAGCAACTGTATCGCAACCAGATCTTTTATAGGTATAGCTCTGTAATTGAGATTTCTTTCAAGATAATCTATCTTCTGGTTGAACTGTTTTTCTACCTTCTCTTTTGCCGTGAAGAGTTTCTCATCAGTGTTATTAGCCAGAATCTGGTTCAAAAATCTTCTGATCATACCGAGCATCAGAGACTGGTAGAACTGAGTTACACAGGTGTTGTCAAAAACCTCAGCGACAGTTGCCTTTCTTTGAAGCTGTGGGTCAGTTTCGATCCAGTTTTTTTCTGCTTCAAGGTGCTTCGGCATCGTTTGGAGATAATTTTCCAGCACTTCATAGAAAGGTGATTGAGTGTCTGAATATTCTCTACATGTTTCAAAGATTTCTTTGACAAATTCGTACTGGTTGACTGAACTTTCCCATGATTGCAATCTTGCTTCTTTTCTTGTCATTTGAGTTTCTGAGGTATCTTCAATTCTTGGATCATAATAATACGGTACCTCACACACAAGAGAATAAGTGTTTGCAACACGTTGAGCATATTCATCTGAACTTGCTCCCGCTTTGATGATCAATGCTGGATCAACATCTGTGTGCTTTTCCAGATAATCATAATCTTCTGTTATGGGTGACAGTTTGAATATTGCTTTTGCAAACATCTTCAGGTATGGCACTTCAGGTTCGCCGAGTGCAAGTGGTACTTTGAATCTGTGTGGAATGGTGTGAAAATCTTCGTACAGTTCTGGTGAGTCATCGGATATGTAATAATAAACACCACCAAAACCTGCGTTGTGCAAAGAGTACATGAAAGCTGGCTTTTGTTCATCGATGATCTTCATCAGGACCTGTGTTTCTGGTAATGGATTGTGAAAATGTAAAGTCTTATAATCCACGGGGAAGGTCCATTCAACCTGTTTGTATCCAGGTGGTCTGTAGAAATTGCCCGCATAGGACTTGATAGATTGTGGATTTGAAAACCAGCCTTCGTTTAATTTTGTGCCATCCGGGTCTATAACCTTTATCAAATACCAGGTGTAATCAAAATGCGATCTCAATTTCTCATCCTGTGCGAGTTTTTCACATAAAAAATCGAGCATCATCGCACCTATTGGTTCATTGGGATGTGGACAACCAAACATGAGCGCATTTTTGGAACCATTGCCTATCTTGATCACCTTTATTGGATAACCGTTTCTCGATTTGCCAGCCTCATAGATCTGCACTGTTTTTGGATATTTGCGAGCAAGTTCCTCTGTTCTTCTGTCAAACTCATCGACATAAAAAAATCTGGTGTAGTTCGGTATCTGATCGATCAAGTAGTCAAAATTCATCTCAAATCCCCCTTAAGAGTGAGACTGGGGGAAATCCCCCCAGTCGTCAATGCTGTTCTGTATCTATGTACCAGTTGTAAATGATCCAGCCAAGACCGCTGTCGTAGGTCGAGTTAAAGCTCTTGATGTATTTTTTCGCAAAATGAGGTGTTGGATCTGAGATCAATGGTAAAACAGGTAGATCATTTGTCCACAGTGCAAGATGTTGTTTGTAAAGTTCTACTCTTTTTGAATAATCTATTTCTGTAGCCATTTTTGATAGTATTTCATCGTTCTTGGGATTGGACCAACCTGTGTAGTTTGTACCACCCCAGTTGTTTTCCTGCGATGGTATCATATCACTACCCCAGTAATTCAAAGCTTCGTCACTGACTCCATAACCCCAGCCGGTCAGCCACGCATCGAATTTGCCCATGGGAGCTTCTTCCCATATAACAAGAGCAGGTTTCATTTCAATCTTCACAGATATGCCGACTTTCTTGAGCATACCCTGTATCAACTGAGCTATCAATTCATTCTGGCTGCTACCCGCTCCGGCGATCAACGTAAACTCAAAAACCTTTCCATCTTTTTCAAGTAATCCCTGCTTGTTCTTTTTCCAACCAGCCTGAGCAAGTAATTCTTCTGCTTTTTTCAGATCATACGGGTATTTCTTTATATGATCGCCTTTCAAAGCATCTCTCATCATGTGGACTTCTGTGATCCATGTGTCCACAACCTGACCTTTGCCGAAGAACACCACGTTGTTGATCTGCTGTCTGTCGATTGCGTGCAAAATAGCCTGTCTGACCCTCACATCAGAAAACAGTGGATGTGGTTTTGAAAGGTCATTTGGATCTCTGAAATTCAAATCGATCGTCCATTCTGCCACGTTTGGAGTGAAGTATACATTGAAGATATCGCCTTTGTCTTTTTCAAGCTGCAGGCTCTGTTTCAGATCCAGTGTATACCTGCCGAAGTCTATTTCACCTTTCAAAACTGAAGCAAAGATGACATCGCTGTCTGGGATTATTCTCATCACTATTTGATCAATGTTTGGACGACCCATGTAATATTCATCAAACGCTTCAAGGACTATGTACTGACCTTCGACATATTCTTTGAATTTGTAAGGACCGGTCATAACCGGGTTGAAAGTGACTTTTTGAACAAATTCATCCCATTTACCTGTCTTCTTGGCTTCTTCAAAATCTTTTCTGAAAAGATGCTCTGGCAGCTGAAACCATCCGTAATAGTAGGCATAGACAGATGAACCAAGCTCTGCACCGGGAACAGGATGTGGGAAATGGATGGTGAAAGTGTAGTCGTCTATCACATCGACTCTATCTATCATTTTTTCAAAATAATTTGATGTCACGGGTGCTTCAGAGACCATGACTTCCCACTGAAACTTTGCATCATGAGCCGTAACCGGTTGACCGTCGTGCCACTTCATACCTTTTCTGAGCTCGAAGGTAACACTCATTGAACCATCCTGGTTTATTTTCACAAGACCGTTTTCAAGAGTTGGCATTCTTTTGATCATTCTTGGATGATAAAAACCATTGTCATCTGTGCCGGTGTACCCATCACCAATGATGTTGCAGATTGTCCAGGTGAGACCAGAAGAAGTGAACAGGGTATTGAAACCTTTGGGATCTGCTCCAACGGCTGTCACAATCCTTCCACCGCGTTTTGGTGGGTAGAGTGCCATATAAAAAGATCTTGCCGCTTCTGCTTTTGTTATTGGAGATAGTGGTTCAAGCAAGTGCCCGTATCGATAGTCAAGAAGCTGTCTGTCGCTTCTAAATGCAAGAGTGAAGGCACCTATAGCTTCTTGTGGAACTTTATCTTCATCATTTGCCAGAGTACAGATCTCTGTGAATTTGGCAGCTTCCTGTTCCAGTCCAAGCACTTTTACAAGGGTCATAATGAAATCTTTTCTAAGAACCTGTTCTGGACCTTTTTTCACCATAGATTCTTTTCCTGGAAAGGCTTTTGCGACGGCAGAGTGGAATTCATCATAGCTCAAAGCAGAATCGTCAATTGTTTTGAGAATACCCAACTTTTGGATAACAGGAGCGGCTTCTTGCAGACTTATCTGAGCAAAGCCCAGGACAAACAGTGACACAATGCCGAATAACACGAAAAACCTTTTCATCAATACACCCCCTTTTGTTTAGAAAAATTATACGTGCAAAATTAGGCAAAGTCAATTACAAAAAAGTGCTTTAGAAAAGACGATAGGTATTGTAAATATTTTGATGTTAATATAAGAGTATGCAGCAAATAGAACTGAACAAAGAATTTTCAAGGGCACTTGATTTGATGGAAAATTCAAGTAAAAACATCTTCATAACGGGTAGGGCAGGTACTGGAAAATCGACTTTGCTCAGGTATTTTCGTGACAGAACAGCGAAGAAAGTAGTTGTACTTGCCCCAACCGGCGTTGCGGCACTGAATGTGAAAGGCGAGACCATACATTCATTTTTTGGATTCAAACCAGATGTGACCCTTGACAAAATTCAGCCGGTGCACGATCAGATTTACAGAAAAATAGACGCAGTGATCATCGATGAAATTTCAATGGTCAGATCAGATCTGTTAGATTGCGTTGATAAGTTTTTGCGGTTGAATGGCAGGGATAAAGACAAGCCCTTTGGTGGAATTCAGATGATCGTGATAGGCGATCTGTATCAACTTCCACCTGTGATCAGGGAAAAGGAGAAAGAATTCTTCAAAGAACGCTATAAAAGTGAATACTTTTTCGATTCAGATGCATTTAAAAGTGCCGAATGGGAGTTTGTTGAACTTGAGAAAATATACAGGCAGGAAGATGAGCAGTTCATAGAGATTTTGAACCAGATCAGAAAAGGCACGATCTGTGAAGAAAGTCTCTCGCTTTTGAACAGCCGTGTTGGTGCTCAACTGGACAAAGATGGTTACACTGTCTATCTGACGGCTCACAACGAAACTTCAAGAAAGATAAACGAACAAAAACTGGATGAATTAAGCACAAGATCATATAGATTTTATGCTCAAGTCTCTGGCAATTTCGATGAAGACTCTTATCCGACCGAATACAGATTGTTGATCAAAAAAGGTGCGCAGGTTATGATGCTCAATAACGATGCCGATGGGCGGTGGGTCAACGGCTCTGTTGGCAGGATTGTTGATGTTCTCCACGATGAAGAAGATGTTATTTTAGTTCAATTTGCAGATGGTAGAATCGAAGAAGTTACACCGCATGAATGGGAGATATTTCACTACAGGTATAACAGAAGAAAAAAGTGTATAGAAACAGAATCTATTGGTTTGTTCAGACAATATCCACTGAAACTTGCCTGGGCAGTCACCATTCACAAAAGCCAGGGCAAGACCTTTGATAAGGTGATAATAGATCTTTCAAAAAGATTCTTCGCTCCGGGGCAACTGTATGTGGCACTTAGCAGATGCAGGTCTTTGAACGGTATCTCGTTAACACGAAAGGTGACAAAATCAGATGTTATGCTTGATAAAAGGATTGTCCATTTTCTGAGCAACTTTCAGTACAGCTACTGGCACAGGCAGATTCCACTGGATGAGAAACTCAGGTTGATCGATGAAGCGATAAAAGAAGGAAAGTGTGTGAGAATAGTCTATCTAAAGCCAGACAACGAAAAGACAGTCAGGGTGGTGAAACCGGAAAAACTCGGTGATTTTTCATACCAGGGAAAGATCTTTCGGGGGCTATGTGCATACTGTTTTGAGAGAAAACAGACCAGGACCTTCAGAGTGGATAGAATTTTAAGCGTTGAAATCGTTCGCGATGAGGAGGTTTTGCAATGAAAACACAGGTGAAGCTGATAAATCAATGCAGATTTCTCAGGTCAAAAGACGATTACGAGAAAAGTGATGTTGTTCTGGTAGGTGCTCCTTTGGATCAGACGACGAGCTTCAGACCGGGTACGAGAATGGGACCAAGAAGGATCAGAGAACTGTCTTACGGGCTGGAGGATTACAGCTCATACCTGAATGGTTCTTTGAACGAAAAGAATTTTTGCGATATAGGAGACATCGAACTACCTTTTGGCAACGTGTACGAAAGTCTGAAATTGATTGAATCAGTAGCGCATCAGATCATCGAAGATGAAAAGATCCCGTTTTTCATTGGGGGAGAACACCTGATAAGCTATCCTGTGATCAAACAGGTTGCATTGAAGTTCCCGGAACTTAAAGTCCTTCATTTCGATGCACACGCAGATCTGAGAGACAGCTTTTTTGGTGAAAAACTTTCCCACGCAACGGTACTCAGAAGGGTCTGTGAATGTATAAAACACAGGCATTTGTATCAGTTCGGTATCAGATCAGGTGTGAAAGAAGAGTTCGATTTTGCCAGACAGCACACAAACACCTTTCTTGTGGATGTTAAAGAACCTTTTATGAGTGTCTTAGAGGAGCTCAAAGGCTTTCCCGTTTATGTGACCTTCGACATTGACGTACTCGATCCAGCTTATGCACCCGGCACAGGCACCCCTGAACCAGGTGGATGCACTTCAAAGGAGATCTTCGAAGTGATTCAAAAATTCAAAGAACTCAATATAGTTGGCTTTGATCTGGTTGAAGTTTCTCCACTGACAGACCTTTCAGAAAGAACATGTATTGTTGCGGCAAAGATCATAAGAGAAGCCCTGATATGCATCAATTGATTACTTTTTTCTTAAGATCTTTCCGGCTCGAGCAAAGGTGTGTTCAGATTCAAAGATCACAGGTTCACCGTTAACTATTACATAGACTATACCCTGGGGATATTTTTTTGGTTCTTCATAGGTTGCCGTGTCCTGAATTCTGTCAAAATCAAATATCACAATGTCTGCAGCCATGTTCGGTCTGATTATCCCTCGATCGAATAACCCTATTCTTCGTGCCGGGAAAGATGTCATTTTGTAGATAGCCTGTTCCAGGGTGATTGTTTTGAGCTCTTTGACATAACGGGCGATCACTCTTGGAAAGGTTCCAAAATTTCTCGGGTGCGGATGTCCGTGCGAAAGAACACCATCAACTGATAGTGCACTGCCGTCAGAACCGATCATTGAAAATGGACTTGAGATCACTTTCTTCACGTCTTCTTCATCCATTGCAAATCTCATCATGCCTACTCTTGATCTTTCTTCGACGATCAAGTCAAAAGCGGTATCCAGGGGATCTTTATTCAGAATTTTGGATATTTCAGCGATACTCTTGCCCTGAAATTGCTTGTTTTTCTCCGTGAACGTATAGGTCACGTAAAGGTTTTCGTATCCGCTCATGGCTTTTTGAACAGGATCTATTTGCTTTTTGATTTTTTCTCTTGTATTTTTGTCTGTGAGCCTTTCAAGGAGTTTTTGAATACCCCCTTCATGTACCCAGTCCGGTAATATGGCATCAAGGTCTGTTGCTGTTGCCGTGTAAGGATAAACATCGCAGGTTACATCTATGCCCTTGGATCTGGCTTGCTGTATCATTTGAAGTGTTTTATTCACTTTGCCAAAGTACTTTCTTCCGCAGGCTTTATGGTGTGAGATTTGAACGGCAACCTTGGATTTTTCACCTATTTCAATCGATTCGAGAACTGATTCTTCCAGATACTCACTTTCACTTCTCATGTGGGTTGTGTATATGCCGTTTCTTTTTGCAACGACTTTGCACAATTGGATTATTTCTTCTGTTTTTGCAAACGAGCCCGGGGAATATATCAAACCGGTGCTCATCCCAAAAGCACCATCTCTCATGGCTTGATCGAGTAACCTTTTCATTTTTGCTAGTTCTTCTTTCGTTGGTTCTCTTCTTTCGTAACCCATCACGGATTTTCTGATTGTCCCGTGACCAACCAGTGTTGCGTAATTTATGGATGGTCTTGATTTTTCCAGAACCTGAAGGTATTCTTCAACGGTTTCCCAGCCTGCTTCGATGCCATAAGATTCAAGATGTGATCTTCTGCTTTCCTGAAGTGCTTCACCAAGCAGCGGAGCAAGCGAATATCCGCAGTTCCCAACAACTTCTGTGGTCACGCCCTGCCTGACCTTGCTTTCACATCTGTAATTCACAATTGCATGGAAATCTGAATGACTGTGAATATCTATGAAACCAGGTGAAACGAACAAACCTTTGGCATCTATGACTCTTCTGGCTTTATGTCTTTTCAGGTTGCCTATGGCTGAAATTTTATCTTTGTCTATGCCGATGTCTCCATAAAACCATGACGATGAGGTACCATCGATTATCATGGCATTCAAAATCAACAGATCAAACATGAAAAATCATCTCCTTTGTTTTATTCTACCAGCTCTCTTGTGATCCTTGCTCTTTAAGTAGTATAATTCAAACCATGAAACCTGTTATAGGAGTAACCTGTTCGGTTGATCAGGATTTCATAAAATTAAATGAAGCTTATTACAGAGCGCTTGAAAAAGCCGGTGCTGTTGTGTTTGCGATTCCTGTATATGATGATCATAAAAACATCACCGAACTGGTTGACCTACTGGATGGAGTTCTCTTCTCAGGCGGAGTCGATGTTGATCCACATTTCTACGGTGAAGAGCCAGAAAAAGGTCTTGGACAGGTGACTCCAAAAAGAGACGAATTAGAGATAAAACTGTGCCAGGCATTTTTCAAAGCGAAAAAGCCCATATTTGGCATCTGCAGGGGAATACAGCTGATCAACGTTGCACTAGGAGGTAGCCTTTACCAGGACATATACAGTCAGTGCGAGAATGTGTTGAAACATTCTCAAGATGCTCCAAGCTATCATCCAACTCATAAGATACATTTAGTGCAAGAGAGTTTCATACACAGCCTGTTCAAAAAATCCAGTATAATGGTCAACAGTTTTCACCATCAGGCAATCAAAAAGATAGCTCCAGTGCTGAAAATAGTTGCATATTCGCAAGACAACATAATTGAAGCAGTGGAAAAAATCGATGCAGATGACTTTGTCCTGGGAGTGCAGTGGCATCCTGAAAGGATGTTTGAAAGGTACAGGGAGCAGATGAGATTATTCGAGGTTTTTGTTGAACGCTGTGCTGACAGAAGAAGGAGGAATGTGAAATGAGAATTTTCATTTCAGCCGACATGGAAGGGATTTCTGGGGTTGTGTCTTACTCTCACGTCGAACCTGACTCCAAAGAATACGAAAGGTTCAGAAAAATCATGACCAAAGAAGTCAACGTGGTGGTAGAAGCCGCATACCAGTTCGGTGCAACTGAAGTTGTTGTCAATGATTCGCACAACAACATGGACAACATTTTGATTGAAGAACTTCATCCAAAGGCTGTTTTGATAAGTGGAAGCCCCAAACCATTGAGCATGATGCAGGGAATTGACGAAAACTTTGACGCAGTCTTTTTTGTTGGTTACCACGCAAGAGCTGGCAGTATGGAGGCTGTGATGGATCACACATATACAGGTAGAGTTTTTCACGTGGAGATCAACGGAAAGCCAATGAGTGAGGCTGGTTTGAACGGCAGACTCGCAGGATCTTTTGGAATACCAGTTGCGTTGATCAGTGGGGATCAAAACACGATAAGATGTGCAAGAGAAGAGTTAAACGACTTTGTCGGTGTTGTTGTCAAGGAAGCGTACGGCCGTTATTCCGCAAAACTTTATCCATTTGATGTGGTGAAGGAACGCCTGATAAATGGAGTTAAACAGGCAATGGAAAACATCAAAAACTTCAAGCCGACGGTTGAAAAAGAACCAGTGGAGCTGAAAATATCCTTCATAAGATCTGCCATGACAGAGATGGTATCGCTCATACCAAATATCGTTAAAAAGGATGCAAGAACAGTTGTTTACAGAGCATCAACATATATGGAAGCGTATAAAATTTTCAGACTATGTGCTACTTTGAGTAACATCAACTGATGTTAAAACTGCTTTGTTTGAATTTAGTTTTGCTGAAAGTTGCCATGGTATAATATATTTGTATAAACAACATCTTTCAAGGGGAGGGATGAAGGTGAAAAAGTTCGTCGTTGGTCTGATCCTGGTTGTTTTGGCAATCAGTAGCTTTGCTGCCACGTTTTTGACAATTGCAACTGGTGGTACCGCCGGGGTTTATTATCCACTCGGTGCTGCAATGGCAGACATCTGGACAAAGAATCTGAAAAACGTTAACGCCTCAGCTCAGAGTTCAGGTGCATCTGTTGCCAATGTGAACCTGCTGAAGAACAAAGATGTTGATGTAATCTTTGTGCAAAACGATGTTGCATTTTATGCTTACTCGGGTATCGAACTTTTCAAAGATAAGCCTTTCAAAGAAATACGAGGACTTGCGACACTCTATCCTGAAACTATCCAGATTGTTGCACTCGCCGATAAGGGAATCAACAGTGTTTATGATCTGAAGGGTAAAAGAGTCGCCGTTGGTGCTGCAGGAAGCGGAACGGAGGTAAATGCAAGGCATATTCTGACGGCTGCTGGTATCACTTACAACGACATCAAAGTGCAGTATCTGAGTTTTGCCGAGGCTGCTGAAAATCTAAAGAACGAAAATATAGATGCTGCATTTGTTACAGCAGGTCACCCTACGGCTGCAGTAATCGATGTAGCTGCTGTAAAGAAAATCACCATAGTTCCAGTTGATCAAAATATAATCCAGATTTTGCAGAGGAACTACCCGTTCTACACAAAGATAGTCATCCCCGCTGGGACTTACAAGGGTGTTGACAAAGACGTAGAAACAGTGGCAGTCAAGGCGATGCTGGCTGTCAGAGAAGATCTTTCAGCCGATCTTGTTTACGAAATGCTCAAAACAATGTATGCCAATCAAAAGAGGCTCATAGAGGCTCATCAAAAAGGTGAGATGATCATTCCAGAAACGGGTAAAGAAGGCATGTCCATACCTCTGCATCCGGGTGCGGAAAAATTTTTCAAAGAAATGGGACTCTAATCTTTGATGCGATTTTGGTTTGTTGCTCTGGTATTATTGGCGTCGTTCTTTTTAATATTTCGCTTTGAAAGAGTACCGGTACTGGTTGTGAGCAAAGAAGGAAAAGTAATATACACCAGAAAACTAGAGGATGGAAAATTCGTATTGACCTTTGTACATTCAGTAGAAAAAACACCGGTCTATGAATTTTATGAAATATCAAAAGATGGTCTTTTACATCTTTATATGGCAAAGTACAGTTCAATGGGAGCCGGGTTGACTTTTCAAACCGAAGGGAGGTTTGTCGTAAAAGATGGTTTTTTTGAGGTAGAAATCTCCCGGAAATTCAAAGAGATCTCCCTTCGGGTTTCTCACTTAGACGGACATGGTCTTTTGTTCAAAGACGGTAAGATCATGTTCAAGGACATAGCGAATGTGAACGATCTGATTGTTTTATCCTGTAAGTATTCAATCGATTTAAAACTAAGATAGGGGTGGAGAGCTTGGACAAACAGAAGGTTCCAGACCAGCAATTTGAGCAAGAAAAGGTTTCAGAAGAAGAGGTTCAAAAGGTTCTGGAGAAATATGATAGAGAGTCTACCTATAGAAAATACAGAGGTTTTCTTGCAAAGGTTGTTGCGGCTATAGCCATAACCTTTTCTGTTTTTCAACTCTATACAGCTGCCTTTGGTGTTCTCGACGCGATGATTCAAAGGTCAATACACCTGACCTTTGGTTTGACGTTGATCTATTTGCTGTACCCCACAAGAAAAAAATGGCCCAAGGATAGGATTCACCCATTTGACCTGATCCTTGCCATAATAGCTCCGATGACAACGCTGTACATAGTCGTAAATTACAAAGAGCTTGTTCTGAGAGCAGGCACTGTTACAAAACTCGATCTTGTGATTGGCATCATTGGCATACTTTTGGTTCTCGAAGCTGTGAGAAGAATTGTCGGACTGCCTATGGTGATAGTGTCCAGTGTTTTCATATTATACGCGCTATTTGGTAGATATATGCCGGGAGTTTTGGCGCACAGAGGTATTTCTCTGCAAAGACTCATCGGGCACCTGTTTTTCACAACAGAAGGCATCTTTGGTATACCTCTTGGTGTTTCATCCACTTTTGTGTTTCTATTCATACTGCTGGCTGCTTTTCTTGAGAAAACCGGGCTTGGACAGCTGTTCATAGATCTTTCAAATGCACTTGTTGGATGGGCTTCTGGTGGACCAGCAAAGGTTGCCGTCTTTGCAAGTGCGCTGGAGGGCACTATTGGAGGCAGCTCAGTCGCAAACACAGTTGGCTCAGGGAGTTTTACAATACCGATGATGAAAAAACTGGGATACAAACCGGAGTTTGCCGCTGCAGTTGAAGCGACTGCTTCCACTGGCGGGCAGATAATGCCACCAGTTATGGGCGCTGCGGCATTTCTCATGGCAGAGTTCACCGGCATACCCTATGGAAAGATCATAATTGCCGCATTGATTCCGGCTATTTTTTATTTCTTTGCCGTCTGGATGGCTGTTCACTGGGAAGCCAGAAAAATCGGGTTAAAGGGCATGTCAAAAGAACAGTTACCCAAGATTGGGAAGGTGCTTTTAGAAAGGGGTCATTTACTACTACCGTTGATAATCGTTCTGTACCTTCTTGTTACGGGTTTTACACCGGTTCGGGCTGCCTTTTATGCGATAGTGGTTTCTGTAATAGCTTCAATGATTAGAAAATCGACCAGGATGAAGCTTTCTGATATACCTGCCGCTCTTGAAGCAGGTGCAAGAGGAGCTCTGAGCGTCGTCGCTGCCACCGCATGTGCGGGTATAATCATTGGAGTTGTCACAGTGACTGGCTTGGGATTGAAGCTCGGTACGGCGCTTGTTGACCTTGCTCAGGGTAATCTTCTGATTACACTGATTTTCACGATGTTAACGAGTTTGGTCCTGGGAATGGGCGTACCAACAACGGCAAATTATGTCATCACCTCAACGATAGCCGCACCGGCTCTTTTGAGACTGGGTGTATGGGTGCTGCCAGCGCATATGTTCGCATTCTATTTTGGTGTCATCGCAGATATCACACCACCTGTAGCACTCGCTGCGATGGCTGGTGCTGGTATAGCAAGATCAGATCCTTTCAAGACAGGTATCACGGCGACAAGACTTGGCATAGCCGCGTTTCTGGTTCCGTATGTTTTCGTCTATTATCCACAGATATTGCTCATCAACTTGAAAAATCCAGTTGAATTGATCTGGCCGCTTTTGACCACAACAGTGGGCTTGATAATTCTGTCTGGAGGACTGACCGGTTATTTCTTCGGACATTTGAAAAACTTTGAGGCAATCTTGTACAGCATTGGCGGCATTATGATGGCCTTTCCGGGTTTTGTGACAGATCTTATCGGGTTCGTACTGGTTGGACTGGCTGTTTTATCCCAGACTTTGAGAAAGGGCTGGGTATCAAGACGGGATTTGTACGGAGCATAGAAAATAGAAAGACTGAAAATTCACAGCAGGGTGTAAGCTCTGCTGTTTTTTTTATTTTCGGTCGATAAATAAATCAAGGTGATTAGATGAGAATAGAAAGTTACTCAAATAGTATGGAAAGTTATTATAGCTATGATAAAAGTTATGAAAAAAGCGAAAGACTGAATATTCGCTACAATTATGTACATGATAGTGTGCAGCCTGAAGAGCCTGCACTGAAACTTTCAGATGAGCAAAAAGCAAAACTGAGAATGATAAAGTACCTGCTGGAAAAACTCACCGGTAAAAAGATAAGATTGCTTGCACTTGAGCTTTGCGAAAATGAAGATCCAAAAATTCATAAAACCGATAATTCTCATTCTCAGCAGAACTTCAGTTTAGTTTATGAAAGTCATCAAAGGTATTCTGAATCTGAAAAAATGGTTTTTTCAGCCAGCGGAACGGTCAGGACAAAAGATGGTAGAACGATCGAGTTCAGTCTTTCGATTAGAATGGAAAGATCTGTGTATTTTGAGAAAAACTTTCAGTTAAGGTTTGATGATGGATTGAAAGATCCACTATTACTCAATTTTGACAGCAAGCCTGTGAATTTTTCTGCAAAGAAGATAAGAATGGATCTTGATCTTGACGGTGTGGTGGATGAATTTCGCATTCCTGCGTCGAACTTGGGCTTTCTGGCTCTGGATTTGAACGACAACGGAAAGATAGACAGCGGCATAGAACTGTTTGGACCAGCAACTGGCAATGGCTTTAAGGAACTGTCGAGGTATGACATAGATAAAAACAGATGGATCGATCAAGAAGATCCGATCTTTGCAAAACTCAGAGTCTGGTTTACAGATAAAGATGGTAAAGAAAAGCTACTTTCACTCAAAGACATGAACATAGGGGCTATTTATCTTGGATTTGTGCCGACAAAGTTCAGTTTATACGATGGGCAGGGATTTCTCGGACAGATTGTATCAAGCGGTATTTATTTGAATGAAGATGGTCAACTGGGGATGATTCATCAGATCGATTTGAAAGTGTGAAAAAAGTTGTATAATCATCATAAAGAAAGGGGTGGTTCTTGTGCGGGGAAAGAGCCTGCTGATGGTTTGGATTGTCGTGGTTGCCGCACTTTTTTTGTCCTCATGTGCTTTTAATATATTTGCAAATCTTGAACTTCAAAATCTTCTTTCTTCGGGCACAACACAGCAAAAGTTAGATGCAGCCAAAGGAGCTTTGAGCAGCAAAGATTATGACAAGGCTATAGCTCTGTCTGGATCAGTTTTAAATGATAAACTTGATCTGGGCTTGACCAATGAACAGCTCACAGGACTGTTGGATTCAACAAGTACACTCTATGATTTTGCACAGGCTTTGTACGATAAAAAGGATGAACTGACTGACGAGGCAATAGAGGCTATAAAGATATTGGTCGAAGCAGCGGCGTCGAAATCTGGAAAAAGTATCACAGACCTTGTCTCTGACTTTCAAGAGATTGCACAGGAGCTGGGATTGGATCTTTCACAGATTTTTCCAAAAACCAGAAACGGCACTCAAGATTTCTGGCAGATACTTGAAACCAATGCAGGCACGGTTGTTTCAACCCTTGCGAGTTTCATAGACAACGCACAGCTTCTCAAACTTTTGACAAGTGGCTATTACGTACTTGTCAATGCCACACAAACACAGGACTCAAGTTCAACTTATGCCGCTTTTTGTATCTTCTATGATCTGGGATATATGCTCAATCTTGTATTGGACACTAACAACGATGGAAAGATCACAGATGAAAACCTTGTCAAACAGACTATAACAAACCCAGCTTCTTTCACAGAACTTGCTTTTGATACAACAAGTGGTTTGTACCATGATGAAAATAATTGCGATGAGTTTGTCTGGGCTTATGAAATTATGAAAGAAGTAACTGGTGTATTGAGTTTGGACATAACCTTGCCAGATCCACCTGCGACAGATTCTTTATATCAAGCTCAATATTTAGCAGATCTATTTGATCTACTGGGGAGTGATTGAAAATGAAAAAATTTATCCTTGCTTTGATGTTGATTGTTACTATTACGGGAATTTCATACCAGTGGGAGGTTTTTCCGGGGTTTTTCAAACCTGTTGAGAGTCTGGCAATGGGTGGTATTTATACAACGGTGGAAGGCATGAATGCACTGATACTCAATCCCGCACTTTTCACACCTGGCTTTGAATTGAGCGTCTTTCCAGGTCTTTCAAACAACATCGCAGAGCTTTCAAAATTACTTCCATATATTTCAAATCCCGCTTCGATAACAGATCTTGCAACTGACACGGAACTTTTGAAAGCTCTTGAAGGTGTTCACAGTTATGATCTGAACTTGGCTGGTGGATACGGTGCAAAAATAGGCAATCTTGTAATAGGCGGTATGGGAGCCTTTCAGGCGTCTGCGTTCTGGAATCTTTCTTTGATGAGACTCAATGACGTAGAGCTCGGAGCATGGATGGATTATTTTGGTGTTGTTGGTGGGGCTGTGAAATTTGAAAATCTCAGAGTGGGTGCATCATTTGGTGGTGGCATGGCAGGTTTTGTTATTCCCGCAACTGGCACTGAATTTCCTGCATCTGTCAATATTTTTGACCCAGATTCATTTAAAGATGTTTTGCTAGATGATCCTTCTAAAATATTTGCAAACATAAACCAGCCATTTTTCATAGCCAGTGCCGGTATGGCTTATGATATAGATAATTTCAGATTGGGCTTAAGCTTTTTTGCCAACTTCAACGACATTCTTTTGAATGCTCCAAGGTATGTTCTTTCAACCGGTGCTTCTTACACATGGCAGTTTTTGACTGTATCAGCGGAACTTGAAGATCTTTTGAATCAGCAAAAGACGATTTTGAGAAAACTCAATCTTGGTTTGAAGACTGATTTTGGTTTTGTCAAACTCTACGGTGGTCTGCACGCAGGATGGCTCACAGGCGGGGTAAAACTCGATATTCCTTTTGTGAAGATAGCCCTTGCGGCGTATGTCTTTGAGTATTCAAATCAGGCAGGTATCATGGGTGAACCGAAGTTTATTTTGAGCTTTGATACTAAATTCTGAAAAAGCAGTTTGTTTTCAAAAAAAGGGACCGATCGGTCCCTTTTTCAGTTGAGCTTTTCAAGTAGTGCCCTGTAAGCTCTATAGGTTTCGTATAAATCAGCCTTTGAAACCAGCTCAAACGGTGAGTGCATTCCAAGTAAAGCAGGTCCCATATCCAAAACACAGGCACCTTTTTCCGCGAGAAATTTTGCCACTGTTCCTCCTCCACCTCGATCGGCTTTTCCCATGGTGGCAACCTGCCAGACGATGCCTTCCTGGTTCAGAACCTTTCTAACTTTAGCGACAAATTCCGCATGGGCTTCACTTGAGCCGGATTTTCCACCGCTACCCGTGTACCTGACCAGCCCAACGCCATAGCCGACTCTTGCGGCGTTTTCAGGATCGTGAACTTCTTTGAACATCGGGTCGATCGCCGGGCACACGTCCGCAGAGATTATAGAAGTTTTTGCAAATAGTTCATCTATACCAAGAGAGGTATCTGCACAACCCTGTATCTTGAGGAGTTTCTTCAAAAACGCCACATAAAAATTAGCCTTTGCTCCTGCATTGCCTTCGCTTCCTATTTCTTCTCTGTCGAAGAGTATCACTCCGCATGAGCGCACGGGGTTAACGGCATCTATCAATCCTTTCAGAGCTGTGTAGCCACAAATTCTGTCATCGTGACCATAGCCACCAAGAAGGCTCTCATCAAAGCCGACGCTTCTTGTCTTCAGAGCGGGTACCAATTCGAATTCGCCACTGACAAAATCTTCTTCTGTTATTCCATATCTATCTTTCAGGATTTTGAGAACGTATGTTTTAACTGCTTCTTTTTCTTCACCGCCAAGGGGAATTGTACCGGCGATCACTGAGAGTTTTTCAGCATCGAATTTCTCGCTCACGAGTGCGTCTTTCCTGTCAAGATGCGGTAATAGATCCGGGGCGACAAAAACTGGGTCATCTTTGCACTGACCGATGTGTATTTCCACAACTTCACCGGTTTCTTTCACAACATACCCGTGGAGCTCTAAAGGCAGGCTGAACCACTGATACTTCTTCACACCACCGTAGTAATGCGTCCTTGCAAGGGCAATTCGTTCTTCTTCAAAGATTGGCTTTGGCTTGAAATCAAGTCTTGGAGCATCGATATGTGCCGCAACAAGATTCAGACCATTTTCGAGCTTTCCAACCAGGCGAACGGCTATCAACGATTTTCCACGATTGACTGCATATACTTTGTCTGTATTTCCATCAAACCGTTCTATAGGTACAAAGCCTGCCTGTTGAAGCATCAATACAGATTCTCTGATAGCCATTCTTTCTGTTCTTGCCATGTCCATGAATCTGGCATATTCTTTGCTAAAAGACTCGATCTGTTCACGATTTCTTATAGACCATAGATTCTTTGGTGAAAACTTCACGATCACAGCACCTCCTTTTTGCAATCAATATAATGCTATCACAAAAACCCCGAGAATTTTTTCGGATGGTTTTTAACATCGAAATTTGGTAAAATGATTATTGCCAACGGGGAGGTGTGCTTATGTTGAGAAAGTTTTTAGTTCTTTCAGTGCTTGTTTTTCTCGGTGTTTTTGCTTTTGCACTCAACGTGATTTTTCTCATCGGTGATGGTATGAGTGCAAACCAGTTAGTTCTTGCAAGCATTCTCGAAGCAAAGGTGCTTGAAACGATGAAACTTCCTTACTCAGGCATCACGCTGACATACTCGGCAGATTCATGGGTGACAGATTCTGCACCGGCTGGGACTGCACTGGCAACAGGTTTCAAAACTCTGAACAAGGCTATAGGAGTGCTTCCAAACAATGAACCTGTTTATTCGATGATTGAACTGGGAAGAGATCTGGGTTACAGGACAGGAATAGTTGTTACCTGCAGGGTGACACACGCAACACCGGCTTCGTTTTACGGTCATGTGGAGAACAGAGACGATGAACTCGTTCTGGCAAAGCAGTTGTCCGAGGCTGGTATCGATGTGATCTTTGGTGGGGGATATTCCTACTTTTTGCCTCAGTCGATGGGCGGTATAAGAAAAGACGATGAAAATCTCATAGAAAAAATGCGCAATCAGGGTTATGTGTATATCACAAAAAAGAGTGAGCTTGAGAATATCACGGATGGGAAAGTAATCGGTCTTTTTGCTCCATCCCATCTCAGTCCTGTAACTGAAAGAACTGGCGAACAGCCTACCTTGGATGTTATGGTTAAAAAAGCGATTGAGATTCTTTCCAGTTCCGGTGAAGATTTCATACTGATGGTTGAAGGATCACAGATCGACTGGGAGGCACATGCCAATGATTTCTTTGGTGTGTGGAAGGAAGTCATGGAATTTGATAGCGCGGTGAAGGTAGCCGTTGATTTTGCAAGCAAAAACGGCAATACACTTGTGGTGGTAACAGGAGATCATGAAACAGGTGGACTTTCCTTATCAAACGGTAATTACTCAATTCTCGTTGATCAGGCAAGGAAAGCCAAGGGGACCACAACGATGTTTCTGGAAAAATTCAAGATAGAGGAAAAAGAAAAATTCATCGAAGGATTGAAAGACTGGTATGGAATAGACATATCCGATCAGGAATATGAATTTCTCAGTAAAGTACCGTCAAACCAGCTTAGACGTGAGCTTGCAAGATTTATAAGCGGCAAAGTTGGTTTTGGATGGACAACCTTTGACCACACAGCAGCTCCCGTGCCGGTTTATGCCTTTGGACCTGGCGCACAGTACTTCACCGGAGTGATGGACAATACAGATGTTGCAAAGTTGATAATGAAATTGTCAGGCATCACTTCAGCTACATTTCCAAAGATCAAAACAGCCGCGAGTCATTAAATAAACTCCCCCGTTGGGGGGAGTTTTGACTTTCAAGACTGGTTTTCTAAGGTTTTGATTCTTTCTTGGATCCATTTCAATTCCTCGTTGAGAATGTTTGATCTTTCTTTGAGATAGGTGAGTTCTTCCTGCTTTGTTGGATAAAATGGATAGAGGCATCTTCTACCCATATATGGTCGTGGAAAGCCTCTTCCAAGCCCATAGCCGTACATACCTCTTCCAAATACATAGCCGTACATATCACTCACCTCCTTTGGCTATATCAACAATCTTTTGTATTAGCTGGATGTTCTCCATCGCAGTTGAACACCAGTTTTCCAAGAAATCTTCACCGACTTTTGTTATTGAGTAAACTCTCCTTGCCGGCCCGCTTGTCTGCAAATCCCAGTTTGAACTCACCAGACCATGTATTTCCATAGCTCTCAATGTCCTGTAAAGGATGCTGGGATGAAAGAAAGACGTGTTCAAACCTATTGCAGATAGTTTTTCAAGCAGTGAATAACCGTGGACCGGTTCTTTTTTCAAGACAGCCAATATCGCCGGTATCAAAAAATCTGTACCGGCACCGTACATGCACTTTCTGAACCTTCCGTTCATCTGTGATGCTCCCCGTGCGAGTGTGCACAGCCCTGATCGCATTTTTCGAGCTTGCCGTCTTTGTAATCTTTCATGGCTTCTTCAACTTTTGCCGCGCGTGTTTTGAAAACCTCTATCCCTGCCTGCTCAAAGGCTGCTAAAGCTCCGGGACCAATTTCTTTAACAATCAGTGCGGTTGGATTCAAGGAAAGCAAGAAGTCCTTTGGTTTTCCAGTGCCACCAAAATGCTCGCCTGTGTTTGTTATTTTGCCGCTGATGACGAAATTTCCCTGATCGTCTAAATCAACAACGGTGAAGTACGGTGCCCTGCCAAAATGAGGAGAAATAGTAGAGCCGTCAAGAGTTGGTATGACAATTTTTTTCATCTTGTCCACCTCCTTTGTGGTTTCCATAGTTTATTATAACACCTATGTGCAATTTGTCAATAAGGACTGAGTGCATTTAAAAACTTTCCTTAACAGAAGCACGATAAATCAGCATGAAAGCTGTGATTTTGCTGCTGAAAGACATCTTCGCATTCTGGAGGATTTTGCTTGTATTACATATTGAAAAGGTGTTCCAAGATTGGTAGGACAGTGCAACGATACGATTGTGGCAATTGAAATAGCTCAGGCACTATCAGATGAATGAAAGATTCAGCGGTTTTTCAAATCTCTGATTTTTCCATTTGATAGCAAAAAGTGTATAATCAATTTTGGGTGATCGTTGATGCTGAGATCTTTTTTCAGAGCAAGAGTTCAGTTGCTCAGGGATTTTGTTAAACAAAGAGGTTTTGACGGCATTCTTTTGAGCAGGTGTGATAATTTTTCCTGGTTCACTTTCGGTGCGCGCAATCACATTACTTTGGGCACAGAGACAGGTGCGGCTCATGTTTTTGTAAATCAGGAAAGCGTTTACATTCTCACAAACAACATAGAAAGAAAGCGCATCGAAAAAGAAGAACTTTATGAGGATCTGTCGTCTGAAATTGAATTTGCCGAATATATTTGGTCAAAGAACATGATAGATGTTCTAAAACCTTTTATAAGTGGCAAAAGGATCGCTTCTGATACCGGTATGTTTGAAACAATCAACTTGAAACCGCAGATAGATCAGCTCAGATATGTGATGAGTGATTTTGAATTGAAAACGTATACAGATTTGGGAAGTACATGTGATCAAGTTTTGAACAGAGAAATGAAAGAGTTAAAACCAGACATGACTGAGCTTGAGGTTCAGGGTGTGATATACAGATCACTGGCAAAAGAAGGAATTGAACCCATTTTTGTCATGGTGAGCGGCGAAGAGAGCGCGAGACTTTACAGACACAACCTGCCAAGAAATGTCCGACTGGGAAAGAAGGTGTTTGTGAGTATCTGTGCGCGCAAAAGGGGTCTGGTAGTTTCCGCTACAAGATCTGTTCTGTTTGAAAAAGACCATGCGCTGGCTGAACAGCACAGGCAAAACTGTTATATCGATGCAATTGCGATCTCAAACTCAAAAGCCGGGGTCAAACTCAACACCGTCTTTGAGGAAATTAAAAGAGCCTATGCCGAAGTTGGCAAACCTTATGAATGGATGCTTCATCATCAGGGTGGTCTTGCAGGTTACAATCCAAGAGAAATAATAGCCAATGAATCTACAGAGTATGAACTGAAAGTCGGTAATGTCCTTGCATGGAACCCGACGATTACGGGAACAAAATCCGAAGACACGATTGCCTTGACAGAAAATGGTCCTGTGATCATCAGTTATTTCGAAAACAGCGATTGGCCATACGTTGAGTTTAAAATCAATGGTATACTGATCAAGAGACCGGATTTACTTGTTGTTGAAAGGAGGTGATGATTTTGTGGTCTTCGTTCATATTTGAGATATTCTGGATGGTTCTGATCCTGAGTTTCTTCATACCTTTCATTCGTGCAAACTCGCAAAGATCTGCCAGGGAAATGCTCATAAAGCAGCTTGAAGCAAAAAGAAAAAGCAGAGTTATCACTTTAATTCACCGACAGGAGTCGATGAGCTTTTTTGGGTTGACCTTTGGAAGATATATAAACATAGAAGATTCTGAAGATGTGCTCAGAGCCATCAAATTGACTCCTGATGATATGCCAATAGATATTGTTCTTCACACTCCTGGTGGTCTGGTTCTGGCAGCCGAGCAGATTGCAAGAGCTCTGATCAGACACAAAGGGAAGGTAACTGTTTTCGTACCGCATTACGCAATGTCAGGTGGAACACTCATAGCGCTTGCGGCAGATGAAATAATCATGGATCCAAATGCCGTGCTCGGTCCACTCGATCCGCAGATTGGTGGTTATCCTGCACCGTCCATTTTGAGTGTCCTTGAAAAGAAAAACATCAACGAAATAGACGATGAAACGCTCATACTCGCAGATGTTGCAAAAAAGGCTATAGAACAGGTGAGGGATTTCATTGCCTGTTTGCTCACCGAAAAAGTCGGTGAACAAAAAGCACAGGAACTTGCACAGACACTGTCGAGTGGAAAATGGACACACGATTATCCAATAACCATAGAAGAACTCAAAAAGATGGGACTCAATGTGTCCGACCAGATGCCAGAAGAGGTTTATCAGCTCATGAATCTGTACAAACAGGCAGAACAAAGAAGACCGTCTGTACAGTATATACCAGCTCCTTACAAAAGCAATGAACAAAACAACAAAGCGTATCGAAACTGAACAAATGTTTTGAAAAGGGGTATTTGAATGGGATATGTCCATGTTTACACAGGCAATGGAAAAGGGAAAACAACAGCGGCTTTTGGTCTTGCACTGAGATCGGCTTGTGCGGGTAAGAGTGTTTACATCGGTCAATTCATAAAAGGTATGAGATACAGTGAACTTGATGTGCCAAAATACATACCAAATATCGTCGTCGAACAGTACGGCAGAGGTTGTTTCATCAAAGGTGTTCCAGCACAGGAAGATGTTGATGCCGCCAGAAGGGGTTTTGAAAAGGTTTCCAGGTACATTCTGGATGGTGCTTATGATCTTATAGTACTCGACGAAATCAACATAGCGGTGTATTTTAAACTTCTAACGGCAGATGAAGTACTCGATGTACTGACAAAAAGACACCAAAGACCCGAGGTGGTTCTCACAGGTCGTTACGCTCCAAAAGAGTTTATAGAATACGCAGATCTGGTTTCAGAAATAGTGGAAGTGAAGCACTACTACCAGAAGGGTGTACAGGCAAGAAAAGGTATAGAGTTTTGATCAAAAAATTTCTGCCTTCTGATCTTCAATTTTTAAAAAGAAAATCACTGATTTTGACTTGAACCTGGAATAAGTGTTATAATTGTCGCGATATTAAACTTATTTAATCGCAGGAATAAGTTTATTTAAAATGCCAGTTTTTTATTATATCTAAAACGAAAATGGTTTTTGACTTCACAAAGGGGGTGTATTGATGAGTAAGAAGTGGTTGTTGTTAGTAGGTGTTATTGTAGTGGCACTGTATGGATGCTTTGGTCCTATCAACCGCATTCCGCAGGTTTCTTTGATCTATCCACAAGATGGTGCGCAGTTGGCAGTTCTTGCTTCGACAAAAGCCGTGACATTGAAATCCACTGCGACAGATCCAGAAGGGCAGAGTCTGACTTTCGATGTCTACATGGGAACAAGTGCTTCTAATCTTTCAAAGATTGCAACTGTCAACGAGCCGGAGTACACTGTGGAAAATCTAACACCCGGGCAAACCTACTACTGGAAGGTTGTTGTTTCTGACGGTAAAAACTTCGTGGAAAGTCCTGTTTGGAGATTCACCGTTGGTGGCAATCATTCACTGGTGAAGGTACTTGACTTTACAACTGGAAGTGCAACTGTTGGAGCAACTGTAGACATCCTTCAGGGTTCACAGAAAATCATCTCAACGACGACAGATGAAAATGGTCATGCGGAGTTCTATCTACCTGATGGCAGATACGACATTAAAATCACCGGTGAAGGAAAAGCCACAAGCATGGTTCAAAACTACGATCCAAAAATTTTACAGACCATAGAAACACTTTCAAGAAGAGCCATGACAGATTACGATGTTATTCCAGATGTAACCGTGCAACTGTTCACACCAGAAGGCACTCCCATAACTGACCCAGAGGCTACGACACTGACATTTGACTCTATAAAGGTCAAGGTCACAAGCTCAGAATTGATGAATGTAATGTACATTGCTCTGGACTATGTGCCCAGTGCTGTTGCAAGGGATGCTTCTGTTTTAAATGTCAGTGAGTACACAGCAACATTGTCTCTTTCAAGATTCGATAATGTCACAGTTCCAATGCATGTTGTAGTTTACACAGTTAATGATTCAAGATTGGACAAAATCGTTTATCTTACAATCGACAGAAATCCACCAGAAGTTACCAGCAGGGTTGCCCCCACAGGACTTTGGTATTTTGGCTGGACAAGCGATGCCGATGTGGAATATTACAGACTGCCCAATCCAATTAAACAGATTCTTGAAAAAAGATTGCCAAAAGAGATGATTGAAGAGCTCAAAAACTACAAGCCCGAGCACAACATACCAGAAACGAACATTTTTGTACAGCTTGCCTGGACTCATGCACCAGCTACTAACAGAGCCGGGTACAACATCTACAGATCAACTGATGGTGAGAATTGGGAAAAAATAGCATTCACCACAACTTATTACCGGTTTGATAAGGGCTTTGATCTTGAGCCGGGTAAAAAATACTATTACACGGTTAGGACAGTCTATAAGGATGGAACTGAATCAGAAAACAGCAACGTTGTTGAAGTGATACCGCTTGATCTATTCAAGGTCAAACTGATTTCTCCTTCGGATAATGAAACAAATGTTTCAAGAACACCAACTTTCAGATGGAAACCAGTTGACTGGAGAGATCAAAATTCAACACCGCACATAGGTGGAGATCTCATAGACGATGAAGACATTCTTTTCATTTACGAAAACAGCCCTTGGATTTACGATCAGGCTGTAAGTGATCAGCATATTTTTTATAATGCAAATATTGTAACTGGTGGACCACAGGAAGTAATACTTGCGTTTGATCCATACTCTGACAATGACTGGACAAGAATTTTGCCAGATGGAAGTAGAGTAGGTCAATCAGAGCCTCTTGAAAAATTCAAAACCTATGAATGGGGACTTGATTTAGCAGTTGCTCTTTATCAAACAGATGATGGATATTGGGTTTCTTCAACGATTGATCTTGGATATGGTTATGATAGATGGACAAATGAAGCTGATTATTACAATCGATTCACAACGGGCGAGAACTGAGATAGAAGGGGGTGAAAATGATGAAGAGATTGATTGTCGTATTGACTTTAAGTGTTGTTTTATTACTCGCAGGATGTATGAGCAATATTCAAAAAGATTCTAAGCCTGAAGATATAGTAGCGGCAATAGACAAAGATGCAGAGCCAATGAGCAATGTAGTCATCATCGGATACAAAGATGGAAACAGACAAGATGTGATAAATCTGATCAAATCAATAGACGAAAATGCGACAGTGCGCGTCGATCTAAAACTCAGCCAGACAAATGTCATAAGTTTTAACACGTCTAAAGATTACAGCACGATCAGACAAGAAATCATCGATAAACTTAAAGCCGACGAAACACTGAAAGAAAAGATCAACTACGTTGAACCAAGTTATAAGAGATATTTGATCGAGCCAGTTACCAACAACAACTGGAAAGATACGGAGCTGTTGACAAAAACAAAACAAACCTATGTAAACCAGCAGGAAGAGTTTTTTGAAAAGTACATGTGGGGTATCAGAAAGGTGAAAGCACCTGAAGCGTGGAATATGGGATATACAGGCAAAGGAGTCATCGTGGCTGTTGTCGACACAGGCGTCGATGGAACTCACCCCGATTTACAGGGTCAGCTTGTTGAAGGATACAGACCATTAACAGATGAACTTTTGCCACCCGATTCAGACAGCTCTTTTGGTGGATCTCACGGAACACATGTTGCCGGCACAATAGCTGCAAGTGACAACTCAATAGGCGTTGTTGGTGTGGCACCAGATGCAAAGATAATGCCAATCGTGATATTTGACACTGGTGAACCAGAAACTGGTGGAGATGGCGCTTACATAGGAGATGACTATGTAGCAGAAGGTTTTATGTGGGCTTTTGAACATGGTGCAAGGATTTTTTCTAACAGTTGGGGTGGAAAAGGTTATTCAATCACACTGGCTTATACTATTGCAGAAATTATGTATTATGGAGGAATTTTTGTTGCTTCGGCTGGTAATAGCCACACAGATGAAATTCACTATCCATCGTGTTATCCTGGGGTTATAAATGTTGCTGCAAGTACAGCCAACGATGGTATAACGCAATTTTCAACTCGTGGCAGATGGATAACTGTTGCAGCACCGGGTGATTTCACAATTCTTTCAACTGTTCCGCTTTGGGATGAGGAAGAATTTTTCGATGGAGAAAATCCGTATGCACTGTACGGTGGCACATCGATGGCTACTCCACATGTTTCTGGTGTAATTGCACTGCTTTTGGAAAAACTGGGACTGGGTGTCGATGGATTTGTTCCAACTGGGTCTAGCATACTTGATGGCAAGTCACGAGTGGCTTTAGAAACACCATACACAGCTTATCAAATAAGAAAACACATTGCGGCAACGGCAGATGATATCATGGCACCTGGTTTTGATCATGACAGTGGCTGGGGTAGAGTGAATGCACAAAAAGCTCTCACACAAGATCTTCCATCTGATAAAGGTGCAAATGTTTATTTCCAATTTTATCTAACATCAGGAGAACCTGCTCCTTACGTTTATGTGACGCTCTATCCGCACGACGATACTGTACCAGTTTATTATGGAAAATCATATGATGATGGCTCTCTGCCAATTATCGGTATCGAGCCGGGTGTATATGATGTGTACATGGCTTATGGCGATGCCGCATATTTGGGAATATCTACTAGTGAGCAAAAGACCTATCATAAGACAATAACTATTCAAAGTGGCGATAATCCTATCGTGCAGGTTTTTTGATGTACTAATGTTGAACAAAAAAGAGGGGCTTTTGCCCCTCTTTTTTTAGCAACATTTTTGTTCAGGACAACCTTTAAACGATCTTTTGAGTACAAAGTAAAACTGTCAAGATGTTCTGAATGTGTCAAGCTTGTTTAATAAATTAGAAAGCATGCGTTTTTGTAGGTGAATGGCAGTTCACATGGTACAATTTTTTTGTCATGTCACAGGAGGTGGTTGTTTTGTACGATGCAGTTGTGATCGGTGCCGGTCCAGGTGGATATGTTGCCGCAATAAAACTTGGACAGAGAGGTAAAAAAGTTGCGTTGGTGGAAAAGTCATTTGTCGGTGGTACATGCACAAACTGGGGCTGTATACCGACAAAAGCGCTTTTGAGCAGTGTTCATCTTTATTCAGAGATCGTGGAAAAATCAAAGCAGTTGGGTGTGAATGTGGAGAATGTACAGTACGACTTTTCTGCGATGAAAAATCACATGAACAGAGTTGTCACCATGTCCAGAAAAGGCATCGAATATCTGCTGAAAAAGTACAATATCGAACTCATAAACGCACAGGCAACGATAGAATCACACAACCTTGTGAGAGCAGGTGAATTGAAACTTGAAACCAGAAACATAGTCATCGCAACGGGTTCTTACCCGTCGCTGATACCACCATTTGATGGAGTACCCGGTGTCTGGACAAGTGACGATGTTTTTAAGATGGAAAATCTACCACAGAGCATCTTGATAGTTGGCGGTGGAGTGATAGGTGTTGAATTTGCGACCTTTTTCTCTGCGCTGAAAGTACCGGTTGTCATTGTCGAACTCATGGAGCACATACTTCCAACAGAAGATAAAGATGTGGCAGAGCTGATAGCCAGATCACTTAAAAAAAGAGGGGTACAGATATACGAGTCTTCAAAAGTAACTGGTGTTGAGCCGGTAGACGGAGGTTTTAAATGTTCAATAGAAACAAAAGAAGGAACGATTGAAAAAATATCACACAAGGTTCTCGTCTCTATTGGAAGAAGACCGAAGATAGGTGAAGATGTCAAAGCGCTTGGTATTGAAATACAAAGAGGGATTAAGACAAATCAAAAGATGCAGACAAATATTCCAAATATCTATGCCGTCGGCGATGTGAGAGGTCAGATAATGTTGGCGCATGTCGCTATGTGTGAGGGTGTTGTGGCGGCGAAAAACATCTGTGGTGAGGAAGCACACATGGATTATTCGGCGGTGCCAAGCGTGATATTTTCAAATCCAGAGATTGCGAGTGTTGGAGTACATGAAAAAGATGTTGATCCTTCCAAGGTCAAGATATTCTCATTCCCGCTGAGCGCAAACGGAAGGGCAAGAACGATTTTGGAAAAGGAAGGTTTTGCAAAGTTGATCGCAGATAAGCAAACTTTGAGAGTGCTCGGTATGACGATCGTCAGCCCATCGGCAACCGATATGATAATGGAAGGTGTTATAGCAGTTAGAAACGGTCTGAATGCAAAACAGCTCGAAGAATCCATCCATCCACATCCAACCCTGACCGAGACGGTTCTCGGTGCCATAGAAGGCGTTGTTGAAATGCCGATACATCTGTAGCCCTTATAAATTCACGGAGGTGATGCCCTTGCGCAGAATAACAGCTCACCCGATCCTGGATGTCAAAACACCCAAGATCGTGAAGTTTTTCTTCGAAGGCAGAGAACTTGAAGCCTTTGAGGGAGAGACGATAGCCGCGGCACTTGTGGCAAATGGCATCGATGTCTTTGGACAGACAGAACATTCAAGACCAAGGGGATTTTACTGTGCAATAGGTAAGTGCTCTTCGTGCCTTGTAATCGTCGACGGCGTACCAAATGTTCGAAGCTGTATCACTCTTGTTAGAGAAGGAATGCAGGTGAAAAGGCAGATTGGCAGAGGTGAAATAACATGGTGAAGACAGACTTTCTAATAATCGGAGGTGGACCGGCTGGTTTGAGCGCAGCAGTTGAGACCGGTAGGAGAAATATCAAGACGTTGATCGTAGACGAAGGTGTCGAACTCGGCGGTCAGTTGGTTAAACAGACGCATAAATTTTTCGGACATGAGGGATTCTATGCTTCGGTCAGAGGCTTTGAGATAGCGAAAAAATTGATCTCGCAACTGAATGAAAATGTTACCGTCATGAAGCAAACGATCGTAACAGGTATATACGAAGATGTTGTAACCGCATACGATAGAGAGAAAGATCTGGTCGTTGAAATAGAACCAAAGTATATTCTCATCTCTACTGGTGCCAGTGAACGTTTTATCCCTTTTAAAAACAATCACTTGCCCGGTGTTTACGGTGCCGGAGCGGTGCAGACGTTGATGAATCAGTTCATGGTCTTGCCCGGCAAGAGAGTGCTGATGGTTGGTTCTGGAAATATCGGTTTGATCGTTTCTTACCAACTTTTACAGGCTGGCGCACAGGTAAAGGCAATTGTGGAAATAGCAGACAAGGTTGGAGGTTATCAGGTTCATGCCGCAAAGGTAAAGAGACTTGGCGTTCCAATTTTGCTCAGGCATACGATTAAAGAGGCGATTGGAGAAGAAAAGGTCGAAGGTGCTGTGATAGCTCAGGTGGATGAGAAATTCAATATAATTGCAGGCAGTGAGAAAGAACTCGCTGTTGACATGATATGTGTGGCAGTGGGGCTTTTGCCGTCGATTGAACTTGCACAGATGGCAGGCGTGAGAATTGAATATGTTCCAGAGCTTGGAGGATATGTGCCTTACAGAGATAAAGAGATGAGGACCAATATCAAAAACATCTTTGTTGCAGGAGATCTTGCTGGAATTGAAGAAGCGACAACAGCGATGATAGAGGGCAGAATAGCGGGACTTGTTGTTTCAAGAGAACTGACCGGTGTGGACCAGCCGGATCTTGAGAAGATGCAAAAAGAGCTGGTTGAATTCAGATCAGGACCATTTTCAGACAAGGTTAGAAGGGGATTGGAAAGATTTTTCCCACAACAGGTGCTGAGTTACTCAAAAGATACTCAGAAAGATACTGGACCTGTTGGAAAGTTGAGACCTGTAATAGAGTGTTATGAAAACATACCGTGTAACCCGTGCCAGACATCATGTCCATCAGGAGCGATCAGTGTACATCAGAACATAAACAGTTTGCCGGTCATTGATTATTCAAAGTGCACAGGTTGCGGTATCTGTGTAATCAAATGTCCCGGTCTTGCGATCTTCATGGTACAGGAAAACTATCAGCCCGGTAGAGATCTGGTTGTTTTGCCTTATGAATTTTCACCTTTACCGGAAAAAGGTCAGAAGGTCATCGCACTGGATCGTGAAGGGAAAGAGGTCACACAGGCAGAGATCGTCAAAGTCGTCAAGTCTGCCAACAAAACACACTTGGTTCACCTGGCAGTTCCATCTGGCTTTGGACAGATAGTCAGAAGTTTTCGTTTACCAGAAAAGGCTGATTCGCTTGTCTGCAGATGTGAGGAGGTAACTCTTGAGGAAGTTGAAAAAGCTATAGACGAAGGCTACACGGACTATGAAGAACTCAGAAGGTATTTGAGAATTGGTATGGGACCGTGCGGTGGAAGAACATGCAGAGCGATCACACTTGGGATTCTCCAAAGAAAGACAAAAAAGAGTGCAGGTGAGATTAGTTTTGGCACACTCAGGCCACCTTCGATGCCGGTGAAATTCGATTCGATTGTCAAGGGAGAGATAGAAGATGAAAAATGAATACAGGGTGGCGATCATAGGTGGAGGAATAGTTGGTTGTTCAATAGCCTATCATCTTGCAAAGTTCGGTGAGAGCGATGTAATAGTTTTTGAAAAAAATTATCTGAGCTCTGGTTCAACTGGAAGGTGTGCAGGTGGCATAAGGCAACAGTGGAGTTCACCGAACAATGTGATACTGGCTAAAAGAAGTGTGTCACTTTTTGAAAAACTTTCAGATGAAACAGGCGTTGACATAGAGTACAAACAGGGAGGATACCTGGTTCTCTCATACGACGATCAGGAAGCCGCACAGTTTGAAAAAAACGTCCGGATGCAGAGAGAACTTGGACTGGACGTTCAGATTTTCACACCACGGCAGGTTAAAGAGAAATACCCATATATCGATGTGAGTGGAGTCAAACTGGCAACCTTTTGCCAGAAAGATGGTCATGCAAACCCGCACCTTGCAAATTTTGCTTATGCAAGAGCCGCACGAAGACTCGGAGTGAATATCATGACGCATACCGAGGTCATCGCGGTTGAAGTATTGGAAAATGGGTTTGAACTGTTCACGAACAGAGGTAAAACAACGGCTCAGATATTGATAAACGCGGCTGGACCTTATTCGAGAGAGGTCGCAAAAATGGTTGGCATGGATCTTCCAACCGAAAGTTACAGGCATCAGATAATGGTCACAGAAGCTGTGAAGAACTTTTTTGATCCGATGGCGATAAGTTTTTCAGGAAATTTCTACATGAGACAGACCAAGCATGGACAGTTCATCATGGGTCAGGGTGATGCCGATGAAAAACCCGGTATAAACAACAACGTCACGTACAGGTTTGAAAAACAAATGGCAAGAAAAATGAGTAAGATCTTTCCGTTTTTGTCAAAGATCAGGATCGTGCGCCACTGGTCCGGGCATTATAACATGTCACCCGATGCACAGCCGATTATTGGAGAATCTCCAAAGATACCGAATTTCTACTACGCAGTTGGTTTCAGCGGTCATGGTTTCATGCTTGCACCGGCGGTTGGTGAAGCACTTGCACAGATGATACTGTATGGTAAAACATTGCACGTGGATATCAGTGAGCTGAATCTTGATAGATTTGAAAAAGGTGTGGTACGCGAGAAAAATGTGGTTTAGGAGGATGTGGTTTGGTCAAAAAACTGGTTTTTTTCCTGCTCTGGACAGCTTTAGCGACAGCTCTGATGTATTTTCTACAGTTGAATAATTCACCAACGCTGACAAGGATGTTTCTAGTGGTGAATTTTCTGACTGTTGTTGTTGCTCTCATCCACGGTACATTGATCGCGACACTGGTCGGGTTTTTTGCCCCGGTGAGTGGCTTTCTTGCCACGGGCATTTTGCAGATGAATTTTCTGATGGCGACGATCTTTGAGTCGGTAACGATCGGTTTTTTGACGGGCTTTTTCTACAAAAAATTCAAAAATCTTTACCTGACGATCTTACTTGATTTTGTTGTGGCAAAAGCTGTTTTTATAGTCACGGTGTATTTTTTGAAGACAGGCGCAAAACCATGGGTAGATCTTCTATATGGACTGATAGGTTTGGGACTGCAACTGATTTTCATTCCAGTAATTCACAAAATTCTGGTAAAATCATCTAAGATCGAAGAACAAAAAGGAGGTATCTAAGGTGGAAATAATTTACAGTGCAGTACCAGGAGCAACGGGTAGCACTCCAAGCACAACTGCTACAGGTTCAGGTCTCAGTTTCATCTTTCTTCTGGTTATTCTCTTTGTGATGTTCTATTTTCTCATGATTCTACCTCAAAGAAGAAGGGAAAAGCAGTTTCGTGATATGATCTCAAACATGAAGCGCGGCGACACCGTTATAACTGTCGGTGGAATCGTTGGGAAAATCATAGACATCAAGAAAGACACAGTCAAGATCAAGACAGCCATGACGACGGAGCTGGAGATAACCAAAAGGGCAATAGCAACTGTTTTGAAAGAGGAAGCCAAGGAGAAAGAGGAATCAAAGGAACAGGAGGAAAAAGACAAGGAACAGAACTGAGGAGGGAACATGATCATGAGAGCAAACAGAGTGAGACTCATAGTTGTGATTGCGGTGATTTTTGCTGCTTTTCTTGCCCTGTTGTGGCCAAGTAAGGGTCAGACTTACAAGGGTTTTGCGGCGATCTTTCAGCGTATACCACTTGGACTTGATATCAAAGGCGGAGCTCGTCTGGAATACAGAGTGGATGTACAATCAGGTGTTGAAAATCCAAGCGAAGTCGTCGACAATGTCTGGACAGTTCTGAGGAACAGGCTCGATGCCGCAGGATATACTGAAGCGACTGTGCGAAAAACTTTTAGGGAAAACAATTCTTTCATAGTGATTGAAATCCCTGCCGCGACAGATACGACAAAAGCCGAGAAATTGCTTGGCTCGACCGGTGTGATGTATTTTGGTCAGGTTCTGGAAGAGAGTCAGGTTGATCCACAAACGGATCCGAGATTGAAAGATATGGCAAAGATAAAAAAAGCCGAGTGGCTTCCCGCAAGGGATGGAAAAATATGGTACCTTGTCAGACAGGAGATAATGCTTTTGAAAGATTTGAAGTTGATTTCTCCACAGATAGTCTCGGCTAACCCTGTACCCGAAACCCGTGCAGGAAGGTTTGGATACAAGGTTACTTTTGAGTTAGCCAGCAAAGACGCTGAAGTTTTCAAAAAGATCACACAGCAGTTAGTCGTACCGGAATCTGCCATTTCAACCGCTGCGGCAAAAGAAAAGCGCCTTGCCATAGTCCTTGACAATGTGGTGCAGTTTGCAGGTTATGTCATATCTGTCATACCAGATGGAAAGGCTGAGATAACCGGTAACTTCTCGATTGAGGAAGCAAAGCAGCTGGCAGCGATACTCAGGAGCGGAGCTCTACCGGCAAGGCTTGAAAAAGTTTCAGCCGGATGGGTGGCACCACTGCTTGGTTCGGATATCGTGAGGACTTCTCTGTGGGCTGGGATTGTTGGATTGATAATCGTGTTCATCTACATGATTGTTGTCTATGGAATACAGGGAGTCATTGCGGACATAGCGCTGATATACAACACCATATTGCTGCTCGGTGTGCTTGCCGCGACTGGATCGATACTGACACTGCCGGGTATTGCCGGTATAATCTTCACGATTGGAACGACTGTTGATGGAAATATCATCATCGCTGAGAGAATCAAAGAAGAATTGAGAGCTGGCAAATCGATAAAAGCCGCAATAAACTCCGGTTTTGGCAGATGCTTCATCACTCTGTTCGATGCCAATCTCACTACCATCATTGCTGGTTTGGCTCTGTACTACTTCGGTACGGGCACCGTGAAGGGATTTGCAATTACGTTGATCATAGGTGTGCTTGGTAGCTTTTTTGTGAACATAGTCCTTTCAAGACTCTTGACAGATGCTTTTAGTTCTCTCATACGCAGA
This sequence comes from Pseudothermotoga sp., assembly GCF_031962025.1. Taxonomy (GTDB): domain Bacteria; phylum Thermotogota; class Thermotogae; order Thermotogales; family DSM-5069; genus Pseudothermotoga_B. The sequence continues at coordinate 42,922 of NZ_JAVRKW010000003.1, forward strand.
CCAGTCGTTGAAGAGGGGGGAGCTCAGTCATGAAGCACTTCGATTTTGTAGGCAAAAGAAAGATTTTCATATCAATCTCTGTGGTTCTGGTTGCAATAAGTCTGATCTACATTTTCACAAAAGGTTTTAACTTCGGTGTGGAGTTTCTGGGTGGCTCCGAGTTGATATTGAGAGTTGAATCATCAAGCTTTACAGAAGCCGATGTGAGAAAGATTTTGAACGAGATATCCACTGATTTTTCATCGGCAAGAGTGACAAGGGTCAGATCTGTGGGAGATCCAGAAAACATAGCCAAATTTTCAATAACTCTTACCAAGACATTTACTGCAGAGGAGAAAGCAGATCTTCAGGCTAAGATAGAATCGAAGATTTATGAAAAAAATCTAAAGGGTCAGGTGGTCTCATTCAACGAAACCGGTGGTTCTGCTGCCGAAGAAGTCAGAAGACTCACCTGGCGTGCGGTGATAATAACACTGGTTGCGATACTCGTTTACATCACGCTGAGGTTCAATTTTGTTTTTGGTGTAGGTGCAACACTTGCTCTGGTACACGACGTCGTTGTGACAATGGGTTTCTTCTCGATTTTTAATTATGAGCTGAATGTTCCGGCTGTGGCTGCATTTTTGACGCTGATCGGCTATTCTCTGAACGACACGATAATCGTGTATGACAGAATAAAGGAAAATATGAAAAAATTCAAGGGTAAGGAGATTTCAGTTATAGTGAATGACAGTATAAACCAGGTCTTTCGAAGAACTGTTAATACTTCCCTGACGACGTTTTTTGTGGTTTTTGTGCTCCTGCTCTTTGCTGGAAATGCGATAAAACCCTTTGCTTTTGGTATGACCATTGGTACAGTGGTGGGAACGTATTCTTCCATTTACATCGCAAGTCCGATGGTGATACGCTGGGTGAAAAACAGATGACAAAAAAGCCCCCGATCGGGGGCTTTTTCAAAATTGTATCGAACTCAGATCTCCCACAACCAGCCGTGCAGCCTTTGGAAACCCTCCGTTCTGAAAAACCTTTACACCCTTACCGAGTATAGATGAATCAATACGAGTTGTGACATTTTTGATGTTGCTCTGATCCATGAGAATGGAATTTTCGATCTCACAGTTTTCAAGTGACACGTTGTTGCCAACGGCTGTGTACGGTCCAATATAACTGTTTGTAATACTGCAATTGTTTCCTATGATAACAGGACCTCGAATGAGCGAACCAGTTATGATCGATCCCTGACCGATACACACTCTTCCCTGAATAGTACTGTTTTTATCGACTTGACCATGAAGATATTCCTGTTTCATGTTGTCCAGAATCTTTCTATTTGCCTCGAGTAAATCCTCTGGTTTTCCCGTGTCTTTCCACCAGCCTGTTATTATATGTGCTTTCACAGAATAACCGTTTTTCACAAGATAGTCAATTGCATCTGTTATTTCAAGTTCTCCTCTCCAGGATGGTTTGATGTTCTCTATTGCTTTGAAAACATCTTTGCGGAACATGTACACACCAACTATTGCAAGATCGCTCGGTGGTTCCTTGGGCTTTTCGACGACGTATTTTATCTTTCCATCTTCAAGGACTGCCACACCGTAAGCTCTCGGATCCTGAACGTGTGCGAGCAAAACAACTGCGTTCTCTTGAGATCTGTCAAATTCTTCTACAGCAGGTTTAATATCTTCAAAGATCAAATTGTCTCCAAGTACCATTAAAAATGGATCATCTGCTATGAAATCTTTTGCCTGATAAACTGCATGGGCAATACCTTTTGGCTGTTCCTGCACGACATACTCGATTGAAAGCCCAAATTCGCTGCCATCTTTTAAAACCTCTCTGAAAAGGTCTTTATTCTCAGGGCTCACGACTATCGCTATTTGCTTAACGCCGGCATCTTTCATGAAGTCGAGTGTGTACTGAATAACAGGTCTGTTCGCCACAGGTATCAGGTGCTTTGCCGTCGTGTAGGTCAATGGCCTTAGTCTGGTACCTTTTCCAGCGCACAGTACAAGTCCTTTCATTGCATCGCCTCCTTATTGGTTTATTAAAAATGCGCAGGAAAGATCAAAACCAAAAAAAGGTTTATCGTCAATAAAACCAAATCTCAAACCTGTGATGAATTTTTCAGAGCGTGGCAGGAAGTTTTTGAAATCGTAAGCGATTCTGGCAGTGAGTGAGTACTGAGATTTCACATCGCCAGTGAGCCAGTGAATGCCAGACGGCACAGTGCTGCCATGCCAGGGTTTTTCAGGTGTTCTTGTACCGTATATCAGCCCTTCATAGACAGTGCTGATGAACCAGCTGTCATCTGAATATCCCAGACTGATCGAACAGGCTATGTTGTTTTCACCGTGCCTGTAACCAATCATGTTTTTTTCAATTGCAAGATCTGAGTCTTCAAAGTACACGTATTCATACGGTCTGTTAGAAGTTGTTCTTTGAAAAGTAAAAGCAGTGGCACCGGCGACTTCAAAGGTCAGGGTGTAAGGTCCGCTTTTTCCCGAAAAGCCAGCCAAAAAAGCAATTTTGTCTGGGTTCTGGAAGCCTTCCGGATTTAGAAATCTGTTCATGTTGATATCATCCACGAGAACTTCTGAATAAACCGAGTAATTGGCTGTGGAATATTTCACCCAGCCTCCGATCATTGAATTGTCATCAAGCTCAGATGTTGGATATCCCCAAGGTGCATTCAGATGCCAGAATTCCTGTATTCCCGGTGCCGGGATTGGAATGAAAAAATAGTACGGATCGAAAAACCTGTTCAAATACAGGATGCTTTCCTGATAAGCTATTTCAAAACCTTCAAATGGTGAATATATCAGTGATCTGTAGTTGAAACCCTTTGCTGGCTTGGATCCATTTTCCACAAATCTGAGACCACCCCACAGTGTTTCAACTTTGAATTTGCTGAAAGTTGCAACAGAATGCACAGATGGGTATGAAAAGCCGTTTTCGGCGACGAAGAGTTTGTATATGTTTCCAGGTCCCACAGAGTGTTCTTTTACACCTATCTGTATGAGAAACAGGTTGTTTTTCCACTCGAAAAATCCTTCATCCCAGTACCAGTAGTTGTACCAGAGCTTATCTGCATAAGGTGGTGTTACCTGATTGTCTCTTTTAAAACCACCGCTTGCTGTGAAAGAAGCTCCCATGAATGGCACTACCACGGAAAATTTCGCAAGATCTGTTGGTTGATCAAAATCGTACTCGATCCATCCATCGAATTTAAAGGTAAAGCCAAGACAAAGTACACCTATACTGACCAGAAAAAAAGTCAATTTTTTCATGACCCCGCCCCCAGCCGATATTACCTGCTTGTCTTTGCGTACTTCACAAATCTGTCAACGTCGTTGGTGATAACACCATCTATTTTGTCTTTGATTCTTTCGTACTTTTGCAGATCATCCAGCGTCCAGATGAATATCTTCGCACCGTGTTTTTTCACCAGATCGCAAATGAGATTGAAATAATCTGGATAATCAGCCAGCTGGTGTGGTAAGTGCATTGAGTATGGTCTGTGTTCAAGTAGCTTTTTAATCAGTTCAACTGGATTATTTTTCAGCTCTTCACCGACTAAAAAACCGAATTTCATGTGTGGATATTTTTTTATCAAATCTGCTATCAGATCGTGATGAAAAGATGAAATAACAGTTTTTTCTGCCATAGAATATTTTTCAATCAGATCTATCGCATCCTCAGCCACTTCATGTTCTTTGAACTCGGCGTTCAAAAGTTTTCCTTTTGGAATGATTGAAAGCACCTGTTCAAAAGTCGGAATCCTTTCACCATCTTTTTCGTACTTTTCAAGTTCACTCAGGGTCAAATCACAGATCTTTGTTTTGACACCGAACAGCCTTTGAAGATCTTCGTCATGGATCACTACGATTTTTCTGTCTGCGGTCATTCTCAGATCAAGTTCAATACCGTCTGCACCGTATTCAAAGCCTTTTTTAAAGGCTTTCAATGTGTTTTCGGGGAATTTCGCCGAATAACCTCTGTGCGCAAAGATCACCATCTTTTCAAACCTCCTATTCTTGCAAAATTATCCATCACGTAATTTGCAAAAACCTCTGCATTGGAAGAAGACTCCACGACGAATAACCAGACATCCTTCCACCAGGCGACGATATACTTGCCGTCTTTTTTCGTGCTGTACAGACCGCTGGTTGGAAAGTCCAGATACGTCCTTGAACTCCAGGCACCAAACTCCTTAACGATTTTCTTCCATGCATCTTTTGCAGATCCATCGTAGAACTTAAAACCGTAGAGTAAGTAATTTGTTTTGTCTTTCAAATAACCTGCCACAACACCCTTTTGGTTTACAGCTCCATAACCGTCTATTTGTTCTAAGAAAACCATCGTATAACCATCCTGAACAGACCTAACAGCCGATGTGAGAGAATACGCACTTGGCGGTACATAAACTGGTCTGAGCATACAGCCGGTTAAGAGAAAGATGAGCAGAACTGTTATTAGCTTTTTCATGCTAAAACCTCCCGAAGAAAGACATTTTTCTCAAGGACATCTGCAACAGTACCACACTGCATGTGTCCTGGTAACACCATAGAATCCGGGTCAGCCTGTTTGAAAAGAACTGACAGCTTTTTCAGGCTTTCCACCATGGAACTTTCACTGGACTCAGGAAAATCAGTCCTTCCTATGCTGTCAATGAAAATTGTATCACCGGTGAAGAATACCTTCTCTGTCACAAGAACGACAGAGCCAGCCGTATGGCCCGGCGTTTCGATTATACGAAAATGCCAGTCTCCTATGTCCAGTTTATCAGAGAATGTTTCGCACTCACCCTGATAACAGTAGCTGTTTCCAAAAAGGTGAGATTTATTCATCACTGGGTCACAAAGCCCAACCAAATCTGGTTTTGATATGTACACCTTTAAAGGCTTTAGTTTCTTCAGACCGCAGATGTGATCAAAGTGCATATGTGTAAGAAGTACTATACATTCCTGATCGATGATCTTCTCAATACCATAACCCGGATCTATCACTATGGGTGGGTCGTTTTGCAGAACATAGGTATTTGTGCCAATTGGGCCTGTCAGAATGTGTGTTACACGGTTTATCACGATCATCACTCCTGTATAATCATCTTGATGAAGTACGCAGTGCTTCTGTTTTTAATGATATCATGCTCGATCTTAGCCCAAAAAGTCGTATTTACTCCGCTCAACTCTTCTGCTCTCATTGCGGATATCATCGATGGTGCACAATTAACTGTCTCGGTTTGCAGCTTTTCCATAGACGAACCAAAGATAGTCCTTGCCCTTGAAAATGCCGTTAAAAGAGGTGTGAAGGTAAGGATAATCTGTGAGACACCGTTCACAGACAGTTATATACCTGTGAGAATAGATGCTGAGAGCTCTTTGTTTCACATGAAGCTGATAGTGGTTGATGAAAAAACATTGATCATTGGCTCGGCGAATTTCACCACTCACAGCCTGTTTAACTCATTCAACGACATCCTTGTTGTTGAAGATTCAGCCATTGGAGCCATTTTCGAGAGATTTTTCGATGATCTGTGGGAAGGTTACGAAAGAAATATCGAAGTGATGATTGGAAAAATTCTCATGAAAAACTTTCAAATAGAACAAACCGTGCTTGAACAATTGGGTAAAACGAATAAAACGCTGGATGTGGCTATGTACGCACTGACTCACCCCCAGGTATGGGCTGCCATCAAGATACTTTCAAGTAGAGGTGTGCGTGTGAGAATCTTACTGGACGAGTGGTTTTTCAAGAACTCAAATCTGTCGAAGTTGCCATTCAGCGGTGTTGAACTGAAGGTGGTACGCGGCTTTACATTGCACAGCAAGTTGTTTATAATCGATGGGCGAACGGTTTTGACCGGTTCTGCGAACGCAACAAAGAGTGGATACACCAGTAACTCAGAGATGTTGATAGTAGTGCGCGATAGACAGTTGTGCAAAGAGTACGTGCAGTATTTTGAACGCATCTGGATGGAGGGAGAAAAACCTTGAAGATATTCGTTTTTGACCTGGACGGGACGATTTTACAGGACAGCCACGATATTCATCCAAAGAATCTTGAAGCAATTGAAAAATTGATGGAAATTGGGAAAGAAATCGTTTTTGCAAGCGGTCGGATGCTGCCGTCGATTGTGAAATTGCTCAAAAGATATTTTTCAGAGCAGTTTCCACTGATAGCTTACAACGGTTCAGTTGCGTGGCTGCCAGAGTCTGGCAGGATACTGGATGTAAAAATAGATCCTCTGACAGCCAAAAAGGTCGTAACGGTCCTCAGAGAAATGAAGATTCACAGACAGGCTTATGTTGATGACAAACTGGTTGTTGAAGAAGAAAACGATCATGCAAAAGCGTACAGCGAACACTCACAGATTGAACTCACCGTCGTTCCAGATCTGGCAGAGTTTGTCAGCCAAAAAGGTGCAACGAAATTGCTCGCGATAGATGAGCCACAAAGGCTCGATTCTGTGATAAATCATCTAAGACAAATCTTCCCTGAACTTGCGATCTTCAAATCCTTTGCCAATTATCTTGATTTTGTCCCTGCACAGGTTGACAAAGGCAGAGCACTCAAACTGATAGCAGAGCACAAAAAGTGGGACCTGAAGGATGCCGTTGCCTTTGGAGACAACGACAACGATATTCCACTTTTGAAAGCTGCCGGCTTGAAAGTTGCCGTTAGAAATGGTACCGATGCATTGAAGGAGGTCGCAGATGTTGTTGTTGAAGAAAATACAAAAGGTGGTCCTGGTATTTTTATTCTTGACATGCTCCAGCGTGGCATTATCAGTTGAGATTTTCTTTGAATTGAAAAATGCGACGGAAGATTCTGTTCTGGTAGTACCGCTTCAAAAATTGGTAAAGGACGTCAGCTTACTCTCGCTTGGATGTAATCAAAACCTTGAAATGGCACGGGAAGCTGGTTTTGCAGCCGGTATGGTTGCACGCTCTTATGGCTTTGAATACGTCGTATTTGGAACGCTCGATACACTTGACGAGTCCGATCAGGAACCACTCAACAGGATCTCTCGTTCCGCATTCATAACAGCTCAGATTCTTACTTACATCGGTGAGGGTTTGTTCAACAGCGGTGTTGTACCGATCTTGAATGGTTTGAACAGGGTTGATCCTGATGTTGTGAGATCTTTGATAAATAGAAAAGTCATACTCCCTGTTTTTGTGGAAGACGAATCAAAGATGGAAAAACTCAAGCAACTTGGGTACGAAGCGGTGTGCATCTTCATGGACGGCACAGTAAAAGGAAGACTGCCAAAAAACAAACTGGATCTAAAGGTGGATCTGTCGGGAGTTGAGAATATTCGCAGGCGGGTACTCGAAGGTGCTGTGGTGCTGCTGAACAGATCTGAAAAGGTCGTTAATGTAAATGAGCCATTTGCCAGAACAGGAGTTTTGATTTTTTCAGATGAAGATTGGCTGGTCAAAATTGCAAAAGAAGTTCTTGAATCAAATAGATCTTCAACTGGCAGAATTCCTTGAGATCAAACACACGGCGATGGCTGAGACACCTTCTTTTGATTCAAAACCGAGCTGATTGGAGCTCTTGAATTTGATTGAAATACATTCGGCTGGTATTTGCATGGCTTTTGATAGATTGCTGATCATCTGTGCTCTGTAATCTGAAAGCTTTGTAACACCACAGATTATCGTCGCATCTATGTTGACGATCTCCCAATTTTTTTCTTTCAACAAATCGACGGTTTTCACAAGCATCTGTAAGCTCGAAGCATTTTTCCATTCATCTGTTTGGGGAAAATGTGTACCTATATCCTGCAAAGAAGATGCTCCAAGCAAAGAATCGATTATCGCATGACACAGTACATCCGCATCTGAATGTCCATCAAGACCCAGTGGGAAGTCTATTTCAACTCCACCCAAGATGAACTTTCTATTTTCTTTCAAAGGATGTCTGTCGGTACCCAGTCCGACTCTCATCATTCTCTTGTCACCTGCTCTATTTCGTAAAAAGAAGCGGTTTTTGGTTCGAACATGAGTACTACCGTGCCAATAGGTCCATTCCTCTGCTTGCCTATGATTATCTCGGCTTCGTGTGGTTCGTGAATGCGATCGCTTTTTTTGTAGTATTCATCTCTGTATATGAAAAGAACAGTATCTGCATCCTGTTCAATTGCACCTGACTCTCTCAGATCACTCAGACGTGGTCTTTTGTCCTCTCGAGCTTCGACGGCACGGGAAAGCTGAGAAAGCGCCACAACGACTATGTTCAGCTCTCTGGACAAAAGTTTTAGAGATCTTGAGATTTCTGAGATTTCTTGCTGCCTGCTCTCAGACCCGCCACCTCTTAAGTGCATCAACTGCAGATAATCAATGAAAATGGCGTCTATGTTGTATTCTCTTTTCATTCTCCGAGCCTTTGCGCGCAGTGTCCTGGGATCGAGTGAAGGTTCGTCGTCGACGATCAAATTGGCTTTGTAAAGTACTGATGCTCCCACAGTCAATCTATCCCATTCTTCGTTGGTGAGAAAACCCGTTCGAAGTTTGTGCAAATCCACCCTTGATTCCGTGCAGAGCAGTCTTTGAGCGAGCTGTTCTTTTGACATCTCCAAGCTGAAAATACCAATGGAGAGATTGAATTTGACTGCCATATTTCGTGCTATTGTCAGAGCAAAGGCAGTTTTACCGACTGAAGGACGAGCCGCAACGATAACAAGGTCAGATTTGTGGAAACCTGTTGTCTGTCTGTCTAAGGATTTCAATCCAGTTGGCAAGCCACTGACAACGGCTCCAGGTTCCAGAACATTCGCATTTCTTGTTCTGAGGTCTTCGAGATTCTCAAAGACCTGGTGCATGATCGCACCGATATGTTCATAGGTCTTGGTGGTTCTGGATTCTGCTATGTCAAAGACAACTCTCTCAGCTTCATCGAGTATTTCATCGACTTCTTTTTCACCGTAAGCAGATTCAACGATGTTTCTGCCTGCTTCTATGAGACTGCGCAGGATAGATTTATCTCTAACTATTTTTGCATAATGCATCACATGAGCTGACGTTGGAACAGCTTCTGCCAGTTTTGCAACGTCCAGATCACTGCCTACGAATTTCATCTGCCCATTTTTTTTCAACTCTTCGCACACAGATAGTATGTCAATCGGGTCTCCTCTTTCATAGAGCCTCTCCATTACAGAGAAAATGGCTTGATGCTTTTTGGAATAAAAGTCACCATTTCTGAGTATTTCCATGACATCGTTGACAACGCTGGGATCTATCAGAATACTTCCCAGTACAGCTTCTTCTGCTTCAAGGTTATTCGGCGGGATCATCTGAGCCACAGTCGATCACTCCTAACAGAAAATTTAACACAAAAAACGGAGCCAGAGAAGCTCCGTTTTGGTGGAGCCGATGGGATTCGAACCCACGGCTTCTACCTTGCGAAGGTAGCGCTCTCCCAGCTGAGCTACGGCCCCAACACAGAAAATTATAATCTTTCAGGTCGAAACTTTCAACTTTCTTTCATCAAGCCCCGCAGAATCAGATCCTGTATTGCTTCGGTTGCAGAAGAGCCGCTCATGGCTTGGGCTATCAATTTTGCGGCTACTTTTGGATCTACATCGGGATGTACGATTTGGTTTTGTTTACCTTCTTCGATCAGTCTTGCCACCTTATCGACAAAGACATCGTAACGTTCTTTCAACCTTGACCAGGTTGTTTCCGGATCATCGGTATTGTTGTTGAGAACAGCAGGTCTTTCTCTTTCTATGACTTTTGATAGAACCTTTCTGCTTGTGACAAAATCTATGTAAGCCTTCAAGAATCGCTTGATTTTTTTCACGTAGTAGTTCTCGTTTTCTATCTCTTTGAAAATGTGTTTTTCGAGCTCTTCGAGTGCGTTGTTCCAGATCTCTTCAAAGAGAATTTCCTTGCTTGGGAAATAATAGTATATGAGTGCTTTGCGCACACCAGCACGCTGTGCGATTTCTTCAACACTCACTCCATCAAAACCTTTTTCAGAAAAAGCGATTCTTGCAGCTTCAAGAATCTTTTCACGTGTATCTGACATTTTTTCACTCCTTGCCAATGCAAGGAAGTGAGGAGAGCCTCCTCACTTCAATTTCTTATCAACGGCAAGAGCTTCTTCTTTATTTGCATAACGTTTCATGCGCACCTCGTAGTTGTATATACCCCTGTTTACGGGATATCTGTCGACATACCCATGTTCGTACCAGAGTTTATCGGCATAGGTTTTCCATTCTTCAGCCAGTTTGTCGAGTTCCTGAGCCAGATCTTCCACGACTCTTTCTGAACCTTCATGCTGTGGTATTGCGTTGAAGTGCTTGACCATCGCCCTGTAAACCTTTGGATTGTCGATGATCGGGCATGGTCTGAATAGGTTGTTTGAATACGGTACCATTCTTTTGTAAGATTCGAAGAATGGTGATTTGAGTATCTCCAGAAGGGATTTTTCTCTGATGCTGTCAACTGCAAATTGCTGGAAAACACATGGTTCAACATAGCCTTTGGCATTGACGTGGAAGTATTTCGCACCGGCGGCAAGACAGCCATGGGTTAAAAAGCCGTGGTTCCAGAAATCTGCCACAAATGCGAATTTTCCACCAAGTCTTACTTCATCTGTCTTGAAGAATCTTTCGTATCTCTGCTGGGCTGTTGGAACAAGATCCATCGATGCGTTGATTCCCACAGGCATGTATTGAAAGACCCATGCGTAAACAACCTGTTGTTCCTCGAGGAATTTCCAGAATTCATCTTTCATCAGTGTGTCGTGGTTCATTCTGGTTGCGGTGATCGAAGCACCGAAAGGCACACCGTATTTTCTGAGCCTTTCCCAGGTTTCCATGATGCTCTTAAAGACGCCCCTACCGCGCCTCCAGTCTGTGTCAAGTTCAAAGCCTTCTACAGAAATTGCAGGCGTTGCATTTCCAAGTTTTGAAAGTTTCTGTGCAACTTCATCGGTAATGAGTGTTCCGTTTGTGTAGATCAAGAAGTAATTATCATCGAATTCTTCGAGAATATCCATTAAATGTGGCCAGTAGAATGGTTCTCCTCCGGTGATAACCCAGAAATAGATTCCCAGTTCATTGGCTTCTCTTATTACTTTCTCAACCTCTTCTTTTGTGAGTTCGTATTTTCTTCCATACATGCCGGCATAACAACCAACGCAGTTTAGATTGCAGGCATAGGTTGGACTTATCACACCGAGCTTTGGCAGGACGACTTTGTGTTCATGCATCTTCTGCTGTCTCAATGGTTCACCAATTGCAAATTCATTGATTATGAGGTTGTTTACAATCTTCTCCACGCATTTTGGACTTGATCTTCTAAACACATTGACCCAGCTTGTTATCATCGGGTGTTTTTCTTTTGCCATGATAGCCAGCTTTTTCAAAGCGCTTTTTGAGGGTTCTTTTGTGAATGCACTCAGGGTAGAAAAAAGTCTGTACAATCCTTCTTCATCGGTGTGATGGAGAACTGTCGAGACGAGCTTTCCCGTCTGCCTATAAATAACACCTTTGATTCCTCCCACTACAGGCATAATCATACCTCCTTTACTGACTGGTCGGTCAAATTATGGAGGATATAGATGACTTTAAAATTAAGATTAGGTAACTTAATTATTTCGCAGTGAGTTCAATCTCTTCCAGATGATCTTCGTGGCACGTGTGTCGTCTTCGTTGTAGTCCAAAACCAGTTTCAGATAAGATTCGTCGTGTGTATTCAGCCATAACTGAAAGTATCTGCTTGCTCTCATGCCATCGAGGTTTGTTCTCCAGTGAAAATCATACAGACGTGCCACGCTCTTAAGAGAGTAGCTAAAAAGCGGAAGCGCGACATGTTTGGATAAAATCTGGTAGATATCTGTGAATCTGTTTTTGATCTTTAAAAATGAAGATTTTAACCCGTGCCACTTCTCTGAAAGACTGGAAAACCTTGAAGGTTCATAGGCGCAGTAATGATAAATTGGTCCATCGGTTTGTTCAAGAAAGTCAAGGACATCTGCAAAGATCCTGTACTCCTGCTCTTCGTTTTCACACAAAAATGGTATGTACTTATCATCCACGAGCACACCAAACAGATAGTCAAAATCTCTGCTGGTGTGTGATTCAATATCAAGAAAAACACCGCTTGCGAGTTCCTGATACTCGCACAGAATTATTTCTCTTTTTTCGATGAGCGCAGTCGCTTTCTTTTTCAATTTTTCAAAACTTTCCTCAGGTATGTCCTTTGGTCTTTGATTTTGAACGATGGCTGATAGATTATCTATACCATTTTCGATCAACTTTATTCTGGTTTTTTCACTCAACCCATGGATTGCCGATAGATCCTGTTTTTGCACCAGAACATCTGTACAATTTAGAACGTGCGGACAGGTTTTACACTGTGAAACGGGTTTAGGGTCCGGCAGGTCCTGTGTTTTCAATTCTGCAAGGTTTTCAATCAGTGCGAACAGGCGTGTCAAGCCATCTCTCCAGTCGATCTGTTTTGTGAAATATGGCGAATCTATGATCAACTGGGAAATGATATATCCTGCACTTGAAAAGACATAACCATGAAAAGCGGCTTCTATGAGATATTTGTTTTTGAAAGTTTTGGCGCTTTTTTTGAGTATTATTTTCCATTTATCACCATCCGGAACAACTGCGTATGGATCAGAAACAAGGTTCAACCCGAACAGCTCTGTACTCAAAACAGGTTTTTCAACTGAAAACCCCAGTTTCATCATATCTCTTGTTTCCTGTTCTGAAAAAGTACTCTGCCTGTTTTTGTTTTCCTCTCTTTCAAGGCAGTATCTTCTTGGACAAATCAGGAACTGTTCTATGTCGTCAAACCAGATCTCTCTATTCACAATCATTCCACCATTCTTGTGCTACCGATTTGATTTTGCTTTCAACAAACGAGCGGATTCTCAAAAATTGATCGTTGAAAAAGGTATCGTCAGGTGCGTCTTCTAAAAGTGGTCTAACCTGATCGGCGAGTGCTTCATTTTGCACGGAACATTTCATTGGTCTGCGGAACTCAAGAGCCTTTACAGCACACATCAACTCAATGGAAACAAGTGAGATGATATTCTCCAGTATTTTTAAAACCTTCAGGCAGGCATTCATTCCCATACTCACATGATCTTCCTGATAAGCACTCGTTGGGATGGAATCAACCGATGCAGGGTGTGCCAGGATTTTATTCTCGTTGCACAGAGCAGCTGCTGTGTACTGCCAGATCATGTAGCCAGAGTTGATGCCGCTCTTCTGTGCCAGAAAAGGTGGTAAACCTTCGTTCACCTTTGGGTTTAAAAGTCTGTCGATTCTCCTTTCAATGATATTTCCAAGGTCGGTCAGTGCTATTGAAAGAAAATCCGCTGCGAGTGCTAAAGGCTCTCCGTGAAAATTACCCTGGGATATGATCTGTCCGTTGAAGACTAATGGGTTGTCTGTTGCAGAATTGATTTCTGTTTGCGTAACACTCTTGACGTAATTTATCGTATCTAAGACAGCGCCATAAACCTGTGGTATACACCTGATTGAATAAGCATCCTGCACGCGAGAACAATTTCTATGGGATTCTCTTATCTGGCTGCCCTCGAGAAAGTTTTTCATCAATTTCGCAATTATCTTTTGCCCTTCATGTGGTCTTGCAAGCCATACTATATCTTCGTATGCATCAGACGAGGAAAAAAGCACATCTGCCGATAGAGAAGCAACCTGAGTTGCAAGATAGATCAGATTCAAAGAATCGTTAAGTGCCACGCACAGATTCGCAGCCATTGCCTGCGTGCCATTCACAAGGCTCAGACCCTCTTTTTCCGTCAAAAACAACGGTTGTACGTGTTTTTCTTCTAAAACCCGGCTTGATGGAATCTTCATACCATCTTCCAGTACGTAACCTTCACCGATGATCACCAAAGCCATGTGAGCAAGCGGGGCAAGATCGCCGCTGGCACCAACAGATCCCTTTGATGGAACAAAAGGAGTAATTCTTTTGTTGAGAAGTTCGCAGATTTTTTCGACCACAACCGGTCTAACCCCTGAAAAGCCAAGAGCCAAGGAATTTGCTCTTATCAGCATCATCGCTCGGACTATCTCTTCACTGAGTGGTTCGCCAACACCGCAGGCATGAGACAATAGAATATTTCGCTGGAGTTTCATCAGATCTTCTTTTGAAATTCTCGTTGTTGCAAGGGCACCAAATCCGGTGTTTACACCATAAACGGTCTTCCCGTTTTCAAGAATCTGTTCAACAGTCTGTCTGCTTTTTTGCATCTTTTCGACTGCCGCTGGTGAAAGAGAAACCTGTTCGAAGTATCTGGCAACTTTGATGACATCCTGTATAGTTAAAAATTCTCCGATGTTTTTCATTCAATCACTCCTTTACCACTTATAGTATATCGAAAAAAACCTGTTCAACTGTGATATACTTTATTTCCAAGGGGTGAAAACGTTGGATAAACTCAATGAACTTGAGGTTCTGGTGGATAAGGTTTTGCAGGATTATAAAAGATTGAAAGAGGAAAACGAACAGCTCTGGAGCCAGATGAACGAAGCCTTGAGCAAGATTGAAAGACTTGACAAAGAAAAAAGAGAACTCGAAACGCTTGTGGAGAGCTACCGCAATTCTTTGAGTTCGCTGGTTGAAAGGCTTCAAAAAATAATAGGAGCTACGGAGAATGTATATGAGGAAAAGTATCACAATTAGACTCGGTGAAAAAACGTATGATCTGACAACTGATGCGAATGAGGAAGAACTCATAAACGTCCTGAACCGCATTCAGACCCAGTACTCCCAGATTAAAAACAGTGCACAGGATGCCGAAATAGATGAAATTCTCATTGTTATGCTCGCAAATGCCGTGTTAGATCAGGTGAGATGTGAAAAAACCATCTCGCAACTGATAGCAAAACTCAATCAATTTGCACCGAGAAAAGAGGGAAAAACAAATTGAAAATAGGGCTTTTTGACTCGGGCATAGGTGGCTTGACCGTTTTAGCTCAGCTTGCAAAATACATGCCTGGTGGTGAATATTTTTATGTTGCCGATACTTTTAATGCCCCATTTGGAACTAAGACGCAGGAGCAGATTTTAAAAATATCTCTCAGAATCATGGACTTTTTACAAAAATCTGGTGTTGAATGCATAGTAACTGCGTGCAATACGGCTGATGCATCGATCAGATCTGCAGAGGCGGATTTGAAAATACCGTATTTCGGTATACTCGATTTTGAGATCCCTGAAAAACTCCAAAAAGTAGCCGTGATTGCCACAAAATTCACAGCCGAGAGTGGAATCTATTCAAAGATTTTAAAAAGCAAAGGTGTGAAAGAGGTGCTTGAGATACCATGTCAAGGTCTTGTTAAAATAGTTGAAGAAGATCTGATAGATTCACCGTTAGCGGATCAGGAGATTGAAAAATGCATGGGTATACTCAGAAACAGTGATATTTCCACTTTGATATTTGGTTGCACTCATTTCCCTTTTTTGGCAGATAGAATAAAAATTCACTTCCCGAAGCTGATTTTATTTGATCCGGCACAAACCGTTGCTGAAAAAATTTCACAAAAGTTTGTAAAACGGACCGATCAAGGGAAGGTGAGTTTTTTTGTCACAGGTGATCCTGTGAATTTTTCCATTAAAATACAGAAAAAACAGCATTTTTTTGGTTTACCTTTCACGATTCAACAGATCGATCTGGGGGACTTGAAAAGATGAAGAGAGTTCTGGTTGTTTCCGGACTGTCGGGTGCAGGTAAAAGCACAGCCATAAAAGTCCTGGAAGACATGGGATTTTTTTGCATAGACAATTTGCCTCCTGCTCTTCTCAACGACTTCATGGCTCTTTTATCCAGTTCTTCTGTTGAAAAGGTCGCACTGGTTATAGATGTAAGGAGCGTTCAGCTCGGCGATACCGTCCAGGCGGTTAACAGGTTGATTGAAAACTATGACGGTCTTGTCACTGTGATATTTCTTGAGGCTTCCGTTGAAGAATTGCTCAGAAGATTTGCCGCAACACGTAGACGGCATCCTCTTGAAGGGGCTTTGAACCTTGAACAGGCGATCATGAAAGAAAAAGAGATGCTCAGAGAAATAAGGGAAATTTCCATCGTCATAGATACCACAGACTTGGACATACATTCATTGCGCGAGAAAATAGGTTCTTTGTTGAGAGAAGAAGAACAATTCATTATCAGGATAAGGAGCTTTGGATTCAAGTATGGAATACCGCTCGACACAGATTTTGTGATAGACACGCGCTTTTTACCAAATCCTTTTTATGAAAAAGAGCTGGCACCGCTTGATGGTAGACATGATAAGGTAAAGGAGTTTTTCAGTAGATACGACATCGTTCAGCAGTTCATAGAGTGCGCTGCAAAGATGGTAACCTTGGCTGCCCATGGGTACATGAAAGAAGGAAGGGCAACGATGACAGTCTCTGTGGGTTGTACCGGCGGAAGACATAGATCGGTTTACATAGTGGAAAGACTTTTTGAGTTACTTCAGGAAAATTTCACAGTTTATGTGGAGCACAGGGATGTGAACAAATGAAGGTTGTTGCCATTGGTGGAGGGACAGGTCTTTCCGTTCTCTTGAGAGGCTTGAAGAATTACGATATAGATCTCACTGCGGTTGTCGCGGTGACAGATGAAGGGGGAAGTTCGGGCAAGATCAGGCAGGAACTGGAGGTTCCTCCTCCCGGTGATGTTCGAAACAACATCATAGCACTTGCACAGGACGAGAGTTTGATGAGTCGTATTTTTTCTTATAGATTTCAGAGCAACGGTACTCTCTCAAATCACAGTGTTGGGAATATCATTTTAGCGGCGCTGACGAGAATGACTGGCAGTTTCAACATGGCTGTCAAATTGGCTTCTAAAATCCTTGCCATTAAAGGTAAAGTACTGCCTGTATGTGAGCAATTGATCAGGCTTGTTGCTACTTATGATGATGGTACGACGATAGTCGGAGAGACTCAGATCATTCAAAAGCGTGCAAGGATAATCTCTGTAAAACTCGACAGACCGGCAAAGGCTCTCGATGAAGTCGTCGAAGTTTTAGAAACATCTGACCTGATTATTTTCGGTCCTGGCAGTCTTTATACGAGCTTGATAACAAACCTTCTTGTTGAGGGTGTCCCACAGGCTATAAATCACAACAAAAATGCGATCAAAATTTACATTGCAAATATAATGACTCAACCGGGCGAAACACTCGATATGAGTTTACAGGACCATGTTCGTGAACTGGAAAGGTACCTGAATGGCTCAGTGGACTTTGTCATTGCAAACAACTCGGATTTTCCAGAGCATTTGATCGATTCTTATTCGCTTGAAGGTGCCGAGCCGGTAATTCCAAAAGGTGCGATTGATAAAAGATACATTTTAAGACCTTTGCTCAAGACAGTTTATGAGCCAGGTGATCTTCGACCCAAGGCAAGACACGATTCGGAGTTACTTGCCAAAGCCGTTTTTGAGGTTTGTGGGAGAAAATTCGCATGAGAAAGATGAGTTTTTCTGAGAAAGTGAGATACGAACTGTGCTCTTTGAAGATTTCTGATGCCATTGAAGCTGAAGCTGAAATAATGGGTTTTGTAAAAGCAAAAGGAGTTTTGAGATTATCGAATGAAGGTACGGCTGTCTCGATAACTCTGCCAAATATACAGATTGCAAGGAGATTTTTAAAACTCGTAGATCTTTTTCCAATCCGTGAACACAGAACGGTAGTTGTGCAGACTCAGCGATTGTGGAAACAAAAGGGAGTACAATTTGATCTACCTACCACATTTTTGAAAAACTTCCAGGAATTTTTCGATGAACACATTCCCGCAAAAATATCAGACGATCCTGCTCTTTTTGGAATTTTCCTTAGGGGTCTTTACTTGGCATCGGGCTCAGTGGTCGATCCAGCTATTTCATACCATCTGGAAATTACCGGTGGTTCGAGAGAATTTTTGGAGCAGATTCGTGCTTTTCTCAAAAACAGATTTGGTATAGAATCAAAAGTCTGGCAATCACGTCAGAATTACAAACTTTCTATCAGAAGAGCGAATGATCTGATTGAAACTCTGAACCTGATTGGAGCAGTTGAGTCTGCCACAGCAGTTGAACAGATAGTACAAAAACGCTCTGTTGCATCTGATGTTAACAGAAGTATGAACTTTCTGTCTGCAAATGCTGATAGAATAGGAATTAGTACGGCAAGACAGATGAGGGCTATCGAGATAATTGACAAAAGCATCGGAATAGATTCACTGGAAGATGATCTGAAAAAACTGGCAAGGTTGAGAATAGAAAACGAAGATCTGAGTCTGAGAGAACTGGGTGAGATGATGGAACCAAAGATGAGCAAGTCAATGGTTTATTCAAGGATGAAAAAAATCATACAACTTGCGCATAAAATTGAAAGAGGGCAGGTTAAATGAAGTGCCCTTTTTGTGGTTTTCCAGACAGCAGGGTTCTGGATTCAAGACCCACGCTCGACGGGACAGCTATAAGAAGACGTAGAGAGTGCCCCGAGTGCGGTGCAAGGTTCACGACATATGAAAGGTACGAATTGCTACCTTTGATAGTAGTGAAAAAAGATGGGCGCAGGGAAACTTTTGATCGTTCAAAACTTCTAAATGGTGTCTTAAAAGCGTGCGAGAAAAGACCGATTTCCTACGATACCCTTGAGAAACTGGTTGAGGAGGTTGAGCTGACCTTACAGAGGCAGGGAACTACTGAGATACCTTCAAAGTTTATAGGTGAACTGGTTATGTCAAAGCTCAGGCAGATAGATCAGGTTGCCTATGTTAGATTTGCATCTGTCTACAAAGATTTTCGTGAAATAGACCAATTTCTTGAGATCGTAAAAGAATTGAAAAAAGATCAGGAGGTGGAAAGATGAACAAAAAGAACGTAATTCAACTGACAAAGGAAGGGTATGAGGAGCTCAGGCAGGAGCTCGATTCGCTCAAGCAAAAACTCATGTATGAGATTTCACAGAGGATAAAGGAAGCACGTGAGCTGGGAGATCTTGCTGAGAACACAGAATACGATGAAGCCAAGAATGAACAGGGAAGAATAGGAAGCAGGATAGCTGAACTGGAACAGATCCTGAACAACTCCGAGATCATTGAAAATACAGATTCAAGTCAGATCTCTGTGGGTTCGTGGGTACTGATAAAGAATCTGAACACCGGTGAGGAACGTTCGGTGAGACTTGTGAATCCACAGGAAGCAGATGTTTTTTCAAACAAAATAAGTGTTGATTCACCTGTGGGAAGAGCACTTCTGGGAAGAAGAGTCGGTGAAGTTGTCAAATTGAAAGCTCCTTCTGGTTCTGTGAGATATGAGATCGTTGGTATAAGCACAAGATCTATTGAACAAGAATGAGGTGATCGTGTGATAGAGGAAATCAAAAAACAGCGTGCGAAAGAAGTAGAGGAACTCAGGGCACTCGGCATAAATCCATACCCGTATAGATTTGAAAAGAAACACAGTACGAAGATGATTCATCAAGCCTACGATTTTCTCCAGCCCGGACAGGTATTGGAAAATGAAAGAATTCAAACTGCTGGTCGCATCATGACAATAAGGCTGCACGGTAAATCGTGCTTTTTCACATTACGTGATTTTGACGGAAGGATTCAGGCTTACATCAGACAAGAGGAAGTCTCAGAACGCAGTTATGAATTGTTCAAAAAATACATCGCACCAGGCGATTTTGTCGGAATAGTTGGTTTTCCATTCAAAAGCAAAACGGGAGAGTTGACCATATACGTCAAGGAATACCAACTTTTGAGCAAAGCAAGAAGACCCCTACCGGAAAAGTGGCATGGTCTTAAAGACAAAGAAGTGGCATACCGACAGCGGTACGTCGACATGATAGCCAACGATTCGACCCTGGAGAGGTTCAAGATTCGCTATAAAGCCATTTCTTTTATAAGAGAATTCCTGACAAAAAGAGGTTTTGTTGAAGTCGAAACTCCTATACTCAATTTCATACCCGGTGGTGGTGCGGCAAAACCATTTGTCACCAGGCTCGAGGCATTAGACTGTGAAATGTATTTGAGGATAGCGCCTGAACTTCATCTTAAAAGATACATAGTTGGAGGGTTTGAAAAAGTATTTGAGCTCGGCAAGAATTTCAGAAATGAAGGTATTTCGTACAAGCACAGTCCCGAATTCACATCCATAGAGGTGTATCAGGCTTATGCAGATTACCACGATATGATGGAGCTGACTGAAACCCTGATCTCTGAACTTGTATTTCATCTGTATGGTTCTTACAAGTTGAATTACCAGGGTACGGAACTCGATTTTACTCCTCCATGGAAAAGGCTTAGAATGAGAGAATTCATAAAAGAAAAACTCGGTGTCGATATACTCGAAGACAGTGAAGAAACACTCGAAAAGGTTCTCAAAAGCCACGGTGTTGAACTGGACACAAATACCAGAGCCAGAATGATTGAAAAACTCTGGGATCTGCTTGAAGATCAGGTTATTCAGCCAACCTTTTTGATGGACCATCCAGTTGAAATCTCTCCATTGGCGAAAAGACATAGGGAAGACCCCAGACTGACCGAGAGGTTTGAACCTATCATCTTTGGGATGGAGCTCGGGAATGCTTTCAGTGAATTGAACGATCCGGATGATCAATTTGAGAGATTCAAATCTCAACTAAAGCTCAGAGAAGCAGGAGATGAAGAAGCACACAGAATGGATCTGGATTTCATAAGGGCTTTAGAGTATGGGCTTCCACCCACAGGTGGTCTGGGCATTGGTATAGACAGGTTGATCATGCTTTTAACAGATTCTGGGTCGATCAGGGATGTCATAGCCTTCCCGCTTGTCACTCAGAGCGATGACGATGAATTTGAAGGGAGTGCAGCACAATGAGAGAATGGTTCAAGAAATGGCAAAAGGTCATAGTCTGGATCATAGCGGCTTCTTTTATTGCAGGAATTGCCTGGTGGTCAGTTGCCAGTTATGTTTCTGCAAGAACATCAAGCGGCGGTTCGTCAATTGACCAGGCTGTTGGTTATATCAAGATCAATGGTTCGGCGGTTTCAGATTCAGCAACATGGGTTTTGCCGGCAGAACTCGATACCGAGTACAGTAACTTGCTCAACAGATACGGTATTAACACCCTTGATCCGCTGTTCTACGAACCACAGCAAAAAGCCAGTTTAATTGAGCAGTTACTCAGAGAAAAGGTGATAATTCACTATGCTAAACAGAATAAACTCATTGCAAGTAAGAAAGAAATAGAGGCAAAACTGGATGAGTACAGAAAGCAAATAGAAAAAGATCAATCTTTATCGCAATATTTCAAGCAGCAGTATGGGAGTGTAGATCTCTACCTGAGTAAAGTTTTAAAACCATCGATTGAGAAATCTTTGACTCAGCAGAAGGTAACAGACAAAGTAGCGGCAGTGAGTATGGATGAGATGAAAAAGTACTTTGAGGAAAATCTCGACCAGATAAAGAAAAAGTACGATCAGGCAGATGTGAAAATGCTTTCTTTTTCCGATGAAAATCAGGCTAAAGCCTTCATGGGAAAATTGTTAGAGCTGGATTTTGATTCTGCTGCAAGTAAAATGAACCTGAGTGTAATGGATTATCCTGGTCTGAGCAGGGGTATCTTCGACGAAAAGTACGAAAATGACATATTCTCAGGTGCAACAGGAACGGTTGTCGGACCCATTCCCCTGGGTAGTTCTTGGTATGTCTTGGAGGTCAAGGATGCCACGGTGATCAAAGACTTCAATTCTTTCACACTTTCAAATGCATACGAGACGGAAAAAAGCGCATTGCAATCACAGAAAATGCAAGAGTGGTACAACGACTATGTGAAAAACAACAACATAGAACTGGTTTTTGCAAATGAGATTTATGATATCTGGAGAAAGATCAGTCAGACTTCAACATCTACTGACCTTGAGAAACTACACGATGATTTGAAAGGAAAGGTTTTTTCTCAGGATGGCACGATCTTACCAGATGCACCGGATACACTCAAGAGTGCATACGTAGTTTTGATTGAAAAAATCCAGGATGCTCTGGATTCAGATGCCACTGAAACCAAGCAGAAATGGCAGCAGCTTCAAAATGAAAAGATATTGCTCGTGAAAAACCTTTATGAACAGTATCCAAGTTCATTAGAGGTTGTCAGAAGGATGTACGATATAGATCGACAAAATCTTGATGTGAAGTACAATTATTTCTCTTTACTTTACTCAGAGATAAAACCTTATCTGTATCCTGAGTATCTTCAGTATCTGCTTCAGAGCATTATAGAAGTTGAATCGGGATTTTCAGCTATAGCACTTGACACAAAGGCATCGACAGAGATGCGTGCCAGTGCGTACTACAATCTGTACGATCTGAGTAAAGCCCTGGAAGACGCAACCAGCGCAAGATTCTATTTACAGGAACTGAAAAAGATAGATCCAAATTACATTGATTTTGAAGCGGCATTGAATGAATTAAAGTGAAATTCTGTAAAAAAACAAAGGCGGGCGCAAGCCCGCTTTTATTTGGCTGGGGCGGGAGGATTCGAACCTCCGAATGTCGGATCCAAAGTCCGATGCCTTACCAGCTTGGCGACGCCCCACCGTGGTATAATTTTACCATTGTCAGAGAACAACGTCAATGGTTTGAAAGGAGTGATGTTCTTGGAAAAGTTGAAACTCAAAATCAGCGAGACTAATGAAGAACTAACCATTAACCGGGGTGAAAAATTGATCAGTTACGTTTCAAATTACAGTAAATACCACACTACACCGATTGTCGCGGCGAGAATCGATAATACAATAGTGGAACTTAACAAGCCGCTTGACAGAGGTGGAGTTGTTGATTTCATAGATCTTTCCACACTTGATGGCTTGAGAATTTACCAAAGAGGCGTGTTGTTTTTGCTGCACATGGTCTTAAAGGAATTGTACAAGGATTATCAACTGTGGGTACTGCACTCCATTGGCAATGCGCTTTATTGTGAACTGAGAAAAGATGGCGAGAGAAAGAACATCACAGACGAAGATATAATGAAAATCAAGCAGAGAATGTATCAACTGGTTGAGCAGGATATACAGTTTGAAAAACACGAATTTTACAAAAACGAGGCTTTTGAGATTTTTTCAAATCAGGGTGATGCAGATAGAATAAGACTATTTAAATTCAGAAAGAAAAAGACGATAAAGCTCTACAAATGCCTTGGATATTACGATTACTACTATGGTTACATGCCGCCAAGCACCGGTTATCTGAAGTATTTTGACCTTGAAAAACAGAACGACGGCTTTCTGTTGGTTTTGCCAGATCAATCTGATCCAAGAAATATCAGAAAACCAAATCCATTACCAAAACTGTCTTCGGTCTTTCTCGAGTATGCGCGATGGCTCGATGTGATAGGTATAAATACCGTGGCTGATTTGAACGAAATCATAGCGAGTGGAGAACGCGCGGTAATTGATCTGATGTTGCTCAGTGAAGCGTTGCATGAAAAGAAAATCGCTCAGATCGCCGAGCAGTTTGCCAATAGTGGCGCTCGTGTGATCCTCATAGCCGGACCATCTTCTTCTGGTAAGACCACTTTTGCAAAGCGCTTACTGATCCAGTTGAAGGTATTTGGTTTTAAACCGCTGACCATCTCTCTTGATGATTACTTCGTGGACAGAGAGAGAACACCAAAGGATGAGTCTGGCAATTATGATTTTGAATCAATCGAGGCTATAGATTTAGAGCTTTTCAACAGGCATTTGACTGAATTGCTCGAAGGCAGACAGGTGCAACTGCCCAAGTTTGACTTCAAAGCGGGTAAGAGAACCTGGCTGGATAAACCAATCCAGCTTGGTAAGAACCAGCCGATTGTCGTTGAAGGTATTCACGGCTTAAATGAAAGGTTGACTTCTTCAATTGATAGATCCTACAAATTCAAGATCTATGTGAGTGCCTTAACCCAGCTCAACCTCGATGCACACAACAGGATAACGACAACAGACACCAGGTTACTCAGAAGAATAGTGCGTGATTACAAATTCAGAGGTCATTCTGCACTCGACACGCTCAGAATGTGGCCAAGTGTTAGAAGAGGAGAAGAGAGGAATATCTTCCCATTTCAGGAAGAAGCAGATGTTATGTTCAACTCGGCAATTGTGTATGAACTTGCTGTACTGAAGATCTTTGCTGAGCAGCTTCTGGTTCAGATCTCTCCAGATGAGCCGGAATACACAGAAGCACTGAGGTTGACAAAACTTTTGGATTATTTCCTACCAATCACGAATGTCGAAGACATCCCCAGGAGTTCTATCCTCAGGGAGTTTGTTGGAAGGAGTGTTTTCAAATATTGAAAAAAACAGTATTTCTTCTTGTGATCTGTATTGTCCTGAGCGGTTTTTCATTTGATCTTTACATCGGTAGCAAGCTCATGTATTCATCGGCAGACCTTGAGAACACCATGAGCTGGTCCTCTTTTGTTTCTTTCATGGAAAACTATGCAAGAATGATGGGAATTGATAATCTTTCAAGTGGAGAAATCGGCGATTTTCAGTACCTTGTTTGGAACGGTCACACGATAGGTTTTGCCAAAGGCTCTGATGTGTTTGTAATAGACGGGATCACAGTCAAAAGCAGAACAGTTCCGTTAGTCAACATTTTTTCTGCCTTTCAACTGCCATTTATTCAACAGGAATCGAAAATCGTTCTGGCTGATATGATAATAAGCAAGATAACTCAAACAGGTGATATAATCGAAATAACATACAGCGGTTCAGATGAACTTGAATTTGCCAGAAAGCAGGATCGAATAGAGGTTATCAGTAACGGATTTGTCGCCATGAATAACCAGATTTATAAACCAGGCGAGCTGCTATGGACCATTTCAACAGATAAAAAGATCGATCAAAAGGTTTCAATGCCAGGGTTAATTCGCCTCATTCTTGCACAGGAAAACTTTGTCGCTGACGGAGTCGTTACGCTGAAATTTGAGCAAACCTTGCAGATTCCCGACAGTGGTGTTCTTCTTTTTTATGCAAAGGGAGATGATAGAATCATCATCAGACCCTACTCACCAGACTTTGAAGGTTCTGACTGGCCAGTTTATGCACAAAACAAAAAAATAGCCCAGCAAATAGCAGCGCGTTTCAATCTGAAACTTGAGATATGTCCTTTGTACAATTTACCTGTCACAAGAATAGCCATGGTTGTTTTGTTGTCAGATGAAGCCAGAGTATCAGAAATCGAAGATTATCTAAGGGAGTTGCTTTTTTGAATGAAAAAGTATTTGTCAATCCTGCTCATTTTGGTATCTACTATTGTATTTTGCAAAAGTTATACACTGTTTTATCTAAACGAAAATTTACTGCCTGTGAGTGTGAATATGAGCTATGATAAAGATGATGTGCTGAACTTTCTTTTTGATAAACTCTCAGAACCTGTATCGGGTACGATGAGCTTTGTTCCAAAAAATCTTCTGAGAGCGTATTTTTTCGTTGAAAAATCTCTGATCATTGACCTTAGATCCACGGTCTTGCTGGGTATTGATTTTCAGCAGGAACGATATCTGGTTCATCAGCTTTTGAGGACTATTTTTGAGAATTTCAAGGCAGTGGATTCTGTTTACTTCACAGTTGACGGTAAAAGGACAGATAAGCTGGTCGGCTACGTGGATATACGATATGGCTTTCCAAGGCAGATATGGTCCAGCTGGCCAATTGAGGGAGGATTATGAAGGAAAACCTTGTGAGACTCAATGACAGGGTAATGCTTGAGTTTGAAGACGGTTCGAATTTCATCGTACAGGTTCAACAAACAACTCTTTCCACCCACAAGGGAGTTGTCGATCTGGGCAGTCTTGCTGGAAAACCGTACGGTGGTATGTGTGAGTTGAAAAATGGCAACCGTTTTAGAATAATGAAACCCAGATTCGTCGATGAAGTTTATAAAATGAACAGACGAACACAGATCGTTTATCCAAAGGACATTGGTTATATACTGTTGATGCTGGATGTCAAAGAAGGAGATCTGGTAATAGACGCCGGGGTTGGTAGCGGTGCCATGTGCGCAGCACTTGCAAGATGCGTCGGACCTTCTGGAAAAGTTTTTGCTTACGAGAAAAGAGAGGATTTTAAAAACCTTGCACAGTCTAATTTATCAAAATGGGGTTTGATAGACAGAGTGGTTATCAAATTGAAAGACATAAAGGAAGGTTTTGATGAAGTGGTCGATGCCATTTTTCTTGATGTACCTGATCCATGGAACTATATTAATAATTGTTACAATGCACTGGTTGGATCGGGAAATCTGGCAGTTGTTTGTCCAACAACCAATCAGGTACAGATGGTTCTTGAAGAATTACAAAAAAACGGCTTTGTCGATGTAGAGGTATGGGAAAGCCTTTTTAGACAGTACAAACCCGTTCATGAAAGACTCAGACCATTTGACAGGATGGTAGCTCATACGGCTTTCATGATATTTGCGCGGAAGGTAAATGAACTTTGAGGAGGGATTGAAATGAGAAAAAATTCTCTGTTTTTCGTTATCGTTCTTTCAGTTTCTGTAGTTTTGGCAAGCTGGATTCTTTCGGCGGCTGTTACGCCAAAAGATGTGAACAAAGCACTTGACCCATTCTACCAGACCCTGTCGTACATTCTAAACACGTACTATCAGAAAGATCAGATCGACCTGAATAAATTGATGGACTCGGCGATAGATGGGCTGGTCAAGGGATTGGGTGATGACTTCTCTTACTACGAAAATCCGCGGGAAATGGAAGAAAGACAGATAGAAATGGAAGGAGAGTATGGAGGTCTTGGAATAGAGGTTACATACGACAGCGAGTACAAAGCGGTAAAAGTTGTCTCGCCGATGTACGGTACACCAGCGTGGAGAGCTGGCTTGAAAGCCGGTGACAGAATAGTCACCATAGACGATCAGCCTGTCAGTGAAATGGAATACATGGAAGCCGTGAGAAAACTGAGAGGTCAGCCCGGATCTACAGTCAGAATAAAGATTCTCAGAGAAGGCGTTGATTCACTGTTAACCTTTGAACTTGTGAGGGAAAAGATTCAGATAATTCCTGTGAAGCATGCGTTTATCGAAACGACAAAGGGTCGCGTTGGTTATACACTGATAACCAGGTTCGGTGCAAAGACATCCGATGAGATGAAAGAAGCACTGGATGAAATCTTTCAAAAAGGGGTTAAGGGTCTGATTGTGGATTTGAGAGACAATCCAGGTGGATATCTGAACAGCGCCATAGAAGTCGCCAGCTACTTTATAGACAAGGGTGTTGTCGTTAAGACAAAGAACGCTTACGGAGTGGAAGAGGTATACGAATCAAAAGGCAACAACTATCCGAATGTACCGATCGTTGTATTGGTAAACAGAGGTTCAGCTTCGGCGTCTGAAATATTGACTGGAGCTTTGAAGGATTATCAAATTGCAAAGATCGTTGGACAGAAGACCTTCGGAAAGGGATCGGTTCAAACCGGCTTCCCGTTGAGCAACGGTGGCACGCTCTATTTGACTACGGCGCATTACATGACACCATCTGGAAAGGATATTCACAAAATAGGAATCGATCCAGATGTTTTTGTTGAGGAAGCCACAACCACCACGCGTCAGTCGGCTGCTGTGGATTACACCAAAAAAGTTATAGAGATTGATATGAATGATCCTTATATAATCAGAGGATTGGAGGTTCTTCTGGAGATGGTCAAATGACATCTGCGGGAATGGCTGTGTTGATCTTCCTGGTTTGTTTCACTGTTTTCATTTTCGTCTATTATCCAGTGAACAAACGGGTTGAATCCTTTACCATAAACCCATTCCCGCGCGTTTCAGTATCTTCACCCTTCACGGGAATAATCGCTAAACTGAAAGCACTTTCAGAGCAGGTCCTTTTCTACAAAAAAGCCATTTCAATGGGTCAGAAAGTGACTTTGAATTTGTCACTACGAAATTCGGTTGTTCGAGCAAAGTCGTTCTCTGCTTATGAAGAAATGATTGGCGATATCGAAAAAAAGATCGGTACCAGACCGGCAGAGAAGAAAATCATTCTGAAGATGGAAGGTTACGAATATCTGATATATTCATCGTTTACTTTCAAAGATGTTTTGTTTGTGTACAAACCAAGAATAACCCTGACAGATGATGGATATGTTTTACGTGATCACACCGATGTAGCGAAAGTGATTTTGATGGCTTTAAACGGTGAAGGACCGGATATCAACTCTCAGATTCAGGAGCAATTACTCAGTTCTCTTTTATTGATCTCTCAAAGGTATGGTATAGAGGTGATAAAAACCAGATGAGCTATTTTGGGCTTCTGTACTCATCAAAGAAAATCGCTAAGGTTGCTGATTACTGGACTTTGATTGTGCCTTTCATTCTTGTCAATACACTGTGGTTTTCGCTGCTGGATAGAGTGCGCTATGTGTTTTTGAACACAAATTATTTTGTCAATTACGTGAAGCTCAATCTGGCTGTCTTTGTCTATGTCATTATCCTTTGTGGAATGGTTGCCCTGATCGAGAGAGATTTCAAAAAGATTTTCTCAATGCCACTGTTTTTCATTCCATATATGTTTTTGCCTCTGTATATTCGAATTTTTGAATTTTTCAATCTGCCTTTGATGGTTTCTATTTCTTTTGGCTTTGTTCACTCACTGCTGATTTCTTTTAATTACTACAGGTTATCAATTCACATAATTCGAACGGTAGTCTGCATACTGATCATGCTGGTGGTGAGACGTTGGCTTTCGGTGACTTTGTGGTAAAGAATCGATTTTATATATTCGCAGTTTTTGTGATTCTTTCACTGGTACTTGGTTATTATGGAATTGCAAATCTCACTGTTAATTCAGATCTGGCAAGCCTTGCTCCAAAAGGTGCGGATTTCTATGCCCAACAGATCGATTTTCTGGTTGAAAAACTGTCTTCTAATACCCTTACTGTGATTGCTTATACAGATGGGGATGTGAAAAGAACCAAGGTGGCACTGGAAAAACTGAAAGACAGATTTGAGAAGACCGATTACATTGTTGAAACGATGAAACTCGATAACCCTGAGGTCTTTGTCAAATATGGATTTCTTGCCATGGATTCGAACAGCCTCAAAGGTGTAAATGATTCTTTTAACTTCAATGTCAGCAACTTTCTGGACTTTTCAGAATACAGAAAAATCGCACAATCGTTCTTGACCGTTGAACAGCTTTTAGAAGAATACGAAAAGCAAAAAGGTATAGAACAATTTACCATGGTTTCTCCCGATGAACGTGTTATCATAATCAATTTCGTTTTGAAGGATAACATCATAGATGTTGATCGAGTGAGCAGGGCTATAATGGATCTGAAAAAGATAGCCCAGCAAGTTACGAAGGAAACGAACGTGAGATTTCTTTTCACAGGAACTGCGGTTGGTGTTTTTGAATCCAATGAGCAGGTAAGAAAAGACTTTCTTTTGACAACCGTCATATCTTTCACAGGTATATGTCTTGTGATTTATCTGGGGTATGGAAGCCTTTCGATACTGGCGATCTTACTGGTATCGATGGCTGTTGCCATGTGTATTACCCTTGGTATCACAAAGTTCCTCTTAGGTGAGATAAACATAGTGACTTCTTTTGTCAACGCGATGGTTCTTGGTCTGGGCATCGATTATGGAATTCACATGATCACAAAGGTAACCTCCCATGCCAAGGAAGGAACAGTTGATTCTGACGCCATGCTGGTTGCGATTTCAGAATTTGTGCGTCCAGCCCTTGCTGCTCTTTTGACAACAGCAGGTGCCTTTTCTTCGATGTTTTTTGGACTGTCCAAGCCTTTTGTACAGATGGGATTGTTTGCCATCATCGGTGTGGCTGTGTTTTTTGTCACGATGCTTTTGTTCCTTCCGTCTCTTTTGATGATATTCAAACCGAAGATCAAAGAAAACAGAAGAAGGATGGATTTTTCATTTTTCATGAGGGGTAAGGTGAGAAAATCGATCAGAATTATCGTCATAGCAATGACTCTCGTTTTTATACCCCTGGGGATAATCAATCTCAAAAATTACTGGTATACCCCATCGGGGCTGGTTTCAGAAAAAGCAGAATCTTCAATAGCTTTTGAAGAGGTGAAAAGAAGTTTTCAGAAGGTTGGTTTTGGAGAAATCTGTGTCTTGGCGGATGATCTTGAGGATCTCAAGAGAATAGATTCCATAATAAGAAACTCTGGCTTTTTAATACCTCCGCTTTCTGTTTTGAACATCCTGGAATATGCTTCTGATGACGTTGTGAAGGCATTACCAAGCATGTATTCCAGCCTTTTTGAAATTGTGAATAACCCTGTACTGGTTGCTGTTTTCAAAAGAGTTGGTATGTACGGTCAAATTCTTGAAATGCTTTCGATGGTACGGAATTCGAAAAATATGCAGGACATATTGAATGAGTTGAAAAAAGATGTCCCGATGTTTTTTTATGAAAAAGACGGCAAAACAAAGTTCGTGCTGTATACAGATACAGCCCAGGATCTTTATAAACAAAACAGGATAAAGCAAGTCTACAACTTTTTCCAGAAAAACAATGTCAAATCCTATGGTTATCCAGCGATACTTTACAATGTGATGAACGACATGAGAGCAACGGTTTACTGGCTTTCTATGTTTGTTTCTCTGGGAGTTTTTATCATGCTGATGATAGACACAAGATCGTTGAAGATGAGTTTATTGATACTCGGTTCGGTGATAGTCTCGATTGTGGTTGCCTTTGGCATTGGATTTTTGATGGGAGTTCACACCACTTTCATGACCTTGCTTTTGATACCTATACTGGTAGGAACGGGTGTGGACGGCTTAATTCACATGCAGCATGTTTCAAAGATTAAAGAGGCAAATGGACTTTCAAGGACTTTAAAATCGGTTACTTTCTGTACATTCACGACTGTCGTTGCTTTTGGAAGTTTTTCACTATCTCAGGGAAAACTCCTCAAAGAATTCGGCATTTTGATGGGAGTAGGACTTTTGGTAACCTGGCTGGTGACGATTTTCATCTCAGAGTATTTCCTTGAAGGCGGTGATGGTGTTGAGAATCGCGATGTTCACTGATACTTATATACCGCAGGTCAACGGGGTTGCGACATCGGTCAGTCTCTATAAAAAAGCCCTTGAGAAACTCGGGCACGAGGTTTATATAATAGCCCCAATAGGACCTGAAGAAGATACTGTTTTTACAATAGGCGGGATTCAGTTCAAGTGGGAGAAAAACCATGTGATACCCAGCAGTGGAAGGTTGCTGCCACTGCTTAATTTCACAAAACAAAAGAAGATCGAGGTGATTCACAGCCACGCTCCTTTTGCACTTGGCTTCAGGGCTTTGACAGTTCAGAGACGATTGCAGATCCCGCATGTTCATACTTACCACACCTTACTGGTGGAGTACAGACATTATATTCCAAAGCCGCTTACTCCTTCATCAAGGAGCGTAGAAGAATTTTCTGCGTGGTTCTGCAACATGGTCAATAGGGTGATTGCACCTACTGAAAAAATAAAAGATGAATTACTCAGGTACGGTGTGACCAAGCCCGTGGATGTTATTCCGACGGGAATCGACGTGGAACTCTTTGAAGGTGCAAATGAATTTAACATAAGAAAACACCATGAAATCGACGATAGGTCCAGAATTCTTCTTTTTGTTGGAAGACTTGCGAAAGAGAAAAACGTTGTTTTTGTGATCCGGGTTTTGAAAATGCTGCTCCATAAAAACTACGATGTTCATCTGATAATCATCGGTGATGGTCCTGAAAGAGACTCCTTGGAAAAACTGGTTAGAGAACTTGATTTACAGTCTCGTGTGACATTCACCGGTTACATGCCAAGAAAGAAACTCGCCAATTACTACAGACAGTCAGATTTATTTGTGTTTGCATCTGAAAGTGAAACTCAGGGTCTGGTGGTGCTTGAGTCACTTGCGGCAGGCACACCTGTTGTAGCGGTGGCGAAAATGGGTATAGCCGATGTCTTGGTAAATGGTCAGGGTGCGCTTTTGATTGAAGAACCAGTTCTCTCTGAGTTTGTTGAAAAAGTCGAGCAGTTGCTTTCTGATAAAGATCTCTATGAACAGATGAGAAAAGCAGGCAAAGAATATATTGTGAAGAACTGGTCCATAGATGCAAAAGCACTTTTACTGGAAGATTCATACAGAAAAGCCATAGAAGAAGGACCATCTCAGTGTGATTTTCGCGATAATGTCTGGATTGAAATCATGCTGGAAAAGATGAAGAATATCTCTGCAAAAATCTTTGAAACCATAAACAGTGGAGGTGTGAAACGTGCTAGCGTTAAATATCTTGCTCGGTCACGTCGTGGCTGACCACGCTTTTACCAACAATGCAAAGATCAGAACTTATTCAGGCGGAAAACTGGCTGGTCACATAGCTTGGTCGGTACTGGCGATTTTAGCTTTTACCTTCGATACGCTTTTGAAATCTTTCACAGGGATTGCAATACTTGTGGGTTTTTCTTTTGTCCATGCAGTTCTTGATTTTTTGCGGGTGAAATGGTACCGAAAAAATAAAAGAATCGTAGATCTGATTGAATTGACAGGCATTGCTGTGGCACTTGTGGTCAATTTATTTTCCGTTCGCCTGCTTCAAAACTCCTATCTTTCACCGGAGTTCATAATGTATCTTATGGGAATGAGCGTTGTTTCTGTTGGAATCACCTATATTTTTCGTAACTATTATCCGGCAGAAGAGTTTTTACCGGATGTGGACGGCATATCTGAGAGACTGGCTATCTTTGTTTTTGTGCTTGCTTCAAAACCACTGCTTGTCGTTGCAAGCATTGCGATCGGACTGCTTTACAAACTCATATTTGTGAAAAAAGTGAATCACACCTGGTGGATCAGTCCTGCAAGCGGGATTGTTCTGAGCCTTCTGTGGAAGTGGATTATCTATTGATGATAGGTGAGAAGATCATCTGGGTTGCGGCTTTGCCATCTACAAACGATTTTCTCAAAGAAAACTGGCACAGGTTGCCGCACGGTACAGTTGTGGTCGCAGAGTACCAGACGGCAGGCAGGGGTAGATATAAAAGATACTGGCATTCACCACAGGGTGGTTTGTGGTTTTCAATTCTTTTCAAACCAAGGAAGCAGATCAAACCGACTTTTTTCACAAAAGTCAGCTGTGTTGCGGTCGCAAGGGCTCTCTCTTTTTTTGGAATAGATGCACAGATCAAATGGCCCAACGATATCTATCATAATGGCAAGAAATTAGCAGGTATTTTGAGCGAATCTGTCTTTGAAGAAAACACACTCAGAACAGTTGTCGTGGGTATTGGCTTGAATGTCAACAACGAAATTCCAGATGAGATAAAAGATAAAGCCACAAGCCTTCGTGAAATTTCTGGCAGAGATTATGATTTGAAAGCCGTCCTCAAAATTATCCTCAAACACATCAACCAGTTGTTGAAGCGTTATTTGAATAAACCAGAAGCCCTGACAAGGGTCTGGAAGGGTTTGTTGATTCAAAAAGAAGGGCAGAAAATAACTTTCAAATTGAACGAAACGCTTAAAACTGGAAAGATCCTCAAAATAGAAGATGAAAAAATGCTTTTGATGGTGGATGACCAGCAAATTCAGGTGAGTTCCTTAGAAGTTCTCGAGCCTTGACTGGCTCAATATTTCATATTCTGTTTCTGAAACCACGCGAACAACTATTTCTTTGAACGGATGTACGATTTTAAGAATATCCTGGGGTTTAACTTCATACGAAGGTTTAACCACTCTGTTGTTCACCAGAACTTTTCCGTGCAAAAGCATTTGCTGAGCAACTGTTCTTCTTTTTATCAACCCGGTTGATTTTAGATACTTGTCTATTCTCAAAGCCACACCCTCCATTTTTTATTATAATGCAGCACAGCAGTAGATGCGATTTTGATGGCTGAATTGTGTTATAATTTTACAAACACTTATGCAGGTGAAAAATCATGAAATGGCTTGTCATTTTGTGTATGACAGTTACCTGTTTTTATTTCTCAGTAACATTAAAAGTGGGGGTTTATCACAATCCTCCTTTGATCGATTTTTCAGAAAACAAAGCGTCCGGTTTGTACGCCGAAATACTCCAAAAGATATCATCACAAAACAACTGGGATATTGAGTACGTTTTTGGTGAATTTGCCACACTACTGGAAAAGCTGAAAGACAAACAGCTTGACCTTGTGGTAGCAGTTGCTTACACGCAAAGTCGCGCAGAGCTGTTTGATTTCAACAGCCAGGCAGTTATACTCAACTGGGGTGTCATCTGCGTAAAAGGCACACTCAAAGGCTTACTCGATCTGCAAGACAAAATCATAGCCGTGGTTGAGAGCGACGTTTATGCACAGTATCTGAGAAAACAACTTGAAGATTTTAAGATGAACGTCAGGTATTTTTATGTCAGTGATTATGAGAAAGCCCTTGAAGCTGTTCAGAATGGTTTAGCAGATGCCTGTGTCGTGAGCCGAATCTTTGCACAGAATAATGCCCCACGGTACATGCTTCAGATAAGTGGAATAGTTTTTTCACCTGTAGAACTGAGATTTGCGTTAGCCAAAAATGCAGATAAAAATCAGATGATTATTCAGGCGATAGACGATTATCTGTATAAAATCAAGTCTGATCAGCAGGGTTACAATCAACTGCTCGCACGTTATCTTGGTCAGTACGTGGAAAAAAATGTGATTCCAGGCTGGCTTAAAACAGTCCTGATCTCAGTAGTTGTTGTAACTGGATTGTTCATTCTTTGGACAGTTTCTTTGAGAAAGATTGTGGCAATGCGTACAGATCAACTCAATAAAGCCCTAAGGGAACTTTCCATCAAAAATGAAGAGATAATCGCAGCAGATCAGGAAATCAGAGCACAGAACGAAGAATTGCAGACCATGAACGAGGAACTTGAAAAAACCATCAAAGACCTTGAGACGGCAATTGAAAGATTCAACGAATCTATGAATCTCATTGAACAGCTTGCGGTTTTTGAAAAAGATGAAGAATTCTGCTGGAATTTTCTGACAGTTGTGAGAACTATCGTTCCAGATTGCTCGGTGGCTTTTTCATACATGAATATGTGTTATCTTCAAACAAAAAAAGGTATCAACGTTGTTTTAACAGAAAGATCGGTAAATGAAAGTTTTCAGATCTACGACTTTGACGAAAAAGTCCATGAGACATTGAATATTGGATCAGACAAAGAGTACCTGGTCATCTTCAATCACTCAGAACACAAACTCGAGGATAAAGTCGTCAAGCTGGTGAAAAGCCTTTTCAACATAGCAAAGGTCTTTCTCAGAATAAGAGCTTATCAGACAAAAGAAAGAGATTTTGTCAAAAGG
Organism: Pseudothermotoga sp.; assembly: GCF_031962025.1. Lineage (GTDB taxonomy): Bacteria > Thermotogota > Thermotogae > Thermotogales > DSM-5069 > Pseudothermotoga_B. Next base: position 78,235 of record NZ_JAVRKW010000003.1, read on the forward strand.
ATTAATGAAGTTCTGCTCACGATTTTGAATTATCACGAATCATATACATTTGTCCATTCGACCAGATCAAGTGATTATGCCGTGAAGGTTGCTCAGCGCATGTTTTTAGATGATGAGAGTATCAGCAGGGTTTACTGGGCAACTTTGATCCATGACATTGGAAAGATTGCAGTACCAAGGGAGATTTTGTGCAAAAGCTCGAAATTATCGCCGGAGGAATTCGAAGCAGTCAAGATTCATCCAGTTGTGGCTGCCGATTTACTTGAAAAAGCCGGATTAAACGATATAGCAAAAATAGTAAGGCATCATCATGAGAGATACGATGGAACAGGCTATCCCGATGGTTTGAGAGCAGAGCAAATACCGATCGAGTCCAGAATAATATCCGTTGTAGACGCATACGATGCGATGACCAGTGACAGACCGTACAGAAAAGCACTTTCAGGTGAAAAAGCAGTTGAAGAGCTGGAAAAAAACGCCGGCAGTCAGTTTGATCCATTGGTTGTGAAAATATTCATCGAGTTGTTGAAAGAATCGCACGAGGAGTGATCTGGTTTGATCTATCTTTATCTGATAGCCACACTTTTGTTCTGGTCTTCCATGGAAGTTTTCACCAAACCGTTGATGAACCAGGTGGATCCTTTTTTTCTCACCTTTTTCAGATTTCTCGTCGGTGGTCTTTTTCTTTTGATTTTCGTACGAAGAAAAATACCTTTCAAAGATGTAATTTTACTTGCTGCAGTTGGTTCGATCAACGGTGTGCTGTCAATGTCTCTTTTACAGCTGGCTGTTAAACTATCAAACGCATCAACTGCGGCAACGCTTGTAGCCACAAATCCATTGTTTGTAACGGTGTTTTCGTTCTTACTTGGTAAGGAAAAATTCAACTTCAAAAGGTTTTTGAGCGTTGGTGTGGGATTGATTGGAATACTGGTTCTTTCCTATGGGAAAATTGAAGGTGACAGCATATCTGGTTTACTGTGCGGGATAGGCGCTGCGGTGACTTTTGCACTTTATGCAGTACTCATGAGGGACTTCACACTCAAGTACGGTTCTTTGAATGCCACGGCTGTTTCGACTCTCTCATCGGGGCTTATATACGCTATCTTGCTGACTCTGGCTGGTAAGTTCAGGATACCAGAAATCAGTCTTTATCAGTGGATGATTCTGATATATGTCGGCGTCTTTGTAACTGGTCTTGCATACGTCACTTATTTCAAAGCCATGGAAAAACTTGGACCATCTCGAACAAGCTTAGTTTTTTACCTCAAGCCAGCCGTGGCTAGTTTTTTAGCTTTCTGGCTTCTTTCAGAACCAGTGGGTTTATTCAAAATACTCGGTACTGGTATAATTGTACTCGCACTACTGTTGAGATGATGGAGGTGGTATGGTGAAGACGGCTTTGTCTGTATTTTTTCTGGTGGTTCTGATGGTTCTTTTGAACGCCGACCAGATGGTGATGTCACCAACCATAGGAATGATAGAAGAAGAGTTTCACGTAACTGACGCACACATAGGTTTTGTCGGTGCTGTTTTTACAGTGGTGGGTGCATTGATAAGCCTTGTGTGGGGTTATTTATCGGATAAATACAACCGAAAAAATTTGCTGATCTATTCCATACTCGTCGGAGAAATTCCATGTTTTATGACGGCTTTTTCTACATCTTTCAATCAGCTTTTTTTCTGGCGCGTACTGACCGGGATCGGTGTGGGTGCGAGCTTTCCGATAGTTTATTCACTCGTTGGAGATATGTTCGATGAAGTGAATAGAGGAAAAGTCGTTGCCATTCTGGCATCTGCAATGTCCATAGGCTCAATCCTTGGTATGATCGTTGGTGGATTTGTCGGTCCAGCATTCGGCTGGAGGATTCCATTTATACTGGTCTCTCTTCCCAATGTTGTACTTGCACTGATCGCATTATTCGTGCTCAAAGAACCAAAACGCGGTGCTTTTGAAAAAGGCATTGGCGAACTGGTACAGGCTGGATATGCGTATCCAAAATTACCCAAGATGCAGGATTACGCCAAGCTGATAACGGTGAAAACCAACCTTTTTCTTTTCTTTCAGGGTATACTCGGTACAGTTCCATGGGGTGCGATACCGTATTTTCTGGTTGAATATTTTCGCAGAGAAAGGAATCTGTCTATCGAAACGGCTACATTCATTTTCCTGATCTTTGGACTGGGAAATATTCTCGGTACAGTCATTGGTGGCTGGATTGGTTCAAAGCTCTACAAAATATCTAAACCGTCTGTGCCCATCTTCTGTGCAATTACCACCGCACTCGGTGTCTGGCTCACAGTTCTCACGATAGATTATTCTCCTGTGGGAACAAAAGGGCTTTTTGTTCTTGGAATACTCGGCTTGGTCGCGGCTTTGACGGATAGCCTCACAGGATCGAATGTCAAATTCATGCTTTTGAATGTCAACGAGCCACAGGATAGAGGAAGGATCTTTTCAATCTTCAACCTGACTGACTCACTTGGAACTGGAGTGGGCAGATGGATTGGCGGATCATTTTCGGTGTTGCTTGGTTCTCTTGGAGCTGCCATGAAAGTATCGGCATATTTTTGGTTTGGCTGTTCGGTCTTTTTGTTTCTCCTGAGTTTTTATTTTGCCAAAGATGTGCAATCACTCGAACAGAAAATGATCGCACTTGGGCAGGAAAGGGGGTAAGTCCATGTTTTCAGAAGATTTCCTTTTTGGTGCATCGATGGCTGGTTTTCAGGTTGAAATGGGTTATGCTGCTGAAGATGTCGATCCAAATACCGACTGGTTTGTCTGGGTTAGAGAACCTGAAAATCTCCTGACAGGTGCCGTGAGCGGGCATTTACCGGAATATGGTGTTGGTTACTGGAACAACTACCCGGTTTTACATCAACTTGCCGTGGATTTCGGTATGAATGTGCTCAGAACCAATGTTGAGTGGTCAAGAATTTTTCCATCTCCAACCTTTGAAGTCCAGGTTATCGTTGAATCTCAGGACGGGGTAACAAAGGTAGTGGTGAACCGTGAACATCTTGAAAAGCTTGACAAACTGGCGAACCAAAAGGCAGTGGAACACTACAGGCAGATTTTCAAGGACATGAAAGACCGTGGATTGAAGGTGATACTCAATTTATCGCACTTCACACTTCCTCTGTGGATTCATGACCCAGTATCTGTTCACAGGGGTCAGCAGACAGAGAAAACGGGTTGGGTGAATGATCAGACTGTTGTAGAATTTGCAAAATTTGCGGCATACGTCGCCTGGAAATTCGATGACCTTGTGGATATGTATTCAACGATGAACGAGCCGAATGTCGTGAGTCAGATGGGATATATCATGAGCAGGTTTGGTTTTCCACCTTCTTATTTCAGCCCCGAGATGTATATGAAAAGCCTTCTAAATCAATCTCAGGCTCACGCTCGAGCGTATGACTGTATCAAATCGCTGAGCAAAAAACCAGTTGGAATAATCTATTCTGCATCTGTATACGAATCCATAAACAAAGACAGAGATATTGAAGAGAGTGCAACCTATCTGATGAACTACCTTTTCCTGGACTCGATAACCTTCGGCAAGGTCTTTTTCCAGGAACGCTCAGATTTGAAAAACAGACTTGATTTCATAGGATTGAACTACTACACAAGGACGGTGATTGACAGAATACCACCGGTCAATTTCGGATTTCTTTCACTCGAATGGATGATAATGGATGGGTATGGTTACAACTGTCCTGCCGGTGGTATGTCAAAAGATTCAAGACCGGTCAGTGATTTTGGCTGGGAGACATATCCAGAAGGATTGCTCAAACTTCTAAAACAGACCTACGACAGATATAAATTGCCTATCATAGTCAGTGAAAACGGAGTTGCAGATTTTAGAGACTGGCTCAGACCGTATTACTTGGTGGGACATCTTTATGCAACAGAAAGGGCAATTGAAGAAGGTGTGAAAGTATTCGGTTATCTTCACTGGTCGATTGTCGACAACTATGAGTGGGCAAGGGGATATCACATGCGCTTTGGTCTTGCACAGACTGACTATCAGACAAAACAATTCATTCCAAGACCATCGATGTTCATCTTTAGAGAAATCATCAAAAATCGCAGTTGTGAGAAATTTCATGGATATCTGAAATCGCCCTATGAAATATGGAGAATTTAGAAAAATGCAAAAACGCGAGGGGGCAGTGACCCCCTCAATTTGTTTAGTAAGACGTCACTGATCCAATTTTTTTCTTGAAAACAGTATTCTGGTTGAGTTAATGGTACACAAAAGTGCGATGCCGGTATCTGCGAAGACGCCTTCCCACATCGTTGCCTTTCCAGCTATCGCAAGAAATATGAAGAAAGACTTCATGGCAATGGCAAAGATGATATTTTCAAGAACAATTCTCTTTGTGAATCTGGCAACATCTATTGACTCAACTACTTTTATTGGTTCTGCACTCATCACAACCACATCTGCCACCTCGATAGCGGCATCATTACCAAATCCATTCATTGCCACGCCGACATCTGCTCTTGCAAGCGATGGTGTGTCGTTTATTCCATCTCCCACAAATGCGGTCTTTCCGGTTTTCATTATCTGGTTCTCAAGTACTGTGAGTTTATCCTGAGCAAGCAACTGAGCGTGGTAACTGACCTCAGAAAGCCTTTCAGAGATCTTTGCCGCTTTCTGCTGGTTGTCACCTGTTAGTATGTGAACGTTTATACCTTTCTTTTTAAGGAGTTTCACAGCCTGCTCTGAAGTCTTTTTGAGTCTTTCAACGAGCTGAATGTTACCTGCGTATTTTTTGTCCACGGCAACGTGCACAGCAGAATCACTGTCCAAGTTGCATACATTCTGCGGATGCTCGATCTGTTCAGCATGCAGAAACCTGTCATTTCCAACGTGAATTGTTTTTCCATTTACAGAGCATTTAACACCAAGTCCTGCTATTTCGTGAAAATCTCTGACGATCGAATGGTCGATTTGTGGATATGCTTTGATAATGGATCTGGCAACTGGATGGTTCGAGTTTGCTTCGGCATGAGCGGAATAAATCAAGACATCGTCCTGTGAAAAACCATTCATGCTGTTTATTTTTGATAATTCAAGATCCCCGTACGTTAAAGTTCCGGTTTTGTCAAAAACGACATTTTTGACAGATGCAAGAGCATCAATAAAGGTCGCACCCTTGACCAGAATGCCTTCTTTCGACAGTCGACCTATTGCCGCAAAATAAGCCAATGGTACTGCCAACATCAGCGCACATGGACATGAGATGACAAGCAAGATCAACCCGCGGTTGATCCACTGGTTCATATTCTGTGATGTCAGCAATGGTATTACGAAAGATACAAAAGCTGCCAGAAGAACAACAACAGGTGTGTAGTACTTGGCAAAAACGGTGATAAACCTTTCTGATCTGGCTTTTCTTTCCGAAGCATTCTCTACTAATCTGAGAATGCTGGCAATTGAAGAATCCTCATACCTTTTGAGCGCCTGTATTTTTACAGCAGACTCCTTTACTATTGCCCCTGCAGGTACATTGTCTGAGACGGTGACATACTTTGGCGTAGATTCACCTGTCAAGGGTGAAGTGTCAAGGTGGGTACTTCCCTCAGTGATGATACCATCTACCGGTATCTTTTCACCGGGTTTCACCAAAAATATCTGTCCTGGTTCAATTTCCACAGGATCAACTTGTTTAAGTTCAGATCCCTGTACAAGCCAGGCGTACTTTGGCATGGCTTCAACGAGTGATCTTACAGATCTGCGTGAACGGTTGATGGCTAAATCCTGCAAAAACTCGCCGACTTTGTACAGAATCATCACCATAACAGCTTCTTCGTACTGTTTTATGAAAATGGCTCCAATTGTGGCTATACTCATCAAAAAATTCTCATCAAGGACGAAACCCTTCTTCAAGTTTTTCAATGCCCTGAACAGAATATCATAGCCTGCCAGAAAATATGCCACAACAGCCAGATACCACAGATGAAAAACAAAGGAGACAGTGAATAGAGCTACTGATATCAACAAAAAAAAGAATTCAGAAGGTCTTTTTTCGCCATCTTGAACAATCTTGACATCTTTTTCAACAGATTGGATGATCTTTTCGATGTCAATTTGTTGATTTGATTCAACTTCCAATATACCGAGCGAGAAGTTCAGCTTTGCCTTTTTAATTCCCTCTGTTTCAGACAGGGTTTTTTCGATCTTTGCTGCACAATCTGGACAGTGCAAATTCTCTATCTGGTAACGTTTTTTCATCTTTGTTCCTCCCTTACGTGTTCGATGGCAGCTTTCAGGATCTGTACCACATGCTGATCGGCGAGTGAATAGAAAACCTGTTTTCCCTGTTTTCTACTTTGAACCAGTTTTGTCATCTTCAAAATTCTCATCTGATGTGATACAGCAGATTTTGTGGCACCTGTGATGGCACACAGGTCACAGCCACACAATTCCATCTTTTCAAGGGCAAGCAGGATCTTCAGCCTCGTTGGATCTGAAAAAGTCGAAAACAAAATGGACATGTCGTCTATGGTCTGTTGGTTTTCAAGTCTATCGACAACGGCTTTAACGCGATTTTCGTGAACCTGATCAATGGAACAAAGATATTTGTTCATACCATCACCTCAATAGTTGAACAACTGTTCAACTATATTTTATACCAATCAATGCATGTTGTCAAAGCCTGTGTCAAAAGTCACAGATAGTCTGGTGAAATCATTTTTCGCGTTTTGCAATGACAGCTCTCAAACCGTTTTCAAAAAATTCGATCTCTGTGATCTTAAAACCAGCTGACTGTAATTCCTCTTTGACCTTAGCCGTTGTTCTCAAAACGCGAAAACCAGGATAATACCAGACCGTGTCGTTTTCGTCTGAAATATTTGGAGTGTGGTGAAATAGAACGATCTGATTGGCATTAGAGATGATTTTTCTTATTTCCACAGTTTGCTCGACACCTGATAATATGACCATATTCTGAGATTTTTCGCTCAGTTTGATACCAAGATCCAGAAAAACATCTTTGAAGTTTTCCAGTTTTTCGTCGGTCTTCACATCCTGCCAGTCAACTTTTGAAAGAACCTTGTGAAGTTCAACTGGCTGAACTCTCATGGGAAGCTGTTTGTAAAATTCTTTTTCAAAATTCTCGTAGGCTTTGAGCGATTCATCAACCGGATAGGGCTTTGCATAGATCAAACCGTTTTTTGCCTTGAACCAGGCTCTGACAGGATGGATAACCCCAAAGGTGCAGAATTTCTCAGATATATTTCCAACCCATAAGATCTCATCGTTGTTATCAAACCAGTTCAGTACCATATTCGGGTACAGACCCGTGTAAAGAAACCTGCCGCAAGATATATCGGCGAGTTTTTCATTTTCCTCGACGGCTTTTATATGATAAGATAACGATTTCTTTTTGTCTATTTTTGAATAGAACTGCGCAAGCCTGTAGTAGTACATGGGAAATTTGCCCGGCTCTTTTATTTTCTCCAGTAGCTCTATCGCTTTACTTTCGTTTTGTGTATTGACAGCGGAAACGTACAATGCGATATCACTGTCTGAAATTAAATAAAGCTTGCTCACATCGTTTCCCAAGTACTTTTTGAAATCCACCAAAAATTCCTTCTGCTTTGAATAAAAGCTATACAGTTCTTCATAGACACCGTCTATTGTTGGATCCAGCCTGGTTTTTAAATCTTCCACTATCGGTTTGATGAACTGCGACAACTCAGGCACAAGCTGTATGGCATCTCTGTAGGATCTTATCGCATCCAAGAACCTTGATTCTTTGAGAAAATGATCAGCCAGGATTGCTCTGGCAACTCCACGAACAACGGGATCTTCGTCTTCGACGAAATTTTCCAGGAATGATTTTTTCTGGGAACTGTCCAGCAGTGAATAAACTAAAAGTAATCCACCAACACCATTTTCCTTGACGATACTGTACAGATTTCCTGAACTGAGAAATTGTAGAAAAAGATCCTGTTTGGTATCAATTCGTTTTAGAAGTGCAAAACTGACCGGAGTGACATCTTTTACAACGATATCTGAAATTTGAACACTGATACCTTCTTCGACAATTTTTTCATATACAGGCTGCATGTTCACTTTGATCTGCTTTCTTCTCACAAAATCTGTCAGATGTTTTAGTGCAGGCAGACACTCTTCGATATCCTTTTCAGCGATCTTGTTGATCAGATGCTGAATCATGCCATTAGAAAGATCTTCGTTTTTTGAAAATCTCTCTTTGGCAAGCTCGTTGAGTTTGTCGTACTCTTCGAGTGCCGTATAGCCGATCATCGCTGCAAGATCTGCTGTGGGAATGTCTTTGAATGACATTATCGTCCAGCCGAATTTTTCGATGTTCTTTGATGCATTTTCGACGGCTTTGGTGAATTTTTCATAATATTCGACCAGTTTTTGCCATTGATGTTTTTTGAGATGGACATTGATCATGGACAAATACGGATCTGGATAATCCGGAGTTGCGTTTATGGCAGTTTGGGCAAGCTGTATCGCAAGATCGTCCAGACCGGCGTTTATTAAATCTATTGAGAAGATATAAAGAAACTCCAAGCCAATCGCCGGTATGGAAGATAACCTTTTCATCAGTTGCAAAGCCTGCCAGCCGACTTCAGCGGCTTGATGCAGTTTACCGCCGGTTTTTTCAGTTTTGTAAAGCTGTATGAGATAATACAATTTTTCCTGATCATTTTTGCATTGCTCTAGGTGTTTTCTTATCAATGTAGCAGTTCGCTCGTACTTCTGTTTTCTGAGCTTTCTGGTCCAGATATAACCGTAGTGATATATCAAAAAATTCGCGTTGACAACCTTGGGTTTGTAAATTGCCTGGTTATGCACAATGTTCTCGTAATGAACGGTTCCATTTCTAAAAATACGCGGAGTTGAAGCCGTTTCGGTGCGCTTGAAATCCCAATCCAGATAACTCAGGGTAGGAAGATAAACGGTGTTGACATCCTCTGGAAGAGATTTGAGAAAGTCTCTTATACCACTTCTAAATTCCTGGGAAACTTCTTCATCGGCATCGAAAATCAAAACCCATTCACAGGTTGGATATTTCAGTGAATTGTTTCTTGCCTCGGAGAAATCGTTTTTCCACGGGTGAAAGTACAGTTTTTCTGTGTACTCTCTTACGATATTGGGGGTATTGTCAGTTGAACCAGTGTCTACCACCACGATCTCGTCTGCCACGTCTTTTATACTGTCCAGAGCTCTTCTGATGTTGTGTTCTTCATCTTTGACAATCATTGCAACTGATAGTAAACACTTTTCTTTCACACCAATACCCCCTCACACACGAGTGATAGATCAGCAAACTATATTCAGAAGCCTTTTTTGAACATATAGCACCTTTTTTGGCTCACCCTCAACGAACTTTTTCACTCTATCGCTCAAAAGGGCAAGCCTTAATACCTCATCTTGATCTGCATCAACGGGAACTTTGATCCTGTCTCTGACCTTGCCGTTTACCTGTACTGCTATCTCGATTTCTTCAATAACCAGTGCCTGTGGATCGTATTCGGGCCATTTTTCTTTCATTATCGAAGTGGTCTTTCCCATCCTGTGCCACAGCTCTTCGGCAAAATGAGGTGCAAAAGGAGAAATCATCAAAAGGAAATTTTCGGCAAATTCTCTCAAAATCCTTATGTTCCATTTTTCTTTTGGCACATCTTCCATGTAGTCCCAGACGCTGTTTATGAGTTCCATCAATCCGCTTATTGCGGTGTTGAATTTAAAACCACCTTCCATGTCCTGCGTGATTTTTTTCAAATTGGAGTGCAACTTTTTTCTCAATTCTTTTTCTTTTTCTGTGAACTGAGAGTCACCGTGATCTGTTGTTGAGATTATTTGATCAACCACGGTCCAGGCTTTTCTTATGAACCTGTGAACACCTTCGATACCGGAATCATTCCATTCAGCATCTCTTTCAGGTGGTCCCATGAAGAGAATGTACATTCTCAATGTATCTGCACCGTATTTTTCAATCATATCATCCGGTGATACGACATTGCCCTTGCTTTTTGACATTTTTGCACCATCTTTGTAAATCATTCCCTGAGTGAAGAGATTTTCAAAAGGTTCGTCGAAACTCAGATATCCCAAATCGTGCAGTACCTTTGTTATAAACCTTGAGTAGAGCAAGTGCAGTATTGCATGTTCCACACCACCGACATATTGATCCACTGGTAGCCAGTAATCCACATCTTCTTTTACAAATGGTGCACTGTCAAGATCTGGATTGACATATCTGAGAAAATACCAGGAAGAATCCACAAAGGTGTCCATTGTATCTGCTTCTCTCAATGCTGGTCTACCACACTTTGGACAGGTAGTTTTTCTGAATTCATCGCTCAGCATCAAAGGTGATTGACCGGTCGGAAGAAATTCTACGTTATAAGGCAGTTTCACAGGTAGATCTTTTTCTGGTACCGGTACTATACCACAGTGATCACAGTAGATTACCGGTATCGGTGCACCCCAGTAACGCTGTCGAGAGATCAGCCAGTCTCTCAATTTGTACTGTACTGCCCTCTTTCCAAGTCCTTTTTCTTCGAGCCAGGATATGACTTTTTCCATTCCATCTGGAACCGGTGTGCCACTGAGCTGACCGCTGTTGATCATCACACCAGGTCCGTCGTATGCCTTGTCCATGGGCACATCCTGCGCCGGTTTTATAACCTGTCTTATTGGTATATTGTACTTGGTCGCAAATTCAAAATCACGCTGATCGTGTGCAGGAACACCCATCACTGCTCCTGTGCCGTACTCCATCAGGACATAGTTTGCGACGTATATCGGCACTTTTTCACCGTTTACAGGGTTGATCGCATATCTTCCGGTGAAGAACCCTTCTTTTTCAACGTCGATCGCGCTTCTTCTGAATCTATCCTGCTGACCAATGCGTTCCAGGAATTTTTCCAGATCTTTGTGCAGTTGTGCGGTTACGATCTGTTCAACGAGTGGTGATTCCGGTGCAAGTGCCATGAAGGTTACTCCCCACAGTGTGTCCGGTCTTGTTGTGAAAACTTCAATCTGTGTATCTAAACCATCCACTTTGAATTTTATCCTTGCCCCTTTGCTCTCACCTATCCAGTTTCTCTGCATGGTCTTCACGTGTTCGGGCCAGCCCGTGAGTTTATCCAGATCTTTCAAAAGTCTTTCTGCGTAGTCGGTTATTCTGAAAAACCATTGTTCCAAATGTTTTATCGTGACAGGCGTATCACATCTTTCGCATTTTCCATCCTTGACCTGCTCATTCGCAAGCGATGTCATACACTTCGGGCACCAGTTAACAGCGGCTTTTTTCTTGTAAGCAAGTCCAGCCTCGTAGAGCTTCAAGAAAACCCATTCAGTCCATTTGTAATACGGCTCAATACAGGTTATGACCTCTCTGCTCCAGTCGTAGCTGATACCCAGTTTTTTGATCTGCCCTCTTATTGTGTTGATGTTTTTCATAGTCCAGTCGTGTGGATGAATTTTTCTTTCAATTGCAGCATTTTCCGCCGGAAGACCAAAAGCATCGTAACCAAATGGATGCAAAACATTATAACCACGCATTCTCTTGTATCGGGCGACTGCATCTCCTATCACGTAATTTTTCACATGTCCAACATGGAGCGTACCGGATGGGTATGGAAACATCACGAGCATGTAATATTTTGGAAGCTCAGAGCGCTGAGCTGTCTTGAACATACCATTTTCTTCCCAGTATTTTTGCCATTTCGGTTCTATCTCCTTGGGTTCATATTTCGACACACGATCACCTCCAACTACTTGGAAAAGATTATAGCACTCAGTTTTTCAAAAAGAGTACTGAAGGCTTTATATCTATGACTCAATCTGTGTTTTTCTTCTTTCATTTCACCAAAAGTCATCTGATAACCATCTGGTATGAAAATCGGATCGTAACCAAAACCGTTTGTGCCTCTTATGGTTTCACTGATCCTGCCTTCCACATCCTTCTCACAACAGAGCACGATTTTCTCCACAGGATCATAATAAGCGGCTGCGCAGACAAATCTTGCTCTCTTTTCCTGTTTGTTTTTGAGCATTTCCAGTATGAAGAGCATTTTCTGCTCGTATGAACTGTTTTCCATGAACCGTGCAGAGTGAACCCCCGGAAAACCATCAAGTGCATCTATCACAAGTCCGGAATCATCGGCTATGGTCCTGCATCTTGTGACATTTCCATAAAAGATGGCTTTTTTAATTGCATTTTCGGCAAAGCTGTTCCCGTCTTCCGGGGCTTCTATCTTCACATCCAGGTCATTCAGCGACAGGATCTGTACTTCTTGTGGTACGAATCTTTTTATCTCTTCCAGTTTGTGTTTGTTCTTTGTTGCGATCAAGAGCATTTTATCTCCTCCAGTTTTCTTTTGAAAGATGCAGGGTCGTGTTTGAAAATCCCATATCCCATCACCAGTATCTGTGCACCACTGCAAACCACTTCGGTTACTGTTTCTTCATTTATTCCACCATCGACCATTATTTTCAGATTCAGGTTTTTCTTTTGAATTATTTTTGAGAGTCTTTTGATCTTTTCGACAGTTGTCTTTATGAACTTTTGACCGGAAAATCCCGGATTCACAGTCATGATGAGAACACCATCGATATCACTCAGGATGTCCGAGAGCATCTCCACAGGAGTATGTGGATTGAGTGCTACATAAGCCTGTGCACCTTTGTCTTTGATTTGATAAATAGTCCTGTGTAAGTGCAAACATGCTTCATAATGCACAGTGACTATCGAAGCACCGGCATCGACAAATTTTTCAACGTATTTTTCCGGTTGGACGATCATCAAATGTGCATCTACTGGTAAATCAGTGCATCTTTTCACCGCTTCAAGCAGTGGTATTCCAAAGGTTATGTTTGGTACAAAGACGCCATCCATGACGTCAAGATGGATCATGTCTATATATGGCTCGACTCTTTTGATTTCCTCGCAAAGTTTTGACAGATCACTTGCCAGTATCGATGCAGAAATCATTGCCATTTTTTGCTCACTTCCCTGTATATTTCAAGATAATTTTCGTATCTACTTGGGGAAATTACTCCTTTCTGAACAGATTCTTTGACTTTACATCCTGGTTCATCGATGTGAGTGCAGTCTTTGAACAAGCAATTTCCGTTTTCGAGTATTTCTGGAAAATACAGCTTTAGGTTCTCTGGTTTGATGTGATCCATTTGTATGAGTGAAAATCCCGGAGTATCCACTATAAAACCACCAAAGGGTAGACGAATCAATTCGGCCGCTGTAGTTGTGTGCTTTCCCCTTTCAATTTTTTCAGAGATCTCCTGCGTTTTGAGATTTACTCCAGGACAAATACTGTTTAAAAGGCTGCTTTTCCCCACACCGGAAGGTCCTGCAAAAACAGAAAGTCTGTCTTTGAGATGTTCTTTCAATTCTTCAGTGCCTTCAGTGGTTTTTGCACTTGTACAGATAACGGGATATATTTTTCCATAGGTTTCAATGAAAGATCTTTTTTTATCCTGATCTGATTCTTCGAGCAGATCTATTTTGTTAAGCACCAGCAGGGCATTCAATTTTGCTTCTTCAACCAGAACGAGTATCTTATCGAGCATGAGAAGAGGAACCTGTGGTTTTTTGATGGTATAGACGCAGACTACCTGATCTATATTCGCCACCCTTGGTTTTGGCAGTTCATTTTTTCGCTTTAAAACAGATTCCACAACACCTGTATCACCTACTTTTGTGTATTCAACAACATCCCCCACAATGGGTTTTAACCCCTGAACTTTGAAACGTCCTCTCAGGTAACATCTCACTCTTTCATTGGTTTTTGAATCCTCGACTATCAGAGCATTTGACATGAATTTTACCACTATTCCTCTATTTCTCAGAACTCGATCCCTCCCCTGGTTCTCCAGAATCAACCAGAATTGTCACCTCGCTGTTCTGCTTCAGAGTGCTTCCCACCGGAGGATAGATTCCCATAACCCTGCCGTCGGTACCTTTGAAAGGAAAATGCATTATTCTTATTTGAAAGCCCATCTGAGATAGTATTTTCACAGCAGTTTCTTTTGGAGCACCAATCAGGTCTGGAATTGTTATCTGCTGCGGTTCTCTCAGAAAGATGGTAACAGGTCTATTTTTTCTCACCTTCTGTCCGACATCCGGATAAGTGTGGTCCACCAAACCACTTCCAAGCACCTGACTTGGTTTTAATCCTGCTTTTTTGAGTTCTTTAACTGCCTGATCGATTTCAAGACCTTTGACATTTGGTATCTCGACTATCTGAGGGTGGATCAGAAAATAACTGAAAAAGATAACACCACCTGCTATCATGCCGAAGAACATGTACAGCAAAAACACAAGGACTTTTTTCAGCGCTGAAGGTTTCTGATCCTTAGCTGTCCGCATGCTGCTTCGATGTCCGCTCCTTTCTCGTATCTTATCTCCGCTTCTATACCAGATTCAATCAATATCTGTTTGAATCTGTTGATCTTCCACTGATTTGGTCTTTCCATACCCGGTACAACTGGGTTTACGGGAATCAAATTCACAAAGACTTTCATTCCTTTAAGCAGTTTTGCGAGTCTTCTTGCATCTTCATCAAAGTCATTGAATTCTCTTATGAGAATGTATTCTATCGTCACCCTGCGATCTGATTTTTCCTGATACGTCCTTGCCGCATCGAGTAATTCTTCTATGGAGTATTTTTTGTTCATCGGAATTATCTGGTCTCTTTTTTCGTTGCTTGCGGCATGCAGTGATATCGCCAGGTTCAGGTCAAGTCCCTCTTGAGAAAGCTTCAATATCTTCTCGGGTATTCCCACGGTGCTTATGGTTATGCGCCTTACACCGACATTTTTTGTTTTTTCGTGTATCAGTATCCTCACACTTTTCAGGACGTTGTCGTAATTGAGCAGTGGTTCTCCCATTCCCATGTAAACTACATTTCTTATTGTCTGATTTGAATCTTTTTCAATCGCAAGAATTTGTGAGACAATCTCGCCGGCTGACAGATTTCTCACAAAACCACTCTGTCCCGTTGCGCAGAAACTGCATTTGACCGGACAACCCACCTGTGTAGATATACAGGATGTGGCATAACCTTCGTGAAATAAAAGCACAGATTCCACGGTATTACCATCCTGCAGTCTGTAAAGATACTTCGTTGTCTTGTCCAAAGAAGAAATTCTCTTGTCGAGAATCTCGGGTAAGTCGATTGAGAATCTTTCGGCAAAAACCTTTCTGTGCTGCAACGACAGATTTGTCATCTGTTCAAATGTAAAAACGTGTTTTTTGTAAATCCAGTCGAGCACCTGATCTGCTCTGTATCTTTCAAGCCCAAGATCTTTGACGGCTGTCAGAAATTCGTCATAGCTCATTGAGAGTATATTCAGAAAAAATCACCTCACAAATTAGATTATAAATCGACATGCCGTGGATCTGATATCTTTGCAAGATCTTAAAATTAATGAGACCAAAAAGGAGTCAATGAATACGGTGATATAATTCAAAAGGAGGTGTCCTGTCTTGACAGTAGACGAAGCGCGATTTTTGAGCAGGAAGATCATGGAGGCTGGAGAAGTCCCACTTTTGGTAGGACATTTTGGAGTTGGAAAAACAGATATCGCAAGACAGATCGCCAAACAGACCAATAGAAAACTCGTGATACTCATTCTTTCACAGATGGAGCCGGGCGATTTGATAGGTCTTCCTTCCAAGCAAAACGAGCAGACTGTTTTTCTAAGACCGGATTGGTGGCCAGAGGATGGCAATGTGATAATCCTGCTGGACGAGATAAATCGAGCCCACAGATCTATAAGAAATGCAATCATGCAACTTGTGATAGACAAAAGGATACACAACCACGTACTGCCAGAGGGAACGTGGATCATGGCAACGATGAACCCGCCGGATGATGAATATGATCAGGCAGATTTGATAACAGATCCTGCTTTTATTTCACGCTTTTTCATAATCGACATATCACCATCTGTTGAAGAATGGCAGCGATGGGCTCAGGAAAACAACGTCGATAAAAGTATAATTCAATTCATTGAGAAATTTCCTGAATTTCTTTACACACATTCACCGATGTCTTTGAGAGTTGAATTAAGGCCTAGTCCCAGAAGCTGGTACAAACTCAGCAATGTTTTGAGAACACTCAATGAAGATGAAAAGAAGAAATTTGGTTATTCCTTAGCGTGCGGAATACTGGGACCAGAAGCTGCAAAAGCCTTCATTGAATCTGGTTATGATGAATCGATACCTTCGCCGCAGCTTGTTTTGTTAAACGGTGTTGAGAAAATTCTCAAAGACAGCACAGATCAGGCAAATTCCTTGACGCTCAGGTTGATAGATTATTTTTCCAAATTAGATGATCAGACAGTTGAACTACTCGAAGCGAACATTTCAAGAGTGGCAAAGAACCTGAGTGAACTTGCCACGATCCTTCCAAGGGATTCTTTTTACGCTTTGATCAGGTACATCACTGACAGAGCCACAAAAGGAGAAAAAAACTCTCAGTTTTTTGATAAGTTGATTGAGAAACTCTCAAATTTTGAACAGGTGAGATCGATACTCGATGAAATCTGATATGGAGAAAATAATCTTAGACCTTGGCAAAAGATCACCTTTTTATCTGTATCTTTTGCTGAACATCTCGCGTGTGCCATCAAAAGAAGTAAAAAACATGCAATTGTCCATGGATAATTCAAAAATCACGCTTTACTACAATCCAGACTGGGTTTGTGGCAAACATCCAGAATTCGTGCAAGCCATGATCCTTCATCATTTGATGCATTTGATAAATCTTCACTTTCTCATAAAACCAAAAAACGACAGAGACAGAATGATATGGGATCTTGCGATGGATGCGGCGATCAACCAGTATATACCTCTACTCTCGGCATTCGGGGTTCCATTGAATCTTCTGATTGAAGAAGGACACGGCGTCGATAACGAGAGATTGTTTGTACTTCCACCTGACTGGATGCCCGACAAAAGCGCGGAAGAGTACCACAGATGGATTTTACAGAAGATGGAAGAGCTCGGCAGATATGATATATCTATAGTCGCGCAGGCAAGAGAAGATTCTTCTGATTCACACACCAAAATGTATCAGGTTCAGGACATCGATATGGTTCTTGAATTGACCAAAAGTCAGTTGAAAAAGGCTTTTAATCTGTATGGTTCTGAACTCGAGTCAGGTGTTAAGAGAATGGTCGAACTTTCCATATCAAGACCAATTCTGAACTGGAAAGACAAAATGAGACATTTTGCAGGAGTTTCAGAATACGGTGAAAAATACACAACCATACTCAGACCAAACAGGAGATACGAACAGCAACCAGGCTGGAAAATCTCGCACATGGCAAGGCTCGGTATCATTGTGGACACCAGCGGAAGTATTATAGAAGAAGAATTCGACGATTTTTTCTCTGAAATAGAAGCTCTTTCAAGGTACGTGGATACCGATTTTGTACTTGTCCAGGTAGATCGTGCTGTGAACTTGGAGATAAGATACTCAAAAGGTACTTACAGAAACATGGAGATAATCGGCGGTGGTGAAACCGATCTGCAACCTGCCGTTGATTACCTTCAGGATAAGCACCATCCTGAAGGAATAATAATCTTCACAGATGGATATACTGATCTTCCTGTCGTCAAAAGGCGTGTTCTCTTTGTACTGTCAAAACACCACAGTGAAGAATTCTTGGATCAGGCAAGAAAGATATACGGTCGTTCAAGTGTGGTGGTTTTGCAATGATCGAATACGGTCCGATACTGGCTGTACAGATTTTGAAAAAATACATAAACCTTCTGCCGGTTGAAGTCGGCGTTGCTGAACTTGAAAAGTACAGAGAAAAACTCGATCAGTACCACAGGCACATCTTTCTCTCCACAGTATATGTTCAGAACGGTTTTTGCGTTTTTTCGGCAGTTGATACCGAAAAAAGAAAGATCATGGGTATTTGTATATCCGATCCGTTTGAAAAAAATCTGGCTATTTACAGCTCATCTGTTGATTGTGAAGTTTTGCAAAAAGCCCACAGTGAACTCTTTGGTAAAAAGGCAGAGTTTTGTAAAAGCGGAATCACAAGGTTACCTTTTCAATACAGAGTTTTGGCAGTTGTTGGTGATGAAGATTTTCTCAGTAAAGAAATGTTGAAGGAAAAGATCTATGGTTTAGAGAATCTGTCTTTCTGCCAGAAAATCGACCAGGAACATTTTGAAAAACTCTGCAGACTGAATGAGAAAAAAGTGGATTTTGCTGTGATTTATCCTCTTGATGAATATATCGTCTGTATTCTAACCATGCCTGAATATGTGGACAAAGATCATGTCTCTCTACTCTCTGAAATCTCACGCATCTACAGGAAAAAATACGGTGCGCCGTATCAGGGAAACGTGGGTAAGATAAAAAAACTCACATCGGTTCTGAGCGCTTTTGTGGTTTCTTACGAAGATTTTCTGAAGGGTTTTGATATCGAAAAAAACTGCCTTGAACTGTGTCAGAAGATCAAAAAAGCTTACAGATGTGTCATCGATCTTGCCTGATAACAACATACCTTCCCTTTTGATCTTCTATTCTCACAAATTCATCGAAAACAGTCAGAAAAATCCTCGAGCCCATTCGTGAAAGGGCAGATCTGAGCCTGTGTGGAGATACCTGTATCTGGAATGGTTTTTGAAGGCCTGCGTCCAGTTCCGCTCTGTACTGTACGGTGCCGTACGATCCATAAAAGTGGATCTTGCTTTCAGTTCCAGTGATTCTCAAAGGAGTATCTTTTGGTAAAAGCCATGCGGCTTTGGAAACAAATTTTGCAAAAGCCGAATAAAGCTGATACGATTCTGAATTGACCATTATCTGTTCAATTCTATCATGCTTGGAATCTTTCTCTCCACAAACCTGCATTGCAAAATCTTCACAGATCAGGCTGAACCAGTTATCTCCAATCGCAAGAGTTAATGGACAGTCCTTTTCATAGACTTTCAGGGCTTTCACGATATGCCTGCTGCTCATATACGGAATTGAGAAGGAGAATTGTTCATTGATGCTGTCATCGACTCTACAAAGGCTGGTAATTGTTCTTGAAGGAGAGATAATTATCAAAGAGCTGTCAAAGGATGCAAGACAGGTCATATCGCCTTCTTCCAGTGCAGCCGTGGCAAAGTCCAGAAAATTCATGAACTTCACCAGTCTTGTTTTTCCAGCTTCTTTGAAAGGCTTCATGTGTTCTCTTTCTTTTGGCTGTGATGTTTTTATTCTCAGTGTTTCCTGATATCCCTGCAGTGTTATCTGATCCTGTAAAATCACAAGACGAATTTCCTGTGATTTTTCTCCAGCCAGAAAACCTTTCAAAAGTTTCAGTCCAACCGGAATTTCACCATAAAACGGTTCACACTCAGCGATCTTCATCCAGCAGGTTAGGCATCCATCTGTGGCTTTCATGACCAGCCCATCTTTGTAAGACAGAAAAACATTCCCGAAACTGTATTCGGAAGAACCCATTATTTTATCGCAGAATCTAAGCCAGTGGATCAGTGAACCTGTCTTGATAAGAGCTTTCAATCATTTCACCACCGTGTGGATTATAGCATCGATTAACTGTTCAAAACTCATTCCAGCAGCTCTGGCAGAAGCTGGAAGATCGCTCAGATCTGTAAGACCAGGTATTGTATTCAGTTCAAGCACATAAAAAATACCGTCTTTGAGTATTCCATCAACCCTTGCAAACCCTTCACATTCACAAACTTCAAAAGCTTTTAACGCAGATTGAGTGACCTGCTCGTACTCCTGCTGAGATAAAGGTGCCGGCAGAATAAACTGTGTCATGTTCGGAGTGTACTTTGCCGTGTAATCATAAAATCTTCTTTTTGGTTTTAGCTCTAAAATTGGAAGTACCTGTGGCTTTCCATCCAGTTCCAGTATGGAGACAGTCAATTCCCTGCCCGGTATATACTTTTGTACAATCATTTCATCATAAATTGAAAGTTCCTGCAAAAGTGCCTGATAAAGTTGCTCCGGATCATCGCAGATATGAACGCCTATGCTTGAACCTTCTCTTCTTGGTTTAATAACACATGGGAATCCGAACGGTGATTCCCTAACAGGTTGCTTCACCAGAACATATTCAGGGTACGTGACAGTGCCGTTCAATGTGCGGTATGTCATGACCTTGTCAAAACAGATCGCACTCGAAAGCACCTTTGAACCGGTGTATTTTATACCAAGCCAATCGAGAATAGCCTGGACTACACCATCTTCACCAAACTGCCCGTGTAGTGCATTGAAAACAAGATCGAAATTTTTAAGCTCAGGGGCAATCTTTAAAAAATCACCATTCACGTCCACCGCAACTACTTCATGACCGAGTTTTTTCAGTGCTTTAACGACATTTTCTCCACTCTTTAGAGATATCGGTCGTTCACGTGACACTCCACCAAGCAGTACAGCGATCTTCACACTACCGCACTCCTTTCTGTCTAAGGTATTTTACAATGCCAAAAAGGTGTACAATCAACAAAGTGATGAATTTTATGAAAAAAGCCCTGTGCCTTTTGATGATAATGTGTGCTGTGTACGGATGTGTGAGATACGAACCAAGCTTGCTGAACGATCTTCAGATAAGATACATCGCTATAATGTACAGATACGGACCTTTTCACACCATTGAAGAAATCAAGGAACTTGTCGAACAGAGCGATTATGATGATGATGTTCTAAAATACTACAACTATTTTCGCGGGACGGTTGATCTTGAGGATGTGAAATTTTTCCAGAAGGCAGAAGTATATGATCAAAGGATTAAAGATTACATTCAAAAACATTTGCCCGTGAACAATTCAGATGATAGTTTGTTCATAGATAACTTCGATGATCCATTGCCTTTGCAGATTATTGACACAAAATCCGAATATCAGAGTGCTCTTTCTGAAAGGATTTATCGACTTTTGGAGAGAGACTGGCAAAGCATGGGTCTGTTCAGAGTCTGGTATGAGGATTTTTATAAAAATGAGATCTGTGCAGAACAGTTGAAAAGATATGCTGATTTGATTGCACAGATAACCTGTATTTATTCATCAAAAGTACTTGAAAGAGTTCGTGAGACTTCGTCAACATTCTACATAAAGTTTGTTGATATGTCAAAAATTCCACCCGAACTATTGCTAGCGATTGCGTACAAAGAATCAAGGTTTTTTCCGGGTTCTTTCAGGGCAGAGATATATCAGGATAAAATACAGGCTGTTTCATTGGGCTTATGTCATATTCTGGTCGATGCCGATACACTGGATCTTGACTTTGCGGATATAGGTGATCAAAAGGTTGATATGAGAACCTTTGAACTAATCGGTTATTACTATTTAGGCAATGATTACGCCCAAAAAAACGTTTTTGATGAAATTGACCTGATCCAGTTGAGGGGAAACATTCTGGTTTGTTTGATACAGCTCTCGCTCATATATGAAAAACTTCGACTTTCTGGTGTTATATATTGAACGGTAAGGTTTTGTGTGATATCATCTTTGTGGATGATATATCAACTGTTGAAATTTTTTCAGATTGTGGTATAATATAAATTGCATGGCCCCATAGGATAATGGCTAGTCCATCGGATTCTCAGTCCGAAGGTCGGGGTTCGATTCCCCGTGGGGCTGCCACCTTTTTCCCGACTTTCGTTTTCCTACTGACATAAAGCCCGCTGGCAAGAGCGGGCTTTATTATTGATTGATCTCTCAGTGGTTACTTCTGAACAAACTTGAAAACCACATTAGAACCGCAGTACATACCAAAAAATTCTATTAAGCGGTCTTTTGACCGCTTTTTGTTTTTTGTATTTGATGCATTGCCAATAAAAAAAGAAAGTACGCGTGAGCAAAGCCTGTGGTAAAATTAGAGTGAAATAATCTAATTTTAGGAGGTGTTAAGGTGAGTCAGGGTGTTGGAAAACAGCAGAAAAAAGAGATGATAAAAAACATAATAAGAGAACTTCACAGGGGTATGACGCCGCAACAGGCTAAAGAAAAATTTGAAAAAGAAATAGGCTCCATCACTTCTTTTGAGATAGCTCAAATAGAACAGGAATTGATCAACGAAGGTGTTTCTACAGAAGAGATAAAGCAATTTTGCAATGTCCACGCGTTGCTGTTTAAAAGCATACTCTCTGAAAGTTTCAAGGATGTTGAATATCCGGTACATCCTGTCAATCTTCTTAAACAGGAAAACCAGCAGATCAAAAAACTCATTGAAAAGATCAAAAAGGCGGTTCAGGAAAAAAACATCGATACACTGTCAGGTCTTCTTGAAGAGCTCAAAAAGATCGATGTACATTACAGCACAAAGGAACAGTTGCTCTTCCCATATCTTGAGAAGCATGGATTCATGGGACCATCGAAAGTCATGTGGGGGAAACACAATGATATAAGGGCAATGATGAAAAATGCCATTGATGCTTTAGAAAAAGTGGAGTTCGACGAATATGTTAAAAAGTATTTGAATCCATTGATTCAAGAGATAGACGGTATGATATTCAAAGAGGAAAACATACTCTTTCCATCAGCTCTTGAGATGCTTTCACCTCAGGAATGGGTTGAGATATTGAAGGAAATCAGAGAAACTGGTTTTGCCTTCATAAAACTTCCTGCTACACTCGATAAACTCATAGAGGAATTTGAGGCAAATCTTTCAACAGGTCCGAAGATTGAAGATGGTCAGATAGTTTTTGATACAGGAAAACTGACACTTGATGAGCTCGAATCAGTACTCAACACATTGCCGGTTGATATCACTTTTGTTGATAAAAACGACAAGGTAAAGTACTTTTCAAAATCAAAGGATAGGATCTTCCTCAGGACCAGAAGCGTTCTTGGACGAGAGGTTCAAAACTGCCATCCACCGCAAAGCGTTGATAAAGTAAAGCAAATTGTTGAGTGGTTCAAAAAAGGTGAGAAGGATTCTGTTGATTTCTGGATAAACTTCAAAGGTAGGCTTGTTTATATCAGATACTTTGCTGTGAGAGACAAAAATGGAAAGTATCTTGGCACTCTTGAAGTTACTCAGGATATAACTCAGATAAAAAAATTGGAAGGAGAAAAAAGACTTTTAGATCAATAGTTGATGAAAGAAGGAGTGATTTTATGAGATATTTGCTGAACGTGCCTGATATTTCTTGCAACCACTGTAAGATGAGAATATCAGAAAAATTACAACAAATCGGTCTAAAAGAGTATGAGATCGACTTATCAAAAAAGACAGTTGTGGTTGAAACAGAAGATATACAAAAAGTGATTGATGAACTTGCAAAGATAGGTTATCCCGTAGAGAGATTTGAAAAGTATAGCTATTGATGGTGGGATTTTGAATGTGAGGGATTTGAAAAGACTCCATCTTTCGCGAAATTCAATTGAATGACCAGCTGCCAGTGTTCACAAATTAAAAAAATGTGGTTTAATATAATTAACACTACAAGAAGGCAGTTGGCGATTGTGAGGTGGATAGTAAAGCAGGTTGATCAGCAACAGGTTCGGTTGCTGTGTGATCAGTTACAGATAAGCCCTTTTCTTGCAAAATTACTGATAAACAGAGGTTTGAAAGAACCTGAGCTTGTGTATAATTTTTTAAATCCAAGTGTGGAAGATCTGCACGATCCGATGTATTTAACCGATATGGATCGTGCTGTTGGTTTGTTATTTCAAGCCAGAGCACATCGTTTACCCGTTTTGATTTATGGAGACTACGATGTCGATGGAATAACGGGTGTTGCCGTACTTAAAGAATTCCTGGACAGATATGGCTGGGTCACGGAATACTACATTCCAAAGAGAATGGACGAGGGGTATGGTATACAGCCTTCCGTGATTGAGCAGTTCTGTAAAAGATGCAAGGGAATCATTTTGACTGTTGATTGTGGTATTACCGCTTTTGAAGCGATCGACTTTGCTAACTCTTTTGATTGCCCCGTTATAGTTACAGACCATCACGAAGTTGGAGAAAAACTCCCGAAGGCTACGGCTATCATTGATCCCAAAAGAGCGGACGACAGTTATCCCTTCAAAGATCTGGCTGGTGTTGGAGTTGCTTTTAAACTTGTCTGTGCACTTGCTGAACAGATGAAAATCAACTTGGAAGAATTTTCCGATCTGCTTGAATTTGTAGCGCTTGGTACGATTGCAGATATGGTCAGACTGGTCGATGAGAATCGTTTTCTGGTGAAGGCTGGCTTACAAAGATTGAGACAAACAAAAAGACCAGGGTTGTCAATGCTGTTTTCACGGCTTTGCATAACTGAGCCAGACTCGAGGGATATTGGTTACAGGGTTGCTCCAAAGTTGAACGCAGCAGGAAGGCTTGATTATGCAGATGATGCATTTCAGCTTCTGGTTGCTAAGGATAAAGTATACGCTGAGAGACTCGTGGAACTTCTTTTTGAGTACAACACGACAAGACAGGAAATCGAGGCTGATATCTTTGCTCATGCCGTTGAACAGATAGAAGAATATGAACTGCATAAAGATCCGGTTATAGTTGTAAAAGGACGGGATTGGCACGTTGGTGTGATAGGTATCGTTGCAACACGACTGGTTCACAGATATGGAAGACCTGTTATGGTCATATCGGAAACTGAGGGAGTTGCACGAGGTTCTGCACGAAGTGTACCGGAGGTCAATCTCATTGAGTTGCTTCAGCCACTGTCTTCTTATTTCAAAGAATTCGGTGGTCATTCGCTGGCTGTCGGATTCAGTTTAAATCCAGACGGGATAGACCCTTTCATCGAAGCTCTGAGAAATTGCAAGATTCCAATTAGAGATTCTTTTGACATCATAGAAATAGATGATGAGATTCAGTTGGAGCAAATTGATGAACAGATGATGAAAGATTTGCAGTTACTTGAACCATTTGGTCATGGTAATCCTGAGCCTGTCTTTCTTTCAAAAAATGTGCCTGTGGAGTTTATAAGAACTTTCGGTCAAAACCATGTAAATGTCAAAATGCTGATTCGTGCCAATGGAAAAAGAATAGAAGCGCTCGGTTTTGGGCTGGGATATCTGCTGGATAAACCAGGCTATGAATCTACCAGTGTTGATATCGTTTTCAGTATAAGAAACCACAAAGCCCCACTGTCTTTGAATATCATGGACCTATCTTTGCCTGAAAAAGTTTATGAGTCAAGCGACGGTAGCGAGATATCACAGAAACTGCTTCACCTTGATCAACTGTTAACCCAGATAAAAGGGAAACGCCTGTACATCCTTGACCTTAGAACGAGAAATGCGTTTTTGTACTGGCTGAAAGAAAAAACAAACCTGAGGTGTGCTGTCATTTCCATAAACAACGTTATTTCTTCACATCTGCACCAGAGCCTTTTAAGGCATGTCCAGAGCAGGATATCTTATGTAAATTCTTTGAACAGAAATGCTTCTGATAGATTCACTTTTATGACACTTTCGTATTTTTTGAGTGAAAAGGACAAGCTTTACAATCAGTATGATATCTTTTTGATCAACGAACTTTCACTGTTCAGATTTTTTGAAGATCAACCACAGGTTGCTGATTTTCTTGGATTTGTAGAAAGGAACATTCAAAAATTCATAGCGATAAGCGTGAAGAACCCGGATGATTTATTCAATTTCGCCGCAAAACTCGGTTTTGAAATATCTTACGAAAGATCGCTGAAGCTCAACTACGGTTTGGCAGACATATCAGATGACATTGACTCGGTTCTGAATGATGCTTCCTGCTTTTTGTTCTCCGACCAGCGAAAATTGTCAGATTTCTACAAAAGATTCAAAGATAGGTGGAACAACAGAGAAGTTCTCATATACTCGCATACACTCAAACCGGCTCAGCGTTTGAGCGTGGTCAGCAGTGTTAGAAAAAGAAAACCCATTAAGCTGATTAGCTCTACGAATACCGATGGCTTGCCGGCACTTCTGGGTCAAGACGTGGAAATTGCTGTTCTCGATGCACCTTTGAGTCTATTTGAGTTACTGGATGCCGTTTCCTGCGATGGAGATAATCAGCTCTTTGATCTGTGTTTTAAAAGCGAGAGTATTTATGAAAGGCAAAATGAGCTTGAAGAACTTTTTCCTTCAAAAGAATTTGTGAATGAAATAATATCGGATGTTGGCAATGGTGAAATGAATCAGGAAGAATTTCTCAACATGCTTGTACAGCAAGGTCGTTTCAAAAATCCATCCTATGCAAAAGTAGTGCTGAATATTCTCAAAGACCTTGGAGCTGTTATTAACCCTGAAAAGATTTCCTTTGCTCAGATAGATCTTTCACGAACACCTGTGAGAATCATGGAAAGAGAACTTGAACTTGCTTATTTTCATAAAGTGACAAAACCATTTTTGATGCAGAAAGTGAAGGGTATCTACAGAGCACTGGCAAATGTGAGAACGGTGATTTGATGATCCTTGCGATAGATTACGGCGAAGCAAGATGTGGGCTGGCTCTGGGTGAAAAACTTGCGACAAGGCTCTGGACGGTCAGCAGACAGAAAATATTTTTTGAAATCTCAAAACTTGCAAATATCAATTGCTTTGTGATAGGGCTACCTCTTTCAATGAGCGGTAGATATTCACAGCAGACTTATAAAACCATAGAATTCGCAGAAAAACTCTACATTAAATTTGGTAAAGAGGTTTATTTGATTGACGAAAGACTTTCAACCTATCTTTTCAAAGGCAGAAAAGATGTGGATCAGCTTAGTGCAGCAGAGATTTTCGACAGGTTTGTTTCGTCGAATGCCAATCGTTATGTGATAAAACCACCAGTCGAGCTCAGCGATGTGCAACTTGAGAAGGTCAGGAACGTCAAAGGAAAAGTCCTTGTTGCAAATCTTTCTGATGTTAGAGTACTGGCAGATGAGAGCTGGATCGTTTTTCAAAAAGATCCCTATTATGCGTATCTGTTTCACAAGGCTGGCTGTCATGTTGAGAGAGACCAGCGAAAGTTGGAAAACTTTGCGCCTTTTGATATCATCATTGCTGGAGACTCATGTAAGGAATTTGAGTATTTGTTGAAATCAGACGGGAAGATCCTGTGCCTGTAGCTCAAATGGATAGAGCGCTGGACTCCGGATCCAGAGGTTGCGGGTTCAACTCCCGCCAGGCACACCAGATTGTCTCCTGATAAAGACAGGAGAGTTCAGGGAGGTTAAACAAATGCCAAAAGGTGACTTGGGTATAGATCTTGGTACGGCGAGTTTTATCGTTTATCAAAGAGGTAAGGGCATAGTAATCTTCGAACCTTCTGTTGTTGCAATTTCCGAGAAAACAGGAGAGATAGTTGCGATTGGTGAAGAGGCAAAAAAGATGCTTGGTAAAACGCCCGATTATTACAGAGCGGTCAAGCCGATGAAAGACGGAGTGATTGCGGATTACAAAACCATTGAAGCTGTGATTAAAGAATTCATAAACCGCACTGTGAAAAAGTCATTTCTGTTTAAACCGGAACTCGTCATAGGCATTCCAACAAAGGCTACAAGTGTAGAAAAAAGAGCGGTTTTTGAGGCTGCATTGAATGCCGGTGCAAGAAAGGTTCACGTGGTTTCTGAGCCACTTGCAGCGGCAATAGGGGCTGGCATAGAAGTGACAAAATCTCAGGGGAATATGGTTGTAGACATAGGTGGTGGTACAACAGACATCGCCGTGATAAGCCTTGGGGGAGTTGTGATTGGTGATTCAATAAAAATCGCAGGTGATGCGATGGACGAAGCTATTGTGAGAGCGGTTAGAAGAAAGTATGGACTTGTAATAGGTGAGCCGACAGCAGAACAGGTGAAGATAAAAATAGGAAAAGTCCATCCTTCTATGGAAACATATCAAATGGAAATAAAAGGTAGAGATGCGGTGACTGGTTTACCCAGAACAGATCAGATAAATTCCGATGATGTTCTGGAAACTCTAAAGCCGTTGGTTGAAACGATCATAGGCAGGATCAAGATGGTTCTTGAAAAAACTCCACCAGAACTTGCAGCAGATATCATCAATCAGGGCATAGTGCTTACAGGTGGCGGAGCTTTGACCAGAGGGCTGGACCTGTTGATGTCCGAAGAACTCGGAGTGAAAGTAATCGTTGCGGAAGATCCTATAACATGTGTGGCAAAAGGTACTGGAATTTTGCTGGATGATCAGGAACTTTTGAAGGTGGTGGCGACTTCTTATTCGAGGTGATAATGTGGTAAGGGGAATCTACACAGCGGCGATGGGAATGTTACTCGATGTGGCTAAGGTTGATACAACAGCCAACAACCTTGCAAACGTTGAAACCATAGGGTACAAAAAAGACAGATTAGCCTTCAGGGCTTATCAGGATCGTGAAATCTACGCTTTACCGAACAAAAGAAATCCCATCGGTAGTCTGACATACAGTGCGGTCCTTGACGATGTTTACCTTGATACTTCCCATGGTGTTTTTCAGCAAACCGATAATCCGCTCGATCTTGCAATATATTCAGATGGTTATTTTGCTTTGCAGGCAGAAGATGGTATTTACTATACCAGGGCTGGCAACTTCAAAGTCGATGCTGAAGGCTATATAGTGAATACAGATGGGTTGAGACTTTTAGATGAAAACAACCAGCCCATACAGTTTCTTGACGGTTACAGCATAGATCAGGATGGGTATGTGAAAGATAGATTCAACAACGTTGTTACAAGAATTGGTGTATATACTTTTGAGGATCAATCACAGCTCAGGAAAATAGGTTATACACTCTTTGAGCCCACTATTGAAAGTGGTCAAGCGGTTGCCGCAGAAGATTTTAGGATTTTACCAGGTTATGTTGAATTATCAAATGTAAATGCAATTTTGGAGATGACAAAACTGATCGAAGCCCAGAGACATTTTGAAATATCACAAAAGGTTGTTGTGGTTGAAGATGAAATGCTGGCGAAGCTGACAAGCCAAGTTGGTTCTACAAGATAGCAGGAGGTGCTCAAAGATGATGGTTTCTCTGTATTCAGCGGCAACTGGTATGTGGGCTCAACAGTATAAACTGGACACTGTTTCTAACAACCTTGCAAATGTCGACACGACAAGTTACAAGAAAGTCCGTGCCGAATTTCAGGATCTTGTCTATCAGTATTACAAGAATGCCGGTACACCCACCGCTGTTAATTCAACGATACCAACGGGAATCTATTTTGGTCATGGAACAAGATTGGCTGCCACAACGAAGATTTTTTCCCTGGGTAATATGGAGCACACGGGTAATGCACTCGATGTGGCAATTACAGGTGATGGTTTTTTCCAGATACAGCTTCAGGATGGTAGAATTGCTTACACAAGAGATGGTTCTTTCAAGATAGACAGCAATGGTACCGTTGTAACGGCAAACGGTCTTGCACTGGTACCAAATATCACCGTTCCCGCAGATGCAGTTGCAATAAACATTTCACCTGATGGAATTTTCTCTGTTGAAATGCAGGATGGTACGATACAGAATCTTGGTACTATAACGCTTGTTCGGTTTGTGAATCCTTCTGGTTTGAAGTCAATTGGTGATAATCTGTACCTACAAACAACTGCTTCAGGTGCGCCAATAGAAGGTACACCCAATCAGGACGGCTTCGGAGCTCTGCAACAGGGTTATCTGGAAAAATCAAATGTGGATGTTGTCAAAGAAATGGTTGATATGATCACTGCGCAAAGGGCATATGAACTGAACGCGCGAACGATTCAGACTGCTGATAGTATGCTCCAAACCGTTTCCACACTCAAGAGATAATTTGGTTCTTTTCGCGGATGCGCATCCGCCTTTCTCCAGTTGAGAAAGGATGGAAAAGGTGAAAAAGTTAATTCTGTTACTGCTATCATTCCAGGTCTTACTTTGTGGTAGTGATCTACTGCACCGCGTACAGGATGGTGTTTTACAGTACCTGCTTGCAAAATTCGGTGACGATGCAACGGTTACAAATCTTCAGTTTAAACAAGATATTCCTCCATCAGACGACTTTCAGATACTCTCCCACAGTCTTTACGATGGAAAAGTGAATTTATTGATCAAATTCCTTCAGAATGGTTCTTTTTCAGGATACATTCAAGCTGTTGCGACTGTTTCTGTTTTAAGGAATGTTCTGATATCTCGCAGAATTATTAAGAGCGGTGAAGTGATAAAGCCAGAAGATGTGTCACTCGTTCAGTTAGATGTCTTTGGAAAGAGCGGACAATTCACAGATAAGATCGAAGATGTGGTGGGAAAATTAAGCAAGAAAATGATCAAACAAGGTGAACCGATAGATCTTTTTTATCTTACCAGACCACCGGATGTCAAAGCAGGACAGGTTTTACCTGCGACGATTCAAATAGGTTCGGTGATGATTACGACTTTTGTGAGAGTTGTGCAGGATGGGAATTTTGGAGAGATTATCAAAGCCAGAAATATTTCGACGGGTTTTTTAATACAGGGAATACTCAAAGAAGATTACTCAATACATGTCATTGGGAGTTGAGATTGTGAAGAAAATTTTTGCTTTTTTGATTTTGATTCAGGCATTGATCATCTCTGGTACGTCACTGTGGAACAGTTCTACAAACAACCAGTTTAAAAACATACTGGGCGATCGAAAGGCAAGTAAAGTGGGAGATATTGTTACTATCATTGTGAAAGAGGCACCAAAGATCAATGCATCGAGCGAAAACACAGCCTTTGAGAATGCGTTGATGAATCTTTTTACAGGTGCTGTGAAAAACATTACGCAGTTTGACCTGTCACAGTTCATACCCATAAAGAACAACTCCACACAGCAAAGATCAGCACAAATGAGTTCCACAGTTGCCCTTACACTCTCGGCTGTGGTAGTTGACACAAGCAATGGGAATTTTATCATCGAAGGAAACAAGAAGCTCAAGGTAGGAGAACAGCTCAGCGAAATAATTATAAGAGGAACGGTGAGACCTGACGATATATCTTCGGATAATACCGTTGATTCTTCGAAAATTGCAAACTGTCAGATATGGGTGAACGGTCAGCTCGTTTTCAGGCAGAATCCAGATCAGGAGTCGTGGCTGGATTACATCCTATCGGCGATTGCAAAGTGGTTTCTGTGAGGTGAAATCATGAGAAAGGCACTGTTTATTTTCCTGTTGATCTTTCTGACAGTTCAGTTGTTTTCCACAACGCGCATAAAGGATATAGCTGTTTTCAGAGGTGCACGGGACAACCAGCTTTTTGGACTGGGAGTTGTCGTTGGTTTGAATGGTACGGGAGACTCTGGAAAGGTTAATTCGACTTTGCTGGCAAATATGGCAAAGGTTTTTAACATCAGCATAGATGCCGCCGATCTCAAGACAAGAAACAGCGCCCTTGTGATGGTCTTAGCCGATATACCTCCGTTTTACAAAGAAGGTATGAGGCTCGACGTGACAGTTGCGTCAATAGGAGATGCGAAATCTCTGCAGGGAGGGATATTGATTCAAACTCCACTGTATGGTGCCGATGGTCATGTATATGCGGTGGCACAGGGAAATGTCAGCGTTGGTGGAGCTGAAGTGAAGGTCTCTGCAAATCTGCAGAATAAGTACAAAATAGTTGGTTACATCCCAAACGGTGCAATAGTTGAAAAGGAAATTCCATCGGAATTTGTGGAATCAAATAACGTCACCATTTTACTCAGAACACCTGATTTCACAACGGCAGCCAGAGTTGCACAGGCGATAAATACAACCTTTGACAGAAAGATAGCAAAGGCGGTCGATGCATCTTCAATCAGAACACAGGTACCTTCTGCTTTTGAGGACGATATAGTTACTTTCCTTTCGTTGATTGAAGAGATAGAAATTTCTGTTGACCAGCCCGCAAGAGTTGTAATAAATGAGAAAACAGGGACAGTTGTCTTTGGAGGAAATGTGAGAGTTTTGGACTTCACGCTTTCATACGGTGTTTTCAATATAAGCGTCAAAAACGGAAAGGTTCTGTCTGACAAACAAACAGATGCAACGGTCTCGGAGCTGGTAACAGCTCTGAAAAGTCTTGGTGCAACACCTCAAGATATCATAGCCATTCTCCAGACGATGCACAGTGCGGGTGTCCTGCTCGCAGATCTGGTGGTGATGTGATGATTTCTCAAGTTTCGGGTGTTAAGCAGTCCGATAAACTCTGGAATGCGTGCTCTGAATTTGTAGGTTCTCTTTTCTACGATATCTTTAAAAAGATGTATGAATCCATACCCCAGTCTGATCTTATACCAAAAAGTTCCACTGAAAAGTGGTTTACCAATATGCTGTTGTATGAATATTCAAAACAGGCGGCAAAGGACGACTTGAAACCGCTTGTTGATATGGTCTATAAAAAACTTGCCACAAAGATTTATCAGTGAGCTGAAATGGTGTTTTTTTCTTTGAGCAATTTTACGAGTTCATCCTCAAGAAGCCTGGTTATCAGTTCGTCCAGATCGCCGTCCAGGATCTCTTTGAGTCTGTAAGTGGTGTAGTTTATTCTGTGATCTGTCACGCGATTTTGTGGAAAATTATAGGTTCTGATTTTTTCGCTTCTTTCGGCTGTGCCTATCTGACTTTTTCTCTGCTGTGAGAGTTGTGCAGAGATCTTTTCCTGTTCCATCTCATAGAGTTTTGCACGCAATATCGATAGTGCCCTTTCACGGTTTTGATGCTGCGACCTTTCACTTTGACAGGATACGATCATTCCAGTTGGAAGATGTGTTATTCTCACAGCCGACTCGGTTTTGTTCACATATTGCCCACCATGTCCCGATGCTTTGAAGGTATCGATTTTTATATCTTTTGGATCTATGTATATCTCAACATCAGAAACCTCTGGCAGTACTGCAACTGTGGCTGTTGAAGTGTGTATTCTCCCGGAAGACTCGGTCACAGGGATTCTCTGAACTCTGTGTACGCCGCTCTCCAGTCTCAAGAATTTGTATGCCGACTTACCTTTTATGAGAAAAACGACTTCTTTAAAACCACCAAGACCGGTGTCATGAAAATCGTAGAGTTCTATCTGCCAACCTTTTCTCTCTGCATATCTTGTGTACATGCGGTACAAATCTGCTGCAAACAGAGCTGCTTCCTCACCACCTGTACCCGCTCTGATCTCAACAATGACGTTGTTGTGTTCCTTGATCGGAAGAAGCCGTGATATCAAATCTGTCATCTTTTTTTCATATTCTTTTTCTGCTTTCTCAAGTTCGATCTGGGCAGAAGGATCTTCCTGCAGAATTTGCTGCCAGAAATCGATTTCTTCCTGAATTTTTTTCAGCTGCTGATATGTTTCAAGGATTTCTTTTAGGTTAGAGTATTCAACAGACAGCGATTTGATCTGCTCAGGGTCGAGATTGGAACTTGTCAGCTTGATTTCCAGCTCACCGACCTTGTCGCTGATCTTTTGGATCACAGATTCCACAACGTCCATCATCCCACTTTTCGCCTCATTTCCTCAGGATTTCTCGCATATTCATAGATCTGTGTCTTGTCGATATAGCCGCTGGTATATGCTTTGAACAGGGCATCATCGAACAGTACCATGCCCTGTTTTGCACTTGTTTGCATGATGGATTCTATCTGGTGCAGTTTGTTTTCTCTTATCAGGTTTTTGATGGCAGCTGTTCCAATGAGTATCTCCAGGATCGGTACCATACCTTTTTGGTCACAGCGTGGCAGTAATCTCTGGTAAATTATTGCAACAAGAGTATTGGCAAGTTGCAGGGCTATTTGTTTTTGCTGGTGTGCCGGAAAAACATCTATAATTCTTTCCGGTGCACTCGCGGCACTGTTGGTGTGTATAGTACTGAAAACCAGATGTCCTGTTTCAGCGGCAGTTAATGCCAGTGACATGGTTTCAAGATCTCTCATTTCACCAACGAGTATCACATCTGGATCCTGTCTCAATGCATATTTAAGACCGTCGTAGAAACTTTTGGTATCCTGCCCGAGTTCTCTCTGATGTATCACGGACTTTTTGTTCGTGAAAATGTATTCTATTGGATCTTCGATTGTGATGATGTGATATGGATTGTTTTCATTTATATAATCTATCATTGCGGCAAGAGTGGTTGATTTTCCACTTCCAGTGGGTCCTGCAACCAGTATTAAGCCTGAATCTTTCTGTGTGAAATCTTTGAGTATCTGTGGAAGACCGAGTTCATCAAAGGTTCTGATTTTTCGAGTTATGAGCCTTAATGCAAGAGCTGGTTTTTTTCTTTCGTAGTACAGATTGCCGCGCACTCTCACCTGATCTGAGACACTAAAAGCAAAATCGATTTCTTTCTTGTTTGGATCGACAACTAACCCTATGTGGTTGAACAGTATATCTATGGCACCCATCAGATCATTCTCTCTGATTGGTGGTAGATCTTTTTGTACAACCAGCAAGCCATTGATTCTGTATATGGGTGGCTCATCTGTGCAAAGATGAATATCAGAAGCTTTCTTGTTAAAAGCATCCATCACAAGCTGGGATAACTCTATCATTTTATCTTCCTTCCTGCTCTCTTAAAACCCTTGCACACCTTGGACAGGTATTTGGAAATTGTTGATCGCTCCCTGTCAACGGGTGATATTTCCAGCATCTGTCACATTTTTCGCCGTCCGCTTTCTGAACTATTATTTCATCGATATCAGATTTTTGGATTTCAACCTGTGAAACGATGAAAAATTCTTCCAGATATTCAGTGTATTTGTTCAATAAATCCAAAGTCTTCTGTGAATTTGATCTTATTATCAACTTTGCGTCCAGAGAGTGACCGATCAAACCGGACTGCCTG
Organism: Pseudothermotoga sp.; assembly: GCF_031962025.1. Lineage (GTDB taxonomy): Bacteria > Thermotogota > Thermotogae > Thermotogales > DSM-5069 > Pseudothermotoga_B. The sequence goes on from NZ_JAVRKW010000003.1 coordinate 112,948, forward strand.
ACTTCCTCGAGAGATTTCAAAGCCTGATCTCGAATTTGCATCAATTCGTCAAAGTCAGCCATTATTTGCCTGTCTATCCATTCTTCGTGGTATTCTGGCCAGTGTTCCACCTGAACAGATTCGTACTTGGTTTTCTGGGATTTGAAGTACTCATAAGCTTCTTCACAGGTGAATGCGAGTATGGGAGAAAGCATCACGAGTAAGGATTTGAGTATATGATAAAGAACAGTCTGGGCAGATCTGCGTTGCAGAGAGTTTTTCCCTTCGACGTACAGTCTGTCTTTTACGATGTCAAGATAAACTGCACTCAATTCAACAGAACAGTATTTCACAAGGATGTTGTACACCCTTGAAAACTCGTAACTTTCATACGCCTCTGTGACTGATTTGATGATTTGCTGTAACCTTCCCAGAGCCCATTTATCGATAGGCATGAGTTTTTCAAATGTTATTGCATCATCCTCTGAAAAGTCATAGAGGTTTCCAAGAAGATATCTGAATGTGTTTCTTACTTTTTTATAGACCTCAACCTGCTGCGATATTATGTTCTGTGAGATCCTTATGTCATTGAAGTAATCACTGCTTGCAAGCCAGAGTCTTAACACGTCTGCTCCGTATTTTGAACAAACTTCAAGTGGATCAACGACATTTCCCAAAGACTTGCTCATCTTTTTTCCTTCTTCATCTTTTATGAATCCGTGAGTCAGAACTATTTTATATGGTGCCATGTCGTGCTTTACAACTGATAATACTATCGATGAATTGAACCAGCCTCTGTGCTGATCACTACCCTCAAGGTACATATCCGCTGGAAAAGTTAGATCAGGTCTTGCTGTCAAGACCGCTTCAAATGAAGCACCTGAATCAATCCAAACATCGAGCGTATCGTACATCTTGCTGAAATTCTTAGATCCGCATTTTTTGCAGGTATACCCTTTGGGTAAAAGTTCATCTTCGGACATCTCAAACCACGCGTTTGTACCCTTTTCTTTGACTATTTGAGCAAAATGGCGAATAATCAATGGATCGAGTATTACTTGCTGACAGTCGTTGCATCTGAAAGCCGGTATCGGTGTACCCCATATTCGCTGCCTTGAAATGCACCAGTCTGGTCTTTCCTGAATCATCGCACTGATTCTATTTTTCCCCCAGGAAGGGATCCATGTGACATCATCTATATTTTTGAGAACTCTGTTTCTCAAATCTTTCTTTTCAATTGATACAAACCACTGCTCTGTGGCTCTGAAGATAACCGGTTTCTTACACCTCCAGCAGTGCGGGTAAGAATGTGATATCTTCTCTTCTTTCAAGAGCGCTCCCATTTGCTTTAAATCTTCGATGATCAGTCTGTTTGCTTTGTCTATGTGCATTCCAGCGTATTTTCCAGCCTGCTCGGTAAAAATGCCTTCTTCATTCACCGGAGAGATGATTTCAAGGTTATTTAAAAGGTAACCATATTCGTAATCTTCTTCACCATGACCGGGTGCAATATGGACACAACCCGAACCTGTTTCCATATCGACAAAATCCGCGGCTATGATGCGTGACTCTCTTTGATAAAGTGGATGAATTGCTATCTCACCTTCGAGCGATTTTCCACTGAATGTTTCTAATATTTCGTATTCATCAATTCCGATCTGGTGCATGGTGCTGGCGAGTAATTTTTCCGCGACAATCCATATTTCACCTTTTACACGAACCCTGACATATCTATGATCGGGATGCACTGCTATACCCGTGTTGCCGGGCAGAGTCCATGGTGTCGTTGTCCATATTATTATGTATTCGTCACGATTCTTCATTTTGAATTTGACATATATGGATGTGGACAGATGATCATGGTATTCTATCTCAGCCTGTGCGAGTGCGGTTCGGCAGTTGTGGCACCACAGTACGGGCTTCTTGGCTCTGTAAACATATCCATCTTCCACCAGTTTTTCAAAGACTTCGTAGATTTTATATTCATATTCTGGTTTGAGAGTGGCGTAGAAATTTTCCCAATCACCTACCACCCCAAGCCTTTGAAACTGCCTTTTCTGTATCTCTATTTGCTGTTTTGCAAAATCCTCACAGGCTTTTCTTATCTGCATCTGGCTCATGGATTTTATTTTTTCACCGAGTGCTGTGGTGACTTTGTGCTCTATCGGCAATCCGTGTGTATCCCAGCCTGGAACGTACGGAGATCTATAGCCTCTCAGGACCTTGTACCTCACAACGATATCTTTCAAAATCTTATTCATTGCGGTACCTATATGTATGTCACCATTGGCGTATGGTGGACCATCGTGAAGAACAAAGGTTGGGCAGTTGATTCTCTGGTTTTGTACATAATTGTAGATATCGATTTTTTTCCATTTTTCAAGAATACGTGGTTCTTTTTCGACCAGATTTGCACGCATTGCAAAATCGGTGCTTGGAAGATTCAGAGTCTGTCTGTATTCCAAAATGGCACCTCCTCACATTTGCAGTAACTTTTTTATTGTGTCCTTCAATTCCGTCAAATCGGCGGATTTAACGATGTAAGCATCGGCAGCCCATGAAGCAAGATCGTATTTGTAGTGAGAATATGCCGTCAAAAGGATTATTCTCAAGCCCGGGTATTTCTGTCTCAGAACACCCGCAAGTTCAATACCGTTCATACCCGGCATCTCAACATCGATTGTCGCAAGATCAAAGGCTGTGCGTTCGAATTTTTCAAGAGCCTCATTTGCATTCGCGGCAGTTTCAACCTCGTAACCTAAATCTTTCAATTCCTCACTTATGAGCAATCTCAGGTTCTGCTCATCATCTATGACCAGAATCCTAGCTTTTTTCATCTCAATCGAGCACAATCAAACCCATCTCTACAAGATGGGAAAAATGCGCTCTTCCCTCCTTTCAAATATTTTTGAAATTACATACACCATACGGTGTAAGCCTTTTTGTCCCTACCCCTGTGGTTAGTTGACCCTTAACCTTTGCTTTTAACAGGTAATTCAAAACTGAATTGAGTTCCATCGGGTTTTGGTTCAGCCCAGATTCTTCCTCCATGTTCGTCTTCTATTATTTTCTTGCATATCGGAAGACCAAGCCCGGTACCGTATGTTTTTGTCGTGTAAAATGGAATGAAAATGAATCTCAATGCATCTTCGCTTATGGGTTCACCACTGTTAAAGACCGATACGGTTACCTTTTCGTTATCGTGCTGCGTTCTGATAATAATCTTACCATTTTGTGGTGTCGCTTCTATGGCATTTTGGACAAGATTTATCAGAACGCGCTTTATTCTGTTTCTGTCAGCTTCTACTTGTGGTATGGGAGACGGTAAAAATTCTATCTTGATTCCCGTTTTGCTGGCTTTGTCCTGCATTAAGAAAATCACTTCTTCGATCAATTCGTTCAATTGAACATCTGCAAGATCGAGTTTTTTTATATTCCTGCTGAACTCAAGAATTTCTGAGACTATGTTCTGCAGGTTTTCAACCTCATTTGAAAGTATGGTCAGATATTTTTCTCGAGCTTCAGGATCTGAAATGTTTTTCTTCAACCTGTTTAGAAATCCTCCTATGACAGTAATTGGGTTACGCAGTTCATGCGCAACTCTGGCTGACATTTCACCAAGCACTGCCAGCTTTTCTTTGTCTTTTCTTTCCTGTTCGAGTTTGAACTGCTGTGTGACATCCTCGAGCGTTACTATCACACCGTTCATAGTTGAACCGTTTAAATCCCACAAAGGTGAGTATTTGGTGTCAAAAAACCTCTCACCCTGAGGTGTTTCTATTCTGTATCTGGATAGAGTTATCGTCTCTCCCTTCTCAAATACCTTCATTGCTACCTCAAAAATATTTTCGAACGACTCTCCAAAATCAAGGTATGAACTTCCCAGAACCCTTTCTTTTGGCAAACCCAGTAGTTGCTCCACTCTTCTATTGCATTCTATCACCTTTCCAGATCTGTCAAGCACGATAACGGCTGTTGTGAGATTCTGCAGGATACTGTCACTGAACTTACGTAGATAATCTATCATGTTCTTCTGCTGTTCGAGGCTTTCGGTTTTCTTTCTCAGTTCTTCGTAGTTCATGGCGTTTTCTATGGCAAGCCCCGCACTATCTGTTATGATTCTCAAAACTTCGATATCTATATCTGTGATCGCTGCTTTTGTGAACTTGTTATCCAGAACGAGCACACCGATCGTATCCCATCTTCCAACAAGTGGTACAACAACGAATTCTTCAACCTGCAGTAGATTTAAAAGATCTTTTATCGATTCTTCCATACTCTTTGCCAGGGCTGGGGTGATATGGATCAATCTTCTTCTCAAAACTACCCTTTCAAAAACTGGATGGTCTTTGTAAGTGAATACTCTGCCTTCGATTCTGGCTGTCAAACCTTTATTCGTATCCAGCATCAAAGCTTCCTCTCTTAAGAATTGCGAAAAATCACCATAGCTCATTGCCCTTCTTTCGGCTTCTTTCCAGATCTCGGTGATATCATCGCTGCTCTCAGGTCCCAGCCACATCTTTCCAATGAGTGTTTCTGTTTTTCTGTCTCTTATGAGCAACAGGGCTCTGTTGAAACCAAGACCTCTACCCGATGTCAGTCCAAGCAATAGTGTTTTGTAGACATTGTTTGGATCGTAACTTAACCTCATTGCATTGCTTATACTGTGAACAAGATCCATTTTCTTCAAATACAACTGCTGCTGATTTATGAGTTCTTGATAACTTTTTGTGTAGTTTCTCAGTCTTTCTACTTCTTTTTTCAATCCTTCTTGGTATTCAATTCTGGTATAGCCAAGAGAAATACGCCTTGAGATTTCATGGAAGATAGATAAGTCAAATTCATCAAAACTGTACTGTGTTCTGTATCCTTCTGGCGAGATTTTATTTATGACAAAAATCACTCCGATTATCCGATCCTGTATCTTCAATGGCATTGCCATATAGGATTTAACAGTTACACTGACAAAATCTATCTGGGCTTTCACATCGAGTACACCGCTGTCTGACCTTTCCACTTTGCTGAAAAACGGATGGTTGTGGATCCTTTCAAAAAGTAGCTGGTCTTTGGTTATTCCAAACGAGGAAGAAAAAACGTACTCTTCGCCGGTTTTTTCAAAAAATATCACGATATCGGCATTTAAAACCCCTGCAATTGCCTTGACCATCTCGGCTTTAAACTGTTCTTTGTCTGTAGAATTGTAAAAAACATTCGTCAGCTCACTCATTCTGTGGTATTTTTCAGCGGTATCCTGAAGTTCGATGAATCTGTTTGCCCAGTACAGTGAAAGGCTGAGTTCGTCGATGATTGTTTGTAGATCGAGGTTATGTGGTTCTTCCAGGATGAGTGCTCCAAGAAGCTGACTGTTGTAAATCAAATTCACAACGTGCGAATAATTTTGCAGGGATTTTGAGCTGATCTTCAAAGAACCTACCTTTTCCCTATCGCCACTTGTACCGACAACTCTGAATTGATCTTTGTGCTTTTCATAGAGCAGAACATCACAGCGTTTTGCGTTTGCCTTTGAGCAGATCAGCTGTGCTATGTCATTCATGGTGTTTGATTTATAACCTTTAAAGAAAAACTCAGTTACCATTTCGAAAATCTTCAAATTCTTAACCTCCTGAACTCTTCTGTGATGTGCTGAATATGTGATCCTGCCCAGTACACCCTGTTGCAGATCGGACAGATATAAAAATCGCTTTGCGTGTTTTGAACGTACAGCGGAACTCTGTCTCTGACTTCTTCTATGGATATCGATAAAAGTTGTGCGTTGCACAGACTGCATCTTGTCATTCTCTGAGCACTTTTCAGATCAAAGTGCGATGAAAGTTCAATAAGCTGGTCTCTCCATTTATCTGAATGAACCAAATAGCTGTTCAACCCATTTTTCAGTGCGCGAAGATGTAAGGTCCTGTCTTTTGTTATCAAAACTCTGTTACTCTGCTCGCACAACTGCAAGATCTTTTCTTCATCAATCTGTGAAAAATACATTGTGTCGAAACCGAGCAGTCTCAATTTCTTTGCAAGTTTACCGAGCATTCTATCAACCAGAAACATTTTCTCCATCTCCCAGTTTCTTAATGATAATTATACCCAAAATCTTTCCGTGTGAGACTTGCCTGTTATTATGTCGCTGAATCTCTCTATGGTTAGTTGTACAATCATTTTAATTGGCTCATTAATAGTGTTTTTTTGATCAATTGATTTTGAATCAGTTCATATTGTATAATCAACATTTGGGTTGATAATCGTGTACAGTTCGATCAACATTCCTTTTATAAAACCGGCTCTGTCGATAGTCGCGATCGTGACCTTTGTCAATGTGTGGAATGACTTTTTCTTCCCACTCATATTGATAAATGACAGATCAAAAGCCACCATAACGCTTGCTGTATCTATATTCTTTGGTGAGTACTCAACACAGTGGCAACTGTTGTTTTCTGGATTGACACTTTCTATCGCGCCGACTGTCATTCTGTTTCTCATATTTTCTCAATATTTCATAGCTGGAATGACTCAAGGCGCAATAAAATAACGAGGTGAATGGTATGAAAACAGGATTAGACGTGTTTTTAGAAGAGTACATTTCTCAATTCAAAGGGGCAAACATAGGGCTTGTCACAAATTCAACAGGTATCAATTGTGAACTGAGAAGGAATATAGATCTTTTTCTCTATAACGGCTTGAAGGTTGTGAAACTCTTTGGTCCCGAACATGGTGTTTTTGGAGCCGCACCGGATGGTGTGAAAGTTACAGATTTTATTGAACCAAGGTACAGAATACCGGTGTATTCGCTGTACTCTGAAAATCTCAGACCGACCGAGCAAATGCTTGAAGGCATCGATGTGATGATTTACGATATTCAGGATGTGGGTTTGAGATTTTACACGTACATTTACACAATGGCTTATTGTATGGAAGAATGTGCAAAACGTGGTATCAAGTTCATTGTGCTGGACAGACCAGACCCCATCTGCCCTGAGATAGTCGAAGGTCCGATAATCAAAAAAGGTTTTGAAAGCTTTGTTGGTGGGTATGGTCTTGCCCTGAGATATGGTTTAACTGCTGGTGAACTTGCAACTTATTTGAACAACGAATACAGAATGAAAGTCGATTTGACTGTTGTACCCATGAAAGACTACAAAAGATCTTTCTTTTACGACGACACAGATCTTTTATGGAATACTCCTTCACCGAATCTTCCTTCGCTGGAACACACGATTCTCTATTCTGGTTTTTGCTTGCTCGAAGGTGTGAATCTGTCGGTGGGAAGGGGTACTGTTCATCCGTTCAAATACATAGGTGCACCCTGGATAGATTCTGAGAAATTATATACACAGATGAGAAAATTCGATCATGAAGGTGTCGTATTCAGAGAGAGAGTTTTCGTGCCGGCGGCTTTCAAACTGCACAACCAAACGTGCAACGGTTTGGAATTTTTCGTAACAGATAAACGCAGAATCAAGCCATTAAACCTTGCGATTGATTTGATTGCCACGTTGAAACGTATACATCCTGAGGCTTTTCGCTGGGATAGTTATTTTCACGACAATACCGAAAGATATTACTTTGATCTGTTGATAGGTAGCGATTTTTACAGGAAAGCGATCGAAGATGGTGCAACTTCTAAGGATCTGGAATCTATCTGGCAGAGCGAGGCTGAAGACTTTCTAAAGCGTTCTGTGAATTTCTTTCTGTATAAATAGTGCGTGTTGCAAACCATTTGTTTGTGTGATATCATACCAGACAGAATAACCAGGAGGTGTAAATGTGTCTGTTGTTTATTTCACAGATCTATCGACAAATGGGAGTATAAACCTGCTCAAAAAGCTCGAGATTCTTTTGGATAAAGTTGGCTTGGATAAGATCATCAATCAGAACAATTTTGTTGCTGTTAAGCTCCATTTTGGCGAATATGGGAATCTCGCTTTTATAAGACCACAGTATATCAGAGTTGTCGTGGATCAGATAAAAAAACACGGTGGGAAACCGTTTTTGACAGACTCAAATACACTGTACAGAGGACATAGATCCAATGCTGTAGATCATCTTTTGAATGCATATCTCAATGGGTTCACCTATGAGGTTGTAGGAGCTCCCGTTGTTATCGCAGACGGTCTGAGAGGCTCAGATGAAGTGAAGATAAAGATAAACGGGACTTATGTCAAAGAAGCAAAAATCGGTTCGGCAATAGCGCTGGCAGATGTCCTTGTTGTTATGACCCATTTCAAAGGTCACGAACAAACGGGTTTTGGTGGCACGCTGAAAAATGTTGGAATGGGTAGTGCTTCAAGAGCTGGAAAGCTTGAACAGCATTCTGAATCAAAACCATACGTTGTAGTAGAAAATTGCATTGCCTGTAGAATGTGTGAAAGAAACTGTCCTGTCGGTGCCATCACGGTGAATAAATTCGCAGTTATTGATTATGCAAAATGCATAGGCTGCGGTCAGTGTATTGCAATGTGCAACTACGGTGCAATGTCACCAAAATGGGATAACTCCTCCGAGCTTTTGAGCAAAAAGATGGCAGAATACACCCTTGCAGTTTTGAAAGATAAAAAGGCTGTTTTCATATCTTTTCTGACCGATATCTCACCGGATTGCGATTGCTGGCATACAAACAGACCACCTGTAGCTCCAAATATCGGCATACTTGCCAGCGCAGATCCAGTTGCACTTGATCAGGCATGCATTGATCTTGTCAAAGAAGCTCAGGGAAAAGATCCATTTCTTGAAGTTCACCCGAAAGTCACATGGGAAACTCAACTCAGTTATGCACAGGAAATAGGACTTGGTTCAAGAAAATACGAATTGATCAAAATCGCTTGCAATTTAACCTGAAAAAGTCAGCTTTTTCTACTCACGGCTTTGACAATCCATATAATTGCCAGTATTATTAGAACTACTATTAGCACTGGTATAGCAACGACAATCAAGCCTATGAAAACCAGAGCAAGTATCGCGCCAGCCAGAATCAGACCGATAAAACCACTGAACAGTGGAAAAAGCTTGAAGAAAAGATAGATCAAAAATATCACACCGAGTATTGCCAGAAAATACAGCATCTATTATCCTCCTTGGACAGTTTCGAAGGTTCCCCTGACAATTACTTTGCAATTTGTCATCAGCACTTTACCTTTTGCTATGACATCGGTTATTGTCAGATCCTGATCGAATAGAATTATATCTGCATCATTTCCCTGAGCAAGGACTCCTTTGGCAAAAAGTTTGAGTACCTTTGCTGGATTTTGAGTAACTGCCTTTAGTGCCTTTTCAAGTGCTACGCCGTTTTTCACAGCGGTTTTGAACTGCTCATAAACTGAAGTTACCTTTCCAATATCAAGACCTATGAACTCTTTTTTCTCGTTGAATCTTGGCAGGCTTCCCTGACCATCGGAACTGAAGGTGATCTGATCTTCAAAACCGTTTTCGATGTACTGCTTCAGTGCTTTCCATGCCTGCAGATCTTGGTCCAAAAGGTCGCCGGTACTGGTTGTGAAATCAACAAAACCACCCATTTTTGCATAATTTAAGCCTTCGTCCAGGAGCTTTTTGTTTCTGTTTATATGGGTTGGTAGAAATTGACTGATTGGAATTTCAGTCTTATTCACTATCTCATAGATCATATCCAGCATACCTTCACCATCACCCAAATGAAGGTTCACGATACCCGCTTTGCCGGACAGAATCCCTCCAACCCTCGCATCGGCTGCGATTCTTTTGAGTTCTTCCAAAGTGGGTTGAGACGAACGATGATCGCTGATCGCTATTTCTCCAGCTCCGATGACTTTGTCGATCAGAATCAGATCGCTCACAAGATTTCCCGTGAAGGTAACCGGTGGAACCCTGTATGAACCACTGTAGATATAACTCGTCACACCTTCCTCGTCTAAGGTTTTTGCTTTTGCATACAGGGCATTGAGACTTCTTGTCACACCATCTGTGCCAAGACAGCCAACAACAGTTGTTATACCGCCCCTGACAAGGTCTGAAAAAACAAGTTCAGGTGTGCGGGTTTTGAACCCTCCCTCTCCTCCTCCGCCGATTATGTGAACATGAGAGTCTATAAAACCTGGCACGGCGATCTTGCCTGAACCGTCAATTATCTGAACATACGGGCTGTTCAGCACTATATCTTTTTCTATGGCAACTATCCTATCGCTGGCAATCAGAATGTCCTTTTTTCCAACAGGTTTTGGGCAAAAAACTTCAACGTTTTTTACAATTTTGATCATCCAATCACCTAAACCAACTGGTTAATTTGAGCATTGAGATAGTTTTCTGTTGCTATCCTGACCATTCTCAAGGCAAGACCATTTTGCTGATAGGTCATGAAGTTGAGAAGCTGGATCATCTGATCTTTGTTTAGAGTTTGTGGTGCTGGTTGTTGTGTGTTCTGTGTTTTTGAATAAGTATATGGATTGTAAGTGTATCCCACGCCTTCTACTCTCACAAAACCACCTCCTTCTCTCTCTTATACTAATCGGATCAAATAAGAAATCCTAAAGGTATTTTATCACCCTTTTAGTGCTCCCTGTGTTAAACCCTGAACGATGTATTTTTGTGCCACAGCGAAGACAAGAACTGTTGGTAACAGGGCAATGACAATACCTGCAGCCATCACATTCCACTGAATACCAGCTTTTGAAACGAATGAATAAAGTGCCACCGGTACGGTCATTTTGTGATCGCTGTGCAGAAACAAAACAGCCGTGAAAACTTCGTTCCAACTGTTGACAAAACAGAAACTGAATATCGCACCTACATTTGGCAGAAAAACTGGCAGCACGACTCTGAAAAGAGCGCCGAGTTTTGTACATCCATCGATCCAGGCGGCTTCTTCTATCTCTCTTGGCATGGACTTAAAAAATGCACGAATCATGATCGTACCGAAAGCTACACCAAGTCCAGTGTATATGATAATCACACCGAGCAGTGAATTGGTCAGCTTCAGCCTTGAAAACATCGTGAACTGCGGGATCATCAGAAGATAAGCTGGTATCATCTGAACAAAGAAAAGGGTTAACAGTAGAAAATGTCTGGTTGTGAATCTGAACCTTGATAGCACATAACCACTCATCAGTGAAAACACGGTTGAAAACAGAGCAGAAAAGGTAGCCACCAGAATGCTGTTTTTGAAATAAGTGTGAAATTTTGCAAAACTGAACAGATATCTGTAAGCCTCAAAGCTGATACGGCTTGGTAGGTATTTTATTGGAAAAGAGTAAATCTCTGTCGCTGGTTTGATAGAAGTCAGCACGATCCAGATCAGGGGAAAGACGGCTACAACAAGGTATAAGATCAATCCAGTAACTCTGAGTGCCGATAAGATTGGGTGTTTTTTCATAACTCGAATTCTCCTTTTTCTGAAATTCTCAGATAAAAGATAGAGAACAGAAGAAGTATGATGGTAATTATTACCCCTAGGGCTGATGCTTTACCGAAGTTGTTCTGATAATAGACTATGTTTATCATCTGCACAGACATGATATTTGTCGCTCCCGCAGGTCCTCCTCGTGTCGTGCCGTAGATTATATCTGGAAAATTCATGACCCAGATTATTCTCAAAAGAACGGTATTCATTATTGTCGGCTTGATGTAGGGTATGGTTATCTTTGTCAGTTTGCTCCATGTGTTCACACCATCTATTTCTGCAGCTTCGTACAATTCCTTTGGTATGGACTGCAAAGCCGCAAGGAGCATTATTGCAAAAAACGGTATCCCGTACCACACATTTATCATTATCACAGAAAACATGGCAAAACGTGGATCTGAAAGAAAACTTATGGGTTTGCTGATCAGATGCACTTTCATCAGAAAGTCATTGAGCACACCGAACTGTCCATTCAACATCCAAGACCAGAGCAAGCCTATAGCAAACCCTGACAGAGCCCATGGATAAAACACAATTCCCATGTACAGTCCTCTTCCTTTAAATGGTTTCACCAAAAGCAAGGCGAGAATGAGTCCGAATATGAGCTGAAAGATGACAGAAAAGAAGATCCAGATAAATGTATTCAAAAGAACATTCCAAAAATTTGGATCACTCAAAACCGCTCTGTAATTGTCAAAGCCGATGAATCTGGGTCTGTTAAGGTTGAAGACCGTCAGCTTTTGAAAGGAAATTACCCCCCCATATACCAGGGGGTAAAGGTTTATGAACAAAACCAGAATGAATGTTGGTAAAAGCATCCAAAAAATCCACAGTCTCAGTTTTCTTCACCTCATTAACGGCACATAGATATTCCAACCTCTCAAGCCCCCACCTTTACAGGTGGGGGTAGTTGATTATTTACCAAGACCTGCCTTTTTCCAGAAATCAGCCCATTTTTTCAGTGCATCTTCTGGTTTCATTTTTCCAAGCAGGACCTGTTGCATTGAAGTTTCCTGAAGTTCATTCCATTCACTCCAAGCTTCGTTGTCCAGCGGGTATTTTGTGAACTGATAGTGCTGTGGATCATCGAACATGGCTTTCCATCCATAGAATATATCGCTCTTGAAGTATGGATCGATATCGTAAACTCTCATATCAACTGGCAGAGCACCATAATCTCTGCACCAGAAGGCATTGATCTCTGGCGAGTTGAAGAATTCCAAAAATTTCCATGCGATGTCCTTGTACTTCGAATAACTGGTGATGCCCCACCCTGCAAAACCAATCGTTGGATAGGCTTTCCCACCTTTTCCGACAGGTAGTGGAGCAGTTCGGTACTTGTCCTGACCGAGAAGCTCGTTCAGAAGTCCGACAGTATCTGGATCCTGGAACAGATACGGTGTGATACCGGAGACAAAGGAATTCACCTGTTCATCAAAGCCCCAGTTTATGGAATCTTTTGGTGCAGTCTTGAAGAGTTCCAGATAGAAGTTGATACCATCGAGGGCGCGTTTGTCTTCAAAGATGAGTTTTCCACTTTTGGTCAAATACATGCAGTTTGGGTCAATGTCATCAAAGAAAGAGGTCATCACAATGTCTATAAACGCAGTTGGGTAACCTTTCCCGCGAAAATCAAAGCCGTACTGGTTCTGTTCTGGTTTTGTTATATTTTTGCAGTATTCAAGGAGTTTATCCATCGTCTTTGGAGCGTCTGGCAGGTTGTATCTGGAAGTTATATCAGGTCTGATGAAGAGGGTTTTCACATAAATGGCATTGGGTAAAAGATAAGCGGTGTTTTTGTAAGTTCTTGCAGCTTCGAGTACACCGGGAACAAGATGGTCTGTGATTTGGGATTTTGCAAGGTACGGTTCCAAAGACAACAATTTACCCATGCTCGCAAGGGCGCTTAAAGACCAGTCTCCGACTTCAACGATATCAAGTGGTTCCTCAGCACTCACCATGAGATAGATCTTCTGGTAAGCTGTTTCATAAGGTGGAGAGATCAACTCGATCTTGACACCGGGGTTCTGGGCTTCGAATTTCGAAATGATCTCTTCAAGTACCTTGGTTCTCAGGGGGCTTGTGAAAACCTGAATGACTTTCAAAGTCACTGCTTCAGCGAACAACAGGGAAAAACTGATCAAACCAATCATGACAACCACCAAAAACTTGCGCAACCTGATCACCTCCCAATACAGTATAATTATACAGGGTTGCGACGAAAACTGCTTTTTGAAAAATCGTTTTTGAGTATTAAATCATGGTAATATTTATACTTAAGGGGGTGTCGTAAAAGTGAAAAAAATGATGTTGATCTTTTTGCTTTTACTTTTTTCAACGCTCATGATTGGAGAAGTTTATTTTTGGTTTGATTCATCTTTCGGCTTTTCCACATACGGTGAACTTTATGCCAATGGTAGAAGATCTCTGAAGGCTTTAACAGACTATGGAGCACAGATCGGGTTTGAGTATGGACTTTTGAGAGGTTTGAGAATGGGTGTGAGTTTTGGGTTTTTAAGCATGAGTGTTGCAACAGACCTTGGTTCTGTTAACTCGAATTTGATCTGCGCTGGATTGCCCTTGAGTTTTACTTTTGATTTTCTCGATGTTGTCTGTCAGATAAGTGGTGGCTTTCTGTTCGTCCTTGCCGGTCCTACGGGTAGCCTGTCGGGCTTTGGCATGCCAGGAACGAGCAATTTTCAAGGTTTGATATACACCGCAAAAGCTGATTTTCTATGGGAGCTGAGCGATCAGTTTTCAGTGGGGATCGGAGCTGGTGTCAGGTTTCATGATCTGAATATCCCTACCAGAGATGTTTCTCTCAGATCTCTGAGCATACCGATTTCTTTGAAGATAAGCTACAGATTTTAAACGCAGCCAGAAGGCTGCGTTCAATCACGGAATCGACCTATTTTGAGGATCTTTGCTATATTTGCGTCCGGATTTATAAGCGGTTTTAATCTTGGCTGGGCGCAGGTCATCACAGTTGTTACTCCTGGACCGTGTCCGGCGTATTTGCAATCACTGTGTATCACCACGCCTATTGTGGCTGCTCCTTTTCTATAACATCTTCCAAATGCGTTGTCATGATCCTGTATGTAAACTATATCTCCGAATCTCAATTTGTCCAACCCGTATTCTTTGAGAGTTTTCTCGTCAGCGGTCATTATATCGTAATCTCCTGTGCCCATACTGGTGGATCCTATACCAGATCCCATCAAAAAAGATGGGACAACTGCAACAACAGGTACATGAAGTTGATTGTCTTTTTCGACTATTCCCATTTTTTCAAGTAGGTTCGGATCGATGTTGTACACAAAGACATCTGGATAGTCAAGGAGCTTCAAACCCTGTCCAAAACCTTTGATCAATATCTTGTCGTCCAGTGTGAGTTTTTCGAGTACTTCGTCTGGAAAATCGATCAAGACATGCTCAGCCCCACCGTGATGACCTGTGACAACACCCTTTGCACCCTTTGCATCTCCGGTGACGACTTTCGCTTCGTTTCCAATACACGCGTAGAAATTGTAACCTCTGTTTGGTCCTGAATCTCTTTTTTCCTGGTCAAGGATTGTAGAAACTCCCGGCTCAACATGATCCACTTCCCAGCCAAAGGCACAGTCTCCAACTTTCACGTTGTAAGTTATTCCCCCAGTTCCGGGTAGCATGAAAGGTTTTCCGTCGTGTGAAACAGAATGCCTTCCAGAGTGTTCCGGTTTGACAATTGTGCCCTGCACAGAAATCATGACCAGTCTGTCTTTGTTTGTTCTCATAAAAACACCTCCATGATATATCCTATCAGATTCGTTCGAAAAACGAATTTTGATATCATTTTTTCACAGGAGGCATCTGTGAGTGGACGTACAGAGTTTTTTGTTGAAGATCTACAAAATTTTTTATGAGAGTTATGGACCGCAGGGCTGGTGGCCCGCAGAAAGCTGGTTTGAGGTAGTCGTTGGAGCTGTTTTGACGCAGAATACTTCCTGGAAAAATGTAGAAAAGGCGATATTGAACCTGAAACACAACGGATTACTGGATCCTGAAAAATTGTATGCACTTTCGGATCAAGAACTCACAGTATTAATAAAACCTGCCGGTTTTTACAACATAAAGGCTCAAAGGTTGAAAAACCTGATGAATCTTTTGAAAGAATACGATTTTGAGTTTGAAAGGCTTTTGAAAAATATCTCAAGAGAGAAACTCTTATCTGTAAAAGGCATAGGGAAAGAGACTGCTGATTCGATATTGTTGTACGCTTTCAACATACCAGTTTTCGTTGTGGACAATTACACAAAGCGCATCTTTCACAGATTGGGAGTTGTCTCTGAAAAAGACGACTATGACAGCATTCAAAAACTCTTTCATCTGATTCCATCGGATGTCAAGATCTATCAGGAATATCACGCTCTGATCGTGAAACATGCAAAAGATATCTGCACCAAGAACAAGCCATTATGTGAGCGCTGTGCAGTTGAAAATTACTGCAAATACGGCGATGAGATTTTGGAATGATACTTGCGAATTCTTCTCATTTATGGTATAAATATTTTGCAGGTATTTAGATTCAGGAGAGGTGGCCGAGCGGTCTAAGGCGCACGCCTGGAGAGCGTGTGGTGGGCAAAACCCACCCGTGGGTTCAAATCCCACCCTCTCCGCCAAAGTACCGGGACAGATGTCCCGGTTTTTCAGTAGAGGTGATCTGTATGCAAGAGGTCATTGAAAAACTCAGACCTGTTGTCGTTGACATACTCAAAAATTTGGGACTCGATTTATTCGATCTTTCTTTTAAACGCCAGCATGGCAACTGGGTTTTGAGAGTTGTGATCGATGATCCAAGTGGATATGTGAGTATCAGGCAGTGTGAGAAGGTCTCCGATGAACTTGGTCGATACCTTGATCTGAACGATCTCATCGGGTTCAGCTATGTTCTTGAGGTATCTTCTCCGGGACTTGACAGACCAATGAGAGGTGTTCAGGACTATAAGAGATTTGTTAAAAGACTTGCCAAGTTCTGGCTTAAAGATGGAAGGTTCGTAATGGGACATATAGAGTATGCAGATGAGACCAAGGTCGTCATAAAAACAGAATCAGGAACGGTGGATTTTTCACCAGAACAGGTTAGCAAAAGTAAACTCGAGGTTGAATTTTAAGGAGGTGGATTCACATGAACCTTGCGCTTTTGGACGCGCTTGATGAAATCGAACAAGAAAAGGGTATATCGAAAGAGGAGATAATACAAATCCTTGAGAGAGCACTTGTGAGCGCCTATAAAAAGAATTTCGGCACGGCAAAGAATGTCGATGTGAAAATAGACCGTATGACCGGTGATGTACAGCTTTTTCAGGTCTTTGATGTGGTGGAAAATGTTCAGGATCAGTTGACACAGATGAGTCTTGAGGAAGCCAGAAAGATCGATCCACTGGCTGAAATCGGTAAAAAGGTCTACAAAAAGATGGTCGCGAAGAACTTTGGCAGGATAGCGGCACAAACCGCCAAGCAGGTGCTGATACAGAGAATAAGGGAGCTTGAAAAGGAAAGACAGTACGAGCATTACTCCAATCTCGCCGGTAGTGTCATCACAGCAGAGGTTATAAGGGTCACTCCTGACTGGGCAGATGTGAGAATTGGAAAAATAGAAACCAGATTACCAAAAAAAGAATGGATAGACAATGAGCATATAAAACCTGGTGATTTGATAAAAGTTTACGTTAAAGATGTTCAGAAGGACAAAAAGGGACCAAAAATCATCGTGAGCAGGGCAGCACCGGAATTTGTTGCAGGTTTGTTAAAACTTGAGGTTCCAGAGGTTGAAAATGGTATAGTACAGATTAAGGCAATCGCAAGAGAACCTGGGGTTAGAACCAAGATAGCGGTTGTTTCTACTAACCCTCAGGTTGATCCGGTCGGCGCATGTATTGGTGAAGGAGGAAGTCGCATAGCTGCAATACTCAAAGAATTGAAAGGAGAAAAAGTCGATATCTTCAAATGGTCTGAAGATCCAAGACAGTTGATTGCCAACGCACTTGCACCTGCTTCTGCCACAAACGTTGAAATACTGGACTTTGAGAAAAAAGCCGCCCGTGTTCTGGTGCCGCCGACCCAGCTTTCACTCGCAATAGGTAAAGGTGGTCAGAATGCCAGACTCGCCGCAAAGTTGACTGGCTGGAAGATAGATATAAAACCGGTAATGAACCTGTGAGAGGAGGATGGACGTGATCTACGAATCTTTGAGAAAAGAGCTCAGATCAAAAAAGTATAGAATGACCGCCCAGAGAGAGATTGTTCTGAAGGTCTTTGCTGAGTCGGGAGAAAAACACCTTGGAGCTGAAGACGTGTACAGAAGATTGATTGAAAAAAGGTACAGAATCAGCAAAGCAACAGTTTACAGAACCGTGGAATTGCTTTCAAAACTCGGTTTTCTCAGAAGATTGGAGTTTGGTGAAGGCGTTTACAGGTATGAATTGGCAACTTTTGATTCAGAAACACTCCATCAGCATGTAATTTGCAGAACATGTGGAGAGATCATAGAAATAGACGAAAAAACGGTGAAAGATCTGGTCAAGAGCGTTGAGGCAAAAACAGGCTATCTGATAAATGATTACGATATAAAGTTCTACGGTTTGTGCCCAAAATGCCAGAATAGAAAAAGCGCCAGTGCACAGAACAGGACATAGCCAGTTAGTCCAAGTGATAGGTTTGGAAAAATCGAGGAAAACTCGACCAATTTTCGAAGAAGATATATAAAAGGCGTTGCGCCCAGCAATAATGTCTGAGCCAGTTTTTGCAGGCTGATTGTTTTCATAATACTTGAAAGAAAACCAATCCAGATAGCCGGTGTAACTAAAAATGTTGCCGGAAAACTGATAAAAACAGTCAAAGGATTCAGGGATGAAAAGATGCTCAAAAAAGGCGCAACGCCGATAAACGCAGCGGTTGATACAGCAAGATTTTTCATCACAAAGCCGTATTTTTTAATCTTTTCCTGGACAAGTAATATTGCACCAGTCGCAGAATAACTCATCAAAAACGATGAAGATAAGATCGAGTAAGGTTCGATCAAAAGATTCACCGTACCGACCAGTCCAAGAACGTTGAGAGACTCCACAGGATAATCGGCGATCTTGAAAAAATTCCATACCAGCAGCATCATCGCTGCTCTAAAAGCCGATGCAGTTGGACCTGTACTGAGTGCAAATAGTAATGCGATCAAACAACTGATCGATCTTCTGAAGAAAAATCTATAAGTGAAAAAACTCACTATAATATCTGAAAGAGCATAGATAATTCCAACGTGAAGCCCGGAAACGGCAAACAAATGAGCTAAACCGCTCTGCCTCAGTTGCAGAGATTCATTTGCGTCAAACTCACCTTCGCTGAACAACAGTCCATTCATGATCCTTCCAAGGTCACCTAAGGTATTCTGGATAAACTCTTTGTTCTGCTCTTTCAATTTCTGTAAGATCACAAGTAGCCGTGAAAATCCCCTTGCAGATTGGGTAAGACCTGCACAGAAGATAGGCTCAAAAGTATAATGTGGATATGAAAAAGAACTGTATATCTTACCAAAGGCGTATATCTGTTCACCGGCTTTGAGATCTTTTGTTTTGACCTTTATCTGGTGGTTCAGGTTTTTCCATTTATTGTTCATAAAAATTTTCGCATTGGTCACTATGACGTGATTGGGATTTTTCACACTGACAAACCCAACGATCTCTGCCTGTTCTGGTCCAATGCTGGGTAGGGCAATTAAAAATCCCAAGATGATACAGATTGCGTAGACCTTAATGGCAGTTCCTTTGAAAAAGAAAAGCACGCTGATAAATGGCATAATTAAAAAGACCGGGGAAAGCAAAACCCCAGTCGATATTCCCAAAAACGAGATCAGCCAGAAATAACTCATGCACCAAATTTTTCAAGTCTCAAAGCGTGTGCAAGCATCAAAGACATCGCATCCACGGCGTACATGGTTCCCAAACTACCTTTTGCACATTCAAATTCGTCAAAGGATTTACTCAGACCTCTTCTGGTATATGCTGACCAGATCATGAAAGGCACAGGATGCCAGCTATGAGATTTCAAAATTGCAGGTGTCGAGTGATCACCCGTTACCACCAGAACATCTGGTTTGAACGCGAGTATTTGCGGGATCAACCTGTCGACATCTTCGATAACATGAACCTTTGCGTCAAAATCTCCATCTTCTCCATAAGAATCGGTTTTCTTGACGTGAAAGTAGAAAAAGTCATATCTGTCCCAGACTCCTTTGAGCGTGTTTATTTCATCCTCGATTGTACTACCGGTATCAATCACATCCATACCGATGAGTCTGGCTATACCTTTGTACATTGGATAGGTTGCTATTGCGCATGCCTTCAATTTGTATACCTGTGGGAATTGAGGAAGTTTTGGATATTTTGAAAAACCCCTGATCAGGGCAAAGTTCATCTTTGGTTCATCAGATAGGACCTTACCGATCTGCTTCATGAGTTCGTTAACCACTTCTGAAGTCTTTTTTGCCTGATCAGATAACGGCTGGGTGAAAACGATCGGCTTGCCTTCTTTCTGTGGATCGGCATCAGTCAATCTGTCATCGAGTCCTTCGCCTGTCAGTTTTACCACAAAGCGGTGTTCTTTCCCCGGATAAAAGGTTATCTTCACATCTTTTATATCCTTGATTAACCTGGAGAGCTTTTCCACCACCTTTGAACTCTCATCTGTGGAAGGTCTACCGGCTCTTCTGTCAACCACGATGCCATCTTTGACGGTCGCAAAGTTGGCTCTTGCGACTACGTCTTTTTCATCTACGGGTACATTCGAACCGAGTGCTTCTAAGATACCTCTGCCTATCTGATACTTCACAGGGTCATATCCAAACAGTGCCAGATGTCCTGGACCGCTGCCGGGTGTGATACCGGGCAAAACGGGTATCGTCTGACCAAGGTCAGATTCCATTGCCAGTCTGTCCAGATTTGGAGTTTTTGCCACTTGTAATGGTGTTTTGCCATCTTTTGGTAGATCTCCAATTCCATCCATTACCAGAAGAACGATTTTGGTTTGTGATGGCTGAACGACTTCACCGAGTAGTTGCTGTCTGTCGTAATTCATCAGATCACCTCCACTGTGCTCTAAAAGTTGAATATATATCTTCAAAGAGTTTGTTTTTCATGGGCTCGTTGATTTCTATGGATAGAGCCTTTAAAAGTTCAATGAAGAAATCACTCCCTCTTTGTACTTCAAAGTTCAAGTCTTCAAAAGAAAAACTTTCATCTTCGAGTTTGGAGACTTTTTTTGCAAAATGCCAGTGATATTCTTGAAGATCAGGCACAACATCGTTTACGAAATTGGAAAGGTCAAATCCGTTGTTCAATTTCACGTGGAACAAAAGTCTTGTCAATCCGATTGCGACAGCGAGCATCACACCACTTCCATAAATTGCGACCGCCGCTTTTGTGGCATTTTTTTCCATTTCAAACGGATCGCTTGAGCTTGCCAGAATAACTGCTAAAATCGTGTCAAGCCATTTTACAGTATCTGTATCGGTATCCTGTGATGGGAAGAACCCTTCTTTTAGCATCTGGGTTCTATCTGAATCTTCAACTGTATGAGCCAGCTTTTGTACATCCAGTTTTAATCCGTTCATGCATGATTTTACTGTTTTTACTTTCTGATTCATACAATCAGGGATGGCAATAGAACCATCCCATTCATTCATAAAGAAGATCAGTTCGTCCATCTTTTCTCTGTAGTCTTTTGACAGATCGTTGAGCAGAGAATAGGCTTCTTTTTTGTCAACGAAAAAAGTCAAAAGTACTTGATTGTACAAGATCATCTGATCATCACTGATCTGCCTTGCTCTGTCTATAATCTGCTTTGCCTGCTCATAAAAACCAAGACGTCTCAGTGTGAGCGCATATTCGTTTAAAAGTGAAATATTTTCCGGCTGGCTTTCAGTCAGTTGTTTGAGTATGTTCATGGCTTCAAAATGCTTACCCAGCCTGGAAAGTGAGTGCGACAGGTTGTATGCGCTGGCAAAGTCGTTTTTATCGAGCTCCAAAGCTTTTTTCAGGACTTTCTCGGCGTATTCATATCTTTGGAGTATGTTACAAGCCACACCGAGTCTTGAGTAAGCCTGAGAGAACTCAGGATCGATCTGGATTAAAGTCTGGTAAAAGTCACAGGCCTGTCTCACATCACCCAGTTCCATGTAACAATCTCCAATTCTCAAAAGTGGAAGCAAAAAATTCTTATCCAGTTCAAAGGCTTTTTGATATTCTAAAATAGCATCTTCTAGTTCCTTTTTTGTTCTGAGAATATTCCCAAGTTCATAATGTCCCAGTGCGAAATTTTCGTTTTTTGATACGCTGGACTTAAGAAAGATCTCTGCCAGTTCGTAATTTTTCAATTTCGATGCAATTAACCCTTTGAAAAAATCATATCTGTAGTCCTTGTCAAAATTTCCAGCCTTCTCCAACCAGTCTTCAGCAGATTTCAAATCTTCATCGTTGAGCGCAGCTTTCACTTTCTCGTAATAGAAGTACACAAGGTATGACCCATAGTATGGGTCTTTTGACAACTTGTACTGGGCTTCAAGACCGCGAATGACAATGTCAATTGGTATCTGGTTTTCATCGACTATTTTCGGGAAATCCTCGACCAGTACGGGAAGTTTTACCGGAAGATTTAATCTTTTAGCCTTATTTGGATCAAGTGGTAGATAAACGATCGCCTTGATCTTCATCCGCCTCCTGTGGGTATTCAAAACAGAATTTTCCAAGCTTTCCCTGAGCAATTGAATTGAACAAATTCACCATAGCTCTTTTTTTATCCGGCTGTCCTCCTTTGATGATCATCTTTTTTTCCAGTGCGTATTCACCAAGATAGCTCTCCAGATCTGTATTTTGTATATTTGCAGCCACGGAATATATTTCAAAGGCTCTCTGCAGAACCTTTGGCGGTACCATATCTACAGATAGACTTCCAACCAGTAAAAGCTTGGCAGCCAGATCTGTGCTCCACAGATCCGGTAAGAGCAAACCCGGTGTGTCGAGTACCCTGAATTTGTCCTTAACAGAAAACCACTGTAAACCTTTTGTTATGCCTGGAACTGCTCCAACCTGAGCAGATCGACTTCCTTTCAATTTGTTTATAAAAGTCGATTTACCGACATTCGGCACTCCCACAATTATGACAAAGCCGTTTTTTTGAACATGTGCTGTTATAAATTCGACGACAGCATCTCTTGAGCAACCTTTGTTGAAAATAAAGACATGTTCATTTGATTCCTCGAAAAACTCTTTCCACTGGATCACTCCTCTTTCTAAAGCCAGATCGGATTTTGTCAGGACTATCACGTTCTTCTTTGCTCTTATTGGATTTCGGCTGTAAGAACGAGTTGCAGCTGGAGCTCTTGCATCCAGCAGTTCTACAACCAGATCAACATCTTTCTTTATACGTTCAATGATTCTTGAAGCTTTCGCCATGTGTCCGGGGTACCACACAAAAAAACCTCCTTTAAGATTGTATACCAATGTGCGTTTTTCTATACTCAGATGATAAAATTAAAACGGAGGGGTCTTGTTTGAGAATTCTCGGTTTGATTCTCGCCGGAGGGCAGAGTGAAGCACTCGGTCCACTTGTTTCAAAACGGGCAAGTGCAGCCTTACCTGTTTTTGGTAAATACCGTGCCATTGATTTTACACTGAGCAATATGGTCAATGCGGGAATCAGAAAGGTAGGAGTTTTGACTCAGTACAATCCAAGAAGTCTTATGGATCACCTCGGTTCTGGTAAAGAATGGGATCTGGACAGGAAAAACGGGGGATTGTTCCTGCTGCAACCTTATGTCAGTCAAGAGGGATATTACTGGTACAAAGGGACTGCCGATGCCATCTTTCAGAATATGACACTGCTCAGAAGAGGCGAAGAAGATTATGTTTTGATTGGCTCCGGTGATCACATATACAAAATAGATTTTTCAAAGGTCTTTGAATTTCATATCTCAACCGGTGCAGATATAACCTTACTGGTCAAAGAGCTCGATGAGACTTACAACTTATCGCAGTATGGAATAGTTGAAATGTCTTCAAACAGAATTGTGAATATCGAGGAAAAACCCAGCAACCCCAGGACAAACATTGGTTTTCTTGGAATCTATTTCATGAACAAATACCTTCTGATGGAGCTTCTTTACAACTATGCGACCAGAGGTGAAACAGACCTTCTGAGTATTGTCATATCTCAACTGGACAGGCTGAAAGTCTATGGGTATCTCTTCAATGGTTACTGGAGAAATGTGAAAAAAGGAATAGCCGAATATTTCCGCATAAACATGGATGGTTTGAAAAAGGAAGTGCGTGAGGAACTGTTCTACAGACATGGCAAGATTTACACAAAACTGAAAGACCTGCCACCACCGAAAATCGGTGGAGCAGCAGTTGTGAAAAATTCCATAGTTTCAGATGGATGCATTGTCAATGGAAATGTGGAAAATTCCATATTGTTCAGGGGCGTGTATGTGAAAGCCGGTGCCATAGTGGAAAATTCCATCATTATGCAGGATACCGTTATTGAGGAAGGAGCCATTGTAAAAAACGCAATTCTGGACAAAGAAGTTCTCATAAGGCAGGAAGCACGGCTTGTTGGCAAGGATTCCATAGCTGTTCTGGAGAAAAGGGCAGTCCTATGAGGTGGTTTGAATGAGAAATGTACTTGCGCTCATTCTGGCTGGAGGTCACGGAAAAAGGCTTGGAGTTCTCACCGAGAAGATTGCAAAGCCAGCGGTGCCATTTGGTGGTAAGTACAGATTGATCGATTTCACTTTGAGCAACTGTGTGAATTCCGGGATCTATCAGGTAGGCGTGCTCACACAGTATCGTCCACACCTTTTGAACAATCACATCAACATCGGTAGACCATGGGATCTGGACAGGAAAAAAGGCGGAGTAACGATATTGCCACCGTATTTAGGTGGTGTAGCGGGCTGGTATAAGGGCACGGCAAATGCCGTTTATCAAAACATTGAGTATGTAGATTCATTCAACCCAGATTTTGTGATAATTCTTTCTGGTGACCACGTTTACGCGATGGATTACAATGACATCATTGATTTTCATATATTGAAAGGTGCACAAGGCACGATAGCCTGTATGGAAGTTCCAATAGAAGAAGCCAGTAGATTTGGCATCATGATAACAAATCTGGAGCACAAAATAATCGATTTTGAAGAAAAACCAGCTCAACCGCGGTCAAATCTCGCATCACTTGGGATATACGTTTTTAACTGGAATTTTCTCAAAGAATATCTGATCGAAGATGAAAAAGATCAGTCGAGCACACACGATTTTGGTCATGATGTAATACCAAAGATGATTCAGGATGGCAGGCAGATATACGCTTACAGATTCAGCGGTTACTGGAGAGATGTTGGAACGATTAAATCATACTGGGAGAGCAATCTGGAGTTGACAAGACCTATTCCACCTCTCAATCTGTACGATCGTCACTGGCGTTTCTACACACAAACCGAAGAAATGCCACCTGCCTACTGTGCACCATCATCAAAAATTGTCAATTCAATTATCAGTGAGGGTTGCGAGATCTACGGAACTGTTGAAAACAGTGTAATCTTTCAGGGAGTGTACATCGGTGAGAATACAGTCGTCAAGAACAGCGTCATAATGACAGGAACTTGTGTGGAAAAAGAATGTTTGATCCTGGATGCCATTTTGGCAGAACGTGTAATTGTACAGGATCATGTCGTAATAGGTCAGGGCGATCCCGCACCCAGTCGACTGGATAAAGAGATCTACAGCGATCATATAACTGTAATAGGTATGTATTCACAGATACCAGCCGGTGTTGTCATAGGGAAAAACTGTGTGGTTGGAATTGGTGTGACGCATCAGGACTTTGAATCGTCCCTGATAGAATCAGGTGGATATGTAATCCACAAGGGGTGAACTGTTTTGGATTTTTACTTTGTAAAGTATCGCCTGAAGAGTCGTGTCACGGCGGAAGAAGGTATTGGGTTTTTCTTTGGGAAAGCCAATGAACAGCCTGAATACGATCTAATAGTTCTTCCAAGCAGGTATTCAAGTTATCTGAATCTGGATCTTTCTCTTGAATATGCAAAATTCACTAAAGCCTTTGGTGAGATGAAGAATAAAATCTTCGCTCAAATTCCAGAGAGTGCTGACCTGTCACGTGAGTTTCTCAATTACCTTTCAAGCTACATCTCAAGAAAAGGCGCTCAGATCTTCGGCGCTGAAATCACCGCGGCAGTCCGGGACAACGACGCAGATCTTGTTTTGTATATCATCTCTGAGATATTCAAAGAATGGGCACCAAAGATCGATGTTACCGTTGATTTCAAACAGGTGAGTTATGAAGAAATTTCCGCAGAGAATTTCATGCAACTGTGGGAGCAATTTGACGATGATGGACTGGTTGAAGTTCTCAAAAGACCTGATATATCAGATCTTCCGGAAATTTTTCCCCTTGTAGATCCGATAAAGGGAAGAACTCTTGTCGATTTTGAACTGGGCGATCCGCTGTTTTTTGTTGTTCTCAACGTGAGAAACCCGGATAATTTAGAGAAACTGAAAAATCTCTATCCAAAACATTTTTCAGATAAAGGTAACATCATACCGCTGTCTGGAATTCTTATGGGCAAGGAATTGTTGAGAGGCAAAAAACAGGAATACTTTTTGATAAAGGTTGATATGGGTGAGGGAATAATAGCCAGAGGTATTGTTCCAAAATCTGTGAAGATCATGTCAGAGATGAACAGATTTCAGGAAAAGGTCAATTCTATGCAACAGCAGAAGTGGGAAGAGAAGATATCTGAGATGGTTCAGGCTGGTGAGCCGGTGAAAACTGCAAAAGCAGAATCGCGCCCGGCAAAGGCTTCGTATGAATCAAGCGGCTCTGATTTTCTCCTTGCTTTTTTGATGACCCTGATGGTCCTTGGTATAATACTCATAGCATCGTACTTTTTTACGCAATTTTGATCGAGGTATATTTATATGAAAGGATTTCTGATTTTGGATATGATCGTCGGGCTTTTGCTGATAAATCTAATAGCATTGATAGCTTTTTCGATGGTTTCACAACAAAAAACCATCATGAGAAAAGCGTACGAAGTGGATTTATCAAAGCGCACGGTGATCAACATTTTAGCCAGAAAAACTGTTGATGCCCAAATTCCAGAACGGTTAAACGGTTTTGATATAAAATCTTTGGGTGGTAATATTGATTTAGAATCTGACCAGAAGATATATGTCTATCGAATCGGAGATGATAAGAATTGATACTCAGAGCATCGGTTGGAACATTGTACAAGCTTGGGTTGCGCAAGGGAAAAGCACCAGAACTGAAAACAGCTTATTTGATGCTCGATGGGAAATGCCAGTTCAACTGTCTGTACTGCACACATGCCCTGATGTCCAGAACCGATCATAGATTTTTGAGCCGCGTAGTTTGGGAAGAAATTCACATTAATCAAATCATAGAATCCATAAAGACCAGCGATCTAAGCAGAGTCTGTGTTCAGACTGTTTCATACAAAGGTTATCGTCAGGATTTGAAAAGTCTTTTGACTGAACTTAGAAAGACCGAAAAATCTATTTCCATCTCTGTACGCGCAGAGAATATTGATGAAGTCAGGGAATACTTTGATCTTGGTGCAGATAGAATTGGTATTGCCCTGGATGTTGCGAGCGAAAGACTTTTCGCAACGATCAGAGGTGGGAGTTTTAAAAAGACGATGAAACTGCTTGAAGATTGCTCGCATTTCTTTGCCGGAAAGATTTCAACTCACATAATCGTTGGATTGGGTGAGACTGACAGGGAAGTTGTCGAACTCATGAAAAAAATGCACGAACTTGGTATTCAGACAGCTTTGTTTGCTTTCACGCCGATGAAGGGAACGATCCTTTCCTCTGCTGAAAGACCCCCGATTGAGAGATATAGAAGGATTCAATTGGCACGTTATTTGATATTCACTGACAGGGCAGATCTCATCATTTTAAAAGCGAATCAAATAATCGGTTTTAAGCAAATTCCGCCTGATGCCAACAATGCTTTACTGACAAGTGGATGTCCTGACTGTTCAAGACCGTATTACAACGAAAGACCCAGTGAAGAACTCTATAACATACATTCGAAGGAGTTTCTCAAAAATGTCGATCTGTTGCGGGAGGTGAAATGGTGAGGTTGCTGAGCTTTAAAGGAGGTATCCACCCACCTGAAAAAAAAGAACTGGCTAAGGAGTCAAAATTAGTCTATCTTGAACCGTCGGAAGTAGTCTATGTCTTTCTTTCCAACCACGCTGGAGCACCTGCAAAATGCGTTGTGAAAGAAAATGACCAGGTTAGAACAGGACAGGTGATCGGAGAGCCCGCTGGCTTCATATCAGCCTATGTCCACTCTCCGGTGACTGGTATCGTAAAAAAGATAGACAAGATTTATCATCCTTTACAGGGTAGACCAATGGATGCGGTAGTCATACAAAAAACCTCCGATGATGAATGGCAGTATCTGGAACATCCAGATTGGGTGAATCTTGGTAAAGAACAGCTTCTTGAAATAATCAAAAAAGCCGGGATAGTTGGTCTTGGTGGAGCAATGTTTCCAACTCATGTTAAGCTCTCACCACCCCCTGACAAAAAAATAGATACCTTCATAGTGAATGCCGCTGAATGTGAGCCATATTTAGCGATCGATTACAGATTGATGCTCGAGAAAGCTCAGGATTTGATTCTTGGCATAAAGATAGTCATGAAGATACTTGAAGTTCAAAAGGCATACATCGGTATTGAATCGAATAAAGTGGACGCGTATGAAAAGTTGAAAGATGCCCTGAGTTCAGATCAAATCGAACTGAAACTCTTAAAGACCAAGTATCCTCAGGGAGCAGAGAAACAGCTCATATACGCTATAACTGGTAGAAAAGTGCCTGTTGGTGGTCTTCCAATGGATGTCGGTGTTGTGGTACAGAATGTGCAGACTGTTATTGCAATAAAGGAAGCCGTCGTGGACAAAAAGCCACTTATTCAAAGAGGGTTGACAATAAGTGGAGAAGGCGTGAACAAACCTGTTAACGTTGTGACAAGGATAGGCACCACTGTGGAGGAACTTTTGAAGTACGCGGGAGGAATCAAAGAAGAAGCTGAAAGAGTAATTCTCGGTGGTCCGATGACCGGTGTAGCCATAAACAGGCTGGATATACCGATCATGAAAGGCACAAGTGGCATCACTGTGCTTTTGAAAGAAAAAGAGTATGTTCAAAAAACATGTATAAGATGTACAAAGTGTGTTTCTGCATGTCCTATGGGATTACAACCGTATCTACTGTATTTACTCAGCAACAAAAAAAGATACGATGATGCTGTTCAGGAAGGTCTTATGGCTTGTATTGAATGTGGCTCATGCGCCTATGTGTGTCCTTCAAAAATAGACCATGTACGGGCTATAAAACTTGCCAAGAAGGTCTATCAGGCTCTGAGGGGTGGTAAGAAATGAAATTGATCACCAAAGATGCACCACACATAAGAAGCGAAGATAGTGTGAGAAGTATCATGATCGATGTTTTGATTGCTCTTGGTCCTGCTGTTGCTGGATCAGTTCTGTTTTTTGGATGGTATGCACTGTTTTTGTGCCTTTTTGGGGCATTCGCTGCTGAAATGATTGAGTGGTTCATAGTCAAAGTTCTCAGAAAGCAGAAAGAATTCGTGCCGGATTTTAGTGCCGCAGTAACGGGACTTTTGCTTGCGATGAATCTTCCACCGACTGCTCCATGGTGGCTTTTGCTGATCGGTGTAGTGGTGGCAATAGGTATTGC
Source organism: Pseudothermotoga sp. (assembly GCF_031962025.1). GTDB lineage: Bacteria > Thermotogota > Thermotogae > Thermotogales > DSM-5069 > Pseudothermotoga_B. The sequence continues at coordinate 142,143 of NZ_JAVRKW010000003.1, forward strand.
AAAGCAAGCCTTTGGCGGTATCGGTCAAAATATATTCAACCCGGCACTTGTTGGAAGAGTTTTTCTTTTGATTTCGTTTCCAACGCTTATGACAAGATGGATTGATCCATTGATGTCTTTCTCAAAATCTCCATGGGATGTATTGACTTCAGCCACTCCGCTTGGTGTCTTAAAACAGCAGGGATTGTCGCATGCTATGAGCAGATTCAGTTATACAGACCTTTTCTTTGGCAACATAGGTGGATGTGTAGGTGAAACCAGTGCACTCTTATTGATAATTGGATTTATTTATCTGTTGTACAGAAGAAGAGTTAACCCTGTAATACCTTTATCGTACATAGGAACTGTCTTTCTCTTTTCAGGTCTTTTCTATTTCATAAATGCCGACAGATTTGGCACACCTTTGTTCCATATTCTGAGTGGCGGACTTTTTCTCGGTGCCCTGTTCATGGCTACAGATATGGTCACAAGTCCTATGACTTTGAAAGGTCAAGCTGTTTTTGGTCTGGGGTGCGGCATTGTCACAATGATAATAAGGTACTTCGCTGGCTATCCAGAAGGTGTTTCTCTGGCAATACTTTTGATGAATGCTCTGACTCCTTTGATAGACCGCGCCTTCAAACCAAAGATCTTTGGTGAGGTGAGATCATGAGAGAATATATAAAAATGGGATTGATTCTACTTTTATACTGCGCTTTGGCTGGTTTTGCGCTCGGTCTGGTTTATACGGTCACAAAAGATCGTATCGCTTTGGCAGAGCTTGACAAGAAATTTCAAGCCATAGAAGCGGTATTGAAAGATGAAAGTGGGCAATATATTGTACCCCTACAGAAAATCAAAGCAGTTGTCTCTCAAACAAAAGGCGAAACAAAGGTGGTCTTTGAAGACGGCAAGGGAAAAGTATATTCACCTGTGTATCAATTTGAATCTGATGCTGGGACAGTTTATGTGTTGAGTGGTTCGGCTGTGGGATATGGAGGAGCAGTTTCTGTTGTAGCGAGTTTCATAAGAAAAGCCGATGGCTTTGAACTTTTCTCGATCCGCGTGACAGATTATTCGCAGGAAACACCTGGTCTTGGGGCAAAAATAGGTGAAGAGGAGATTCAGAAAAGATTCTATCCGATTGAACCATCTGCACTTGAAAATGGACTTCGCGTTGATAAAGATGCCAACATGTCAGACCTTTCAGCACAGGAAGCTAAAGCAAAGGGAGTGGTGAAGGTCAGCGATGTGATGACTGGTGCGACAATCACTCCAAGAGCAGTTGTAAATGCAATCAATTCCATGCTCTCTTATTTGAAATCGGGGGTGAAATGATGAGCCAACTGAAAGAACTCACGAAAGGTTTTTTCAAAGAAAACCCCACCTATGTTCAGGTTCTTGGAATGTGTCCGACTCTTGCGGTTACAACGAGTGCAATCAACGGACTTGGAATGGGACTTGCCGCAACAAGCGTGCTGGCTCTGTCAAATGTGGTGATTTCTTCGATAAGAAAAAGCGTACCCAAAAATCTCAGAATACCAATTTTCATAACTGTCATAGCAACCTTTGTCACCATCCTTGATCTACTGATGCACGCTTTTATCTATGATCTGTGGAAAACGCTTGGGCTTTTCATACCGCTCATAGTGGTTAACTGCATAATCATGGGACGTGCCGAGGCATTTGCTTCAAAAAATGGTGTATTCGCTTCTTTTCTCGATGGAGTTGGTGTCGGTCTTGGATTTACAGGGTCCTTAGTTCTTTTGGGCAGTATCAGAGAGCTTCTTGGTAATGGAACCATCTTCGGGTTGAAGCTTTGGGGCAAAGCTTTCAACGTTTTTGCCATGATATTACCCCCCGGTGGTTATATGACCCTCGGTCTTCTGGCTGCGTTCTTTGCCTTTATAGGAATGAAACGCAAAAGTAGGGGTGAGCAGAAATGAGAGTTTTTCTGATACTGTTTTCCGCACTTTTGGTCAATAACTACGTTTTTATACGATTTCTGGGGATATGTCCGTTCCTTGGTGTCTCCAAGAAAATGGACACGGCAGTTGGTATGGGATTTGCAGCTACATTCGTGCTCGTCATGTCGTCGGTGATCACATGGCTTGTGAATAAATTGCTCGTGGCAATGGGAGTTGCATTTTTGCAGATCGTGGTCTTTATACTTGTGATAGCAACCTTTGTGCAGTTTGTTGAGTTTTTTCTCAAAAAGAACAGCCCGGGGCTTTACGAAGCGCTTGGGATTTACCTGCCATTGATCACCACAAACTGTATCATCCTTGGAGTTGCATTGCTAAACGCACAGGCAAATTACTCGCTACTACAAGCTGTTTCACATGCACTTGGTGCTGGACTTGGATTTTTACTTGCCCTGGTCATCTTTGCCGGGATCAGAGAGAGGCTCGAGCTGTATGACCTTCCCAAACCTTTTGAAGGATTACCGATAGCGCTGATACTCGCTTCCATAATCTCAATGGCTTTCATGGGCTTTCAGGGTTTGATAAAAATGTGAGGTGATAGAGAATGACTATTCTTTATTCGACTCTGTTGCTGACAGTACTTGGTTTTGCCTTTGGTACCTTTTTGGCATATTCTGCGAAAAAATTCGAGGTGAAAGAAGATCCCAGGGTCGAAATGATAAAGCAGGTTCTTTCTGGTGCCAATTGCGGTGCCTGTGGATATGCTGGCTGTGAAGCCTATGCAAAAGCTGTAGTTGCTGGCAAGGCATCATACGATATGTGCATACCCGGCAGACCATCCGGGGTTGCAGATAAAATAAAGGAGATCATGCAGAGAAATGAATCCAATTGAGATCTTTGCACTTTCTTTTTTTGGAAAACTCTCGATCGAGCAGATTGAACAGGCTATTTTAAAATTCAGCCGTGTTGATGAAATACTGAAAGCAGATTTCATTCAAGGATATGAAAGATTCAAAGCACATTACGATGAAAAATTTCTATTTGATCAGGAAAAAAGAGCTGAAAAAATCGGTGCAAAGATAGTAGATTTCTGGAGTAAAGATTATCCTGAGCTTTTGAGACAGTCTATTTCTCCGCCTGCTGTTTTGTTCTGTCTTGGCGATGTGAGCCTATTGAACAGAACCTGCACAGCAGTTGTTGGCACAAGACGTGCAACCGGCTATGGGAAACTCGTGGTGAAAAAAATCGTACCTGATATGGTACACGCAGATCTTGTAATAGTGAGCGGTATGGCATTTGGCATTGACAGCCTTGCTCATCAGAGTGCGATCGAGAACAACGGCAAGACAGTGGCTGTACTCGGAACCGGTGTAGATGTGTGTTATCCATCTTCTAACAAAAGACTCTACGGTGAAATACGCGAAAATGGGTGCATTGTCAGTGAATATCCTTTTGGTACAAAAGCGGCTAAGCAGAATTTTCCGGCAAGAAACAGGATAATTGCCGGTCTTTGCAGAGCAACAGTTGTCGTTGAAGCACCGCTGGACAGTGGAGCCATGATCACCGCACGATTGGCTGCAGAGATGGGAAGAGATGTCTTTGCAGTGCCGGCGGATATAGACAGAGAAATGAGCCAGGGATGTAACTGGCTTTTGAAAATGGGCGCAATCCCGCTGACTGATTCTTCCCAGATACTCGAATACTACGGGATAAAATCCACAAAAAACCAAGAGCAGGACGATTTTTTGAAAATTTTCAATCAGGGACCTTTGCTGGCAGAGCAGGTCGCAGATAAGATGAATTTAGAACTTTCACAGGTTCTGTCGAAATTGACGGAATACGAACTGAAAGGTCTGATCATGAAGTTGCCAACTGGGCATTACAATAGAGTTTAGAGGAGGGAATTCTGTGAAGATACTGGTCGTTAATTGTGGTAGCTCATCGGTGAAGTATCAATTTATCGACATGGAAGGTGAAAAAGTTCTCTGTAAGGGTCTTGCTGAAAGAGTCGGCATCGAAGGCAGCAGACTTGTTCATCGGGTCAACACAGACAAGCACGTGATAGAAAGACCCATGAAGGATCATGAACAGGCACTGAAGCTGATATTGGAAGTGTTGCTCGATCCAGAAATAGGAGTCATAAAGGATCTATCGGAAATTTCTGCTGTTGGTCACAGAGTTGTTCACGGTGCTGAGCGTTTTGCAAGCTCTGTTTTGATCGACGAAGAAGTTATGAAGGTGCTTGAAGAAAATGTCCACCTTGCGCCCCTTCACAACCCGCCAAATATCATGGGAATTCGAGCTGTTCAGAAACTCCTTCCAAATGTTCCAAATGTGGGAGTTTTTGATACGGCTTTTCATCAGTCTATGCCGAAAAAGGCTTTCCTGTACCCGATACCGTATGAGTTCTACGAGAAGCACAGAATCAGGAGATACGGTTTCCACGGCACCAGCCACAGATATGTTTCAAAAAGGGCAGCCGAAATACTTGGAAGGGATTATTACGATTTCAAGGTGATAACATGCCATCTGGGTAATGGTGCTTCAATAGCAGCAGTAAGGCATGGCAGATCCATAGATACGTCAATGGGTTTCACTCCGCTGGAAGGCATTGTTATGGGTACAAGGTCTGGAGATATCGACCCTGCAATAGTCATCTATATGCAGCAAAATCTGGGAATATCCGTGGACAAGGTCTATGATATTCTCAACAAAAAAAGCGGTGTACTTGGATTATCTCAATTGAGTTCTGATATGAGAGACATTGAAGATGCGGCTCTTGCAGGAAATGAGATGGCTCAACTTGCTCTTGATATATACGTCTACAGGATAGCAAAATACATAGGTGCATACACTGCGGCAATGAACGGTGTTGATGCAATAGTCTTCACAGCTGGTGTTGGAGAAAATTCACCATACGTCCGTGAAAAAGTCTGTGAGTACCTGGGATTTTTGGGAATCAAAATAGACAAAAATCTCAACCAGGTCAAAGGAGTAGAGAGAATTATCAGTACGCCAGATTCAAAAGTAGCCGTTTTAATAGTGCCAACCGATGAAGAAATGGTGATTGCCAGAGACACAAAGCAGATAGTTGAAAGTGGAATAAAAGAGCTCAGGCTCTTTTGAGAAATAATGGGGGCTCGATGACAAGTCCGATGCCCCCATTTTTCACACCTTTTATCAGCACGAATTGTGCATTATTTCTTGAATTCCCATAGACCGGCATGATCTTTTTTGGCTGAAGTCTTTTCTTCACAAATTCTGTCAACCAGAAACTCAGGTGATTTGGTGGAAGGATGTACACAAAAATCCCTCTGTTTTTGAGAAGATAAGCCGTCGCATTTATGAATTCAATCGCAGTTTGAAAATCAGCAGTTCTGGTGACTCTTCTAAGCAAATCTGGGCTTGGAACATTTGTCAGATGGTGTGGAGGATTTGCAACCACCATGTCAAAAGACTCTTTTTGAAAAAAATCTCGTACCTGTGAGCAAGCAATGTTATAAACTGCCATATTTGTCAAATTGTTCATTTCAATTGTTTTCTGGGCGGCTCTGAAAAGAAATTCATCTTTCTCTATACCAATGGTACTGATTTTGTATGTCATGGCAAGATATGCACATACAGCCCCTGTGGCACAGCCCAGTTCCACCAGTTTCTTCTGTGACTTAGCCGGTCTGGCATACCATGCCAGCAATGTAGTTGCATGTGTTGGACGATATGACCTGCCTGTATCCGGCAGCTTAACGATCCTCAAAAGATCCTCGTCAAACTCACATACTGAGGATTTCTGATTTACCAACCTTGACTACCTCTCCTAAGATTTTGGTTTTCACAAGTCTGACCCTTGAATCCTTGGCATAAATCGCCGTTGAAGAAGATAGATCATTTGCAAAGCTGTCAAAGACAGAATAACCAGACAGAGTGACGGCAATATCACCGTTCAGTTGAGTGCTTCTGAGCCTCAAAACCGAATAGTCCTGTATCTGTGCACATTTACTGCCAGAAATCCAGCTATCGATGAATTCAACAACAGAAAAATTGCTGATAAGGACGGTGGTATCGCTGGAATAAAGTGATGTGGAATAAAATCTTCCATTTGAAAAGCTTGACACATTAAGCTGGTTTATCTTCGAATCTGTTACCAGAAACCTGCCCACATTCCTGATGGTTAATTTACTCACTTCACACAGGTTAATCCAGATCTTCTCAGAATTTGTCAGTTCGAGTTCTTTTGCCCTCACGTTTTTGAATGAAATGGCAGCCGCTCGAACCACCGAAAGGTTCACCTTTGAAAGATCAAGATCTGAAAGCCAGACGATGCAGGAACCTGAGATAGATAGACTGGTTTCAAGTTTTGCACCGATTGCTGCAAATCTTCCATCGTCGGCTATGGTTAATCTGCCCTGTCCTGTGATCTTCGTTCCCGCTTCGGCTATGAGAGTACCTTTCACTATTACTTCACAACCCTGTGGGATTTTCAACACGGCATTTTGTTTCAGAACGACCGTTTCAGATGAAGGTATGACCAGTTTGCCGAAAACGGTATATTCCGCCGACGCCATTAGACCACTTTTCAGTGTGATCAAATTCCCGTTGACGATTTTTTCAAGCGCTCCAGGTGAATAGTTCAGAACAGGAAAACTCTCATTTCCCGCACCATCGACATCGCAGACAAAGTAAAAATCTTTTTTAAACACTTCTTGTTTGAAATCGCTCTGTAACAGTTGGCTGTTTTCGATGTAGTAAGCACGGTGAGTCCTTTGTGAAATGATCTTGCCAAGGCTGATCGAAGGAGGAGCTGGGATCTGTGGTACGACCGTGAATCTGTAAGTTCTGTCGACGACATTTGAAGCACTGTCACGACAAACTACCCGGAGCTTGTGCTCTCCGGAATGAAGTAAAAAAGTATCGACGACGATGGAATTGTTTTTGAATCCATCAAAGAGTTTGCCGTCTATGTAGGTTCTTATCGTCAATCTGTCCACTTGATCCCAGTCGTCTGATATATAGACTGGGAGCTCGATCTTGCAAGCTGGAAGATAGGTTGGAACATTCAGAGTCATCTTGGGTGCGATATCCTTACTTGCGTTTATCTTAAGTGTTATCGGTTCTTTTTCCTGTCCATTGATCGTGGGTATGATCTTTAAAATCGCATCTGAATTTTTCTGCCACGGTATTTTGATGTCTTTTGGGTCGACGCTGAAGCTGATCTGGTCAATGATAACCTTTGCAGAATCGTATTCTTCCAGACCTTTTATTATGAGATTGGCATTCTCAAAGTGGTAACTTACCGCTCCAAATAACAGAGAATGAATCAATAAAAGAACAAGGACCAGCCTATTCACACTCGAGCTCCTCCTCGATCATCTGCTTTTTGAACATTCTGGCGTACATCCCGTCGATTTCCATCAATTGCTCGTGATTGCCCTTTTCGACTATTTCACCTTCATTCAGAACAATGATGATGTCGGCATCTTTGAGTACTTTGAGCCTGTGGGTGATCACGATCATCGTCTTTTCCCTGTAGTTTTTCCTGAGCGCGCTGATGATCTTTTCCTCTGTTTCTGGATCCACTGCCGACAGACAGTCGTCGAATATCAAAAGATCTCTTTCGGTGTAAAGTGCCCTTGCTATTGTTACGCGCTGTTTCTGCCCGCCGGAGAGCGTCACGCCTCTTTCTCCGACGACTGTTTCATAACCATGGGAGAACTTTTCTATCTCATCGTGAACAGACGCGAGTTTTGCGTACTGCACCACCTTTTCACGGTGAATTTCTTCCTGTGCAAAGGCAATGTTTTTTTGAATCTGATCGGAGAAAAGGAAGGACTCCTGCGGTACAAAGGCTATGAGCTCTCTTACATTTTTCGATGAGATGTCGTTTATATCAACGCCGTTGATGAATATCCTTCCCCTCTCAACAGGGTATAACTTGGTGAGCAACTTCACCAGTGTGGATTTTCCGCTTCCAACAGTACCCACTATGCCAACCATGTCGCCCTTTTTGAAAGAAAAATTCACATTTTTGAGAACCTCTCTATTTGTATTCGGATAACAATACGTCAGGTTTTTGAACTCAACATGTTCGATTTTTTCTATTTTCACCGGGTTTTCTGGCTCCTGTACCTGGGGCTTTTCATTCACTATTTGCATTAATCTTTGATAAGACGCCCTGCCGCGTTGAATCATGTTCAAAACCCAGCCAAGAGCCATCATGGGCCAGGTGAGCATGCCAAGGTAGGAATTGAAAGCGACAAACTCCCCGAGCGTAACAGTACCATTTATAACCATCTTCCCGCCAAAACTCAGTGCGAGTATCTGCGATGAAGCGGCAAAAAAGGTCATCAACGGGAAAAACAGAGAAGAAACTCTTGCCAGAGACATTCCCGCCTGATAGTTCTTCCAAGATCTCTGGTTGAACAGTTGGTGTATTCTGTCGTTGGCAGAAAAGGATTTAACAATTCTCACACCGGAAATGGTTTCTTCGGTGAGTTCGCTCAAGGAAGAATATTCTCTTTGAACATCCATGAACCTTTTGTGAATCATCCTGCCAAAAAACAGAGCAATGAAGGCAAGCCCCGGCAATGGAATACAGCTGAGCCATGTCAGGCGCCAGCTAACAGTTGAGCCCATGAAAAACACAGTCATAACTGCCATGAAAGTGGCATCAACCGACATCACAACCCCCTGTGCCAGCGCCATTCTGACAGCCTGTAAATCGTTGGTGAGTTTTGCCATCAAATCTCCACTTCGATTCTGGTCAAAATAGCCGGGTGTGAGAGACATGAGCTTTTCAAACAGAAAATTTCTTGAAACGTACTCAAACCTTCTTGAAGCACCTATGATGAAATATCTCCAGAAAAACCTCAAAATAGCCATTCCAATGGCTATTCCCATTATCCAGCTTATCATCAGCCATATATATCTTTGATCTGGCTTGGGTAATTTCAAATGGTCCACGACCTGACCTACCAGTTTTGGAATGAAAAGCTGTGAAAGATCAACCAGTACGAGTACAGAAATACCAAGCACATATCTATACCAGTGCTTTTTCAGGAACTCTTTGATCACTCACTTCACTTCCTTTACCTTCTTATGAATTTTTTTATCCTGTTTATACCTTCTTTGAGCAAATCTTCAGAAGTTGCGAAAGACAGTCTGACAAAACCCTGTGCATTGAAAGCCGAACCGGGTACGAGTGCAACGTGTTGATCGTTCAGCAATTTCATACAAAATTGCACATCGTCCTTTTCAAATTCACTGACATCTATCAGTACGTAGAAGGCACCTTTTGGTTTGAAATAATTCAGTCCAAGTTCAGATAACATGGAACAGACAAGATCTCTTCTTTCTTTGAACCTCTTTTTCATATAGGTTGTATCGACCTGAAAGGCTTTCAGTGCGGCATACTGAGTTATGCTGTTTATATTAGATGTTAAATGTCCCTGAACTTTGGCGGCCGCTTTGGCTATCTCATCTGGTGCAACCAGATATCCTATTCTCCAACCTGTCATCGAATGAGACTTGGAAAAGGCATTCACAAGGACTGTCCTATCACCTTTGGATATACTGTATAAAGAAATGTGTTCTGTATCATACACCAAAGGCTCGTAAACTTCATCACTTATGATCAAAAGATCGTATTTACTGGCTATTTCGTATATTCCATAAAGAGTTTTTTCATCGTAAACTGCTCCAGTCGGGTTGTTTGGACTGTTGACAATTATGGCTTTTGTCGATTTACTGATGGCTTTTTCTATTTCGCTCAGCCTGGGGACAAAACCTTCATGAAAATCGGTCTTTACATGAACTGCTTTTCCACCAAGCAGCATGACCATCGGCTCATAACTGACCCAGCACGGATCGATGATGATCACTTCATCGGATTGGTTCACCACAGTTGCAAGTGCGTTGAAAATAGCCTGTTTTCCACCGTTGCTCACAACAACCTGTTTTGCAGTACACGGTACGTTGAATCTCTCTTGGATGTGCTTTGCTATCATTTCCCTAAGTTCAGGGATTCCAGAAGAATCTGTGTATTTTGTGAATCCCATCCTCAATGCCTGTATGGCAGCATCGATTATGGGATCTGGTGTTGGAAAATCTGGTTCACCCGCAGTCAGGTTCACTACATCGATGCCTTTTCTTTTGAGCTCCTGCGCAAGTGCATTCACTTCGAGAGTTTTTGAAGCAGGTATACAGGATACATTTGTTGCTATACGCATGGATAAAACCTCCCATCTTTGTTCTTGTGACAAATGATATTATATACTACAGAGGTGGATTATCTTGCCATCTTTTGAGCAGTTGATAGAAAATGCAAATCAATATCTGTGGCTTTTACTGGCAAGCTGGTATGTTATCATACCGATCTGTGTTTTTTTGATCTTTGCCGCAAAGTATGTGGAAAAAATCTCCGTGAGCCTGTTTGGTTTTCTTCTGGGTGGATTTGTCGTCTATCCCATGCTCTGTGACAGATTCGAGAAGTTCCGTGAATGGGTAACTGGATCGGAAATGACCCAGTATCTTGCTTTTTTTGTCATCGGGATACTGTGTGCTATAGCTCTGTATGTTTTATTCAAGGTCTTTGTATTCCTGGTCGGTTTTTTTGCCGCTGCAGGAGTGGTTTATTATCTTGTGGATTTTCTGATCAAGAGATTTGACATACTGCCAAAAACGAATGAATTTATTCAGAACAACTGGTTTGTGATACTGCTCGGCATCTGTGCTCTTGCAGGGATTATAAGCGGTTTTTTTGCCGTCAAAAAGAGTTCTTCAGTTATCGCAGTACTCAGTCTTCTGGCTGCCTCTGTGATTCTTTCAATTGAAATGATTGGATGGATTTACTTTTTATTTTCAAAAGACCAGCAAAAAACCAGCGAACTTTTTTCTACCACAGCCGGGCTTGTTGTACTGTTCATGCTCTCACTGGTCATATTCATCTGTGGAATTTATCTGAACTTCTCAAGAAAAAAGCGCCAGAAGGTCCAGACTGATTAATTTTATTTGACAAGCAACACTCTGAACACACCTTCATCTAAAAGTCGCTGAGCCAACTGCTCATCTTGCACGACATAAACCCTGTACGGATCTATATTCTTGGGCAGTTCATCGATTTTCGTTGAGTTTGGATCGTTATTCAATACATACTCAGCCTGCTCTTTGTTCACCGTTACGATCTTTTTCTCTCCTTGAAAATCGTCTTTTCTCTTCACATACTGCTGAAAATCTTCGGTCAGCTCCTGATAAACATACCTGAGCACCTGAGCAAAGGTCTGTGCCGGAGCATATCCGGGCAGATAAACCATGGGTGTTGCCTGACTTGTGAAAAACCACGTGATGGGTACGCTGTTTATTTGAAAAGCAGCAAAAAGTTCAGAATAGCTCATCGATTTACCGAAAGCTGTGGTTTTTTTGTTGTAATCGAACATGGCTTCGGCAAAGATGTAATTTGCGAGTATTAATTTTTTCACAGATGGATCTGTCAGTGTTTCACTCTTCAACTTTGCACAGTAAGGGCATGTCTGTGTGGTAAACACTATTGCAAGCTTTTTGTTTTCTATTTTTGCCAAATTCACTGCCACATCCAGATCTTTGAAAAGAATCGATTCTGCCATGATCAAGGTTGAAAGGATCAGACCAAAAAGTACCAGACTTTTTTTCATACCATCACCTCTTTCTATACGAAAATTTTTCCTGCCAATACCAGTATTCCAACTATAAAGAGCAATGCCACAGAAGTGTACCTGAGAATTTTTTCGAAAGCGGGTTTTTTGAAGCTGACTTTTGTGAAAATCCTTGAGGCTATCTGCCCTATAGACAAAAACGGTATGGATATCCCTGAAGAATACACAAAGAGCATCATGGCACCTTTCAGCACACTTCCTTTTGTGGAAGCAATCGCCAGTATCGCCGCAAGCACTGGACTTGTGCATGGAATCCAGACAAGACCTATTCCAGCTCCTATGATGATGCCGGAAAAAAGATTGCCCGATTTGAAGCGATAGAAGTTGAAGGATCTGACTTTGAAGATCTGAATCTCAAGCAAAAAAAGGACTGCCATCAGCAAAATCAGAGAACCAGCCACATAACGCATCACCAATCGATTCACCAGAACACCGATTGAACCTGACAATGCACCGAGTGCAGAAAAAGTTGCCGAAAAACCGATGAAAAAACCTGCAATCCTCAAAAAAGATCTGATCCCTTTTTCAGAGATCAAAAGAGCCATAAATGATGGAACCAAAGGTATCACACACGGACTGAAAAAAGATATAATGCCGTACAAAAAAGCCGTGAGAATGTCAACCTGAGTCAGAGAAATCGCCATAAAAAACCTCCAAATTCAGACTGTATTTGTCTACATTATACCACATCTGTTTCTTTAAACAATCTGGCATTTTTGATTGTCTAAAAAATAGTTGCTGTGGTAATATAGTACAAGAAAACACAGGATGGAGGTGGAATTCATGAAAAAGATTCTTCTGGTGGTTGTGTTAACTGTTTGTGCCTTTGTTTATGCACAGAGTTTTTCAGATGTTCCAGTGAATCACTGGGCATATGAAGCTGTAACAACACTTTCCAAGCTGGGGATAATATCGGGAATGCCAGACGGTACCTTTCAGGGTAACAATCCAATGACACGGTATCAGGTTGCAGTTTCATTGAAGAAGTTTTTGGATTACCTCACACAGCAAATCGACAAAGCCATGTCCGCAGGCGATCTGCAGAACATGGTTAAAAGACTCTCTACAGTGGAAGACATGCTCAGCACGGCTTTGACAAAAGTTCAAAAGAACGGTGAACAAATTGACGCAACCGATCAAACTTTACAAACAGTGCTTGCCGAGATCTCCAATTTGAAATCAACGATTGTGGACATCGCTCAGGTCAAAAAAGATATGCCAACGATGATCGCCGCATCTGAAAACAAAATGATGACCATGTACAACCAGCTTTCCGCAAAGGTTTCAGCCGTTGAAAAAAGCGTATCTGATCTTCAAGCTCAAATCTCTTCGCAGGTTCTCGCACAGCTGAAAGGTAACATAGATGCAGTCAACGCAAATCTTTCTTCTGTTTCGAGCAAGGTCGATTCACTATCCACGAGAATCGACACAGTCGCAAAATCAGTTGATCAAATCAAGACAGACACCGCTGCACTGAGCAAGAGGATCGATGCAGTTGAAAGCAACATACAAACACTTCTCACACTGAAAAAGAGCTTCACAGATATCGAGTCAAGAGTTGCCGCGCTCGAATCAAAACTCGCCAGTGATGTTGATTCTTTGAAAAAGGCACTCACCACTACTTCCAATCAGCTGGACGCAAGGCTTTCACTGGTTGAAGGTCAGGTCGCATCCCTTGCAACAGATGTTGAAAAACTCAAGAAAGATGTGGCAGATGCAGCGCAGGCTGCGAAGAAAGTATCAGTTCTGGAAGGCAATGTTGGTACACTCGCAGGACAGGTGGTCTCTCTGAACCAGAAAGTGTCCCAGAACGAACAGGATATAGCATCGGTTAAAAAGACGGTGGACGGTAAACCGTGGAAAACCGATGTGGAAGCCGCCACAGTTCAATTCTCAAAGAAAATCGATGAGGTTTACAACATGGCTCTCATAGGTGTCATCATCGGTGCGGCAGGTGCGGTGCTCGGATTGCTTGGGATGCTCTTCTAAAAGAAAAATTGGTCTGTTTTAATAAAGGACCCCTGGTGGGGTCCTTATTTTTGTAGTAGGATATCCACAGGGGGTGTTTTTGTGTTTGTCAAAGATGTTATGACCACAGAAGTGATAACTGTTTCTCCGGAAGCGTCCTTTTCTGAAGCTATGGATATAATAAGAAAAAAAGGAATAAGAAGACTGCCTGTGGTGAAAAACGAGAAAGTCGTTGGAATCATAACGGAAAAGGATTTACTTTCCGCATCGCCTTCTCAGGCAACTACTCTTGATGTCTGGGAGCTGACAAGCCTTTTGAGCAAGCTCAAGGTGAAACAGATCATGCGAAAAGACGTTGCCCATGTTCATCCAAATACACCCATAGAGGACGCGGCAAGGATCATGTCGGACAAAAAAATAGGCTCACTTGTGGTACTTGAACAGGAAAAACTGGTCGGCATAATCACCGAGTCGGATATCTTCAAAGTATTCATAAACATGCTCGGAGCAAGAGAAACAGGTACAAGGTATGTTTTTCGCGTGCAGAATGTCCCGGGTATTTTGTCAAAGATACTTTATCTGATGTACCAGTGCGGGGGAGATCTCATCTCTGTAACCACTTATGAAAAATCCGAGCAGGAATACAACGTGGTCGTCAAAGTCAGAAATCTCAAAAGACAGGATTTTGAAAGAAAGTTTCTCGAAGGAATTCCTTCGGCTTCTATAATCGATGTGAAAGAATAAAGGGGGCTGTCGCCCCCTTGGATTACTGAATAGGTCTGAGTGTAGTGCTCACATTTACAGTTTTTCTGTCCACCTTGAGCGTCATTACTTCCGCGTAATATCCACCTTTGATCAAAACCAACTGATATGTTCCATAATCCAGATCGATCTTCAGCGGAGTCACACCTTTGAGATATCCATTTATGTAGACAAGTGCATTGCTTGGTGAAGTGCTGATGCTCACAGTTCCAGTTTTTTGTATCGGTTGAAGCGTCAGCGTAATAGACCTTGTCTCATTTGCGGCTAACTGAACATCCACCCATGCATCCTCATAATCTGGCATAGAAGCCGAGATTCTGTGTACGACATTTGCATCCAGTTCTATACTCAATCCTGTTGAAGGAGCCTGACCCCAGAGCTTGCCGTCAACATAAACTGTAGCTCCTACAGGATTGGTGAACACCACGACAGTGCCTTTTTTAACCATAGGCATGAGCGTTATATCCACTCTCTTTGTCTCACCGGATGATACGTTCACATTCACAGTTGTATCCTGATAATCTGTAAGCTGTGCGATGATGGTGTGCATACCCGGATCGACCTGAACGGCTATTCCTCCAGAACGAGCTGTGCCAATGTAATTTCCATCGACGTAAATTGCGGCGCCGGCGGGATTGGTGAATATATTCAGAGTGCCTTTTGTGATCACTGGAACAAGTGTTAGATCCACTCTTCTAACCTCTCCAGGTCCAACGGTTATTGTTGTGGTGCTATCCTGATAATTCGAAAGCTTTGCTGTGATAGTGTAAGTGCCCGGGCTCACATCAAGGCTCAGACCAGAAGGTTGCGTCGTGCCTCTGTACTGGTTGTTCACGTAAATTGAAGCACCGCTTGGGACACTGAAGATGTTCAGTGTAGCCCTTTCTGGACTCAGATCCAGATTGATCGTTCTGGTTTCACCAGATGCAACTGTGAAGCTTTGCTGAGCTGGTGAATATCCTGCCTTTGTCGCCAGAACGGTGTGCTGTCCGGGCTGAACTTCTATCTGAACTGGACTGACACCTATGTAATTGCCATCCAGAAAGATCTGAGCGTCGGACGGATTTGTTCTCACATCGAGCATCGTCTTTTTGATGAAATTCACACTGACCACAACTGTTCTTCCCGCTGTGATGAAAAATGTCTCCGTGGTAACCTGATTCTGCCAGTAGAAAGTGGCAAAGTGCTGACCTTCGTCCAGTTCAACCCGTGCAGGAGTTGTTCCGATGTATTTTCCATCCACATACACATAGGCACCACTTGGATTGGACTCAAGCTGTGCAATACCCGTTTTTGCGGCTTTTCCAACGTAGAAATAGGTAATATCGCTTGCCCATTCGCCTGTCAGATACGGCATGATCTGTTTTTGCACATAGCTTTCTGCATCTTCAGACAGGATCGGGAAAGACTGAGATATTCCAAGATTTTTGAGCTGTTGAATGATTGGCAAAAAGTTTGTGGAAGCTATTATCTGAATGTATTCTTTGCCCTCAGGTGGAGTTACTTTGAACGAGTACAGATTCGATATGGGTAGTTTATAAGTCACATTCGGTGCAATGTAGTTGTTCGAATCGTATTTGTTTGGGAACAAAAGCGTGATCTTTCCGTCTGTTCTGATATCGTAGATCAAAACATAACAGCTTTTATTTGCCTTGAAAAAGATGTTCAAAGGTTCATTCACCTGATAGACAGCACCCTCGGGTTTGTTCAGCCAGACTTTCACTTCAAGTTCACCTGGCTTTGGAACGATTATTATGTTCTTTAGCTGCATATCAGCAAAACTCACTGCCGCAATTATCAAAGTCAATATCACCAGAAAAGTTTTTCTCATTCATATCCCCCCTTTACTGTCCTGGATATATTACGCGTGCATCTACGACTTTATCATCGTCAATTCTAAAGAATGCAAAACCTTTGTTAGTGATAGAAATATCCTTTGGAACGGTGAAAGTTCTCCAATCCCCACCTGCCTGAACGAGAGTGACTTTATAAACTTTAGAATCGATCTTTTCAAATTCTGCAAGTACATAGTTTGTATTTGCAACCTTTGTTTCGTTACCTTCACCAATTATCAGATCCCAGCTTGTTCCAAGTAAATCATTGGATTTGAGATACATAATCAAAGTGCCATTGAAAGTTGTTGCACTCGAATTAATTGTACTTTCGATGGTAGATAAACTTGTTGTTCCATAATTTCCAACATATTCATTGTTGAGATAGACGTTTTTATCAGCTGCTGCAATCTGGAAAATTCCGTTTCGGTAATTAAACCCGTTTGGTTGATTGTCAAAATCATACCAGAGCATTAAAATATTACTTTTTGAATCACACCATTCAGCAAGGGCTTCCAAATTGGTATCTGTGGCATTTGCCGTTACTTCTACTATGTTTTGAGTAATGCTTGATATTGTTAAGGTTAAAGGTCCACATCCCACCAGAATCAGAGCCACTGCGACTGCTGTTAAAATCAACCAGAGTTTTGCACCTTTCATTCAACCACCCCCTCGAGTTTTTGTTTCATCGGTACGTGAAGGAATAGATCATTTTCGCACCCTTTCGATATACGAAGATCGCTACGAAATCTCCCTGCTTGATTTTGCTAACGGTACTGTTCCAATCTTCGACAGATGTTATCGAAAGACTCTTGCCGTTGACAGCCATCTGGTAAATCACATCGCCCGTTTGAATTTGAGAGGAATTTTTAACCTGCCTGACAATAACACCTTTCAGTGCCGAAGGCAGTGAGTATGTTTCCCTATCTGTGTCTTTTATATCGTCCACGACAATGCCAGCGAACTCTTTCGCCGCAACTGTTGATTCAGCATTCTCTTCTGCCGAAGAGCCGAGTGTGACAGTCAAAACGATTTCTTTGCCTGATCTGTTCACAACAATTTTCACAGTGTCACCCGGAACATGGCTGTGAATCAAAGAAACGAGTTCTGCATCTGTTGAGACAGAAACGTTGTCTAATTTTAAGATCACGTCGTTTTCTTTCAAACCATATCTTTCAGCCGGAGAATTTTCAAGCACCTGAACAACCAGAACGCCCTGATTTGTCTTTAATCCCATTGCCTTTGCAAGGTTTTCTGTGACCGTCATGAGCCTGACACCAAGGTATGCTTTCTGGGTTTTACCGGTTTGGACAAGCTGGTTTACAAATCTTTTGACCGTGTTGATGGGTATGGCAAACCCCAGATTAACAGCTTCTGTCGGATTTATGATCGCTGTGTTTATACCTATCACCTGTCCATGGATGTTCAGCAAAGGTCCGCCGCTGTTACCCGGGTTAATGGCTGCGTCTGTCTGTATCAGGTTCGTGTAATAACCAGATCCATCTGGTTTTGGGATGCGTCTGCCCGTTGCGCTCACAACACCTATGGTGACTGTGTGCTGAAAGCCAAGCGGGTTTCCTATCGCGATAGCCCATTCTCCTATCTTGAGATTGTCTGAATCTCCAAATTCCAGTATTGGCAGGTCTCTGTCTGGCTTGATTTTCAAAACAGCTATGTCGAGTTCTTCATCTCCGCCTATGTATTCTGCTTTGTAGCTCTTGCCATCGAGTAATGTGACTGTTATGTCCTTTGAGCCATCCACGACGTGTTCGTTTGTGAGTATTAAACCTTCCTTGTCGAATATGAATCCAGATCCAAGGCTCGTGCTTTGCTGGGTACCGCCGAACGGATTGTATCCAAACCAGCGTTTGAAGAATTCTTCCATGAATGGATCAAAGTAAGGAGAGGTTGTGTACTTGACCGCTTCCACTTTCACAACCGCCGGTGCACACTGTTCAACCACAGCCACAACCGGGCTTTCATAATCTGGATTTAAATAAGCAAAAACAGCCACACTTGCAACCAGTATCGCTACAACTGCTAACAACTTTTTCATTCACAACACCTCCTGTCGATATTGTCTTCAATCCGTTCGACTGAACTATTGTTACATTCGTTCATTAGAAAACTATTAAAAAACTCTTCTGTGATTTTTTCTACATCTTCAACTCTGTTCAGTTTCATGAATCTCTCTCTGAATTCTCTTGCACCTTTCATGCCGTGAGTGTATCCTGCTATGTACTGGCGCATTTTGTATATGGAACGCTCCCCTTCTTCCTGAATCTGCATCTTCAGGTGTGCTAAAAACATCTTTTTTATTTCTTCCGTTGCAGGTGTTCTTTTTTGGATTATCTGTGCAAAGACCCATGGTTTTCTCAGAGCACCTCGGGCTATCAAAACTGAGTTTGCACAGGACAGTTCAAGTGCTCTGTGAAAGTCCTCGGGTTCGTAGATATCTCCACTTATCGCAGTGGGTATGCCGTACTTTGAAAGCTTCAGATCCCAGACAGCCCTTTTGCTGTACTGCTGAACGACAGTCCTTCCGTGGACTTCTACTCCATCTGCGCCGGATTTTACACAGCACTGCACGATCTGATCCAGGTTGTTTTCTTCAAAACCAATCCTTATTTTGACGGTGACAGGTTTCTGTACAGATGATTTAACGGCTTCTATTATCCTGCCAAGTCTTTCAAGGTCTTTGAGCAGAACGCCACCGGAACCTTTCTTGATCACTTTTTTCACAGGGCATGCTGCGTTTATATCGATCCACGCCGCATAGTCCTGAATGATCTTTGCAGCCTGAGCAACGGTTTTTGGCTCACTTCCAAAAAGCTGAACCGCGACATTTGATTCGTCTTTTGGAAGCATTTTCTGCACTATCTTGAAATTTCTGATGACACTTTCTGCACTTATCATCTCTGTAAAGGAAAACTGCGCGCCCCATGAAGAGCAAACGACTCTGAAAGGTCTGTTCGTGATGCCTGCCATTGGAGCAAGTCCGACAATACCCGGATACTCAAAGCGAATAATATTCGATCACCTGCTTTTCTATTTGAGGATGAACCATGCCCTTGATCGATTTTTTCTCTCTGATCCTTTTTCTTATATCACTTGCCGAAAGCTGTATCAGCGGAGCTTGCAAAAAAATAATCGTGTCGTAAAGTTCTTTGAGTGTGTTTTTTGCGTGTTCTTCGTATGGCTTGCCGCAGTACCTTGGATAGACCACGAAATGACAGCTTTTCAGAAGTTCTTCGTACCTGTACCATTTTTCAATGTACGACAGGCAGTCTTCTCCGGTTATGAAGTAAGGTTTTGTACTGTGAAGTTCTCCAAAGTGCAGGACCGTATACAGTGAATAGGAGGTGTCTTTGCGAATTTTCTCATAATCACTGACGACTATTTTCAGATCTTCAAAGGTTATTTTACACCATTTAAATCTCATTTCAAAGGGAGCAAGATCATTTGGTTTGTGTGGTGGAATATAGGTTGGTACGATGTAGAGCAGATCGAGTTTTAAGATTTCGACGGCATACTGGGATATTATCAAATGTCCTGTGTGCGGTGGATTGAAGGAACCTCCAAAAATGCCTATTCTACTCTCTGTATTCGAAACTGTACTGACCGATCCACACTGTATCACCATCTTTAGCCCCCATCTGTTTTAATCTTTCGCTCAGTCCATTTTTTTCCAGAGTCTGGAGAAATCTGTTGAGCGCGTCTTTTTGCTCAAGTGAATATCTGTTCAACCAGTTGTCTATCTGTTCACCACAGATTTCAAATCCATCCTGGGTTTTTCTTATTTCAAAATCAAACTTTTTCTCTATCTTTCTTCGAACTGGCTTTGGCTTTTCAAAGGCTGTGACTGAATCTGCCTGCAGGAGTAATTTACTTTTTCCGACGACCTCGAAGATCTTTTTTTTCAAAGTGTCTATGTTCAGTCTCAAAAGTGCAGAGACTGGATAAACTTCCTTGGCTGTGTGCTTTTCAAGAAGTTCGATTCTTCTTTGAAGTTCATCTTTCTCGAGTAGGTCTATCTTGTTTGCAACTATTATCTGCGGTTTTTTCGACAGCTCTTCGCTGTATTTGTGAAGCTCCTGAATGATCACATCGTAATTTTTCAGAAAGTCTGTTGAGATATCTATCACGTGTACTAAGACACTGCATCTTTCAATGTGCCTCAAGAAGAGATTTCCAAGCCCGGCACCTTCGCTTGCCTTTTCTATGAGTCCGGGTATGTCCGCCAGAACGAATTCGTTGTTTTCGTCTATTTTCACAACACCGAGATTCGGCACCAGGGTGGTGAACGGATAATCTGCGATTTTTGGTCTGGCATTGCTCATGACAGAGATCAGAGAAGATTTACCGGCATTTGGTAGTCCAATCAAACCGGCATCTGCGAGCAGTTTCAATTCCAGTTCAAGCCATCTTTCTTCGCCTTCATCGCCTTTTTCTGCGATCTGCGGAGCTCTGAACACGCTCGTGGCAAAATGTGCATTTCCACGTCCGCCTTTGCCGCCGCGAGCAACGCAGACCATTTTCCCAGGTCTGTCAAGATCTGCCAGTATTTCACCGGTACTGGCATCTTTTACAATCGTGCCAACTGGAACGTCTATGATCAGATCTTCTCCGTTCTTTCCAGCTTGCTTTTTTCCCCTGCCGTTCTGACCGTTCTGTGCGATGAATTTTCTCTGGTATTTGAAGTTCAGCAGAGTTGAAAGATTGTGGTTGGCTCTGAGTATTACAAAACCGCCATCTCCACCATCTCCGCCATCCGGTCCGCCTTTTGGCACGTATTTCTCTCTTCTAAAACTCACAGCGCCATTTCCACCATCTCCGGCTTTTACAAAAATCCTGACCTTATCGACAAAATCCTCTTTTTGCAGAATGACCACCTCTTTTTGCAGTTTGATTTTACTATAACTTCAGCGATGATATAATCTTTCCTGATGACAGTAGATAAGAGATTTTGCGAATACAGATTCGATGAACCGTTGAATAGACATACGAGTTTTAAAATCGGTGGTAATGCATCGGTTTTTGTGCGTCCCAGATCTGTTGATGGTCTGATCTGTGCGCTTGAGAAATTCGAGTATGCGAAAATCCTTGCAAAAGGCACCAACGTCCTTGCACCGGACGAAGGTGTCGATGCTGTGGTGAGCACACTTGGTTTGAACAGGTATTATCTGAAAGGTGATTTGATCATCAGTGAAGCTGGTGTCTCGCTTTCAACTTTGTGCAGATCAGCCGCACGTCATGGACTGTCTGGATTAGAGTTTGCCTATGGTATACCTGGAACCATAGGTGGCGCTGTTTACATGAATGCCGGTGCGTACGGTGGAGAAATATGCGATGTGGTTGAATATGTTGAGATATACGATCGCAATAAAATAATCACGCTGGACAGATCACAAATGCAATTTTCTTACAGATCAAGTATCTTGAAAAAAACAGATTGGATCGTTTTAAGAGTAGCGCTGAGATTAAAACCTTCAGACAGTGATGTCATCATAGATCGCATGGAACAGATCATGAAAAAGAGAATTCAAACACAACCTCTTGATTTACCCAGTGCGGGAAGTGTTTTCAAAAGACCAAGGGAAGACTTTTACGTCGGCAGGGCGATTGAACAGCTCGGTTTGAAGGGATTGCGCATCGGGGATGCACAGATATCCACAAAACACGCCGGATTCATAGTGAACCTTGGTAGTGCAAAAGCAAGTGATGTCAAAAAACTCATACAGATCATTCAGCATGAAGTGTACAGAAACTATCAGGTACAACTTGAACCAGAGGTGGAAATCTGGTGACCGGTTTTCTAACTATCCTGCACGAGTCGCATGCAAAGCTGAATGTTCAGCGCTCGCAGTTTTATTCGCATGTTTTTGAAGTGAACGATCTGTCGCAGGCAAAAGAAAGAATCAGATCATTTTCAAAGTTATACAACGATGCAACTCATCTTTGCTGGGCTTTGAGATTGTTTGAAAAAGAACTCATCGAACTGTCTTCTGATGGGGGAGAGCCGAGCGGGACGGCAGGTTTTCCAATACTGAATGTTTTGAGAGAGGAAAATCTTGTCAATCTGTGCTGTGTGGTTGTCAGGTATTTTGGTGGAGTAAAACTCGGGATCAGAGGTTTGATAGATGCTTATTCTCAGGCAGCACGACTCGCACTTGAAAACACAAAGCTTGTCAGGGTTGAGAAGCTTTTTGAACATGTTTTTGAATGCAGATACGAGGAACTTGGAGAACTGCTGGGTTTCATCAAAAAATCCGGTGGAAAGATAGAAAAGATCGAACATGGTAATCTGGTGACTGTGAAAGCACTTATACCTCAAAAGCTGAACGAATTTCATCCTGTGGTGACAGAAAAGCTGGTGAAAATAGTATGAAAAGGGAGAAGTTTTTTGTAATACTCATGACTGTTTTTGCCTCACTTTTTTTATTTACCTTTCAGGCATACCGCTCAGTAAAGCAGTCTAATGAAAGGTATCAGAAAATCATCAAAGCGTACGAATATTACAGTACGGGCAGATACGATGAATTTTCCAAATACGTTGAACAATACAGGCTCAAGGAGTTATCTTATTTGAACGGCTCGATAAAAGAACAAAAATTCCAGCAACTCTACATGGCTGGTATAAAGGACTTCAACCTTGGCAATTTCGCCTCTGCCGCTGAACTTTTCAAAAAGGCATTACAGCAGATTGACCAGAAAGACCCCCGAAGGGATGAACTTTTGTATTATATTTCAGTTTCTCTGGTGAATTCAAACAGATTTGAGGAAGCAAAGATGGAGCTGTCAAATTTTGTGAATCTTGAAAATTCGTCATACAGAAGTAAGGCTCTTCAGCTTTTGATCGACGTTTACAAAAAAACCAATGAAACGGTTAAAGCTCAACAGATTGAGAAATTGCTACTGGAGGTGCAGAAATGAGAAAGTTGTTTGGAACAGACGGCATAAGGGGAATCTTCAACGAAGATTTGACCGAAGATCTCGCGTACAGAATTGGACTGACAGTGGGACAGATGCATCCGGATGCGAAGTTTCTTGTTGTTCGTGATACGCGTGAATCAGGACCTGCTCTGGAAAGAGCTGTGGCAGACGGTCTTGTCAAAAGCGGAGCGACAGTCTACATGGGCGGTGTACTTCCAACGCCGGCTGCTGCTTTGATAACGAAGATGAAAAACTGGTTTGGAGTTGTGATCTCTGCTTCTCATAACCCGTATCAATACAACGGCATAAAATTGATGAAATCCGGATTCAAGCTCGATGATGAAGAAGAACTCGAGATTGAAAAAAGGCTTGAAATGAAAGATCAGCCATTCAGACACATTGCAGGACAAATCGTTGATCTTCACCAGATAGAGGAAGTTTACGTACAGGCAGTTGTGGATATGTTTTCAGACGTTGATTTTAAAGGTATATCTGTCGCTGTCGATGCCGCAAATGGAGCCGCATACAGAACAACCCCTGCGGTCCTGGAAAGACTGGGCATGAAAGTGACCTGTTATTGCAACGAGCCGGATGGTAAGAACATAAACGACAACTGTGGATCACTTTATCCGCAGTACTTATCACAGAGAATTTCCGGTTTTGATCTTGGTATTTTGCACGATGGAGATGCAGACAGGTGTATATTGCTGAGTAAAGATGGTAAACAGATACATGGAGACAAGATCATGGGAGTCGTCGGCGTTCATATGAAAAAAGAGGGAAGGTTGAAAAACAATCTTTTAGTTGTGACGATCATGAGTAATCTTGGCTTGGAACTTTTTTTAAAACAGCATCAGATAGATACGATTCGAACCAAAGTGGGAGATCGGTATGTACTCGATCAGATGCTGAAATTTGATGCAACCCTTGGTGGGGAAAGATCCGGACATATCATCTTCTTAGACAGATCAACCACAGGAGATGGTCTTATAACAGCACTGGAATTTCTGCGGGTCATGGTGCTGAGTAAAAAGGATTCGTCTGAACTCGAAAAACAGGTGGACGATCTACCCCAGTGCATGATCAATATCCATGTTCAGGACAAAACAGTTGTGGATCATCCGTATTTAAAAGAAAAAGTGTCACAATTGCAAAAAAGCGGTTTTAGAATCGTTGTAAGGGCATCTGGCACAGAACCTGTCATAAGAGTTATGGCAGAAGGCAAGGATGAGTCACAGACGAAAATGGCTGCCGAAGAGATAGCAAATCTCGTCAAAACTCTGGGGGAATTCCAAAGAGGGTGAAATTTTCATGAAAGCAGGTATTTGCGTTGGTTCAAGCAGTGTATCAGTTTACTCGGATAAAAATTCACCGCTTTGGATTCAGCACAACGGTGATCCAATAAGTGTTGTGCGACGCATTCTGGATGATTTGCCAGATTCTGTACAGATTGCATTCACCGGCAGAAAACTCAGAAGGTATTTCAATGCACCTTCGATCTCTGAGTCAGAAGCGTGCGAAATAGCATATTCCCATTTGAAAGAAAAATACACAGGATGTCAGGCTATCGTGTCAGCCGGTGGAGAAAATTTCGTTCTGTACAAACTCGATAAAAATGGACAGATAATCGGTGTTTACACCGGTAACAAATGTGCCTCCGGCACGGGCGAGTTTTTCATGCAACAGCTCAAAAGAATGGGAATAGATCTTTCTCAGATACCGCATATGAGTTTTGATGGGATATACAAACTCTCTTCCAGGTGTACGGTGTTTTGCAAAAGCGACTGTACACACGCACTGAACAAAGGTGTCCCAAAACAGATGGTTTTAAACGGTCTTGGAAAGGTGATGGCAGATAAAATACTTCAACTTGCACATACCGCACGTGTCAGTAAAATACTGCTCATCGGCGGTACCACCAAGAATGACCTGATGCTCAGACACCTTCAAGGGCAGATAGAATTCATCATACCCGAGGAATCGACGTACTTTGAAGCCTTTGGAGCGTACCTGTGGATTGACAGACACCGTACGTGGACTGTTGACAAATCCAGTGTACTGTCCAATAAGTTGCCATCGGCATTTTCCAGACACCAGCCGCTGTTGAATTTTTCTTCAATGGTCGAATTCAAGCAGACTCAGAGAGGAACAGCTCAGGCTGGTGATGAATGTGTCCTTGGTGTGGATGTTGGATCGACGACCACCAAAGCAACACTGGTGAGAATGAGCGATAAAAAAATTCTTGCCAGCAGCTATTTACGAACACTCGGAGATCCCATCAATGCGTCCAGAAAATGCTATGAACAGATACTCGAGCAAATCAGTGTACCCGTCAAGATAGTCGCAGTCGGTGTAACTGGCTCTGGCAGAAAGATAGTTGGACTGCACGTTGGCACGAATGCGGTTTACAACGAGATCATGGCGCATGCCAAGGCTGCGGCGTTTTTTGACCCGGATGTCGATACGATCTTTGAAATAGGCGGTCAGGATGCCAAGTACACGTACCTGAATCAGGGTGTGCCGTATGATTATGCCATGAACGAAGCTTGTTCTGCTGGGACGGGGTCTTTTCTGGAAGAAGCGGCGCGAGAATCGCTTGGCATAGATTACACGCAGATAGCTGATTTTGCTCTGAAAGGAGAAAATCCACCAAATTTCAGTGATCAGTGTGCGGCTTTCATAAACAGTGATATAAAAACAGCCATTCAGGAACAGATTTCGGCTGAAGATATATGTGCCGGTCTTGTTTATTCTGTATGCATGAATTACATAAATCGAGTAAAGGGAAACAGGCCCGTAGGAAAGAAGCTGTTTGTTCAGGGTGGAACCTGCTACAATAAAGCGATTCCGTA
Source organism: Pseudothermotoga sp. (assembly GCF_031962025.1). GTDB lineage: Bacteria > Thermotogota > Thermotogae > Thermotogales > DSM-5069 > Pseudothermotoga_B. Next base: position 168,077 of record NZ_JAVRKW010000003.1, read on the forward strand.
TGCAATGGCGGCGCTGACGGGTAAAAAAGTAATAGTACCACCAGAACCCGGGCTCATGGGTGCATACGGTGTAGCTCTGCTGACGATGGAAAATCTCGAAAAGGGCATTGTACAAAGAAAATCATACGATCTGAGAGAACTCATAGATCGTCAGGTGAGTTATCTCAAACCATTTGTATGCTCTGGTGGTAAGAATAAATGCGATAGAAAGTGTACCATAAGTGTCATCCAGATAGATGGCAAAAGGCTCTTTTTTGGTGGTTCCTGCAACATGTACGAAAATATCAGAGAAAACCGTGAGGATACTGAAGAACTGGACTTTTTGAGAAAAAGAGAGCAGATTCTGTACACATTTTCCAATCCGGTTAATCCCAGAGCGAAGATTGGATTGAGCCGTTCTTTTGCTATGAACAGTTTGTTCCCATTCTTCCAAAAGTTTTTTTCCGAGCTTGGTTTTGAGATAGTCCTTCCAGACGAACCCGATGAGCAGGGTAAAGACAGAATGGGTGCAGAATTCTGTTTTCCTGTTGAACAATCTCACGGCTTTATGATTTCTCTACTCAGGAAAAAACCAGATTTTGTTTTCATACCCAGGATCAGGGCTATAAAGGTAAATTATTCAAACAGTTCGGGTGTTTTCTGCCCGTTTGTTCAGAGCGAGGCTGACTGGCTTAGAGCTGACATCTCAGAGCTTGCAAATTTCAAATTGCTGACCTGCAATATCGATTTTACAGAGTCAGATGAACAGATTATAGATTCTCTCTTTGAGATGTTAAAGCCGTTGAAAATATCAAACGCAGATGTGAAAAAAGCCTTTTACTGTGCAAAACAGGCACAGCATGAATTTGAGCAGAATTTGAAACAGCTGGGCAGAAAGTTCCTCCAGGAGGTTGAAAATAAAGGCATAGGAATAGTCATCTTCGGCAGGTCTTACAACGCATTCTTGAGTTACGCCAACCTTGGTGTACCAAGGAAAATATCCAGCTATGGCTATCCCGTTGCGAGCTTTGATGTTCTGCCGTTTGATAACAAAACAGGATATGAAAACATGTACTGGGCTTGGGGTGAAATGATACTGAAAGCCGCCAGTTATGTCAAAGATCACCCAAAGCTGTTCCCGGTTTATATAACCAACTTCAGCTGTGGTCCAGATTCCTTCGTACTTTCCTATTTCAAAGATGTGATGAAAGACAAACCTGCTCTGATACTTGAACTTGACAGTCACACCGCAGATGCGGGTATCGAGACGAGAATAGAGGCTTTCTTCGATGTCATCAGATACAGAAAGCAAAAACAGCAGGTTAATCAGGTCTACAAACCTTTAAAGGTTCAGATCAATAAAAACGGGGTATTCATACAAAAAGACACACAGATAATACCATGGACCGATAAACGTGTACGGCTCGTTTTTCCAACAATGGGAGCATTTGGCGCATCCTGTTTAGCGGCGGCTATCGAACATTTTGGTGTTAACACCTATGTATGTCCACAGATGGGTGAAGTCGAATACAAACTGGGTAGGGGCAATTCTCTGTCCAAAGAATGCCTTCCTTTACAGTTGACTCTTGGAAGCCTGATCAGGTACCTTTCTGAAAATAGGTCAAAAGACGAGATCACGCTCTATTTCATGCCACAGACATCCGGTCCGTGTCGATTTGGCCAGTACAATGTTTACATGAAGCTGTGGCTGAGGCAGAACAACATCGAAGATGTGGCTCTTTTATCGCTCAGTTCAGAAAACGCCTACGGCGGTCTGGGTATTGGTTTTACATTGAGAGCCTGGATTGCTATTCTGATATCTGATCTGTATTCAAACATTGAAAGATCTTTGATGGCACTTCATCCAGACAGAAAACTGGCAGCGGAAATGATCCAAAGACATGAACAAAAGATAATCAACTCTCTCAGATTGAGTAACCTTAAAGGCATATTCAACACGCTTGAAGAGATATCGCAGGAACTTATGTCACTTAATTTAGCTGAAAAATACTCACAGGCACCGAAAATTCTGCTCACAGGAGAGATATACGTCAGATGGGACGAGTTCAGTAGAAGAAAGATAGAAGAGCTGTTTGCATCAGAAAAAATGATTCTTCAGATATCACCAATTCATGAATGGATGTACTACACCGATTACATATTCCTCAAAAAATTGATTAGTAAGGATTCAACCTTTTTCCAGCGTGCCAGAAAGATGATAGAAATAATTGTCAAAAGGTACTTTGAAAGAAAGGTGAAAAAAATCCTTGCAAAAGCTGGATTGTGTGATACAAGAATGCTGAATGTAAAACACGTTGTTCAGCATGCCTCTTCTTCGCTCGATCCTGTCCTGACCGGAGAAGCGATTCTTACCATAGGCAGCACATTAACCGAGATTGGTGAACATTACGACGGCGTGATATCCATAGGTCCCTTTGGATGCATGCCCAGCAGAATTGCAGAAGCTATAATAAAGAGTGAACTGGAGAAAATAAAGATGAAGACTTCAAAACCTTTGGCATTTGTGGCTCTGGAAGTCGATGGAAATCCTTTCACACCATCTGTTGAAGCAAAGATAGATTCCTTCATAGCCCAGATCAAGACGGCAAGGGGTAGAATATGAACTGCGGGTGGTTGAACTGGGCATATTAGTGCTTTCAGGTGATGCAAGGGTTTTGAAAGATGAATATGTGAAAAATATGGCTCTGGAAAAAGGACTGACAAGAGTAAGAATAGACGTCGATAGCGCGCAGAGAATATCTGAAGTACTGTCCCAGAACAGTCTTTTTTCGTCGTTTCTCATAGATGTAGTTGATTACAGCGACTGGAAAAAAGAAGACCAGAAGAAATTCTTGGAACGTGCCGAACTGACTGTGCCAATCATTTTAAGAACTTCTAGTCCAATAAAGGAATTTCACTCGGTGGATTTTTCACTGCCAAAACCATGGGAACGTGAAAAGTGGCTTGAGTATATAGAAGAAAGATTCAAAAAAAATTCGCTGTCTTTCGATAAAGATGCCCTGGAAGAATTTTTCAACATGGTAGGTCCCGATGATCTTCTCTTGGAAAGAGAGATAGAAAAACTTGTCTGCATAGGTGAAAAAGTCTCAGTGAAACTGGTAAAGGAATTTGTCTTCAACCACTCCAGGGTGCAGATCGACGAACTTTGTTTTGCTGTATCATCTGCTGATCAAAAACAATCTCACACGATTCTTTCAAGAGTTCTTTCTTACACCGAGCCGGTGGTTGTTGTGAACAGTCTTGCAAGGCATTTCATCGATCTTTACAAAATACTGGCTGTTGCTGAAAAACGTCAGAGTTATTCATGGGTTTACATAAAAGAACTCTCTGAAAAATTCGATGTACCGATTGTGAAAGCCGCAAGGATGATGGGTTTTACCTTCAAAGGTCAGCCAAAAGCTGTCAATCATTTGCAGATCTACGATCTTGAAAAGCTCGAGTTGATACTGGATCAGCTTCAATCACTCGACAGAGAGGTAAAATCATCGGATAACAGGACTATTCTGATTCATCTGTTTGTAGATTTTGTCTGCCGGTTGATGGGTGATAGGTCTTGAAACTCATCTTTAGAATCCAGCGAAACAACCGCTACAGCCTCATACCTCTGATAAGTGCTGTGTACAGTAAGATGAAAGATGTGCAGATATTCCTTGCAAAAAACGCACAGGAGGTTTTTAAAGTTCAGCCTCCCGCTGTTGTCGCATATTCTTTCATGAGTTTTGATCTCGATCAGATCTCTGAAGAAGTAAATAACCTGAAGAATATGGGCTATACGCTGATAGCAGGTGGTCCGCACGTCACAGCAAAACCTTTTGAATCTTTAAAGCTGGGTTTTGAACATGTTTTTACCGGCGATGGAGAAGAAAATATCCTGAAATTCTTGAACGGTGAACAAAATATCATTTTCGATGGACTTAAAAATCGAATTGACCTTGACGATTATCCCCCGTTTTGTGCAGAACTCGATCTTTTCATGCCAATTGAGATAACAAGGGGTTGTGTCTTTAACTGTGCGTACTGTGAAACACCGTTGATTGGCGGCAGAAAACCAAGGCACAGAAGTATCGAGTCGATAGTTCACTACTGTAAAATCGGTTTGAAAAAGAACAAATACATAGCACGGTTCATCTCGCCCAATTCTTTCGGGTATGGTTCAGCCGATGGGATCAAACCAAATGTGCAGGCTATAGATACGCTGCTTTTTGAGTTGAAAAAAATCGGCATGAAAGAGATATACTTTGGTACCTTTCCATCCGATGTAAGACCTGAGTCTGTCAGTGACGAGGTACTGAAGGTGATCAAAAAATACGTCAACAACAAATCCATTATCATAGGTGCTCAAAGTGGAAGCAAGCGAGTGCTTGAGAAAATCAAAAGGACACATTCCGTTGAAAGATTATTGCAGGCTGTTGATTTGATCCTTGCCAATGGTTTCACACCACATGTCGATTTCATCTTTGGATTTGGGTTTGAGACAGATGAGGACAGGTATATGACGCTCAATTTGATCGATAGATTGGTTCAGATGGGCTGTAAAATACACGCTCACACCTTCATGCCACTCCCCGGCACAGAACTTGAGAATGCTGGCAGTGCGGTTATTCCAGAGTGGTTTAGAAAAAGAATAGCCCGGCTTTCGTCAGAAGGTAAGCTCGATGGATACTGGGAAAAACAGCAAATCCTATCGAGAAAACTGGCTGGAAGTTGAATTTTTCAATAATGATTTTGTGAACTTTTATTAACTATGAAAAATCTTCCATTGTGTTACAATGTCAACGGAGGGAGATAATTGGCAGAAAAGTTCTGTTCATTCTGTGGTAGACCTGCAAGTCAGGTGAATAAATTGATAGCCGGTCCGAGCGCGTACATATGCGACGAATGTGTCGAGCTGTTTCACGATCTTCTCGTCACCGATAAGCGTGTAAAAAGAGAAAAAAAGCGTCAGCTACCAAAACCGGCTGAAATAAAAGCCGAGCTCGACAAATACGTGATAGGTCAGGAAAAAGCCAAGAAAGTCATATCTGTGGCTGTTTACAACCACTATAAGAGAGTTTTCTATGGTGTTGACAGCGATGATGTTGAGATAGAAAAATCCAACATTATGCTCATAGGTCCAACAGGTTGTGGGAAGACGCTCATAGCCAGAGTCCTTGCCAAGATACTGGATGTGCCATTTGCAATAGCTGATGCGACACCATTGACAGAAGCCGGTTATGTGGGAGAGGATGTCGAAAATGTCATTCTAAGGCTGCTGGAAGTTGCACATTTTGACATAGAAAGGACTCAGTATGGCATCATTTACATAGATGAAATCGACAAAATCGCCAGAAAATCTCCAAATCCATCTATCACAAGGGATGTCTCTGGAGAAGGTGTTCAGCAGGCACTGCTGAAGATCGTGGAAGGTACCATAGCAAATGTGCCGCCTCAGGGTGGCAGAAAACATCCGTATCAGGAATTCATAAAAGTAGATACAACCAATATTTTGTTCATCGTTGGTGGGGCTTTTGACGGGCTCGAAGAAATTGTGAAAAGAAGGATACAGGATTCCACAATGGGATTTGGAGCAGATGTGAAGAGCAAAAAGCAAATGAGACTGGGTGAAATTCTGTCTCATGTGACGCCGGATGACCTTGTGCAGTATGGAATGATACCGGAATTTGTCGGACGTTTTCCGGTGATAGCCACACTGGATGACCTTGATGAAGAGGATCTGGTCAGGATTCTCAATGAGCCGAAGAATGCCATCATAAAACAGTACAAAAAACTTCTGCAGCTTGATAACATAGAACTTGAAATAACACCTGATGCACTCTATGCAATTGCTCGCAAGGCACTTAAAAAAGGCACCGGTGCAAGGGCATTGAAGAGCGTTTTTGAAGAGGTCATGATAGACGTCATGTTTGAAATTCCTTCCTCGAAAGATGTTGAGAAGGTAATCGTGACCAGAGAAGCAGTTGAAGGGACTGAAAAACCAAGGATAGTAATGAGGGAGATAGCATAAAGTGCCTTTGATACTGGCAGTTGAAACATCCTGTGATGAAACTTCCGTCGCAGTAATTAATGACAAAGAAATTCTGTCCAACGTGGTTCTGTCGCAGATAGAGATTCATGAAAAATTTGGTGGAGTTGTACCGGAAATAGCAGCCAGACACCATTTGAAAAACTTGCCTGTCATATACCAGAAAGCCATCGAACGGGCTCGTATCGACCTTTCGAAAATAGACGCGGTCGCTGTAACGATAGGTCCAGGACTTGTTGGTGCCTTGCTCGTTGGAATTTCCTTTGCCAAAGGAATAGCAGTTTCCCTGAATAAGCCTTTGATAGGTGTCAATCACTTACTCGGTCATGTTTATGCCGCACACCTGGCTTTTGATGATCTAACTCCCCCTTATGTCGCTTTGCTGGTTTCCGGCGGACACACCGAGCTTTTAGTTTTCGAAAACGCAATAGAGCCGAGAGTACTCGGCAAAACACTGGATGACGCCGCCGGAGAAGCTTTTGATAAAGTGGCAAGGTTACTGAACATAGGTTATCCCGGTGGACCTGCCATAGAAAAGATCTCAAAAGACGGTGATCCTACAAAATATAATTTTCCAAGGGCGATGCTTGAAAAAGAAAATTTCAATTTCAGTTTTTCTGGCTTGAAGACTTCTGTTTTGTATCTTGTGCAAAAGCAAAAAGATCTTTTCATCCCGGATGTTGCAGCTTCTTTTCAAGAGGCAATCGTTGACGTTCTCGTTGAAAAAGCTATAGGTGCACTTCAGATGACGGGTTTGAAAAAACTCGTGGTCAGTGGAGGAGTGGCATCCAATACCAGATTGCGTGAAAAACTAAGCCAGAAGGCAGAACAACTCAAAATCCAGCTTTATATTCCACCCAGGGCTCTGTGTACCGACAACGCTGCGATGATTGCACGTGCTGCTATTGAAATACTTCGCGAAGGTGTGAGTTTTGAGCTCAATGTGACTGCTGATCCTGCTCTTTCTTTTTGAAAAGCCTTTGTCTGACTCTGTTTGCCTTTTCTCCAAGGAGCAACACATGACCACTGTCTGTGACGATAACGCTCTTTGCCTGAGCACCGTAGGTCAAATTCAGCATTTTATTCGAAAAACTGGCTGTTTCGCGCATCTGTTTTGCTGTGATGTTGTTGATAGATATAACAGCTCTGACGCGGTCCCTGTTCACATAAACACCTCTGACCACCTGAACAAACATCGATATCCCTCTTTTCAGAACCAGTCTCTCATCAAAAAATACATCGGCTGACCGTCCTGTTTGAGTACTCTGTGATTGACTACCTTACCATTGTAAATGAAATGATCTCCAGACTCAAGTTTACCTGTAAGCTCACATTCGAAGTAACCAAGTATTCCTTCGATTATCGGCAGTTGCAGTTTTTCACTCCTTGACCAGTTAACTTTTGAGAATTTATCAAAATTCCTACTTGAATGATAACCGAAAATCTCTGCAACCTGGCGCTGGGTCTGGTCCAGAATCTGGATGACGAATTTTCCACTTTTTTCAATGAGCTCTGCAGTTCGTCTTGTGGGACCGAGCGACACTGCGATCATGGCTGGTCTGAAAGAAGATTGCATGACCCATGCGGCAGTTAATCCAGCCATTTGGTTTTCAAACTCAGTTGAAACGATGTAAACTCCCTGTACCAAATAATCGAAGGCACTCTTAACCATCACATCACCTACCTGAAATCACACCTTGTCATTGGAATTGTTTAATTTATCTTTATCGGCAAAATCAGGGAATCTTTGTTTGTGCCGTTTATACAGTATTTTTGGATCTATGTAATTGTGATATTTTAGTATCTGTGTCTTTTCTTCACGTGTTATCATTTCTACTTGTTCAAGAAACTCGACACAGTCTCTGAATGTTTTAATTGATTTGAGCAAATACACTGTCATGAATATTGCTACAGTTATAAAAAACAAAATTACCGCGCCACCTGTAGGATTAATAAAAGTCAGCGGTAAGACGATCAGTACTATGACTACACTGAATATAATTGAGCCAATTATCTCTTTATAAGACCGAATGTGCTGTTCATACTGTTTTATCGCACGGTATGACTTTTGTGCAGTCTGTTTTGTGTTATCATCGGTCATACTTAAACCACCCATGAGTTGTTTTCACACCATGTGTGTACATGTACGACGCGTCCACTATAATATATTATCATAACTACACAAGGGGGCATTTTGGTGAATGCGATAACGGTCAAAAACCTGAAAAAATACTACGGCACAACTAAAGCCGTTGACGGTGTCAGCTTTGATGTGCCTGAAGGACAAATCGTGGCACTGCTTGGACCAAACGGTGCAGGCAAAACAACCACCGTTGAAATCATAGAAGGATTGAGAAAAAAAGATGACGGAGAGATCTATTATTTTGAAAAAAAGGTTAATCAAATCGATAAAAATGTGAAAGCTCAGATAGGTGTACAGCTTCAGAAGACCGCTTTTTTTGAATACTTAACTGTCTATGAAACGATCGAGCTTTTCGCGGGTTTATACAAAATGAGATTTCAGAAAAATGATATAGAAAGACTGATAAATCTCGTAGCTTTACAGGAAAAGGCAAAAAGCAGGGTGAAAAACCTTTCAGCAGGACAACTTCAGAGGCTGGCACTTGCCGTAGCGCTCGTAAATGATCCAAAAGTGCTGTTTCTCGATGAACCAACAACGGGGCTGGATCCACAGGCTCGAAGGCATGTCTGGCAGATCATAGAAGAGTTGAAACAAAAAGGGAAAACCATCTTTCTGACTACTCACTATATGGAAGAAGCCGAAAAACTCGCAGACAGAGTTCTCATAATGGATCATGGAAAAATCATAGCTTCAGGTACGGTGCAGGAGCTTGTCAGATCGATCAATATGGAAAGTTATATCGAATTCACCGCTACTGATTCGCAGATACTTCAAAGAGAAATACCTGACCTGAGATTTACCGATCATGAAAGACTCGTTCTGCCAGCGAGCGATGTTGAAGAATCGATTCACATGCTTTTGAACAAAGCCAAGCAGTTCAACATTAATATAGACAGTATGGTCATAAGAAGACCAAATCTTGAAGATGTATTTCTCAGTCTGACCGGTCGTTCTCTGAGAGATTGAGGTGAATTAGATGCGAATCTTACATCTGGCAAAGGCTTTCTTTCTAAATGACGTTCGCGAGTTCAGCGGTTTTTTCTGGCCATTCATCTTTCCATTGATTCTGTTTTTCATACTCGTCTCGGTTTTTTCGGGTACCTTCTCAAATGATAGTGGAATTTCTTTCAGGCTCGGTATTGTGAAAGAGGAAAATCTGGCGGGTTTTGGAAAAATTTTAGAACAGCTCATCGAAGAGATTCAACCGCAGCCCTTCAGGATTATCACATATGAAAATCTGGATAAGGCTCAGAAAGACCTTCAATTGAAAAAGATCGATCTTGTGCTCAGAATACCAAAGGGATTGAATATGGAACTGACAAGAGCCATGATTTTTTCAGGTGCTCCAGCAAAAGTTGAACTGTACACACTTGCAAACTCTTATGAATCACAAGTGGCAGGTAGGATAATTGAATCGATCTTTCAGCAGGTCGATCTTGAGATGGCAAAACAGGTGGTTTCCAAAACTGGCGGGGAATACAGATCAGTCGAAGTTAAGGTAGAACCGATTCAAAAGCAGAGCCGATCAAACCAGTTTCATTATCCAACATATCTTTTTCCAGCTATTCTGCTCATGTCCATTATGTCTGGAGCATTGTTCAGCCTCCCGCTTGGGTTGATCAACAATCGGGAGCAAGCGGTTAACAAAAGGCTTTACACGACTCCAACCAGTTCATTTGATTATCTTCTATCTCTCGGGTTGAGTCTTTTCACAAGTATGGTGCTTTCCTGCGCACTTATCTACGCAATGGGTTTAGCGCTTTACAGGGTGAGTGATCTTTGCCTGTCCGCTGGATTTATTCTGAAACTTCTGTACTCGATAGCTGTTTCCTTCAGTTTGGGAATAATGGTTGCCTCTTTATGCAGAAGGTTTTCCACTGCCCTGGTTGTTACCCAGATTGTTTATCAAGTACTGATGTTTTTAGGGGGGTTCTATTTTCCCGTTTTGAATTTCAACATGCCGTGGTCCATCAAAGTGATAGCCAGAGCACTGCCAACAACCTATCTGGTAGAGAATTTGCGAATTTCTCTGGGACATAGTCTGTACAACTTTTCTCAGACAGAGCTGTGGATCATACCGGGGTTTTGGATGCTGGCTTCGATTGCCATTTTCTTCATTAACTTCAAGAAGGTGATGGGTTATGAATAAACAATTTTTTGCCTTCATGAAAGCTTACTGGGTGGAATCTGTGAGAAATTTAGCCGGTCTTTTCTTCTCGGTTTTTTTCCCGGTGATCTTTCTTTTGATCTTTGGATTTGTATTCAGCGGGGAGGCTTCTTATAAGAGGACCATAGGGGTATACGCGGATAACCAGAAAATCATTTCAAAATTGGAGCAAATAGAAAGCTGGGATATAAAGATCTATCATACCCAGCAGGATCTTTTAAAAGATATAGAAGAATCAAAAATACCAATTGGAGTGCTGGTTGCTGCCAATGATGTTCGGCTGTATTATCAAGACAACCCTTCATTGACAGGTGAGATCAAAATTCTGTCGCTTTCTTTGAAAGGGATTATCGAGAAAACTATAAATTCTGTCGGACAGTTCATCGGCGTTGACAGTATACAGGTTCGACGTGTTGCCATTTCTGATTTTGATTACATGATGATGGGTGTCATAGCCTTATCTTTGTTTTCAAATGGGATGTTTGCCATGATAACAGTTCTTGGAAATTATAGAAAAAAGGGTGTTCTCAAAAGATTGAGCTTGACCGGTGTGGAACCAGTTAAGATCATCTCAAGTATTTCATCCATCAGAATTATGCTGGGATTTGTGTCTCTCTTTGTGGTTCTATTGTTGTGTAAGCTCATCTTCAAGAGCAACATACAGTTTAACTGGTTATTGCTAATACCCACTGTTGTTTTCGTCACGCTCGGAATGATGGCAGTAGGTGTTCTTCTGGTTTCACTGTTTAAAAACACAAATGCGGCATCTAATGCCGCTTCAATTTTGAATACCGTTATGGTCTTTTTCTCTGGAGTGTACTTTCCAATAACTTTCATGCCGGGTTATATCAGATGGATCGCCTATGTACTGCCGGTTAAATATGCTGCAGACCTTGTTCGATACACTGCGAATGCACAGGCTATGAGTATAACCTTCTTTTTAATTGTAAATGCCATTTTCTTTGCGAGCGGGATTGTGGCTCTGTATTTTTCTGCTAAAATATTTTTGAAGGCAGAATGAGGAGGGAGAAATCGTGAACTGTATCAACAGAGAGAAAAACCTCAAAAACTGTAATTGTTCATACCCTGGCTGTGAAAGGAAGGGAATTTGTTGTGAATGTTTGGCTTACCATAGATCAAATGGAGAGCTACCCGCGTGTTATTTTTCAAAAGAAGACGAAAAAAGCTGGGATAGATCGATCGAACGCTTCATCTCCAAGCACAGGTAGGTGTAAGCTCTATTAGACTTAAAAAACAGTTCGTATTTCATCCGGTTGTTTTGATAGTTGTCTTCAGTTTGTCATTATCTTTTTTTATGAATTTTAATCGACAGAAGAGTGAGCAGGTTGAAAGATTTGCTCTGCATGTTTTCACCGTATATCTGCAATCCATTGCAAAGGCATTGAGTGAAGGATATTTTCACTGGAATGCCATGTTTAGCGCCATTCTGAAAAATGATGAAAGCTTTTTAAACCAGCAAGTTGAAGATATAAAAAATCTCTATCCACAGCTTGTCAGAGTGGATCTGATAGATGGAAACATAGCACAGGAGTACGAAGTTACTTTTGAAAGTGATTCTGTAAAGATGTTGTTTAAAATCTACAACGATGATGGTCAACTTAGCATAAATGGAAAGCTGGTTTCTGTGGTTTTTGACACCAGTACTATTCTTGCACATCTTGGTCTGACAGATGTGGTTCATGCATCTTTTGAGAACAATAATTTCAGGCTCGTCTATTCTGGTAAAATCCTGAGTTTTTACAATTTCATCGTTTCTTTGCTCGTGGCACTTGCCTCAATTGCTTTATTTGAGAGTCTAAGAAGGTTTTTCATTATACAGCACTATCAATATGATGGACTTGAGGCAATTGTCGAGATACTTTCAAAAAAAGACAACTACACAGCGCATCATTCAAGAATGGTTGCTAACATTGCACTTGAACTGGGAAAGATTTTAAAACTTTCAAGAACAAAATTGAAACAGCTTTATCAGGCAGGAATACTTCATGATATAGGAAAAATAGCCGTACCAGAAAATATTCTGAACAAGACTGGTAAACTCTCACCTCAGGAGTATGAGATCATTAAGATTCATCCCCAAGTGGGTGCGCAGATCATTGAAAAATTTCCAGGACTTCAGCAAATAGCAGATATCATTAAACAGCACCATGAGCGTCTCGATGGTTCTGGTTATCCGCAGGGACTGAAAGATGGAGAAATCGATTTTCTTGCTCAAATTCTCGCCGTAGCCGATGTCTATAGTGCACTGACAGATATCAGACCATACAGAAAGGCTTATACGAAAACACAAGCCATACAGATAATGAAAGACATGCCACTCAACCAGCAGCTGGTTGGTCTGTTAGAAGAGCACGTGCATAGCACAAGGCACATTGATGTACAGCAGCTGCCTTTGAAAGATTAGACCTATGCCAGATGTGTGCGCACACCATCTTGGTGGATCTTTCCATTATATATAATACGGTTTTTGAGATCCAAAAAAATGAACAGAATGCCGTTAAAAAGCTCAAAAACATCGTGTGAATCAATTTACCTGCACAAATAGTGCCTTTAACAGGCGTTTTTACGGTGATTTTACCGTATATTTATGATGAAGAAATCTTCAGAACCCACTTGACTTTTCTGAATTTTTCTGCCAAAATACAAAAGTGTTGGGGACGTGGTGCAGTCTGGTTAGCATGCCGGTCTGTCACACCGGTGGCCGCGGGTTCAAGTCCCGTCGTCCCCGCCAGAGGGAGGCATCAGCCTCCCTTTTGTGTTATAATAATTTTGAGGTGGACCTGTGAGGTTTCTGCTCGGAAGGCAGATAGTTTTAAAGGAGTTTTATCACACCGATCTGGCTGTTTCATGGGTTGAGGAACCTGTTGCTGGCGCTTATGCTTATTTGATAGGCAATGACAGGGGTTACATGTACGTTGTTGCGAATTCAGATGAAATTCATTATGGCAATGATTTTGATTACTTGAACACTCCATTTGGAAAAGTTGCGGTCGTCTGTTCTTCAAAGGTGATTGGCTGGGAATCGATATACGCTTGCAAAAAATCTGAGGCACTTTTGACAGTTGTATTTCAGCGCGTTGCAAGTATTTCTGATCTACTTTTGACAAAAGCGATCTG
>NZ_JAVRKW010000004.1:0-175367 GCF_031962025.1 Pseudothermotoga sp.
TAATTCTAATACTTGTCCGAATGAAGATACTCTCTGAAAGAGATGGAAACGCAACAGCCTCCGCGGTCCTCAGGGCTCTGCGGATATTCGGTCCGAATGAAGATACTCTCTGAAAGAGATGGAAACTTTTCTTTATTTCTTGTTCTTTGAAAAACCTGTATACCTGTCCGAATGAAGATACTCTCTGAAAGAGATGGAAACTCAACGAATTGCGCTACGTTCGCGTATTCGTCGAGTATCTTTTGTCCGAATGAAGATACTCTCTGAAAGAGATGGAAACCAACTACTTTTGCTTATTGAAACTTCAAATTCTCCAATATGTCCGAATGAAGATACTCTCTGAAAGAGATGGAAACGAATCTCCTCGGGAGTTAGTTCCCTCCCGAGGAGTTTTTCAATGTCCGAATGAAGATACTCTCTGAAAGAGATGGAAACATTTTAATTTCATTTATTAAAAGAGAATTTTTCTCGAGGGTTTTTGTGGAAAAACTTGGGAAGCAGGCAAATCTATATATACGCCTGCACAAATTTGGAAGGGGCGCATGTTTTACGAATTTATTATGTAAATTTTATGTAAGTTTTATTATCACGTAATGGTTTTATTCGTATCGTAAAACGTGCGCATTCGATTTCGGTTAGCTCGAAAACGTCGGACGCGTATCGAGTCGCAGAAAAATTCACTTTTTATAACCGAAATCAAAATGATTCCCTTTCCAAAAAACCTGTAGATAATTCAGTCTGCCTGCTTCCTTTGATGACTTTTTGGCTGAGGGGTATGTGGATTATGTCAGAAAATCTCAATTGGCTGGATCAGTATTATTGAGAATGGAATGAATTTTTGTGAAGGTTTCAGGAAAATAAGGGGGTGTGATAGGTGTGATAAGTAAACAGGTTGAATGCAAAGTGGTAACACCAATCATATCAAAGAGTATGGATTTTTCCGAGAATCAATCTCCGGTATACAAAATTTATTCTTTTGAACTCAGACCACAGAGTGTCAAAGGCGTTTTACATTCCTGGTTTCGCGCAATAGCACCAAGAGTAATTGATATTTACAAATTAAACTTTGATAACATCAAAAATGAAGACAGGCGAAAAGAACTTGAGAAGATTTATAAAAAAGAAAATTATAAGGGTTTGAAATTTTTAGAATCGATGATCTTTGGATCGCAAAATCAGAAGGCTGAATTTTGTTTGATTGTCAAATACTCTCGAAAGGATACAGTTCCAATTGGCAAAATAGAAATAACATTTGACAGAAATAATAAACAAAAGTTGAGGTTTAACATAAATCCTCAACTTACTAACAAGAAAGATCTTCTGTATCCACTCTATGGAACATACCTTTTGTCAAGAAATCAACGAGATAATTTTGTTTGTGAATGTTTGAAGCCGCAAAGCATGTTTGAACTGGTTTTTCTTACAAAGGACGAGTACACATGGAATGTCATTTATTCCATATTAAAAATAGTTTCTGTGTTATCTGGTTTTGGTGCAAAGACAACAAAAGGTTTTGGGCAGTTTGAGATAATAAATGACAAAGATTTTCACAGAGGGGAATATGTAAGTAAGGAAAAAATAGAAGAATTGATCAAACAAGCAGAAAAGGCTTTAATTGATTACATAAATGAAAATGATAAAGACAAATTGATTGTACTTGGTAAAAGTTCTGTTCCTGAATTTCCGAGCCTGGCAGAAGGCGCGTTTGAATTTTACGGTCTTTTAGAAACAGGGACAGAATGGTCCGAAGTTATGTCAAGGCTTTATTACTTAAGTAGAAGCAACAGGGGCTGGTACAGACAGCTCAAATACAGTCTCAGAAAAATGAATCAGAAAATCAATCAGAAAGAAAATTCAAACCGCGATGCCGTTAAAGATCTGATTGAGTGTCTTGAAGGACGCTTGAAGGAAGTAGAGATTTCTCCAGCTATCCTTGGTATGCCTTTACAATATCAAAAATTGAAATCCAGAGTTGAAAAAATAACATTTTACCCAAAAGTTCCAGGGGAAGAAAACGACAGGGGCAGAAAACCTTCTCCTTTGAAAATTATCATAAACAAATCCGGTCAACACTGGGCGGCTTATGGATTGCTGCTCAAAAGTAAGCTTACCAGTGATGAACAACTGATTTATGATATCTCGAGTGATTTTAAAGCAAAACTAACAACTACTTTTGATGAATTGGATGAGAAAATTAAGAAAAATGAAAAGGGGGGTAGAAACCATTGACGCAGATGACTTTTTGGCAGAAAAAAATTTCGGCGCTTTTACATGATCCTTTAACCAAAGTTTTTGATATAAAATCGCACGAAGATCTGGTTGAAGAAATCTGTAAGAGTATCGGTATAGAAAAAACGCAGGGAGGCAGTGAAGAAGACAAAGTTGCTAGTGCTTTTGACAGATTTCCTATTCCATTTGAACGTTTTGGTCCACAGATCAGAGTTAGTCTAAGCGAGCTGGCGTATTTTATCCACCCACTTTCTGCAAGCAAATTAAAAATAAATTACTCAAGCATAGATCAACAAAAATATGTGGAAAAACTGATGAACGATATCATGAAATTGCGAAGTCAAAACAAAGATGACGTAAAGTTTTATCACGCGCTCTGGTGGGAACTTCCAAATATCATGGATATCTCACAATTCCTGCCTGCTGATACAAGAATTCCAAATCATTCCATAATTGATCATGTCGATTCAACCGCCGCAATAAGATCCTGCATTGAAAGCCAGCAGGTTAATGCTTCTTTGGTAATGATTTCCATAGGTCCTGTGCAGGAAATAATTTCTCAGGCAAGAAAAACTGTTGATCTGTGGGCTGGAAGTTATTTACTGTCCTATTTGATCTATCAAGCTATCGAACACATAGGTTGTGAACTTGGTTTTGATTCAGTAATATACCCATACCTAAGAGGAAACAGATTTGTTTATAAAACCCTTGAAAAACTCCAGGTAAAACTCTTGAACCAAAGTCCCATTCCCCAGATGCATGAAAAAATTGCTTCACTGCCAAATGTCGTGCTTGCCATTTTACCATCTAATAGATCTCACGAGATTATAAAGGTTTGCAAAGACAGGATCAAGCAAGAATGGAGAAAAATAGCGGAAAATGCCCTGAGAGAACTTCAGAAATATCAGATAAACAAACAGGAATTTGAAAGGCAAATTGACCTTTTTCCAACTATAAATGCTACCCAGGTTAATCTGGTAAATGATCAAACAGTTTTGCAAGAAACCATGATACATATCTCACAGAGCCCAGATTTCAAATTGTACAAGGATCTGATTGATAAGATTTCGAAATATGGGGGGTACTCTTCTAATGCCGGGACATTTTACAAATACATATACAAAATGCTTATTTCTAAGATGAATGCCATAAAGATTATTAGATATTTCAAGGGTTATATGAGTGATGCACAACTCAATAATCAAAGAAACGCCGATGATTTCGGTGATTACGTAAGAGCGTGCGTGGAAGTAATCGATAAACAAAAAGACGAAGAAAACAGAGATTTACTTGGAACATTGAATGCTACCAAAAGGGTGCTGAAAAAAATTCTTGGCATAGAAGATATAAGATACGAATCAACTGAAGAGATTGCAAAGCAAAACGAAAATTTCGATAGAAATAAGTATATTGCAATACTCATGATGGATGGAGATAACATGGGTAAGTGGATTTCTGGTGACAAGGCACCAATGGCTGAAAATGTTATTCATTCGAAGGTAAGAGAGAGTTTAACCCAGATTGTTATAGACCAAGATCTGCGCCATTGTTTTGTCACCCCATCGTATCATAAAGCTATTTCAAGGACGCTTGGAATATTTTCTTGTTTTGTCAGACATGTTGTTGAAGAAGAATACAAAGGAATGCTCATATATGCCGGTGGAGATGATGTCCTTGCCATACTACCAGCAGATAAGGTTCTGGAGTGTGCTAATAAATTACGAAAAATGTACAGCGGAATTTGGCACGAGAGATTAAAAATAGAGAATACCGAATATGAGTTCAAAGATGAAATGCTTTTTGTAAACGGTAAGCCTTATACGATTATGATGGGGAAGAGCGTTTCTATGAGTGCTGGTATAGCTATAATTCATCACAAAAGTCCACTGAGAATTGGTATACAACTTGCGAGAAATGCTGAACATTACGCAAAAGAAAAACTTTCAAGAAATGCGTTTGGAATATACATTGTGCGTCGCTCAGGGCAAGTTGCGGAAATCGGTTCAAAGTGGGATGTGGATGATATAGACGTGATATCCACAGCTATTGATATAAACGAAAAATCAGAAAAGGTCGGATTATCCAGTAGGAGTCTTTACAAGTTCCGTCCAGAAGATCTGCAAATACTGAAGGATGAACATCTTGAAGATCTGATCGATTACATTATGAAGAAATCTGATGCTAAGAATAAAGGATCAGATGAGTTCAAGCAATTAACATTGCAAATAAAGAAATTCATGGCTACCCTATCTGGCGGAAAAGTGAACTATCTAAGCAGAGCCATTGATTTATTGCTGGCTGTTCGGTTCACAAAGAGGGGTGAAAAAGCATGAATGAATTATATGCTGTCTACTTTCAACCAGAAGATTGGCTGGCTTTCAGAGAAAACCGCAGATTCAATCCAGGAGATACGGTAAAATCAGTTTTTCCTTCCCCCTTTCCATTTTACGGAGCTGTCAGAACGGCACTGCTAAAAAAGTATGGTGTAAAACTGAATTACCACCAGAAAGTAGATCTTTCACGGGATCTTATTGAGAAAATAGGCGATGAAAATGATCCGGGAATGATAAGACTCTTTGGACCTTTTCTTTATTCAGAGCAACATGGTGAAAAAAAACATTACTTTCCTGCTCCCAAGAATGTTTATAAGCATGGTTCAGTTTATAAAATAATGCGGTACTTTGACACAGAAGTAGAATTAGATGATTTAAAGTTAGGACTAGCCTGGATACCTGAGTATGATAATGTCCAGGAAGCTGAAGAAAAATACATAGAAGCACGGGAACTTATAAAGCTTCAGTCAGGAGAAAGTTTTGTCCTCTGCAATCCTGAAAATTTTGAAATCGAGTCTAAGCTGGGTGTTGCTCTGGAAAAATCGCAGAAAAAAGCACAGGAAGGCATGATTTATACTATGGCATTCTACAGATTCAAAGACGGTGGTTTTTTCATGCTCACAGACAGTCAGAAAACTGTTGAGGAACTCTCCAAAATAGATGGAGTTTTTCTCGGTTCAAAGCAAAGATGGTGCAGTTTAAAGATCGAATCGTTTTCGCACAATATATTTAAAAGAATAGAGAGTAAAGAAATTGCGATAGAACTAATAACACCAGCAATCTATGATAATGGTATCGTGCCGAAGGAAGGTAGATTTGGCGAGGTGAAAATCAAAGCCATAGCAGCTGGCAAAAAAATAGCGATATCTGGCTGGGATTATGCTTCAGGAAAGCCGAAACCAATTTGTCAAGCTGTAAGCCCTGGAACGGTGTATTATCTTGAAAAAATTCCTGAAGACGATGAAAACATAATAAAACAGAGCTTTTACAACCAGTTTGGTTTTGGACGATTTGTGTATATACCTTTTAAGAGTTAGAAAGGGGGAAAAGCGATGGAGAGTAAAGTGTTTTTAATGCATGCTGAAACCGAGCTTCACGCAGGCAAGGGAATGGATATCGGGGTTGTAGATCTTCCCATCCAGAGAGAAAGAACGACAAGATTCCCGATCATTCAGGGCGTCAAAGGTGCTCTGAGAGCAAATATAAATGATGGTAAGCTGAACAAAGAAAAAATCTTTGGTAGTGAACCAGACGAAAGACAAGAAACAAAGCCAGGAGCTGTTGCTTTTTCTGAAGCCAAAATACTTCTCTTTCCAGTTAGAAATCCTGAAAGACTCTTTGTCTGGGTTAGCTGTCCACTCGTGCTCATCAGGTTTTTGAAAAATTTTCCGTCTCGAGGTCTCTTGATTGAATCTATAGAAAAAACACATATAAGTGATTCTGAAGCTTTTGTGTCGGACGATCAGTACAATCAATTTCATGTTTGGCTTGAAGATATAAAATTAACTGCTAAAAAATGTGACTGGTTGTCCGAGTTCGCTGAAAAAATCAGCGAAAAAGTCAGCGATATAAGGTACATAAAAGATAAACTCAGAAAGGATATTGTGCTGGTTAATGACAAAGTGTTCTCACAAATTGTGGAAACAATGACTAATGTGATACCAAGAGTGAGAATAAACCACGAAAAAGGAATAGTCGAAACAGGTGCTCTTTGGTATGAAGAGTATCTACCGCAAGATACAATTATGTATTTCACAGCAAGAGAAACAGTATATTCGAAAGAGAACGAGCTGAAATCACTTGAAGAAGTTTTAAAAAATAAAGTGATTTCAATAGGTGGAAAAGAAACCCTGGGTAAGGGTCTGGTAAGCCTGAAGGTGGTGGATTTATGATTGAAGTTGCAAAAAAAGCAGTAGAGCTTATAGTTTCGATACGTGATGATAAAAAGGAAGAATATCTTCGAACTGTCAGAGGACTTGGAAGCCTTGTAGTACAAAATGGTCTGCTTGGTGCAATATTATTCACCAAGAAGAAAGGACCTCAAGAAGTTGTTGATCATCTTGAACAACTTATAAGAATCAAAATCGGTTCAGATAAGTTTTCTATGAATGAAATCATAAATGGCAGTATAACTCAGGAAAAATACTTACAGATTCAAATAGCGGCTTTAGATTGCATAAAATGGTTAAAAAGATATTCTGAGATACTCTTAGGTGGTGACTGACCATGAGTTCTAATCCTCCAGACAGCAAGAATTTCAGTCTTTATTGGGATAAATACACTTTCATGTTGTTTAGAGATTATCTGGAAGATGGCGATAGAGAGAAAATCACAGCTAAAATACTTCAAAAAGTTGAAAAAATAAGAAAAACATATACAGGAGAAGTAATGCCTTATATGAAAGAGCAAAGGGATTATCTAAAAGAAAAACTCAAGGACAGGGTGATATTCGATATTGAACTTGAGCTTGATAGCAGATTACTTGTTGGTAGTGGCTCTCCAAGCATACTTGAAGTTGGAATGACCTTTTCCAGAAACTACGGGGTTCCAATAATTCCATCTTCTGCTCTCAAAGGATGTTTTTCACATTATTGTTTTGAGAAAGAAATCTTCAGTAAAGAGGAGTATAAGACCATTTTTGGACAAGATATAAGCCAAGATCCGGAAAATGTTTGTGGAAGTGTTCTTTTTCTGGATGCTTTTCCTACATCAGGGCTAAAATTTGGGCTGGATGTAGTGAACAACCATTTTCAAAGATACTATATGGATGGAGAAATACCAAATGACTGGTATAATCCTGTTCCTGTGGTTTACTTAACGTTGACGGAAGGCGTATTTAGGTTCACTGTGATCTCAATAGATAGAATATCTTCAGAGCTCAGTTCAAAGATAAAAACGAGCTTTGTTGATATGATAAGCAGTTATGGAATAGGTTCGAAAACAAATTATGGTTATGGCAGGTTTAAAAAAGGTAACTGATAGTAAATGGTCTTAAAAAACCATCATTTTGTTTTGAAGGCGGTTGCAAAACCGCCTTTTGTTTGTGATTGTTTCAAATCTTACAAAAAAACAAGCCAGAAAGCACATTCCATTTATGGGATTGTGATGAATGGCTTAAGTTATTCTGGTGATGAATGTGTATAATAAAAGTAGTAATATGTTAAAAGCATTAGGGCTGGACCGGTCCGAATTAAAGCCCGTGGAGTGGGAGACCACTGCCAAGATATTTAGGGGCAATCCCTATATTCTGGTAAGTCACACCATGTTGAAGCGGGAAGCCTAATCTCCTTAATGGGAATCCTATCCCATTTAGGAAATTGGGAGGAGGTCAATCTACCTTTTTCTTTTCCCGCCGTCTAAAAAACCACGCTGCTACAAAGCATATGATCGTGCTCACAGGAGTGAATGAACAGTGGGCACGGTATCCCAGCAAAGAAACTTTGCTTGCCGGTGCAGGGACAATGGTGGAAATTCCCGCGATAATTGCCGCCCAGAAAAAGATTCGCCAGTATCTTTTCATTTGCCCCCTCCTTTCCAGCCTTACCTATTTTTTCTGCTCCATTATACTCTTTGACCTCCTTGTCAAGTGAAAAACTGTCATTTATCAAGCACAGTTGTGCGTGGTTTTACTTTAGGCTAAGTTCTAAAAAGTAGTGGCACAAGTTCACTGCCTTATATAATTTGGAAAATCATGAAAGAGCATCAAATAGATAAGGCTTTACAGATCTTGTGGCGGTTGAAAAACCGCCTTTTTCTTTCTAAGGTGAAACTGTCAGAAAATTATTTCAAACTGGATCAATTTATCATTGGGAGGTGAAGGGTTATGGAAGAGTACTATGACGTTGAAATGCGAATTGAAGGTGGGGACTGCAAATTCAGAATCATTTCCAACATTGTTGACCACAAGTCTTTTGTGATTCTATTCAAAAAGGAGAATGATTCTGATGACTACAAAGTGGTTGAGGAAAAAAGAAACCTGGACATGATGTCAGCTTCAAAACTGATCTACGAGACGGCAAAAAAGGTTACAGAAAGTACGAGAACTAAAAGCATACACCTTTATCCGCTTGGAGGAGATGCCGCTACCTTTGAGATTGAGCAGAAAGGTGAAAAATGGCTGTTGAAATGGGAATACGAAGGAGTGCCTGCAATCTTGGACGAAGAGATAAACTGGGAACTGATTAAAAACGACAGTCGATGGTCACTTAGGCCAGTTGAGGTTACATTGACGCCATTTAGACTTTTACTGCAGTTAGGAAACCCTAAGTCACAGGAAGACTCTCCAGTTGTAGAGGATGATTCAAATGCTTTTATAGATGAATCAAATACTACTTTAGATGAAAATGAATCAGATGTCGTTATACATAGAGAAGTACTCTTCGAGAATAAAAAACTGGAAGAAAAAATGCAAGCTCTTTCACAGGAGTTCATGGGTGAGCCAATAAAAATCGTGGGTAAATCAATGGTTTTCACAGAGGTCAAAGAATTCGACAGCTACGAGAAAGCACTGGAAGATTGCCTTGGAATCATCAAGAAATTTGTGGTGTTCTTGAAGGTGAGACCTTGAAGAAAGTCGACAAATTAACATACGAAGAACTTGTATGGCTTCACGACAATGATTTTGCAAGACTTTTCAATGATCTACAGATGATAGACAAATATCGTGCTCCAGCATGGAAAATCACACTTAACTTTTTTGAACCTTTCACACCAGACAGATACAGAGTAACTGCGAAGATAGAGCAGATAGAAATCGTTCAAGAAAAATACCTTGTAATCTTCGAAGGATGGCTTTCGATTAAAGATACTCTGTTAAAAAGAAATCTGATAGTCGAATGCTTTGGCTTTGCCAACGCAGCTTTAAGTGGCTATCAGCTGATTGCCAAGCATACTGTGGAGGAATTATCTCAACTTATGGAGGTGGTTGAGCCTGGAAAAGCTCTGAAGATCGAAAATGTTGAAGAAGACATCAAGGAGGTGCTTGAAGATTTAAGTGAAACTCAAATGAAAGGAGGAAAATTTACAATGGGTGAGTTTTTTAAGTTGCTTGGCATGTATGCCGAATCTATTCAAAACGCAGGTCAGTCAATGGACTTGATGCTCAAAATTCTTCAAGAGAGAATAAAGATGGTCGAACAAAATTCGGAAGAATATGCAAGCCAGCTTTTTGAAGACCTTTATAATTTACAGTACAGGGGAATGGATCTGTTGAAACAATCAGACATTCTGCTGGTCCAGATAATGAACTTGTGCTCAAAACTATCCAACAGCAATGTCACAGAGAACAAAATGACAGCATGATTTGGGGGTGATGATCTTTTACTACAGGTGCAAAAACTGCGGGCAGATTTATTATTCTGCGGCTGAGCTGTCTGGGAAACAGCTTGTTTGCGACAAGTGCGGCGGGATCATCGAGAAAGTGGATCAAAAGGAATTGAAAAAAGAAGACAAACGCAAGGAGGGGGATGAATGACCATCTACACAGATGGTTCTTATTCAAATCAGACCAATGTTCTGGGGTATGCCTTTTGCGTCGTGGAAGATCACACGGTTCAGCAGTTCTCAGATGCATTTGTTTTGAAAAGAGGAAGCTCAACGATAGCAGAGATAATAGCGGTGATAAAATCACTTGAATACTGCAAAAAGAACGGTATTGAAAATCCTGTGATTGTTCACGATTACAATGAACTGCCGTTTCTTGCTTTTGGATATAGAAAATCTCCGCCGTCTATGTATAGTTTTGTAAGACAGTTGCAGGAGCTCACCAAAAAAGTTAAGCCGAGGTTTCGCAAGGTAGAAGCTCATAAAGATGATGAATATAACAACCTGGTTGACAGACTGGCAAAAGAATCCATGCGCAAATTCGTACTGCAGAAAGAATCAAGTTGAGTTAGTCTCAAATAAGTTCCACAGGGGGCTTTATCAAAGTATTTTCTTTGAAAAGTTGTCTCAAAATACCATGAAAACGGCATTTTTTCATGATCGGTGATTTTTGTTTTCCGTATTATATATACTGGACAAGCTTGTGCCGGACAGATCTGTCTTCGTATATTGGCATAGGTCTAATTTTTCAGGTCTCCCGCTGTTGCATTTGAAAAAATAGGATATAATATTTTACATTGAGTCGGGAGGCGGTGAAAATGAATAGATTTTTCCTGCTGGTGTGTATAACTGGTCTTATTGCAGTTGTAGGTTTTGGCTCGGTTGCCAATTCAAGCAATCTTTTTGGAATTGATCTTTACAAGATGCTGGTGAAAAAACCTGGAAATATGTTCATTTCTCCTTTCAGTATCAGTTCGGCTCTGGCAATGACCTATATCGGTGCGAATGGTAACACTGCTTTACAGATGAAAAAAACTCTTTACTTTGATCTTGATGATGAGTCACTGCACACTGGTTTTTCACAGTTGATTGAATCTTTAAACCAGCCGAATGACAATTACAAGCTGGCTGTTGCCAATTCTCTGTGGGCTCAAGAGGATTACATCTTCCTAAAAGAATTTCTCGAGCAGGTGCAGAAATACTACCAAGCTGGATTGAACTACGTGGATTTTAAGAGAGAAACAGAAAAAGCAAGGCAGCAGATCAACAAATGGGTCGAGGAAAAAACAAATGGCAAGATCAAAGAGATCATCCAGCCAGATGATATAGACCAACTAACAAGGCTCATTCTGGTAAATGCCATATATTTCAAAGGAATGTGGCTTAAACCATTTGATCCTTCTTTGACTCGAAAAGCACCGTTTTATATCACCAAAGACAAAAGCGTTGAAGTGGACATGATGTTCAAAAATACTACAACTAACTACACAGAAGATCAGTCAGCTCAGGTTCTTGAATTACCCTACGCTGGAGAAAAGATCTCGATGATAATTGTACTTCCAAAAAAGAGCTTAGACCAGTTAGAGAAAGATCTTTCTTTGGACCTTTTAAAAGGATGGATAAAAAACTTTAAGCAAGAAGAAGTGGATATTTATCTTCCAAAGTTCAAAATAGAGTACAGAACATATCTGAAGGAACCGCTTATGAGTATGAAAATGGTTGATGCTTTTACAGATGCAGCGGCGGACTTTTCAAAAATGGACGGTACACGCACGCTCAAGATCCACGATGTGATTCATCAGTCGTTCATAGAGGTGAACGAAGAAGGTACAGAAGCGGCTGCGGCAACAGCCGTTATAATTGTGGGTAAAGGGCTGAGTATGTCAAAGGTATTCAAAGCAGATAAACCTTTTATTTTCTTTATATACGATAAAACAAACGATTTAATCCTTTTCATGGGTAGGTTAGTTGATCCAAAAATTTAGATGACTGCCCCCGCAAGGGGGCAGTTTTTTTTACAAGCATGGATCTGACCTGTTGCCCAAACGGCTAAATTACAAGCAATCTTCCATCTGGATTGAATCTTTTGTACAGTTGTATCCTCAAATTCTGGTATTTTCTGTAATGTTCGATGTGATCGTAATCTGGTTGATTCCAGGGTTCTTTTTGTGAAAGTATTCTGTTGAATTTTTCCACAAGATCCTGTTCAAATTTTCCAACATATTCGTTTTTGATAAATTTTTCAAATGCTGTTTCAAATTCATGCCAGGATTTTTCTTCCTCACCGGGTATGATCGGGTAAAATAGCCCATTGTTGGATTTGACGGCTTTCAAATCTCCTATCGCATCACCTATCATGAGAACCTCGTCATCCTTATAACCTCCGACCTTTTTAGCGAGCTCTATGTGCTGGGCTTTTGTACCCATCTCCTGTCCTGCTATGAGTGATATGTATTGAGAAAGGTTGTACTTTTCCCAATAATCTGCAAGATCATCGTACGGTGTCTGTGAGACAACTATGATGTCTGCATGCTGTGCCATCAGCTTCACTGCCTGTTCCACGCCGTCAAACGGAGGTATCTGCGCAGAAATGTGTGGAAAGGTTCTGTTAACCGCTTCGCTCCAGCCGAGCAGTTTGTACAGACCAAAGGCTTTCGGTTTTTCTTCATTTATGTATTTTTCCAAGGTCTGGTTTCCAAGCCCTAAGTTGTTTTTTCTGGCGTACTCTATGAAATCTTCAACGATTTTTAAATCTGGAAGTTTTATGTTCTTTTGCTTTACAATCTGCTGTACGTCGTTTCTTTCATAAAGAGCATGGAGAATGAGCTGGATTGCGATGAATCTGTTGCATCCTCTGTGTTCTGAAAACAGGTTGTAGTACTCTGCTATTTCCCTGTAGTAAGATTCGATTTCCCACAGATTATAGAATTCCATAAAATGCGGGTGAAAGATCAGAATCTGTTTGCCGTTCATGTTGTCTGTGACGCATCCATCCGTGTCAATTGCGATGAGAAATTTCTTGGTTCTTTTGAAATTCAAAAGCTGTTCTTTGGGTTTTTCTTTCAGCTCCTTGTGCGTCAATCTGGTATACATTGGTCTTCACGCTCCTTGATGTCTTAAGCCCGCGGGAGTGTAAGGTGGACACAGTTTTGGTGCGAGTATTTCTTTGAAACGGGCAAATTCCGGTAATGGTCCACCTATTAAGGGCATTGCCCATTTTACAAAGTCATCTGTTACATCGACTTTGTTTTCACTGATCCACTCTCTTGGAAATTCTCTTGCGCTATTGGCTACGACATTCAACGGTACTTTTGAGTATTGAACCTGGTATTTTTCTGCTTTGGTTCTGATGATCGTTGCCATATAGCCTGTCTCGCCATTCAAAGCGAGTTTTGCGGCAAAGGCACCAACTTCATAGGCTTCTTTCAAATCCACCTCGGAGACATAGGCGATTTCCCTTCTCTGCCTCGTTCCTGGCTTTTCGTATCTTGCTATGCCCGGGACGACCAATCTGCTTCTTGCCCTGCCTTTTTCATCCTTCCTGTCAAGACCGTTCAGATAGTTTGCAAGGACCTGTTCTGCACTTTTTTCAGCGGCACTGAACTGCGCATGTCCAAAACTGTCTTTGAGTATTCCCAGATCTCCGACATTCACACCTTCACCTATTATCACAATGCATCTTTTGTGGATTTTCAGCATTTCATTGACTTTCTCGGTGATGTATTCGAGGTTTGATCTGTAGTCATCCTGTGAAAGCGCTTCGGGGAGTATTATCAAAAGTGGCAGTTGTCTTTCGGGGTCGGCGAGCCTGGCGGAAGCCGTGATGAAACCCATTTTTCTACCCATGACACCTATCACCAAAACTGGATCAGATGTGTAGCTTGCTTTGTTTTCTTCGTTCGCTTCGAGCACATTTATGGCTGTGTTTCTTGCCACGCTTCCATAGCCAGGATCGTGGTCGCATATAGCGAAAGTACCATCTTCCTGGAGCTTTCCACCAAGGTCGTTGTCTATGGTTTTCGGGATACCAACGCAGATCACTTCAAGTCCTTTTTCGCGGGCGAGCAGGCTCACTTTGTTTGCTGTATCCATTGAATCTTCTCCACCGCAGTAGAGAAAATAACCAACATTATGAGCTTTGAAAACCTCAACTATTCTTTCAAGATCTTCCTGTGATTTGATTTTGTAGCGGCAGCTTCCTATAACCCCTGCCGATGGCGTTTTTTCAAGCAGTCTTATCTGCTTTGGGTCCTGTGCAGTTATGTCTATGAGTTCTTCATTCAAAACTCCCAGTATACCCATCTTTGCACCGTAGATTTTTCCAACTTTACCGCTTTCCATAAAGGTTTCGATCGCACCGCGCAAGCTGTTGTTTATGACAGAAGTTGGACCTCCCGATTGAGCAATAACAACGTTTTTCACATTCATGCCTCCCTCTTCAGATCGTACAGAAATTTTCCACCATGTTCGATCCAGAGGCAGTCGTCTGATTTGAAATCTTCTTTTCTTATAGATTTTGGATCACGGTAGGCTAAGCCGACTGCTTCGCATTCTTTTTTTGGTATAGAGGTTGCAAGGGTCACGGTGAAAGCGAATTCTTCCTTTCCTGTTGAGGCATCAAAGGTGCCGTCACCTCTGACATTTATCACATGTGCTGCCACGTTGAGATCAAATTTTGGATGTTTTTTCAAAAATTCCTTGACATAACCCTTGCAGTGATATCCAATCTCACGTATAGATCTGTCCATCTGTGCATTTGAATGAAAGATTTTTATGTGTGGTGCATAGATTATGATTTCTCCATTCGGTGCAAGAACGCCGGGTTTTTGGAGTTTGTATGAACCTTTCCCTGCTGTCCATATTTCGTCGTAGTTTTCTCCAATTACCTGCACCGCCACTTTCACGGGTTTTTTCAGATAAATTATGTGAATCTGCTGGCTTGCTCTCACTGCCTGTTTGTAAGCTCTCAAAGACCCCTCAAAGTCAAAGTCTGCGTAAAGTCCCTTTGCGAGTATCCCGTCGTCTGTTTCTTCATACACCATGTTCAAAAATAGAACTGGTGATCTGACTTTTTCAAAGGCAATTTTGCAGGCTTGGTTGATGACGTCTCTTGCCGGATTGTCCACAGAACCTATGATTCTTGGGATGCCTATCAGCACGGCTGCCCAGTGGAATAAACCCACCACATCCGGTCCAGCGATACCCGGTACTATGGATTTTAAACCACCGGAAAAGCCTGTAGATTCATGGGGTGAGGTTCCGCTCAGAACGATTATCAAATCGTACTTTTCAAAGAACAGTTTGTTCAGCGTCACCGGTAATGGTTCTTCAAGATCACCCATGGTCTTTTCGCTCACGAACTCTTTGCTCAACAGCCCAACGGTTGTGAGTGCATCTGGGTTAGCGTACTCGTGGTTAAAAAAGGTAAATTCTTCCTGGTAAAGCCCGAGTTTTTTCCTAATCTCTTTTTCACTCATCGCCCGGTGTGTTCCACTTGCATTCAGAGTGTGAAAGGTCTTCAATCCTCTTTTTTTGAGCTTTTCAAACAGCAGTGGGACCAGTTTGTCTGAAAAATCCTGACGCGTGTAATCTGGGTGTATCAAAAGTACTTTTTCAAGTTTTCTGTCTGGCAAAATTTTTTCAACAAGTTCAGATAGTTTTTTTTCAGAAAGTCCACCTGAAAGATTCTCAATAAATTCCATTTCCACACCCTCTTCATACTCCAGAGTATGCATTGAAACCGCCATCTATCGGTATGACTGCGCCAGTTACAAATTTTGAAGCTTCTGAACAGAGCCATACACATACGCCGATGAGATCATCCGGGTCACCAAATCTGCCCATAGGTGTGTGATCTATTATCGCCTTCCCTCTTGGTGTGAGATTGCCCTGTTCGTCGAGCAGCAGATACCTGTTTTGCTGTGTCAGGAAAAATCCCGGTGCGATGGCATTGACTCTGAGATTTTTGTTGTATTCCATAGCAAGGTGAACGGCAAGCCACTGTGTGAAATTGCTCACAGCAGCCTTTGCCGCAGAATACCCTATCGTGCGCGTCAATGGTCTGAAAGCAGCCATCGAAGAAATGTTTATTATTGAGCCGCCTTCTTCTCTTTTTGCCATGAGTTTACCAAATACCTGAGATGGAAGGATAGCTCCACCGAACAAATTCAGTGCAACCACTTTTTGCAGAGCGTCTAATGGCAGATCAAAAAAGCTCAGCTCGGCTGATGTCGTTGCCTGTGGCATGTTTCCTCCTGCAGCATTGAGCAAAACATCTACCTTACCAAAATCTTTTAAGATTTCATCGCAGACTTTTCTGATGCTCTCGATATTCAGAACATCCATGTAATAACCTTTGGCGACAAAACCATCCTGCTGCATCTGTCCGGCAACGTTATCAAAATTTTTGATGTCGCAGACAGCGATCCTCGCACCAAACCTTGCTAAACCCCT
This sequence comes from Pseudothermotoga sp., assembly GCF_031962025.1. Lineage (GTDB taxonomy): Bacteria > Thermotogota > Thermotogae > Thermotogales > DSM-5069 > Pseudothermotoga_B. Next base: position 16,338 of record NZ_JAVRKW010000004.1, read on the forward strand.
GCCTATTGCAGAACCAAGAATGCCTGCACCACCTGTTATCACCACGACTTTTCCATCCAGACTGAACAATTTGTAAGCTTCATTCATCCTGAACACCCCTTTCGCTCAGTTTGTCAAGATGTTTTTGCATGTGATTTTTGACAAATTCATAGTGCAATTTTTCGTTATCAAAGAGTATCCTGAAGATGCGGTCTTTGAAAAGATAATTTCCCGATTCCTTTGCCGTGAGAATAGAACCGTATGTTATGTGAATTAACTGGCGGGCATCTGGCATTTGCAACAGTTTCACAAGATCTGCGTCGCTCATTTTGTCGACATCAGGTATTTTATCCAGATCAGTTGTCACGTGATATGATGCTCTATCTGCTTCAAAGCGCGTAAGGGCGTATTTGTGTATCTGTCTGTAAAGGGAAGCATCTTTCACGGCTATCACTTTGATTGCCTGCAAATAGCTTGTTCCTGCGGTTTTGATGTGTAAATTGCCTTCGGTGTAACGTGCAAAAATCGGATACACGCTGAATTTATCGCTTCCTGAGTGCAATGAAAGTTTGTAACCAGATAAAACTCTGGCAATTTCACTGTGAATTTCTATTTCTTTCTCAAGATCCGAAAGATCACCCACGTAATCTATGCCTTTTTGCCACTGCCCGACAAACCTTGGAGCAAGGGTTTGAAAATCCACACCTCTTCTTCTCAGTTCCTGTACGATGAATATGTGAGCCAATGGAGTCGTCGGTGTTGATGTTTCATCGATTGAAACTTCAAGGTCGAAGTCTTTTTTTACACTTCTGAGTGCATCGTAGCACCTGACAACGTGTTCTATCACATCGATGTAGGTGACAAAGATCTTTAAAAAGCTCTCTTCGTCCATGATGAGTTTTTGTTTTGATAGGTTGAAAGTTTTGTTCACATATTTTGCTTCGATTTCCCTTCGTTTCGGGTGAGACTGGTAAAACTCGGCAACCTGTTTCTGGCTCATTTTACTTATGTCTTTCACGTGGTCTGATGGATCCAATGTGTACATACTGTATCCTTCGTGCGCCGCGTTCATAAGATCTTCGATCTGTTTAACATGATCTGCATCGGCACCAAAGTCTTTGGTATATCCGCTCTCAAATACACCCCAAATGGCACTGTTAAGAACGCTTTTGAAGGTTCTTTCAGTTCTTGAGAGTTCTCTCACAGATTGCTGGGCAAAAATCGGGAAGATATCATGGTTTTTTGCAGCAGTGGCATGTGCAGGTGTGGCTATTCCAAGCCTGTCGCCAAAACCGAATGAAGTTTTCTTACTGCATCTTTTTGGGTTGAGATCAAGCAGTTCTCTGATTACACCGCAGTTTTTGTCTGAAAGCTCGCAGAGTATCACATCGAGATTTTCTATCTCACCGATTTTGTTTGCTTGGAATTTTTCACATATACCTTTTTTACCGGCTACCACGAGTTGTTTTTTATCTTTTCCTCTGCACATGAAGAAAACAGAAGAATCCATCTGGTGAACTGAATCGGTATAGATCTCGAATTTGTTTTCTGTTAATCTCTTAAATTCTTTGAGAATAGATTCAGCATGTCTTCTCAAGATTTTCATCTCCCTTCATACTTTGTAAACCTGAACACCTTTCTCAAGAAGGAATGCTTCGAATTCTTTCGGTATGTTTTCATCTGTTATCACTCCATCTATGTCCTCTGGTAGAGCGAATGAAGCAAAAGCATTCCGGTTGAATTTTGTCGAGTCTGTCACGATGTACACTTTCGAAGCACTTCTTATCATTGCCTTTTTTACGTCTGCTTCGACAACACTCGGCGTCATGAACCCTTTTTCAACTGAAAAACCTGTTGTACCAAGAAACGCTTTATCAACGCTGATTTCTTCTAAAAACCTCAAAGCCCACGGTCCCACAAGAGACAGACTGTTTTCCCTGACAACACCACCGAGGACGAGCACTTCAATGCCAAGTTCTATGAGCTTGCTCGCTATGAACACGTTGTTGGTGACAACGGTTATCATCGACAGATCTGATTTTCTCAGTTCGAAGGTGACATAGTAATTGGTACTGCTGCTGTCGAGTATGACTGTATCACCATCTTCAATCAGAGAAACGATTTTCTTTGCTATTCTTTTCTTTTCATTTTCTCGCTGGTGTATTTTCTTGAGAAAATTCCATTCAGAGCGTGAGTGATCCGGCAAGATTGCTCCTCCATGGGTTCTGACTATCGAACCATTTGCCTCTAAAAAATCGAGATCTTTTCTTATTGTTACACTGCTCACTTTTAGTTGTTTGGTCAGTTCATTGACAGTTACTTTTCCTTTTTTTCGTAAAAGGTCGAGAATCACATTTCTTCTCTCTTCAGTGAACAAAATCATCCATCCATTTGAATCCTATCAGCTTGAATTACGAAAGTCAAATTCGAAATTATACAAAACCACATGAAAGAATGAGAAAACACAAAAAAGAAAGAGCAAGAAAATGATAAAACATCATAAAACCTTTTGAACGCCGATTTTCAAATTTGTCAACTGTGTTAATTGTAGGTAGACTTATGATGGAAAGGTGGGAGGGATGAAAATGAAAGCCGTAAGATTGCATGCTAAGTGGGATCCAAGACCGGGGTTCAAGCTTGGTCCAAAAGATGTTGAGGGAAAGGTTTGCTGGCTTGGTAGTAAAGTCTGGCGTTATCCACAGGTTGTTGTCGAGGAAGTTTCAGAACCTGTGATCAAAAAGCCGACAGAAGTATTGATTCAGGTGAAAGCCTGTGGAATCTGTGGAAGTGATGTTCACATGGCACAGGCAGATCGGGATGGTTATATGCTCTATCCGGGTTTAACCGGATTTCCGGTGACACTTGGTCATGAATTTTCAGGAATTGTTGTTGATGCAGGAAAGGAAGCTATAAACAGAAGAACGAACAAAAGATTCGAGCCCGGTGAGCCGGTAACTTCTGAAGAAATGTTCTGGTGCGGCCACTGCAGGCCATGCGCTGATGGTTATCCAAACCACTGTGAAAACCTGCATGAAATTGGTTTTGACATCGATGGTGCTTTTGCAAGATATGTGATATCCGATGCAAAATATCTGTGGAGTTTGAGAGAACTTGAAAGCAATTACAGTGGCGACAAACTGTTTTTAGCAGGTAGCCTTGTTGAACCTACCTCTGTTGCTTACAATGCCGTTATCGAAAGAGGAGGAGGAATAAGACCGGGGGACAACGTTGTTGTTCTTGGAGGAGGACCCATAGGGCTTGCAGCTGTTGCGGTACTAAAAAGAGCCGGTGGCGCCAAGGTAATACTTTCAGAACCATCGGAAACAAGAAGAAAACTCGCAAAAGAACTGGGAGCAGATGTAGTAATAGACCCAACCAAAGAAAATTTCGTTGATGCTGTTCTTGACAGTACGAACGGCATGGGAGCGAAGATTTACTTGGAAGCCACGGGACTGCCTCAAATCGTCTGGAAAGATATCGAGGAAACCATCTGGAGGGCGAGGGGTGTGAATGCCACAGTTGTGATAGTAGCAAGGGCAGACGCGAAGATTCCCGTGACTGGTGAGATTTTCCAGGTAAGGCGCGCCCAGATAGTCGGTTCTCAAGGTCATTCTGGACACGGAAATTTCCCCAGGGTCATAAGTCTTATGGCGGCAGGAATGGATATGACCAAGATTATCTCCAAAACTGTGAAGCTTGAGGAGATACCTGATTACATAAAGAAATTGCAAACCGACAAAGAACTTGTCAAAGTAACGATGCTCAATCCTTGAGGTGGTTTTATGGAAAAGGTCAAAATCGGAGTGGTTGGAAGTGGTTTCATAGGACAGGTGCACCTTGAGATACTCTCGACATTCAAAGATGTTGAAATCACTGGAGTAATGGATGTTGATAAAAATAGAGCAAAGTCAGTTGCAGAGAGATTCAAAGCAAAGGTTTTTGAAAATTTGAAGCAGATGAAAGATGAGGGTGTGAATGCTGTATACATCACTTCGCCGAACAGGACACACTTTGAATACGCAATGAATGCACTGGAAATTGGTTTAAATGTGTTCTGTGAAAAGCCAATGACTATTTCCTTGAACGATGCCTTGGCGCTGGAAAAAAAGGTGAAAGAAACAGGTGCGGTCTTTCAGGTTGGTCACAACAGGAGATTTGCACACGTGTACACTTTCATGAAAGAGAAGATAGAAAATGGGGTTGTAAAACCATATTCATTCCAGATAAAAATGAACAGAGGAGAACTGCTCAACCCGCCATGGACCTCAGACAGATCTTACACAGGGGGATTTCTCTTTGAAAGCACACTACATCTTTTCGATATGGCTCGCTGGCTCTTTGGAGATGTCGAGGAAATGTACGTTTTGGGTAAAAAGAGCGTTTATCCAGATATCGATGACTGGTCAATAGCCATGAAGATGAAAAATGGAATCATTGGCACTTTCACATCCTGTGCCCATGCAAGCTGGATGATTCCGTTCGAAAGAGTAGAAGTGTACGGTGAACATGTAATGCTGACAAATGAAGAAATGGAAAGAGTGCATTTCTGCAAGGGTTTAGGGAAAGAAGTTGAGAGTCATGATTTTACCAAGGTGGATTTCAAAGAAAAATGGGGATACATAACCGAAAACAGACTTTTCATCGACTGCCTCAAAGAACACAAGATTCCACCTGTCAATGTGAGTGATGGGGTGAAAGTCATAAAGATCATTGATGCTTGCTACAGAGCTGTTGAGAGCGGTCAGGCACACGTGAGATTGGAGGGGTAGAAATGTCAAAATGGCAGATACCACCAAAAGAAGGACACATGGAAAAACCATCTGGTGTTTATTATCAAACCATGACGATGAAAGAAATCGAGGAAAGGGTTAAAAAATGCGATTTGATAATCATTCCCGTTGGAAGTACTGAAAATCACGGTCCGAACGCACCAACCGGGGAAGATACATTTTTGATAACGAGGATGGCAGAACAGGTGGCTCTCAAAACAGGTTGTACTGTTGCAGAGCCAGTCTGGTACGGCTTTCATCCATACCACCACATAGGCATGCCAGGAACAGTTCCAGTAAAAGACGAGGCATTCATAGATCTTCTTGTCAGTATTATCGCTGGTTTCTGGAACGCGGGATTCAGAAAACAGATTTTGTTGAATGGCCACGGTCAGGAATTTGTCATACCAGTCGCAATACACAAATTTGCAAAGATTTTCCAGGTCCCGGCGATGATTTTCAACGTGAACTGGTATCACGCCATTCAGGATAAGTTCAAACTCAAAAAAGACGGTGGACCGTACGAGACGAATTTCATCCACGCCGATGAAGTCGAGACATCTTGGAGTCTTGCTCTGTTTCCAGAGTTCTGCCACCAGGAATGGGCTGTTGACACAACTCCTCGTGGTTATATGCCAGAGGGTCATATTGACAAGGCTGGTAATTTACTGCACAGGGCGATCGCGTGGTACGGACATGTCGGTGGAGGACCGATCGAGGTCGCGGCATATCCAGAGGGGGTTGTGGGAAAGGCAACCAAAGCAAGTGCGGATAAAGCTAAAGAAGGAGTAGAAGCACTACTTGATTATCTGGAAAAGCTCGTCAACGATATCATGACCAATTATCCGGCAGGTAAACTCCCACCAGCCAATGAACTGTCTCAGAGACCCAAAGAGGAACTGGATGCCGTGTTGAAAAAACCTTTTGAACCAGGCTGGAGGAGTATATACAGTTTGGGGAATATGTGGTGATTATGAAGGCGCCGCGAGCGCCTTCATATTAGGGGGGATATATGTGAGGAAACTGGCAACGCTTTTACTGGTTGTTATGGCATTTGTCGCTGCTTTTGGTTACACATTCTATGTCGTATCACATGGAGGTCCGGCTGATCCATTCTGGGGAGTTGTCATGAAAGGTGTCAAAGATGCGGCAGCCAAATTTGGGGTCGATGCTGTATATCTCGGTCCGGAGAAATTCTCTCTCAAAGAATTCATCGATCTTGTGAATTCTGCAATAGTCAAGAAACCGGATGGACTTGTTGTTACAATCACAAATCCAGTTGCTCTGGACGAGCCGCTCAGAAAAGCAATCCAAATGGGTATACCTGTAGTTGCAATCAACGTTCCAGACGACAGACCTGCCGAAGAAAAGATCCCATATCTGTGCTATGTAGGTATGAATGAATACTTAGCCGGTGTTTACGCTGCAAGGAGAATGCTTCAGGAATTCACACCCAAACGGGCTGTCATAGCAATTCATGAACCAGGTCATGCTGGACTTGAAGCAAGGGCAAAAGGTATTACAGATGTACTGGCCGAAAAGAAGATACCTGTAGAAAAACTCGATATCACGACAGATCCAACAAAGGCTTTGACTTTGCTCAAAAGTTATCTGACAAAATATCCAGATACGAATGCTATATTCACACTCGGACCTCTTGGTGCACATCCTGCGATACAGCTTGTTGAAGAAGAAAATCTCTCTGGCAAGGTCAAGATAGGTGCTATTGATCTAACAACGAAGATAACCGATGCCATCAAAAGAGGCGTTGTCGTCTTTACAATCGATCAGCAGCAGTATCTGCAGGGTTATCTGCCAATAGTTTTTCTGTACCTGTACAAAGAATTTGGTTTGATCCCGCACGAAGATATTCTCACCGGACCGTCGATTGTTGACAAGAGCAATGTAGACATCGTGGAAGAGACAGTACAGCTTGGTTATCGATGATAAAACAGAGGGGTGGATTCTCCACCCCTCTTGCCCCAAAGGGGGAATGGTTTTGGATCAGAAAAGAGATTTTCAGGCTTTTTTGAGAATAAAAGAATTTGGGGCTGTTGTGGGAATTGCGGTGTTTTTTGTTATTTTTTCTTTTCTTTCCAGCAGATTCGCCAGTGTCGACAATCTGTTGAACACCCTCACAATGGCTGCAGAGCTTGGCATCATAGCCGTCGGTGTATGCATGCTCATGATAAGCGGTGAGTTTGACTTGTCCGTTGGAGCAGTTTTTGCGGTTGTCCCGATGGTATTCGCGATAATGGTGAACCACAGAGTGAATGAATATCTCGCCCTGCTGACTGGGTTATCCATAGCGGCTGGTATTGGGTTGATAAATGGTTTTGTTACTTTAAGAACGGGTATACCTTCTTTTATAACTACTCTTGGCATGATGATGTTCTGGCGCGGAATATTGCTCGCAGTGACAGGAGGTTTTCCCATAATTTTAGCAAGACGCATAAGGATGCTGGATTATCTTGGTGGACGGGTGATTGGTGGTTTGAGATATTCGGCAATCTGGTTTGTATTTCTGACATTCATTTTCTGGTTTGTTCTTGAAAGAACGCGGTATGGTAACTGGACTTTTGCAACTGGTGGAAATCTTGGAGCCGCAAAAGCTCTTGGTGTACCCTCTGAAAGGGTTAAGATAACCAACTTCATGATAAGCAGTCTTTTAGCCGGCTTTGCCGGATTAACCACCTTTGCACGTTTTAAGATAGTAGATCCCACGCTTGGTCAGGAGCTGGAACTGGAAGCCATCGCATCGGCTGTTATGGGAGGAACTCTACTGACAGGAGGATATGGCAGTATCTTAGGTGCACTGATTGGTGCAACGATGATAAGCATGGTTCGAAATGGGCTTGTACTTGCTGGAGCTCCCGCTTACTGGTACAGAGCTTTCATAGGAATCATCCTGATAGTTGCAGCAGTCATAAACGCAAAAATCCGAAAGAAGGTAGCAGGATGAGAGATTTACTCGTACAGATGAAGGGCATAAAGAAATCCTTTGGCAAAGTGCAGGCTCTCAAAGGAGTGGACTTTTCTGTTTCAAAGAATGAAATAGTGGGACTTCTTGGTGACAACGGTGCTGGTAAATCCACTCTGATAAAGATCCTCGTTGGTTATTATCAGCCCGACGAGGGAGAGATTTACTTTGAAGGCAGTAGAGTCAATTTCAAATCACCGTGGCAGTCAAGGCATCTTGGTATAGAAACAGTTTATCAGGATCTTGCACTTGTCAATCTCATGCCTTTGTGGAGAAATTTCTTTCTTGGCAGAGAAATGGTCAAAAAGATAGGCCCTTTTTCCTGGATTCAGCGAAAAAAGATGAGAAAAATAGCAATGGACGCTCTGAAAGATATAGGTATATCTGTGAGAAATCCAGATGAAACAGTGGCTTTCATGTCTGGTGGTGAAAGACAGGCTGTTGCAATAGCGAGAGCCATACACTTTGGGGCAAAACTTCTGATACTGGATGAGCCAACAGCAGCGCTGTCTGTTGGTGAGACGAGAAAGGTTTTGGAGCACATACTCGAAGCCAAGAAAAGGGGCATATCTGTGATTTTTATAACTCACAATATCTACCATGTCTATGAGGTTGCCGACAGACTGGTTCTGCTTGAAAGAGGCGAGAAAATAGGAGACTATCTCAAAAAAGACGTGACCCCACAGTACATAATGGATGTCATTGCAGCGGCTGCGGGAGTCAGGTAGAAAGGTGATGATGATGAATATTCTATTCATCGGTCATGTCGCAAAAGACATAAACAAAACGCCAGATAAAACTGTCGTGGTACCAGGAGGTGGGGTGTTCTACGGAAGCATTGCGGCGCAGAGGGCTGGTGCTAATTGCAAAGTTATAACAAAATGCGCGTACAAGGATCGCCCCCTATATGATGAGATGGTAAAAGCAAAAGTTCAAGTCTTCTTTCTTGAGAGTGAGACCACAACGACTATTGAAAACTTCTATCCCACTGAAAATCCAGACGATAGAATCAGCCGAATTCTTTATTTAGCAAGAAGATTTGAAAAAGAAGATATCGAAGATTTATCATGTGAAAAGATCGTTTTGAGTGCTCTGTGGCATGGAGAGATCCCCGAAGAACTTATAACTGTGCTGAGAGATAAGACAGAGATGTTGATAGGTGATGCTCAGGGATTTCTCAGAAACGTTGCCGAAGATGGACAGTTGAGGTATCAGGACTGGTCTGAGAAGACCAGATATCTCAAATTTTTCGACGTCTTAAAGGTAGACAGCAACGAAGCTTTCATACTCACGGGCGAAAGAGATCTCAAAAAGGCATGTGAGCAAATTCACAGAATGGGTGTAAAGATAGTTCTTGCAACTTACAGAGAAGGTGTCTGTGCCTTTGACGGAGAAAAATTCTATCACGCGACATTTCTTCCATATAAGATTGAAGGAAGAACTGGAAGAGGAGATACCTGCCTTGCAGTTTTTGTAACAGCCTTAGAAGATCTGCATAAAGCCGTTACTTTAGCCGCAAAGATAACTTCAGAAAAAATGCAATATCCCGGTCCCTACAGGGGCTAATTGAGGAGGTGTTTGAAATGAAAAAACTCTTTGTGCTGGTGGCTATTTTGATCGCTGCTGTGGTTATTTTTGCAAAAGATCAGGTTCTACACATCTACACGGCACTGGATGAGAACGAATGGCCAATTTATGTGAATGCGTTTGAAAAAGCGACTGGTATTAAAGTACAGGTCGTGAGGATGTCCTCAGGAGAGCTTTTAGCAAGAGTAGAAGCTGAATCAAAGAACCCACAGGCAAGTGTCTGGTTTGGTGGACCTGCACTGGACCAGATTGCTGCAAAAAAGAAAGGGCTTCTGGCACCTTACAGATCCCAGGCGGTGGAAAATGTGCCGGCGGCTTTTAAAGATCCAGATGGTTACTGGGTGGGTCTGTATTTCGGAGCAATAGGTTTTGTTAGCAACACGGAACAGCTCAAACAACTTGGTGTTGAACCGCCTACTTCCTGGTATGATCTTCTCAAACCACAGTTCAAAGGAAGAATCTCTCTTGCCTATCCATACACTTCCGGCACAGCTTATACTGTGCTCGCTGCACTGGTTGCAATAATGGGAGAAGACAAAGCCTTTGATTACTGGAAGCAACTGCACAAGCAGATTCATCACTACAATACCTCTGGATCCGCATGTGTTACCCAGGCGGGGTTGGGTGAAATAACAGTTGGAATAGCCTTCGCACACGACATCATCACCAAAGGTATAGCAAAAGGTTATCCGGTAGTTCTTACCTTCCCGAAAGAGCCAACCGGTTATGAAATCGGTGCAATGTCAATGATAAAAGGTGCTCCCGAACCGGACCTTGCCGCAAAATTCATAGACTGGATGCTGTCTGTCGATGCTCAGAGTTTAATGGTTCAGTGGAACAGAATACCGATCAACCCGCAAGCAAAAGTAGCTCCCGGTGCTGTGAAAATGGAAGATGTCAACGTCGTACCTATGGATTTTGAATACTTCGGTGAAAATAAAGACAGACTCATCGAAAGGTGGAAAGAAGAAATCGAGTACGGTATGTAAAAATTGGGCGTGGTACATAGCCACGCCCTTGTTGGGGGGGTTGAATGAACTGGTTCAAACAGATAAAAAGGCTTATAAATGAACCTGTTTTGTTTGCGCTGATCATTTTTGTCTGGGTGCTTTTGATTGTTTTTGTTGTCTATCCGATACTGATGGTTGGATTGAAGAGCTTTGAGATAAAAAGCGGAATGTATGGTTTTGATGTTTATAAAAATCTCTTCAGCAAAAGATACTTTGTAACACCTATAGTGAATACTCTGAAGCTTGGAGTAGTTGTCGCTTTTATAAGTGTTCTTGTAGGGTATATATTTGCTTATGCAATTGCGAAGGTGAATATACCGATCAAGGGGTTTTTCAGGACCGTTGCCACCTTTCCAATAATATCACCGCCTTTTGTAATTGCACTTGCAGCAATCCTTTTGTTTGGAAGAAATGGGATCATCACGAAAAATTTCTTCAATGGCACACCGCCATTTGAAATCTATGGTTTCTGGGGTCTTGTAATAGTTGAAACCCTTGCTTATTTTCCAACAGCGTTTATGACATTGGAAGCGATACTGATTTCAATAAGTTCAGATCTTGAAGAAGCGTCTTTAAGCCTTGGATCGGGTAAATGGCGTACCTTCTGGCGTGTCACTTTCCCATTATCAATGCCGGGTGTTTTATCCGCATGGTTGTTGGTTTTTTCCCAATCTATGGCAGATTTTGGGACTCCCCTGATTCTGGGTGGAAGGTATCACGTTCTGAGCGTATCTGCTTATCTTGAGATAACGGGCTCTTACAGAATTTCATACGGGTCTGGGCTGGCGATTTTGTTACTGATACCAACATTGATAGCCTTTTTTGTTCAAAGGTACTGGCTTTCAAAAAAGTCATACGTTACTGTTACGGGCAAACCCTCTGTGGTCAAAGTGCTTGAACCGAATATATACGTGAAAATGATTTTTATGCTCATCTGTGCGGTTCTTGTGTCTGCGATCTTTTTGTTTTACGGCACAGTGCTATTTGGATCTTTCACAAAACTCTGGGGTGTTAATCACAAACTCACTCTGGATAATTATAAATTCGCATTCACATACAATTGGAATTATATCAAAGATACTCTGATACTGGCGTGCATTGCGACACCTCTGTGTGGAATTCTCGGTATCATGATTTCTTATCTTGTTGCAAGAAAACAGTTCCCTGGCAGAAGGATTATGGAAGCTCTTTCTTTGCTGACTTTTGCGGTACCTGGTACGGTTGTTGGTATAGGTTATCTGCTTGCGTTCAACCAAAGACCATTTGTTCTGACTGGAACTGCTTTGATTATCATACTGGTTTTTATCTTCAGGGAATTGCCCGTAGGTGTACAAAACGGTGTTGCGGCTCTCTATCAAATTGACCGTTCCATAGAAGAGGCTTCTATGGATCTTGGCAGCAGCAGTAACAGAACCTTCTGGAAGATCACCTTACCGCTTTTGATGCCAGCTTTCTTCAACGCTCTGTTCACAGCTTTTGTCAGGAGTATGACGGCAATCAGTGCTGTTATATTCGTTGTCTCTGGCAAATGGAATTTGATAACCGTGAGAATACTTGGAGCGGTTGGCAACAGTGACCTTTCACAGGCTGCCGCACTCAGTTACGTTCTTATAGGTATTGTCGTATTAGCCATGTTCTTTTTGAGATTTGTGACTATCAACCTTTCTTATCAGACAAAGATCAGGAGGGCAATGTCATGACAGAGTACTATGTTGAGGTAAAAAATCTGGTTAAAGAGTTCAAAGACTCGAGTTCTGGTTCTCTTATAAGAGCAGTGAACAATGTGAGTTTTGGAGTTGAAAAAGGTCAATTGGTGACCCTTCTTGGTCCATCCGGGTGCGGTAAAACGACGACCCTGCGGCTCATAGGTGGATTTGAAATAGCCACTAAAGGTGATGTTTTGATAGATGGAACAAGGGTGAATGATCTTCCACCAAACAAAAGACCCACAGCGATGGTTTTTCAAAGTTATGCCCTGTTCCCACACATGAACGTTTTTGAAAACGTCGCTTACGGGTTGAAAAACAGAAAGCTGGATCACAGAGAGATCAAAAATAGAGTTTTACAGATGCTTTCTGTAGTTGGATTGAGTGGACTTGAAAAACGTTACCCAAGTCAGCTTTCCGGAGGTCAGCAGCAGCGTGTTGCACTTGCTCGTGCACTTGTGGTTCAACCGAAGGTTTTGCTCTTAGATGAACCTCTTTCGAATCTCGATGCCAAACTCAGAGAACAGATGAGAATAGAGTTGAAAAAGCTTCAGTCGACTCTTGGTATAACGAGCATCTATGTCACTCATGATCAGCTTGAAGCGATGACTCTGTCTGATGTAATCATTGTCATGAAAGATGGGATCATCATGCAAAGGGATTCTCCTCAGATGATTTACAGATATCCTGCAAACAAATTCGTTGCAAATTTCATAGGAAAGGCAAACTTTCTTGAGGCAACTGTTCTTAACTGCTCACAGGGCAAATGTAAGATCCGAACTTTGAACAATGCACAGATAGAGGTGAATGTGAGAGAAGATGTTCAATATAACGTAAATGAAAAGGTATACCTTGTTCTGAGACCGGAAGGAGGCAGGTTCGTAAAACCCAAGGAAGGTATTGTTGATGGTGTTGTTATAACAAGAATATACACAGGTGCAAGTGCGTTTTTCGAAGTCAGGACAGATTATGGAATCTTGTCTGTCGAGGTTCAAAATCCACTGTCTTTAAACCTTCCAGATTACAACGAGACAGTTGGACTGGATTTCGATCCCATGACTCTGTCGGTGGTGAGGTATGAATGAAGCTTCTCATCTCTGATTTAGATGGTACTCTTTTAGAAAAAGATCATTCCATTTCACATGAAGTCTTTGAACTTGTAAAAAAGATAGAAAACCTCGGTGTTCTGTTTTCGATTGCCACGGGTCGGGCTTTGTCTGCCGCGAAAGATTACATAGAAAAGCTCAACCTGACCACACCTGTGATACTCTTCAACGGTGCAAGAATCTACGATCCAGTTCAAAACAAATACATAGTGCAGTATTTTTTGTCAAAGAAAGCTGTCGAACTGGCACTGAAGGTAATTAATTCAAATAGAAATCTCACGGCTGCGTTCTTCGTAAACGAAGAGGTCTACATGTACAATGTCGGACCAAATGCAGCTACTTATCTGATAAGAGATGCCCTGACCTATAGATCAGTAGACGATTTGAGATTTGTCGAGAATCTCAACATCACCAAAATTGTTTTTGCAAGCTATCCATACAATTTGAGCAAACTTGAAATAGAACTGCCAGAGTTTTTTGAGCAGCAAGCCGATGTCGTCAGATCAGAGGATGATCTGCTTGAGATACTGCCCAGATCCATAAACAAAGGCAGTGCTTTGAAAAAACTCTGTGAATTGTTGAAAATAACCTTAGATGAAGTGATTGCAATGGGAGACAGCATGAATGATTTTCAGATGATAAAAACATCTGGTATTGGTATAGCCGTTGGCAAAGCAAGTGATGAATTGAAAAAAGCCGCAAAATTTTACTTTCAGACGGGGAAAGATGCTCTGCAGAAGGTCTATGAAATGCTTGAACGGGGGTGAGCTGGTTGAAGACAGCTCTTGTCATAAGTACATCTGATGCCGCTTTTAATTCCTTGGCTTTCAAGGGAGATCTTGTAAGAGGTATCCAGATGGCAAAGAATATAGGATACGACGGGGTTGAGATAGCTGTTCGGGATCCATCCAAAGTTGACGAAAATGAAATAGAAAAAGTGACTCGTGAACTCAAAGTAGAGGTCGCTGCGGTCGGTACAGGTCAGGCATTTTTAGCAGAAGGGTTGAACCTGATCGATCCAGATGAAAATGTCAGAAAACGCACTGTGGAAAGATTGAAAAGTCACATAGACTTTGCCTCGATATTCTCTTGCAAGGTGATCATAGGATTTATAAGGGGAAACAGAAAACAAAGGCCACTTGAAAAAGTAATCGATTTATTCGTCGAACAGATGAGATTTCTCGCTGATTATGCTTTATCCAGAAACGTATCTCTTGTGATAGAGCCTCTGAACAGATATGAAATAGATTTTCTAAATACATTACATCAAACTCATGAAGTTGTTGAGATGATCAACAGAGTAAACGTAGGTATACTCGCCGATACCTTTCACATGAACATAGAAGAAGCGAGAATAGAAGAGAGTATTCTTTCAGTGTCAAAGAAACTCTACCATTTTCATGTGGCAGATAACAACAGATGGGCACCGGGAACGGGACACTATGATTTCAAGTCAACTTTTGAGGTTTTACACCAAATAAAGTACAGCGGTTATATCTCGGTAGAATGTCTGCCTCTGCCAGATGGTGCCGAGGAATCAGCAAAGATCGCCTACAGAACCGTGAAAAAGTATTTAGAGAGTTTTTAAATGGTTTAATAATCGACTGCTATATCCATCCATGGAGGTGGTTTTATGAGAAGGTTACTTCTGGTTTTGATGATTGCCCTGGTATCGATTCTCGCTCTTGCTCAATCAGACATTCCTGTTAAGGTTACTCTGACAATGATGGTCGCTGGAGATCAGAACATGGTTGATTTCTTCCAGTATGAGATAGCTCCTGAGTTTGAAAAACTCTATCCTAATGTGAAAATCAAGGTTGTAGGCACTGGACCAGGTGATGCGGGATCTCAACAAATCATTCAGCAATTGCAGCTTGAAAAAGATTCTGGCAAAGACAAATGGACAGTAGATGTTGTTGTGATTCATGAAACAGGCGCAGTATGGGCTATTGAGAAAGGTTTGATAAGACAATACACCGATTTTCTCACGGCAAAAAGGCTCGCTATAAGGAATACAGATGAAATGGCTCTTGGAGTTAATGTAGATGGTTATGTTATGCCGATGTTTCACAGCCAAACTGCAATAGCCTACAACCCAAAGTTTGTCAAAACCCCACCAAAATCGTATGCTGAGCTGGTCGAGTGGGTCAAAAAGAACCCGGGTAAATTTGGATACAACGGTATCAAAGGCGGTATGTCGGGTGTTTCATTTGTCTTCGGCTGGGTTTACTGGAAATCGAAAAACACAGACATCCTGATCAATGGTCCATACGACAAAAAATACGAAGAAGATTGGCCCCAGATATACGCAGAACTCAAGGAATTCAACAAGTACGTTACTATGACAGCTGGAAATGCAGGAACACTTGATGCACTCAATCGTGGAGAAATCTGGATGGGACCTGTTTGGGTTGATATGTTCTATACCTGGATGCGCGAAGGTAGAATGGATCCGAATATCAGAATAGTTTTGTTAGAACCCGGCATGCCAGGTCAGCCAATGCATTTTGCCATACCAACAAAGGCTGCAAATGCAGATTATGCGCTAAAACTCATTGAATTTGTTTCGTCACCGAAGATGCAGGCTAAGTATATCGTTGAAAGATTCAACTGGTATCCAGCGATAGGTGATGATTTTGTAACACCATATCTTGCTAAGGATGTACTCGACAGAATCTACAAAGATGTTAAACAGGAAGAATTACTCAAATATGCAAAACCAATGCCTTTGCTTCCTTATAAGCAAGACATGCAAGAAGCCTATGAAAAATGGGTTGAAAAGTAATAGGCAGAGCCATCAGGCTCTGCCTTTTGTGGGTGAGATCTATGAAAATGGAATTTAAGAATCGACTGATAGGTTTTTTGTTGGTTCTACCAGCTTTTTTGATCCTAGTTTTTTTGTACGTTTATCCTTTGATTCGTGCCATCTGGACGAGTTTTATAAAAGACGGACAGTTGAGTTGGGCAAACTATGAAAAGGCTTTTGAAATATATTCACGTGACATTGTTTATTCTGTTGCTATGACAACCGGGACAGTCGTGGTTGTTCTTGCTTTGAGTATTCTTTTAGCAAGTTACTTGCGTTTCAAAGAATGGAGATTTTTGGATGTGATGTACAGATTGCCTTTGTTCATACCGTTTTTGATTGTTGGTCACGCAATGAGGATTTTCCTGGCACCGCACGGTACGTTGAATACCCTTCTGACAAGAATCCTTAAAATAAATGAATTACCGGGCTTTTCAAGAAGCTGGATAGGACTTTTGTGGACTTTTGTATGGGTGATGACCCCTTACGCAGCTTTAATAGTTCTTGGCGCTTTCAGAGCTCTTGACAATTCTTACATTGATGCTGCCAGAAATCTCGGAGCTTGCAGGGCAAAAGTTGTTTTCACAGTGATAATACCCATGTGTAGACCATCCATAATGGTGGCAGCCATACTGACCTTTGTGAGAACCATAAGCAGCTTAACTATACCTGTTATGATCGGTCCGAATACCCCCAACATGATAACTGTTGATATGATGTTCAGAATCAATTTCTTCAACGACTGGGGTGTTGCGAATGCCCTGGGTGTTATCTCGTACTTAATAGTTGTCGTCCTTGCTGTGTATTATCTGAGATTCATGGCTGCGGAACGAGGGGGTATAAAGGGATGAGATTTTCCATCTGGCGAATGACGTTGAAGGTAATCTTTGTCATATTCATGCTCTTGATAATGATAGGCCCACTTGTGGGAATTTTCATATGGAGTTTTGCAAGAACCTGGTACTGGCCAAGTCCACTCCCTCAGCAATTTACTTTGAGATATTGGCTTGAGGTTTTCAGGCAGGGAAGGGTTTTAAATTCACTGACTCTGAGCGTTACGATTGCCCTATTGACAGTAGCTTTTTCTATCTTGCTTGCGATCCCGGCAGCATACGGTTTTGCGAGATACAGTTTGCCTTTTGAAAGAATTCTTCTGTTGTTATTCTTGATGCCTCAAGCTTTTCCACAGCTACCTGTTTTTATAAATCTTGCAAGTATATTTGGACGAATGGGATTAAGGGGAAACATTTGGGGAATCATACTTGCACATACGATGGCATCGTTGGTTTTCTCACTGTGGATAATAACTGCAACTTTCAAATCTATACCTGTAGAACTTGAACAGGTTGCACAGAATCTTGGAGCAAGCAGATTCAAGACTTTCTGGACTGTAACTTTTCCAATTGCAATCCCAGGTATAATTGCTGGAGCGATTTATGTTTTTCTCTGGTCAATGGGTGAGTTCACGGCAGCATTTTTCATAGGGGCACCATTTATTCAAACGGCTCCCGTTCTAATGTACACCTCGAGCATGGGGTATAACCTTCAAATAGCCAGTGTGATTGCAATTATTCTGATGGTACCTTCTTTAGTCTTCATGGTGCTCATTGAAAAATTCTTGAAAGCTGAGTACATTTCCGGTTTAGGGGGTTGAAATAATGGTGATTCTGCGAGCACAAAACCTGTGCAAGTCTTATGGTCAAGTTAAAGCCCTCGATAACGTGGACATTGAAATAGAGGATGCAGAGTTACTTGCTGTTATAGGTCCAAGTGGTTCTGGAAAAACCACACTTTTGAGGTCAATAGCAGGTTTTGTTCAATTAGATTCTGGAAAAATATTCGTGAAATCAAAAGATATTACAAACCTTCCTCCAGAAAGAAGAAATGTGGCAATGTTTTTTCAAAACTACGCTTTGTGGCCCCATATGACAGTTTTTGAAAATGTGGCTTATGGTTTGAAAATAAGAAAATACGACAAGAAAACAATACAGGAAAAAGTCGAATGGGCGCTGGACTTTCTGGATATAAAACCACTGGCTGAAAGAAAGCCAAACCAGCTTTCCGGTGGTCAGCAACAACGTGTGGCTCTGGCAAGGGCAATCGTTGTACAGCCAGATGTATTGTTACTGGATGAACCTTTATCCAATCTTGATGCCAAAATCAGGATGAGAATAAGGTTTGAATTGAAAACCCTGCAAAAAAAATTGAAAATACCCACACTGTATGTTACTCACGATCAGGAAGAGGCTATAAGTATAGCTGACAAGATAGCCATAATGCATAACGGGAAAGTACTTCAAATCGGTACACCGCAGCAGGTGTATGAGAACCCTGTTGATCTCTTTGTTGCTGATTTCATAGGTGTGAACAGCATGCTCAGAGTCAAACCTTCAGCAGAAGGTGTTGTAAAGATTGGCAATCTGAAGTTCCAATCTAAACAGGATGTGACACATGTCGTCATAAGAGCCGAAGAAGCGAAGGTTCTTCCAGTTCAGCAACATATTGTCATGAATGAAGATGACCTTAGACTGGAAGGTACTGTGATTGGAAAGCTGTATCTTGGTTCCAAGTATCGTTATGAAATCAGGGTACAGGACATAGAAGAAGTACTTTTCATAAACAGTGAAGAGGCATTTGAGATAAACCAGCAAGTACAAATAATAGCCCGTAAAGGCAGTTTCTTTGTTTATTGATTTTGTTTATTTGATAGTGATGTTGCTTTTCTGGCTCTTTCGCTTAGTTTTCCTGTGCTTCACCTCTTTTGACGAATCTCATTGTTAAAAACGACAGAACAATAAAGACTATCGAAAAGACCATCAAAGATGGGTATCCAACTGTGTCGATGAAGATGCCCGCTAAAGGCGGTGCGAATATATTTGCAGCCATCGAGAAAAAGTAATACAAACCGGTGTATCCACCGGTTTTTTCTGCTTTTGTCATGTCCACAACCATTGGCAGTGAATTGACATTTACCAGTGCCCAGCCGATGCCGCTGATTGCAAACAGCACGAAGAACATCGAGAGTAGAATGGATTTGTTCTGAAAGATAGCTGACAATATGAGAACTATCAAAAGACATGATATCAGTGTGAGCAGTCCTATGCTTATGGCTTTTTTTCTTGAAATCTTAGAGCCAATCATACCTGCCGGTATTGAAAACAACATGAAAGTCAAAGAAAATACCCCAAGAACAAGAGCACCGGTACTCTCAGATATGCCCAGGTAAAACTTGGCATAGCTTGTGAAGAAAGTTTCCAGTGCATTGAATCCTATGAACCAGAATAGTATAGACAGCAAAATGAACAGTAAACTCTTCTCTTTTGAGAAAAATGCCTCTTTTAGATTGTAGATGAGCTCTCTGTTTCCTTTTTTCACGGTCTCAAAAACATTTAGTCCGTCCTGAGATATGGTGTATTCTTTTGGTTCTCTTATGAATAAAATGACGAGGATGTTTGCTAAAAGCATTAATGCGCCACCGACAAAAAATGGGTAGGAATAATTTGCATCATAAAGCGGTTTTCCGGCGAAATAAGCCAGCAATGCGCCAAACCCACCCATGAAGTTGATGATTCCATTCGCCTGGCTTCTGTACTTTGAAGGAGTTATGTCTGGCATCAGTGCTATAACAGGAGATCTAAAAAGAGCCATTGAAAAGTTCATCAGAATGATCACTGTCATCATAAGCGAAAGAGATTTCATATCACGCATAAGTGGTATTAGGCAGAAAAACAGAGCGCCCAAAGGTGCACCGACCAGGATGTATGGTTTTCTTCTGCCCAATCTTGTACGTGTTTGATCACTGAGTGTACCAATGTATGGAAGCATCACGATCGCAAAAATATTGTCGATGGTCATAACTATGCCTATTACGAAGGAGGACAAAGCAAAATCTTTCAGAAAAATTGGAACATAAGCGTTGTAAAGGGGCCAAAGAACACTTATTCCAAAAAAACCAAAGCCGAGCAAAAAGACGTTTTTGTAGCTGAACTTTGTCATGTTTTCCCCTCCTATAGTATTATTCTATCAAGATCCTTTGGTATTAAAATCTCACCGAGAAAATACTGTTTCAGCTCGCTAATCAACTGTGTTTCATTGTTGTCTATCTCTGGACCTACGTGAACAAGACAAAGCACCTTTACATTTGATAGCTGTGCGAGTCTTGCGGCATCTTCAGCACATGTGTGACCCTCTGTTCTTTTTGAATACAGATAACTGCAGGTCGACTCGTGTATCAAAAGATCCGCGTTCATAAACAGATGAACGAGGTTTTCACATGGCTCAGTATCGCTTGTATAAACTGCTGTTGATTTATGAGATTTGATTTTCAGACCAAAGTTGGGGACAGAGTGCTTTACAGGGAATACCTCAACGGATATCTTTGAGTTTTCAATCAAGATGTGATTTTCATATTTGACAGCTTTTAGCTCAATTTCAAAACCGTTGTTTTGATGTAAAAGGTCATGCATTTGAAGATAGGTTCTTGCCAGTTCGTAAAAGTACTCACCAACATAAATCTTTATCGGGTTTTTTCTTCCTGAAAGCCTGAGCATCTCAATTAACGAAGGTAAACCGTAAATGTGATCCACATGTCCGTGGGTTATTATTATGCTCTGGAGTTTTAAAGGATCATACCCAATTTTTCTCATCTTTCCAAACACATTACCCGGACAATCTATGAGAAAATCGTTCACAAGAAGCGATGTGTTGTCTCTATTAGACGTTGAGATAGCTGCCGATGTGCCAAGAAAGACTATTCTCAAATACATTCCTCCCATCAAAATTATATTCGAAAAGTTCTTTGAGTTGTGATAATATTTGATCCAAGATCTGAGTGGGGGTGAGTTTATGCTGAAGGGGTTCAATGGCGCTACATCCATGAAGCATGATCTTTTCAGCGATATTGTTTGGGCAAGTGATGCAGGATTTGATGTACTTGAGATCTGGAAAACAAAGTTATTCGATGCTATAAAACACCACAGTGTAGAAGATATTGCCAGAGAATTTGTGAAATACGGCATCGAGCCCTATACGATCAATTCACTTGAACAGGCTACTTTTTGCAAAGACTTCAAAGAAAAACTCCAGGAATGTGAGATGCTCTGCGCACTTGCCCAGGATGTAAAAGCCGGGATTTTGATCGTTGTTCCGGGTTTTATTGAAGAAAAACTGCCGGAGAGTGAGGTGAAAAGGGAAACTATCAACGCTCTGAAAGAGTTTTCAAAATTGGCAGATCGCTATCAGATCAGGCTTGCTTTTGAATTTCTCGGGTTTAAGAACTGTTCTGTTAACAAGCTGAACACAGCAAGGGAAATAATCAAAGCCTTGGATCGTAAGAATGTGGGTCTTGTGATCGATACCTGTCACTTTTTTGCCGGTGGATCAACCCTTGAAGATTTGGAGCAAACAGACCCTGAGGATATATTCATAGTGCACATCAACGATCTTTTAGAGATCAAAGAAGAAGTTCAAGATTCAGACAGAGTCATGCCGACAGATGGGATACTGCCGCTGAGTGATTTTATCAGAACACTGAGAAAAATTGGATATAGTAAAGTGATCAGTGTAGAACTTTTCAACGAGCAGTACTGGAAAATGGATGCGAAGAAGATTGCGCAGATCTGTTATGAAAAACTCTCAAAATTGTTGTGAACTTTAAAAAATGCCGGAGCTTGAGCTCCGGCCAATGGGTGGGTCTATCTCATCCGCCTACGTGTTTTACACCTTCATAGATGGCTTTGATATTAATATCGATGATCTCAGAACTTCTGGATGAAAGTTTATATTTCATGGCTTCAATCAGAGAATCTATGCTCACGCATTTTGTTATCTGAACAAAGCTGCCGAGCATCACCATATTCGCAACCTTGGGATTTCCAAGTTTTTCTGCAATGTCATTTGCAGGTATCTCATACACTTTGATATCGGATCTTTGAGGTTTTCTGTCCACGACCGAGACATTGATGAACAGATAACCGTCTTTTTTGACTTTCGGTTCGAATTTCAAAAGTGAAGGTATGTTCATCGCAACAACTTCTGTTGGTAACTCAATAACAGGTGAGGCTACAGGCTCTTCACTCACAACCACCGTGCAGTTTGCAGTTCCTCCACGCATCTCAGGACCATAGGATGGGAACCACGTCACATACTTGTTTTCATTCATACCCGCCTGGGCAAGGACCTGACCCATCAACATAACTCCCTGTCCGCCAAAACCGGCAAAAATTATACTGTGTGTCATTTGTCCTCACCAACCTTATCCACAAAGACACCAAGAGGATATTCTGCCACCATATTCTGCTCAAGCCACTGCATGGCTTTAATAGGAGGCATACCCCAGTTTGTTGGACAGGTTGACAAAACTTCAACAAGCCCATAACCCAGATTTCTCGTCTGGGCTAAGAAAGCCTTCTTGATGTATTTCTTTGTTGTCAGAACATCTTTTGGTGTAGTTACTTTTGTCCGTGCCAAGAAAGCAACTCCTTTGAGTTCCTTCAATATCTCGCATATGTGCACGGGATAGCCTTCTTTTTCCGGTGATCTGCCGTATGGAGAGGTTGTGGTTTTCATACCGAGTAGAGTTGTGGGAGCCATCTGTCCACCTGTCATGCCGTATATCGCGTTGTTTATGAATATCGTTGTTACTCTCTCTCCTCTGTTTGCCGTGTGAATTGTTTCTGCTGTTCCGATCGCCGCCAGATCGCCATCACCCTGGTATGTGAAAACCACAAGATCAGGTCTTGCGCGTTTCATACCCGTTGCTACCGCTGTAGCTCTTCCATGTGGAGCGACTGTCCCATCGAGGTTGAAAAACTCATAAGCGAAAACCGAACAACCCACAGGCGCGACTATTATTGTTTTTTCTCTTATTCCAAGCTCGTCTATTACTTCTGCAATCAATCTGTGCACAATTCCATGATGACATCCAGGGCAGTATGTAAAAGGTTTTTTACTCAAAGAATCAGGCATTTTATAGATTGTTTTGAACTCCATTTTCATTGCCCCCTAAATTAGACTTTTCAGGTGAGTGAAAATTTCCTCTGGTGTTGGAACAACTCCTGCCATTCTTCCATAAAACTCTATCCTGACTTTTCCACAAATCGCGAGTTTGACATCCTCAAGCATCTGACCTGAACTCATTTCAACGGTCATAACCATGGATGTTTTTTCTGCAGCTTTTGCCAGTGCATCGTAGGGATATGGGTATAAGGTGATTGGTCTGAACAAACCGACTTTTAGACCCTCTTCTCTTGCCATTTTTACAACACTTTTTGCGATTCTTCCAACCGTTCCATGTGCAACGATTAAGATATCTGCATCCTGTGTCTGAAATTGTTCGTATCGAACTTCTTTTTCCTCTATCTGTCGGTATTTTTTTTGCAGTTCTATGTTCATTTTTTCAAGACCGTACGGGTCTATGTTGAATGAGGTTACCTGCCTGGGTGGTCTGTTCTCTGCACCGGTTAGTGCCCAGCTGCTGTTGTCGTAGGTTGCTTCTTTTTCTTCAAAAGCGACTGGTTCCATCATCTGCCCGAGCAAGCCATCCGCAAAGATCAGCACGGGATTTCTGTATTTATCAGCCAGATCAAAGGCAAGTGTTGTGAGTTCTACAGCTTCCTGAACAGTTGAAGGCGAAAGGACAATCAATCTGTAATCACCGTGCCCGCCGCCTTTTGTCGCCTGAAAGTAATCTCCCTGGGATGGCTGGATATCGCCCAGACCGGGTCCTCCACGAACCACATTCACAAAAACAGCAGGCAGTTGAGCACACGCGATGTAAGAAACACCTTCCTGCATCAAACTGAAACCAGGAGATGATGTAGAGGTCATAACGCGCTTTCCAACACTTGAAGCACCATATATCATGTTAACGGCTGCCACTTCACTCTCTGCTTGTAGAAAACTGCCACCAACTTCCGGCAGACGGCGAGCCATGTATTCTGTCAATTCACTCTGCGGTGTAATTGGATAGCCAAAGTAATTACGGCATCCAGCTTTTATAGCGGCTTCTCCTATTGCTTCGACGCCTTTCATCATGACTTTTTTCATTCTCATCACCTCACAGGTTGTGCGGCTTTAAAAACAGTTATACAGGTGTCAGGACACATCATGTAGCAAAAGCCGCAACCGGTACATTTCTCATCTGGGTCGTACTGTTCTGCGGGATGATATCCCTTTGAATTGAATTTGTCTGAAAATCTTATTATCTTCTGTGGACAGGCATTTATGCACAGCCCACATCCTTTACACCTTTCAGCATCAATCTGTATATATGCTTTTCTCAAGATGACTCCTCCTTAGCCTTTACAAATCTTTCTATGTGCAGAATATCAAATCTTCCATTGTAATCAATCGAGTTATCAACCACCGTGAAAGCGACAGGCTTTGCCAGCATTTCTGACGCTTTTTGTAAAATTTTTTCACCTTCGTCGATGATCTTTGGATCGGTTTTGGATCCAAGGTTTGTGTTGTTCACCAGAAAGTCGATTTTCACACCACATCGATTTTCAAAAGTTTTTGCAATTTGTGTGATCTGCTCTGCAGTCTGGCTGAACGGTCTTTTTGTGTTCACAACCAGGTACACACTTGCATCAACAAGGTGTTCTTTGAGATATCCGAGTACAACTACACCGCGTTCATCACCACCGACATCCAGTACAACTCTGTATTCTGGATTGTCAAGGTATCCAGCCACCGACGCGGTAATGATTGGCAAATCTGCGTTCATCAATTTTTCTGGTGCTGTTATGACGACTATGTTGTGAGATTCAAGCACATGCTGAAAATTTCTTATTCTGAAGTACGGCGAAACTATATCCACATCTGCTATGGCAACCTTTTGAAAATCTTTTCTCAATTTAATGGCGTAGTTTATTGCCAGTTCAGTTTTTCCACTTCCATAAAGACCTACAAACACGTGGTTTTTTGCCATCTTTCCGCCTCTTCACGGTAAGATTTATGTTTTTCCTGACCTCTCAGAACTCTAAGAACTCCAAGAGCAAGTGCTTTTTCTTCGTCTCCGCCGGGATACACGATAATCGGTGCGATGAAAGAAACATATTCTTTGAGCCATTTGACCATGTATCTACTGTCATAAGCAAGACCGCCAGTTAAAACTATTGCGTCGACATCTCCACGCAGAGCGGCTGCTGTTTTTCCAATCCATTTTGCTATTTGATACGCCATTGCCCTGTACACGAGTTCGGCGTATTTATCGTTGTTGTCTATCCTCTTTTGAACTTCGATTGCACTGTTTGTCCCAAGGTATGCGACCAATCCACCGTTGCCCTTTATTCTTTTCAGCACCCACTCTTTGGTGTACTTTCCCGAAAAACAAAGGTCTATCAACTGTGTCAGAGGTAAAGTTCCACTGCGCTCAGGAGTAAACGGTCCATCACCGTCCAAGGCATTGTTGACATCTATGACTTTTCCTTTTGAATGAGCACCGATTGAAATTCCGCCACCCATGTGCACAACTATCAGATTTGTGTCTTCATAAGCTTTACCGATCTCAGATGCGGCTCTTCTTGCGGCAGCTTTTTGATTAAGTGCGTGAAAGATCGATTTTCTTGAAATTTCAGGGTGTCCGGAGATTCTCGCTACGTCATCCATTTCATCGACAACCACCGGATCCACTATGTAAGCCTTTACATTGGCAAGCTTGGCAAGTTCGTAAGCGATAATGGCTCCCAGATTAGATGCATGTTCACCATATTTTGCATCTTTGAGTTCTTCGAGCATTGTCTCGTCCACTTCGTAAGTGCCACTGGGTATTGGTCTTAATAATCCTCCCCTGCCGACTATTGCAGAAAAACTGTTCACTGGATAACCATTCTCTTCAATTGATTTGAGAATGACTGACTTTCTAAATTCATACTGATCGAATATGTTTTTGTAAGGCGACAACTCTTCCACGCCATGTCTGAGTGTTTGCGAAAAAACCATTTCTTCATCTTCAAAAATCGCAAATTTCGTTGATGTCGAACCGGGGTTTATCACCAGAATTCTGTACAATTTTCTCATCCTCTCATGCGAGTGTAGCCGCAAGGGCTATCGAATACAATTTAGTTTCGTCTGAATCTGCCCTTGAAGTCAAAACCACTGGCAGTTTCGCACCAAGGATGACAGAAGCAACCTTCGCACCGGCAAGGAAAACCATTGCTTTGTAAAAGATGTTACCCGCTTCTATATCTGGCATGATTAGAATATCTGCATCGCCAGCTACAGGGCTCTCTATTCCTTTGTGCTTTGCAGCCTCAGATGAGATCGCATTGTCCAAGGCAAATGGTCCATCGATGATGCAGTCTTTTATTTGATCTCTGTCGTTCATTTTGCTGAGCACAGCGGCATCAATAGTTGCTGGCATCTTTGCATTCGGGACTTCCACTGCACCGAGAACGGCGACTTTTGGTTTTTCAACACCGAGCTTTTTCATTATCTTCACACTGCTGTTTATCATATCCACTTTCTGATCAAGAGTTGGCGCGATGATCATACCAGCATCGGTTATGGCAAGGAGTTTATGATAAGACGGTATATCGAAAACACTCACCATTGTAATTGTCGTTCCAGTTCTGAGATTGTATTCTTCTTGAAGTACTGTTTTCATTAGATCTGCAGTTTTTACAGCACCTTTCATGAGTAAATCTCCATTTTTTGAAGCCAGCTCAACTGCTTTGACAACTGACTGATCTTTTGGAACATCTATCAACTCGCAGAATGATAGATCCAGTCCAACTTCCTTTGAAAGCTTTCTGATATCCGATTGCGGACCGACCAACACAGGAAGGATTATTTGATATTCGACCGCTAACTTTACAGCACTCAGCACAACATCATCATTTGCCGCAGCTACGATCAGTCTTTTTCTCTTTCCCTTTGATTCTTCAACGAGTTTAGCCAGTCTACTCACTTAGACCACCCCATATCTTTGGAGTTTCTTCGCCCTTGAGAATTCTCAAGGCACCTGATGCGAGTGCTTCCATTTCAAATTCACCTGGTACAACAAAGATGGGAGCGAATTTGTACACGTAGCTTTTTATCCTGTTCACGAAATCGGTACTGTGTGACATTCCACCGGTGAGAACTATCGCATCCACATTACCGCATAGAACAGCACACATGCCACCAATTTCTTTCGCTATTTGATAAGCCATTGCCTGAACAACCAGATCTGCTTTTTTATCTGTCTGCGCCATCTTTAGTATTTCTCTCAGGTCGTTTGTTCCAAAATAGGCAACGAGTCCTCCTTTTCCAATGAATTTCTTTTTGAGCTCGTCTTTTTTGTATTTTCCCGAAAAACACATCCTTGCCACATCACCTACCGGCAGTTCACCTGTTCTTTCAGGACTGAATGGACCTTCATCGTTTGCGTTGTTCACATCGATGATCCTGCCCTTCTTTATGGCTGCGACAGAGATTCCACCGCCAAGGTGCACTGCAACCAGGTTTAATTCTTCGTATTTTTTGTTGAGCTCAAAAGCCACTTTTCTACAGACGGCTTTGATGTTCAGAGCGTGCAGTAAACTCTTCCTTTCTATCTCAGGTATTCCTGAAAATCTCGCTTCTGGAATCATTTCATCAACGGAAACCGGATCTGTTATATAAACAGGTATTTTTCCATCGGCAAGTTCGTACGCTATCACTGCCGCAAGGTTTGAAACGTGCTTGACTGGAGATGAATATTTCAGGTAGTGAACCATCCTTTCGTCAACAATGTAAGTGCCACTTTCAACTGGTGGTAATATTCCTCCACGCGCTGCAATGGCTGAAAAATCAGATTTTTTAAATCCATGTTTTTCAAGAAAGCTGATTATATTATTTTTTCTAAACTCGAGCTGATCCATCAAATCTGGATGTTTATCCAGATCATCAACGCTGTGCTCGACTTTTTCAGAAAGCACGCATTTCTCATCTTCATATACGGCTATTTTTGTCGAAGTCGATCCAGGGTTTATCACCAAAATCCTGTGCATCATGTCACAACCCCTTAAAAGCCCTGTATTTGTCAAAAGCGTCTTTCAACCTTTTTACACCCTCGTAGATGTCTTCTATCGGTGGCAGGCAGAAGGACATTCTCATCGAAGAAGAAGGTTGATCGTACGGTCTGAAAGCCTCACCTGGTATGTAGAAAACTTTGTTTTGTTCTGCGAATTTGAACATTTCCATCGTGTCATATTGTTCTGGCAGTGTGAACCAGACGAAAAGTCCACCATCCGGATTGGTCCATTTCGCTCCTGAAAGATCAGCAAAGTTTTCCTCGAGTGCTTTTACCATTGCATCCTTTTTCTGTCTGTACAGGTCAATCGCCGGCTTTATCTGTTCAAGTATGTCGTATCTTTCAAGATATCTTGCAGCAAGTCTCATCGTCAAAGATGGGCTACACAGATCACTACCCTGCTTTGCAAGTACCAGTTTTCTGATGATTGACTTTTCGGCTACAACCATACCAATTCTCAAGCCGGGGCATAGAATTTTGCTGAAAGTATTTAAAAGTATCACTCTTTCGATTCCACCAATCTTCATCAGTGAAGGAACAAATTCACCTTTAAATCTCAGCACGCCGTATGGATCATCCTCGACTATCAATAGATCGTATTTCTCAGCGATCTGGACGATGGCTTTTCTTTTTTCGAGACTGGTTGTGATTCCCGATGGATTTTGAAAGTTTGAGACTAAGTATATGAATTTTAGATATCTTATCTGGCCAGATTGTTCCAGATCTTTTATTTTCTGCTCAATCATATTTATATCCGGTCCATCATCTTCGAATTTGACAACCAAAAACTGTGGATCTCTCATTCTAAAAGCACTCAATGCACCCAGGTATTCTGGATCTCCGACAAGCACATAGTCACCGGGATCGAGTAAAACTTTTCCGACAAGCTCCAGTGCCTGTTGTGATCCGACTGTTATGAGAATATTTTCTGTAGAAAGATTGTCTATTCCATAGACCCTTTTCAACAAAATCAATATCTGTTTTAAAAGCTCTGGATCACCTTCGGTTACGGAGTATTGGAGTGTGTATCTGTACTCTTTTTCGACGATTTCTGAAGCGATCTGGGCAAGTTCATGTCTTGGAAAGGTTTCCGGGTCTGGGGTACCACCGCCAAAGGAAATAGCGCCCGGGACATTTGCATACTTGAGCAGTTCTCGTATCATCGACGATTTGAGTTTGCCTGCAAGTTTTGAAAATTGGTATTGCGAGCTTTTCATCAAATCACCCCAACATATTTATATCAAATTCGTGCCAAACAAACAACATAACGCTTTTGCTCTTTAGAAGAACTTTTTTATTTTGTGCAAAACATTGCATAGAGCAAATTTTTGCATGCAAGTTTTTACACATCAAAGTCTTTTTATTCTTGCTGACTGTCGTGGTAAACTACAATCGGAAAAATTCAGGGAGGTGTTTTTATGCTGAAGAAAAACTACATTATGGCACCGGGTCCAACTCCCGTACCAATAGATGTGTTGCTTGCGGGAGCAAAAGAGACCATTCATCATCGCACACCGCAGTTCATCGATATAATCCAGAAAACTCTGGAAGAAACCAAGTACCTTTTCCAGACATCTAACAGGGTTTATGTCTTTGTCTCGTCCGGGACAGGAGCAATGGAGGCTGCGGTGACCAATCTGGTCAATCCCGGTGAAAAGGCAATAGTGGTCGTCGCTGGAAAATTCGGAGAAAGATGGAAGGAGATCTGTCAGGCATTTGGCATCGAGGTAGTCGAGATAGCACTCGAATGGGGCGAGGCAGTCACTCCAGAACAAATAGAAGCAGCGATGAAAAAGCATCCTGAAGCAAAAGTCATTTTCACAACGCACAGTGAGACATCCACTGGAACGGTCATTGACTTGAAAGCCATAGCAGAGCTCACGAGAAACACAGATCGCATTCTCGTAACCGATGAAGTGAGTGGCTTACTTGCCGAACCTTTGAAGATGGACGAGTGGGGTGTCGATGTAGTTGTAAGCGGTTCGCAGAAAGGTATTATGATGCCACCCGGTCTTGGATTCATCACTTTGAGCAAGAAAGCCTGGGCACTGGTTGAGCAGAACAAATGTCCAAAATACTATTACGATCTCAGATATTACGACAAGAACTATCCAGATAATCCATGGACACCGGCTGTCAATATGATATACATGCTCAATCAAAGTGTGAAGATGCTCAAAGAAGAAGGTATAGAAAATATCTGGAACAGACACAGAGTACTTGGTGAAGCTACAAGGGCGGCAGTAAAAGCACTTGGGCTTGAGCTGTTCTCGAAAAGACCAGGAAATGTCTGTACAGCTGTGAAGGTTCCACAAGGCATAGAAGGTAAGAAGATAACAAAGATCATGCGCGACAAATATGGAGTTACAATAGCAGGCGGGCAGGGACACATAACGAACACGATTTTCAGAATAGCCCATCTTGGTTATGTTTCGATCTTTGATACAATTACTGCCATATCTGCGCTGGAATTTACACTGCATGAACTTGGTTATCCTGTTAAATTCGGTGAAGGTGTAAAGGCTGCAATGGAAGTATTTCACCGTGAGGGGGTTGCTGGATGATAAGAGTTCATGTGAATGATCCATTGGATCAAGAGGCGTTGAATTTACTCAAGTCCAAGGCTCAGCTCGATGTCACCAGCGAACATCTTGAGAAAGACAAGCTGTTGAATTTGATGCCGCAGATCGAGGTGTTGATAGTCAGAAGTGCAACAAAGGTGACTAAAGAAATCATCGACATGGGTGTGAAACTCAAGATCATCGGAAGAGCTGGCGTAGGTCTGGACAACATAGATGTGAATGCCGCAAAGGAAAAAGGCGTGAAGGTGTTGAATACACCCGGTGCAAGCGCAGTATCTGTCGCAGAACTCACATTCGGTTTAATGATAAGTGCGGCAAGGCACATCGCAAGAGGAACGAAAGATTTGAAAGACGGATTGTGGACCAAAAAGGAACTCGAAGGGCACGAACTCTTTGCAAAGACCTTGGGTATCATAGGTCTTGGAATGATAGGCAAAGAGGTCGCCAAAAGGGCTTTAGCCTTTGGAATGAAAGTAATAGCGTATGATCCCTTGGTGTCGAGTTTTGAAAATGTGAAAATGGTCGATCTGGATGAACTTTACAGATCATCTGATTTCATAACTTTGCATGTTCCAATGACTGAGCAGACAAAGCACATGATAAACCGCAAAACTATCGAAAAAATGAAAAAAGGTGTAATAATAGTGAATGCATCCCGTGGAGGAGTAATCGACGAAGAAGCACTGTATGAAGCACTTGTCAGCGGAAAAATTTACGCGGCTGCACTCGATGTCTTTGAAGTTGAACCACCCCAAGATGAGCTCAGAAAAAAGTTGCTTCAGCTTCCAAACGTAGTTGCCACACCACATATAGGTGCTTCCACATACGAGGCACAGGAAAAAGTCGGCAGGGAGCTTGTGGAAAGAATCTTTAAAGAACTTGGAATCTAAAAGGGCGGCTTTTCAACCGCCCTTTTTATTCTACCACCGTAATTTGCTGTGCTTTTTTCATTGCATCTAAAAGTGCATCTTCGAGTTTCAATATCAATTCTGAAGAATCGGCTATCTGAGGTGTTATCTGACAGATTGCCGATACAATCTGTGGAGAATGTTTTGGGATTTTTATTCTTCTTGAATGTCTCAACAATCTTGCGACAAAAATTCTTGCACCGTCTATCTGCGTGTATGGCAGAAGGGCTATCAGGGTATTTTTGTCATAAAGAAAGATCTTGTCAGAAACCCTTGCCTGTCTTTTTGCGCTGTTGTATATAGCTCTGACGGCAAGTTCATTTTCATTCACCAACCTCACCATGGCGATGGAAAGTGGCAGGTTGTACCTCTGCGATTTGTAGATCTCTTCATCCAGGAATGATTCAACACTGCAATGAGTGATAACATAGCAGTACAAAAGTTTGAATTTCATCAGATAATAGTCAAGAGATTGTCCTGGTAGAAGGACATCGATGATTTGATTCAAATCTTCGGGTATGGATTTACTCACAATCACGGTATCAATCAGTGGGTGTACTTTTTCACCAACGAAAAGATCCGCATCTTTTTCGTCAGCCACAGCCAAGCCACAGCACATACTGACTGCCTGAAGAATATTTTGCTTGGTTTCCTCATCAGAAAGATCAATATACACCCGCATACTTCACGCCCGCCATTCTCAAAAAATATTCGTGTACGCGCAGATCATTCCCCAGTTCAGGATGGAAGGAACCTGCCAGTAAATTTTCCTGCTGGACGAGCACCGGAGAACCTTCGTAACTTGCCAGAACTTCTACTTTTTCACCCCATTCAACGATCTTTGGTGCTCTGATGAAAATTGCTTTGAACCCGTCTCCTATTGACTTGATGTCCAAATAGACTTCGAAGCTTTCAACCTGCCTGCCGTAAGCATTTCTCTCTACGGTGATGTCCATCAATCCAAAACTGTACTGATCAGGATAATTTGCTATCTTTTTTGCCAGAAGGATCATGCCGGCACAGGTACCATAAACAGGCATACCCTCTAAAACTCTCTTTTTGAGCTCATCTGCTATGCCGGTTATTCTCGCAAGTCTACCAATTGTTGTTGACTCACCACCGGGTATTATAAGTCCTCTGACCCTTTTTAAATCATCGACGGTCTTGACAATTATTGCCTCGGCATGAAGTTTCTGCAAAGCCCACAGATGTTCTCTAAAGTCCCCCTGCAATCCAAGAACTCCAACAACCAATTTTACCATCCTCTCTCCTGCATGCGGACTTCAAGTGATTCAACCTCAAGTCCCGGCATAGGTTCTCCTATATCTTCGGATACTTTTAAGAGCATCTCTGGATCGTTCCAGTAAGTAACTGCCATGACTATTGCCCTTGCCATCTTTGCGGGATCTTTTGATTTGAAGATTCCAGATCCCACAAAAACTCCATCGGCACCGAGCATCATCATCAAAGCGGCATCTGCAGGTGTAGCAACTCCGCCGGCTGCGAAATTCACAACGGGCAGTCTTCCAAGCCTTTTAACCTCTCTCACAAGCTCAACGGGTGCTCCTATTTCTTTGGCGTATGCAACAAGTTCATCGTCGAGCATCGTCGTAACTTTTCTTATGTCGTCCATGACCCTTCTCATGTGCTTTACGGCTTCTACGACATTACCCGTTCCAGCCTCACCTTTGGTTCTAATCATCGCAGCACCTTCGGCGATTCTTCTGAGTGCTTCTCCAAGGTCCCGTGCACCGCAAACAAATGGTACTTTGAATTCGTGCTTGTTGATGTGAAATCTATCGTCTGCTGGAGTGAGCACCTCGGATTCGTCTATGAAATCTACCCCGAGTGCCTCCAAGATTCTGGCTTCTGCAATGTGACCGATTCTCACCTTTGCCATGACGGGTATCGAAACAGCTTCCATTATTTCTTTTATTTTGGCGATGCTTGCCATGCGCGCCACTCCACCGGCTTTTCTTATATCAGCCGGGACACGTTCAAGCGCCATAACAGCTACCGCACCGGCTTCTTCTGCAATTTTTGCCTGTTCCGCGGTCGTCACGTCCATTATGACTCCGCCTTTAAACATATCTGCGAATCCGGTTTTCACAGTCCAGGTTCCTTTTTCCATAGCTATTCACACCTCCTCCCAATATCTTTTTGGAACAATCTCAAGCCTTGAAAGATCCTGTTTGGACCTGCCAACTTTTGCGCAGGGCTTTTTATTCACTTCGACGATGTCTGCAGTTATATCAACTTTATGCCTGAGCAATTTTGAACCAACTGCGTAGACATCAACCGGCACCTTTAGTTTTTCAAAAAGCGCTATCCTATCGGCATCAAAACCACCGGATACAACTATTTTTAAACCTTTTAAGCCGACTTTATCGAATTCCTGTCTTGCACGCCAGACCAGTTCAGGGCAAACTCCAAGTGAAGATTCATCTCTGGGAACAACGGAAACATCCCTGAGATTTCCAGATGTATCGAAGCGAACACCCCAGATCTTTCCCTTTCCTTCTCCTATAATGGGAGCGGGATCTGTTACACCAAGAACAAAGGGTTTTCCAGTCTGTTCTTCATAGAATGCCTTAATCACTTTAAAAGTTGTCCCGATGACATCATTGTCCCAGTCCACCAGAATAATGCGATTCACACTCGCCGGCATGTGTTTGTCAAAGGCAATAGCAGCGGCTTCGGTGCTACCGTCATAAGCTGCTATCAGCGCGTGGGGCATTGTTCCCATCGATTCTGCACCCCAGTAATCTGCATTTGCATCAGTTGAGACGCCAAACGCACCGGCACACAGAGCAGCGTAACCATCGGTCGTCTGGACCCAATAATGGTCAAATCTCGCGCTGAAATAGAGAACAGGCTTACCGTTTGCCGCTTTTACAACATTTTTGACAGCCGTCGCAGTACTCGTTGCACGTGCTATGACACCCAACAGGATTGTTTCAAGATAACCAAAATACGTTGGATCACCCTCTATGGTCATTATTGGTTCCCATTCTTTTGCTTCTTCACCATCGTACAGAGCCTTTACTTCTATTTCTTCCCATTTATCCACCCACAGATCGTTCAGTTTCATTCTCAATTCCCATTTCTTTTTTGTATAATCCAGGACAAGATCGGTTTTCATGTCCACCGATGCAGCCTGTATTGCTTTGTCGAGCATCAGGGTTTGTCTAAAAATTTCCTTTGCCTTTTCTTCATCGCGGTAATATCCGGTTGCAAATCTGAGTATTGCAAGTGCTTCATCTAAACCAACCACCACACAATCTTTTCTTGGAAAAAATTGGTACAAAACCTGCGGGTGTCTATTATCTTTTTTCAGCACCTCAACGTATCTTGTGAAATAGATGTCAGAGTAATAATTGTTTCGTATGCGGTCTATTGGTACCTTGAATACTTTTGGGTCCAGCCTCTTTTTTCTCATTGGACCACCTCGGCACCGAGAACGTCTTTCATCAACCTGATAGCACATCTGTGTAACTGTGAATCGTACGACGCGGTGGCTTTTTCATGCACTCTCACCTTTATTCCCCTGTTTCTCAATTCCTCAACTGTGAAAAGAACACATATATGAGTGACAACACCGCATACATCAACTTCGCTTATTGAAAATCTGCCGATTAACTCGTCCAGATTCGTACCGTAAAAGGCACTGTATCTGGTTTTATGAATCGAAAAATGTTTTTCATAGTTCTCAAGCTGTGTTTTCAGGGGTTCAACGATTTCTGCGCCCGGGGTATTTTTAACACAATGTCTTTGCCACAAGGCAAACTCGGCATCATCGAAATCGTGCCAGTCCTGTGTTGTGATTATTATCCAGGAATTTTCAATTGCCTTTTTTGCCAGATCAATCGCAGGCGCGATTACCTTTTCTGCGCCCGCAAAATAAAGAGCACCGTTTTGCTGGACAAAATCATTCTGTAAATCCACAATTATCAAGGCGCGCATCTGTCTACCTCCAGATTGGCGCACATCTATCTTATTGGTTTGTCCTTTGTTGCATTCTCAAGAGCAAGCAGCCTTTCCCAGCGTCTGTCTACGTACTGTTGAATTTCATTGATTATTTCCTGAGCATCCGGTCTTTGCAGCATCAATCTGAATCTTTCCTGTGCCTTTATAAACTCAGAAACGGGCTTAAAAGTATTTGGTTTTCTTGTTATTCTGTAGACTCCACGGTCCACTTCATACAGGGGCCAGTATTTGGTCTGAACGGCGAGTTTTGTGATATCCACCGTTTGATCTTCAGGAACCCTCCAGTATCTCACACAAGGACTGAGAGCGGCAATGAAAGAGGGACCTTCAAAAGATAGGGCTTTTTCGATCTTGCTCATGAAATCCATTGGCTCACTAATGGTCACTGTTGCAGCATAGACATATTCATGTCCTGCGATTATCTCGACTATATTCTTCTTCAACTGAACCTTTCCGGGGATCTTTTTCCCGACAGGGGCGGTTGTCGTATCTGCACCCGGGGGTGTTGAACCGGATCTCTGATTTCCCGTGTTCATGTACCCTTCGTTGTCGTAGAGAATGTAAATGAATTTGTGACCTCTTTCCACAGCACCTGAAAGCGATTGAAGACCTATATCGTATGTGCCACCATCACCACCGAAGGCAAAGAATGCGTATTTTTTATCAGAGGGTATTTTTCCCGCTTTTTTCAAAGCTCTATACGCAGTTTCAACACCACTTATTGTTGCTGCCACATTTTCAAATGCGTTGTGTATATATGGGACACTCCAGGAAGTAAATGGGTATATTGTCGAAGAAACTTCCATACAGCCGGTTGCAAAACCAATAACAGGTTCATAGCCAAGGGTTTTCGCAGTCATCAAAGCCAGCTTCACTGTTATTGGTGCACCACAGCCCGGGCACATCCTGTGACCCTGTGTTAGTCCAGTTTCTTTATCGGTGAAAACTTCTGCAAGTTTCTTCATGGTCAACGGCATACAATGCACCTCCTCATTCTCTAAGACCAAGGTACAGTTCCTGGTCCGCAACAAGTTCATGTCTCATGGCTTTTTCAAATGCAAATCTTATATGTTCCGGGTTTATGTCTCTTCCGCCAAGGCCATAGACAAAAGATCCAAGTAAAGGTCTTGATGCAGCTTCATAGAGAGAAGACTTTATTGCTTCATAAAGTGGTGCCTCAGCTCCAAATGAAGCTGACCTGTCCAGCACGACAACTGCTCTTCTTCCAGTTAAAAGTCGCTGAATCTCGGCTTTGGGGAATGGTCTGAACATCCATATTTTCAGCAAGCCCACTTTTTTACCTTCTTCTCTCAACTGGTCAACGACGTATTTGATCGTTCCATTTGTTGAACCCAGAGCAACCATGACGTACTGTGCATCATCCATTTTGTATGGTTCCACGAAATTGTATTTTCTGCCGGTTATTTTGTAAAATTCCTCGGCTATACCTGGAAAGATCTTGAACACGTTCTTCATCGCTTCAATCTGCTGTCGCTTGTGTTCAAAGTAATAATCATACAGATCAAGAGGACCGTATGTGACGGGATGTTCTGTATCGAGCAACGGGTACAATGGTTTGAGTTCACCCACAAAATTCTTTACAACTTCATCGGGTAACAGTTCAACAGGTTCAACACCATGGGAAATTATGAACCCATCCTGATTCACCATGACAGGGAGTCTTACCTGTTCATGCTCCGCAAGCCTGACTGCCATGATTGTCAGATCGTAAACTTCCTGAGCATCTTCGCAGAACAGCTGTATCCATCCAGAATCTCTTTCTGCCATCGTGTCACTGTGGTCGCAGTGGATGTTTATTGGACCGCTCAGTGCTCTATTGACAACGGGCATTACCACTGGCAGTCTCATAGAAGCGGCAATGTACACGATTTCATGCATGAGAGCCAGTCCGTTTGCGCTTGTCGCAGTCATCGCTCTTGCGCCCGCAGCCGCCGCACCAACAACAGCACTCATGGCACTGTGCTCACTTTCAACGGGTATCATCTCTGTTCTCACTACACCATCAGCAACGTATTTTGCAAAGTATTCAACTATTGGTGTCTGCGGAGTGATTGGATAAGCAGCCACAACATCCGGTTCAATCTGTTTCATAGCGTATGCGGCTGCCTGTGCACCCGTGATTGCTTCTTTATGAGTTTTAATCATATTCATTCCTCCTTGTGTACAAATTCAGTCTCGGGTTTCATTTCAATGGCTTTTTTCGGACAGACATTCGCACAGATGCCGCAACCTTTGCAATAAAAGTAATTGATGCCTTTCATCACAGAATTCTCCTGCATGATTGCCTGATCCGGACAGTAAAACCAGCACATCATACAATCTATACATTTGGATCTATCGTAAACCGGTCTTTTTACACGCCAGTCACCTGTTCTGTACTTGCGAGCAGTACCCGGTTCCGTTATGATTCCACCGATTGGAATCTCGTTCCATTTCTTGAGCTCAGCCACTGCAGCTCACCTCCTCATAGCCTCTCCTCAAAGCCCTGATATTTGCTTGAAGCATATCTGCGGAAAGCTTCTTTTCAAACATTCCGCGGATTTTCTGTTCAGCCGCTTCGAGTGTAATCAGCCCTGTAACCTTGGCGATGGTTCCAAGTATCACGGTATTGGGTATACCTCTTTTGATCTCTTCAAGGGCGATATCCGTTGCTCTTATAGTGCATATCTTTCCGTTGAATCCCGTCTTTTTTCTGATGTATTCAATTGGATGAGTTGTGTTGACTATTAACACACCTTTTTCGTCCAGACCCTCGACAACGCTCGCAGAAAGAAGTGTGTCATCTATGACTACAACAACATTTGGCTTCTCAACTGCGGAATGGATTGTTATTCTCTGATCACTGATTCTGTTGAAGGCTTTCAT
This sequence comes from Pseudothermotoga sp., assembly GCF_031962025.1. GTDB lineage: Bacteria > Thermotogota > Thermotogae > Thermotogales > DSM-5069 > Pseudothermotoga_B. Next base: position 54,639 of record NZ_JAVRKW010000004.1, read on the forward strand.
TGGAGCTCCTGATCTCTCAGCACCGTATTCAGGAAAAGCCTGAGCATATTTACCCATGTCCAGAACAGCTTCGGCAAGCAACTGAGAAGCACTTTTTGCACCTTGTCCTGCTCTTGAGTGCCACCTGATCTCATAGTATTTGGTAGACACTTTATCCCTCCTCTCGAAGTTTTTCATCCAGATACATTCGGTAATCGAGCCACGGAAAAATGGCGTCCATTTTTTCAATTTTTTCAAGATACTGCTCATCTATATTATTGCTCATAAACTGATTCTCAAGATCTAAAAACCTTTTCACATGCGTTTTGATTCTGTTAACAGCATATTCGACGCTGGTTCTTGTGGTTAAAATGAATGCCCAATCACTGGATTGTAAAAGCAAAAGTTCTCTGAGCATCTGGTTCAGTACTCTGATTTTCAGTGGATCGGTTTCATTTTCATACTGCCTTGCCAGTTTTGTCATGCGGTCATGGAGTTCATTCATGTGCAGGTATATCCAGTCATTGTGTCCATTCAGCCAGGTCTCGTTGTAACCACCAGATCCCCATGAAGAAGTGGCTGGTGTGAGTATCTGGAATGTATCAAATTTCTCCAGAATGTCTAAAGCCGTTGCCACTCTTAGAGACTTGTTTTTGGCGGCTTCTCTGAAGAAGTATTCGATGAATTCTGGACCTTCAAACCACCAGTGTCCGAACAGTTCTGTATCAAACGGAGCTACGATCACCGGCGGTTGTCCGAAAACATCGTACAGTTTTTGTATCTGATCGAGTTTTTTGTTGAGAAAGTCTATTGCGTGTTCTTTAGCGGCATTCAGAGCTTCCTGACGATTGTACAACTGCTTCTGGTTTAGAGGTGTCTGCTTGGAAGTTATTCTGTGGTATTTTATTCCGGTATTGACTCTCACACCGCTTGGGTCGATGTAAGGTTTTATATAATCAAAATCTCTGTCAAATCCAACATCTCTGTAGAATTCTCTGTATCTGTAATCACCAGGATATCCAGTCGTTGCACTCCACACCTGCTCGCTTGACTGTGGATCTCTTGCAAAAACAAAGACGCCCGAAGGAGTCATCACAGGTCTGTATACACCGTATTTTGGTTTCTCATCAGCATACCACAATCCATGCGAATCAACAAAAAAGAATTCCAGCCCGTGTCTTTTTAGAAATTCATCGAGCCCTTGAAAATAACCGCATTCAGCGAGCCAGATTCCTTTTGGTGCAAAACCCAATCTCTCCTGAAATGCCCGCACCCCTATGCCGATCTGTGCATTAACGGCATTTGGTTGATGCTGCATCAGAGGCAGAAATGCATGAGTGGCATTACAGGTGATGAGTTCTAAATAACCTTCATTGGCGTATTTTGCAAAACCTTTTGAAAGATCGTAATTGAGATTTTCGTAATATTCCAGAACCTGTGTGAATCTGTCTTTATAGAAAACAGCCAGAGCCTTTTCTTCCTGGCTCTGGGCATGTGAGATCTCTTTATCGCTCAGCTCTATCAATTTGTTTATGTGTGAGATGAATTTTTCTGTAAGTCCATTTGTTTTTGTCATCTCAAGCAGTGGAGGGGTAAGGGAGATGGTTAGCTTGAAAGGTATGCCGTCTTTTTCAAGCCTGTCAAAAACCATCAGAAGAGGTATGTAGCTTTCTATCAGTGCTTCGAAGAACCATCTCTCTTCAAGAAAAGTTTCATGCTCTGGATGATGAACGTATGGAAGATGAGAATGAAGAGTCAAACAAAAATACCCAGTCATAGTCCAACACCACCAGAAATAGCACTCTTTGAACTGAAAATGCCGATGTGCTCAACCGGTTTTATCAATACTTCTCCAATTGTGACGACCTGCTTCTTGCCTTTGACAAACCATCTCTGCCTGTTTGTAGTGGCTGGCGAGTCAGAAGGAGTTCTGCACAGGTTTGATCTGAGAACTGGCACGAAGGTATCCTGTGCTTTGTAGCCGATTTCAGCTATGTAATCGGCATTTGCACACGGAACGTGAAAGTAATAATTTCGACATACTCCAAGATCTACACCCGCTTCGAAAACCCGGTGTGCGTTTTTACCATCGAACAGGATATAGGTCACATCGTAAAGTCTCACGACTACGTTGCCTGTCTTTGCCATTTTTTCATACGTTTGCTTTGAAAGATCCCAGTAAAGGAACAGAAGATGGGGATTCACCACAAGCAGTGACAATCTGTCAGATTCATAAGAGTTTGGGATTTGATCTATTTTTTCCGTGGGTGGCTGTGTGATTTTTTCCTGTTCCTCTAACTTAAAAGCGTATTCTCTGAGTGCTCTATAAACTTCGTTTTTTTTCATTCTTTTTTTGATCTTCAGACCGAGTTTTTTTGCGAGGGCTTTGGCTTGCTGAATAGTGGGCTGGCTTTCAAGAAAATTAAGCACTTCCTGGCGATTCACGGTAGGCGCCCCCTTTTGCAAAATATTTACACTATATTCTATCATGTTCTCATAATGTTGTAAATAGTTGAAAAAAAGAGAAAAAGGGTCTTTTTAAGACCCTGCCAGGAAATAAATGTTAAAAATCAGGTGGACTTTGGCGTAGTTTTGTTATATATTCGTTCCTCTTATTTTTGCGATTTCTTTGAGCAGTTTTGCCTCTTCAGAGGTTATATTGTCTGGTATTCTCACATTGACTGTGACGTACAGATCACCGCGTCTTCCAGTTCTTACTGATGGTGCTCCTTCGCCTTTCAAGCGAAAGATACTGCCCGGTTGTGTTCCAGCAGGTATTCTCAGCATGGTTGAACCGCCGGTGGGAAGATCGAGTTTTATTGTCGTTCCCAGTATTGCTTGAATGTAATCGATTGATATATCTATGTAGATATCATCATCCTGTCTTCTGAATCTTTTATCTGGTTTGACGTGTACTGTGACATAAAGATCTCCGTATGGACCACCGTTGTATCCGGCATTGCCAGCTCCATCAATTCTCAATCTTGTCCCGTCTGAAACCCCGGCTGGTATATTCACGGTTGTTCTGATTCGCCTTTTGACTCTACCCGTTCCACCACAAACGTGGCATTTTTCCTTGATCACCTTGCCGGTTCCACCGCAGGTGTTACATGTCCTGGTGCTGACAAAAACGCCGAAGATACTGCGTCTTTCTTCTCTTATGACGCCTGTTCCATGGCATCTCGGACAGGTCTGATAACCGCTGCCCGGCTCAACTCCCTGACCGTCGCAGTGTTCACATTTTTCAAATCTATCGTATTCAATAGGAATCTGTTTTCCAGTCAGAGATTCGGCAAAATCTATTTCCACTGTGACTGAGATATCCTCACCCGATCTTCGGCGAGTCTGCTGTCTTTCTTCGGCACCGCGTTCACCAAAGAATATGTCGAAAATATCTCTGCCAAAAAAGCTCTCAAAATCTTTGAAGACATCTTCAAAGGTGGTCCCGGCGCCTTGCTGTGAAAATTCGGTTTCTCCAACATAGCCAAAGCGATCGTACATGGCTTTTTTCTGAGGATCGCTCAGTACTTCGTAAGCCTCCTGTATTTCTTTGAACTTTTCCTCTGCTTCTTTTTTATTCTCAGGATGCAAATCTGGATGCCACTGTTTAATGAGTTTTTTGTAGGCTTTTTTTATGTCTTCCTGTGATGCATCCTTACTGACACCCAGTATTGCGTAATAGTCTTTACTCTGTCTTGGCACTTTCTCCACCTCTTGGTTTTATTGCAACTCTCACCTTTACCGGTTTGACTATCTTGTTGTGGAATTTGTAACCATCTTCCAGTACTTTTATCACTGAATATTCCTCATGTTCATTGGTTTCTACTTTTTCGACTGCTTCATGTTCAAAAGGATCGAATTTTTCTTTGGCTTCTATTTTGAAGAAACCTTCATCGTTCAACACTTTCCACAATTTTTTGTAGATCATCTCCATTCCTTTATAAAAGTTTTTGTAAGAGTGTGATTGTTCTACTTCTTTGAAAGCCCTCTCCATGTCGTCCAGTACCGGTATGAGCTTTGTGAGAAAGTATTCATTTGCATTTTTTATGATTTGCTCTCTTTCTCTGAGTGAGTCTTTTTTGTAGTTTTCGAACTGGGCTTTGAGTTCTCTCAGATATGCCAAAAGCTCTGTGTTCTGCTGCTGGAGTTTTTCAACTGTCTGCTGGTCTTCCTGCACTGGTTTTTTTTCATTGTCGTTCATCTTTTTCCCTCCTCTCTTGTCGCAACTGTGAAATATTCGGTGAGCCGACTTACCATATATCTCAACGAGTTGAAGATATCTTCGTATTTAACAACTTTTGACGTTATCACAATGACCTTGCCCATGAGTTTTTCTTCTTTTTTGTAACCATCTGCGAAGATGGCAAAATTCTCCAAACCCTGAATACCGTGCTCGGAGCCTATGAAAACCGCTGGGAGTTGTTCAATCTTCTGGAGCGTCTTTTTCAAAAGTATATCATCTGAAAAGAAGTTAGAGAGTTTTCTTATTTCATCTATATTGAAATACTCGGCATTTATCAACGTATCAATTCCAACTTTCACAAGATTGCTGGAAGAATCCTCTCTCAGTGCGTTGATCAGATGCTCGGATAGGTCCAGAAGATACTGATCCACCTCGGTTTCAATTTTTCTGTCACCTATGTTTTCAATAGTTTGTCCTCTTAGAAGTTCGTTCATCATGTTTTCTAAGGAGAGATAATCTATTTCGTAAAAAGTCCTGAAAGGTATGAATTTGACCAGCCCCAGTTCGGTGATCAGCGAAACGACGTTGTATGTCCTGGTTATCGGTGCTATGGATATTCTGAGTATTTTCAACTTGTCCACAGCCGGCTTTTCAAGAATAACTGCACCTTTTGTGATGCGCGACAGAGCTATTGCCGCGCCTGTCAGGATTTTTTCCATATCGCCAAAGGTCATCGGATATTTTGAATGAATAGAAGCCGAATGCTGGGTGTATTCTTTTATCAAACTCAAGGTCTCATCCACGTAAAATCTGTAGCCCTTATCTGTTGGTACCCGACCAGCAGAAGTGTGGGGCTGGTGCAGATAACCGAGATATTCAAGCCTTCTAAGATCGTTTCTCACAGTCGCACTGCTGCACGAAACATCTGAAGCCTCAAGAACACGTTCCGAACTGACAGGCTTCTTTGTAATTATGTATTCTCTGACCACACAGTAGAGAATCTTCTTCTGCCGTTCGTTTATTTTCCCTTCCCGTTTCATTTTTATCACTCACCATATTCGAGTGCTAATTTTAGCATATCACAGAGTGTAAACCTTGTCAAGATTTATGAGGGGTGTTAGAATAGCTGTGACAAAGAGGTGGTACGATGTTCGTTCGAGAGCTTTTAAAAGCGGTCAATGACATCTGTGTGAGTTTATCTTTAAATGGAAAGAGTGATTTACAGATAACTGAACTGACAAACAGATCAACACAGGCAGCCAAGGGTCATCTTTTCATCTGTCACAAAGGCAGCAGGTTTGATTCACACGACATCGTACCAGAGATAATTAAAAAAGGTGTTTCTTTTCTGGTAGTTGAACGTCCCATCCAGATTGATTTTCCACATGCTGTCGTGAGTGATAGCAGACTTGCCGAGGCTTTACTGGCTTCACATTTTTATGGATATCCTTTCAACAATCTGATCACCATTGGTGTGACAGGTACAAACGGCAAGACGACGTCGGTACATTTGTTTCATCACGTCTTAAATTCGCTCGGCAGTCGCGGCAGCATGCTCGGCACGGTCTATTACGACATACTCGGTGAGAGCCGTTTTCATCACGACAATACCACACCCGGTGCCATAGAGATTCTCAAGGCAATGAGAACCACAGTCGACAGAGATGGCACACATTTTGCAATGGAAGTATCATCGCATTCACTTGCCATGAAAAGAGTAGAAGGAATAAGATTTGACATAGCAGCCCTTACGAATATCACACGTGATCACCTTGATTTTCATCAAACCTTCGAGGATTACACCAGAACCAAACTTCACATTTTTGATCTTTTGAAAGATTCAGGTATAGCATTGATAAGCGATGAATATGAGCATCTTTTGAATAAAAAAGTGAAAAAAGTTGTGTACGGAATATCACCAAAAAGCGATTATCGAATATCTGATATAGATGTTCAAAGATACGGGACGAAGTTTTCGCTTGAATCTAAACATGGGACCTTTGAATGCCAGATAAATATTCCCGGATTGCACAATGCCTATAACGCTGCACTTGTCATAGCTGGTCTTGTTGAACTTGGATACGATGCAAAATCAGTGATAGAAGCGGTGAAAACTTTTGAGGGCGTAGATGGAAGATTCCAGTTCATCAAAGAGGGTGCCTTGCTTGGAATTGACGTCGTGGTTGATTTTGCACACAGTCCGGATGCGCTCGAAAAAACCCTTATAACTGCCAGAAAACTGGCATCTGGCAGGATAATAACGGTATTTGGAGCTGGCGGTCAGGCAGATAAAGGTAAAAGACCGATGATGGCTGAAGTTGTTTGCAGATATTCCGATGTGAGCATAATAACAACCGATGATCCAAGAGGAGAGGATGCACAGGAGATACTCTCAGAGGTAGAAAAAGGCGTGCCCGCAGGATCACCTTATCTGGTCATACCTGACAGACGCGAGGCTATAGAAACGGCACTAACGCTGGCAAATAGAGGAGACATGGTTATAGTAGCCGGCAGAGGGCACGAAGAATACCAGATATTCAGCGATGAAAAAAAGATACCGTTCAAAGATGCCGAGGAGATCAAAAAGATAATCATGAAAGAATACAGCGAGGATAAAAGACATGTATGACCAGTACAGTTTTGTCATAGACTCTCGAAAAGTCACACCGGGCTGTATTTTCGTCGCAATAAAAGGTGAAAAAACCGATGGTCATCTTTACGTTAAGGACGCATTGTCCAGCGGTGCAAGGTATGCCGTTGTCGAGAAAGCAGTTGATGCACCTCAGGAAAAGCTGATAAAGGTTGACAGCACCGTGGATTTTCTAATAAACACAGCACGTGAAAAGGTTCAAAGGTACAACCCCTTTGTAATAGGCATAACCGGTTCAAACGGCAAGACAACAACAAAAGAACTGATTTCTCAATCGATTGAATGCTGTTTCTCAAATCCGGGCAATTTCAACACGGAAATTGGCTTACCTTTGTCTATCATCAATCATTATAAAGGAGAGAGATATCTGGTTCTTGAGATGGCAATGAACAGATACGGTGATATTGCAAGATTGTGCCAGATAGCCCAGCCAGATATTTCTGTATTACTTAATGTTGGAACGGCTCATCGCGGTGTCGCAGGAAGTGAACAGGCGATATTAGAAGGTAAGCTCCAGATAATCGAGAATATGAAACCAGATGGTACTGCTGTTGTCATCAACGATGAAAGAATTGTTCAAAGAATTTCTCAAAGGTCTTTTGTCACTTTCGGATATCGGCAGGGAGATTACCAGTTTGTGGATTATTCGTACGATGATCTTTCCACAATTGCAACCTACAAAATAAAGGGTGAGACTGTACGATTCCACTTTAAATCCATCTGGAACACAGGACAGTTGACCAACATCGCGGCAGTTCTGGCAGTCCTCGATCTGATCAAGGTCAGATACAAAAAAGATTTAATAGAGAATTTCTCTGCTGTACATTCCAGATTCAGAGTTTTCAAACACAACGATGTTTTTGTGATCGATGATTGCTACAATGCAAGCCTTGAGTCTTTCAATGTAGCGGTCCAGGCACTCAAAAAACTGGGTAAGCGGTCATTTGCAGTGGTTGGCTCTATCAAAGAACAGGGTGTATATTCAGTCCAAACCCACCAGACACTTGGTGAGATGCTGGAATCCATCGACGGTGTGATTGTCTACAATTCTGACCACGAAATCGACGCCATGAAGTGTTCAAAGGAGATACTCAGAACAGATGATATCGATAAAATCGTTTCTCTTTTGAGAAAAATCCTCAAGCCACAGGATGCCGTTTTGTTTAAAGCCTCAAGAGCAGTTCAAATGGAAAATGTCCTTGCAAAGTACCTGGAGGGAGACGGATGACTTTGATTTATACATCTTTGAGCTTTCTGATCTGTCTTTTACTCTATCCTCTGTTCATCAAATTTCTCAGAGTAAAAAGAATTGGTAAGTTCATTCGTGAGGATGGACCGGATCTTCATGGTTATAAAGCCGGTACACCAACAATGGGTGGCATCCTTTTTGTCTCGGTGACTGCCATTTTGGCATTTATGTCAAATGAAATAGTACAAATGCTCAGCATCATCCTTTTTGGCTTGATCGGCTTTCTGGACGATTATGCGGGTATAAAATGGAGGAAATCACTTGGGATACGCGCATGGCAGAAATTTTCACTTCAACTGATCTGCTCGATTTTACTTTATATTCTCATGGGTCCTCATCAAACAAGTGTTCTGATACCGTTTTCGCATAAATCAATAGATCTGGGTTATCTTTATCCTGTTTTTGCTGTGATTGTCATGGTCGGCTTCAGCAATGCTGCAAACCTGACAGATGGCTTGGATGGTCTTCTTGGCAGTGTTTTTCTCACAGCCGCGTTGCCATACTGGCTCTTTTTGAATGGAAAATCGAATTCGATACTGTACATCTCTTTTGCGGTTATGGCTTTTCTTTTCTACAACATAAAACCCGCAAAGGTTTTTATGGGCGATACGGGTTCTCTTGCGCTTGGTGGTTTACTTGGTACTGTAGCTGTGGAGACTTCAACCGAACTTTTCCTGGTGTGTTTTGCACCTGTTATTGTTTTTGAAGCTTTGAGTGTTATGTTACAGGTGAGCAGTTTTAAACTGTTCAAAAAGAGAATTTTCAAAATGTCTCCCATTCACCATCATTTTGAGCTACTTGGATGGAAAGAGGAAAGAATCGTACAGATCTTTTCTCTGACCAATCTTGTGCTTGCACTGTTTACTCTTCTGGGGGCACAGTTGATGTGAAAAAACTGATCACAAGTTCGATGATACTTTTACAGATCTTTTGTTTTGTTTATGCCTTTGAAACCCAAAGTATTTACGTGGGTTCAGGGTACTCGAGAATCTCCTTCAGCGATGGAATTATATGTCTTGTGAGATCTCAGCCTGCATCGGTTCTGGTCCTCACCAATCAGGGTAAGTTTATTGCAGAAATAAATATGGGATTATCTTACCCTGTGAATGCGATCCACAAAGATGGTATGATCTTTGTCACAGATTATTACAAATCCTCGGTGATGGTTTACACGCTCTTTGGCAGGCTTTTAAAAAAGATAGATGTTGGCAGGTATCCAACAACCATTAAATCCAGCAAAAACAGGATCTACGTTGCCTGCTCTGGTGACAGTTCTATTTATGAAATAAACAGTACTTCTTTACAAGTAGAAGAAAGGTACACCTTCAATTCGGCTTCGCTTTATTTTGAAGTCTTTGACGGCAAAATCGTTTATCTTTACTATTTTGACAGCGAAAGAACCTACCAGATAACCACGCCGGACAAGAAAAGTAAAACTGTTAAAATCGACAATCTGAGAAACCCCGTGTGTTATTTTGAAAAAGGCAGTTATGCATACATCCTTGGATACACCGATGGGGTTGTGGTGTGTCTGAAAGATGACAAAGAGCTCTGGCGTGTCAATCTTTCAGATTTTGCAAGAAGCATGCTTTTGACAGACGAGTACATCGTGGTTGTTAGCCTGATTGATCCTGTTGCAACAATGGTATCTTACGATGGAAAGATTCTGAAAAAAATATCCCTACCCAATGTTGCCCACAGAGTTTTCAAGATTCAAAATAAACTGATCTTTTTGAACCATTTGCCCGGTCAGGTGTATGTTTATGATTTGAGCGATGGTTCTGTTCAAACAATTGAAATAGGAACCTATGCCATAGACATGGTACAGATATCGCAGGATGAAGTCTGCATTCTCTGTTCTGATTCTGGAGAGCTTTACATACTAAGTTTGTAACCTCAAGGGGCGTCAAGCCCCGAGGTTATGAATTTGAAATGATGTAATCGACAACATCCTTTACCGTTGAAATTTTTTCAAGGTTGGAATCGTCGATCTTTACACCAAACTCTTCTTCCACAGCCATGACAAGATCCACAAGATCCAGCGAATCAGCGTTCAGATCATCGACGAGTTTACTTGATTCGGTTACCTGCTTTTCGTCGATTCCAAGTTTTTCAGATACGATTTTGATAACTTTTTGTGAAACTGCATTTCTGTCCATCCGATTACCTCCTTTGAAAAATAATCTGCAAAAATTATACAGATCAAAGTTAGTTATGTCAAATTGATATTTTTCTTTCTTTCTTTGTATTCATGTGAAAAATAAGCTCAAACAAAAATCGAGTGTATTGTATTTTTACACACGCCGATGATGTTTTTATCTGCAAAATCAGGTTCTCAAAAAAGTGCTTTCAAGGATAGATCGCAGAGTCAGGGCATTTTGCACGGCTTTACCCTGGTAACAATTGTTGAAAAAAACGAATAAATCCTTTGATTTTTGCATCAATTGAGCGATATCTATTGCAAATTGCTTGAGCTGTTCATGGGAATATTCGTAGTTATACCTTTCGGCTCCAGAGGAAAACCATTTTTCACTTCTACCGTGCAATCTGAAATAGGAAATCTGCGATGTCATAATAGGTTTGTATGGAAAGAGCTCTTTTATCTGAGGTTCATCTGTTATTACAAGCGACAGGTCGTGAACTTTCAAAAAGTCATAAACCTCTTCTCTGTCCCAGGAGCGGTGTCTGAACTCAATTGCCACTGGCTGATCGATCCTGTTTCTCAGTTCCTGTATGTACTGCAATTTCTCTTTTGAGTATTGAAAGGTATATGGAAATTGCGCAAGCAGCATTTTGAGTCTGCCTTCTGAAATCATCGGTTCTAATGCAGAAAGTGTTTTTTGTATATCTTCTTCAAAAATGGTGTTGTTCTTCCATCCTTCATGGGTTACAGAACCGGGTATCTTCACACAGAAAACAAATGTCTGCGGTGTTTTTCTGAGCATCGACACTATTGTTCTGTAATTTGGAACAGTATAATACGTGAAATTCAGCTCGACCGCATTGAACTGCCAGACAGACGCGTAGTATTTTAAAAGCTGGCTTTTTGACAAACCCTGCGGATATACAGTGCCGATCCAGTCAGAAAAGTAATAACCGCTGGTACCAATGTACAGCAATCACAGTTCCCCCCTGATATGTTATCATCTTTCTGGTGATATAGATGATAAGAATAGGTGCGCATATGCCAATTTCATACGGTTTTGAAAAAGTCCCACAGATGACTGTTGATTCTGGTGGAAACACTTTTCAGATCTTTCCTCACAGTCCAAGGACATGGAAGGCGTCACTACCATCGAAAAAAGTTGCTGAAGAATTCCAGATTCAGATGAAAAAATATCAGATTCCGCTTGAAGCGGCTTTCTGTCACTGCGGGTATCTGATCAATCCCGCAAGCCCCAAGGATGATGTCTGGAAAAAATCGGTGGAGCTTTTGATCGTCGAAGGGAAAATATGCCAGTTGCTTGGCATACCTTATTTGAATATTCATCCGGGTAGCCACCTCGGCGCAGGTGAAAAAGAAGGAATAGACAGAATCGTGAGGGCAATCGATGAATTTCTCAAGGCAGTTTCAGATGTCACGCTTTTACTTGAAAATGTCTCACCCAAGGGAGGAAACATAGGTTATAAGATGCAGCAACTTGCAAAGATAATAGAACTGGTTTCCCAGCCAGAACGAATAGGTGTCACTTATGACACATGCCACGGTTTTGATGCCGGTTATGATATAACCACCAAAGAAGGAGTGCAGAAACTGCTCGATGAAGTTGAAGACCTTTTTGGAATTTTCAGAATAAAAATGATTCACCTGAATGATTCAAAATCACCCCTTGGTAAACCACTTGACAGGCATGAAAATATCGGTAAAGGTTTCATCAAAGACGAGGGCTTTAGCAATTTTCTGAGTTTTTCTCAGATACAGAACATACCGTGGGTTTTAGAGACCCCGGATCAGGATGATCTTTACGCCAAGGAAATAGCACATGTGAAATCTCTAATTGGGCTGGTGTGATGCTGGTAGATAGCTTTGTTCTAAAAAGGATCGTTCAGGAATTACAGATTCTGAAAGACAGCAGTTTGAGACAGATATACCAGTTTGGCAGATCGACGGTTTATCTGTATTTTCAAAACCACGTCGTGAGAATATGCCTGGACCCGGCTCTTGCACACATCTGCACAGCCGAAAAAGAGGACTTTTCAGATCATCATCCATCCACTTTTGTCATGCTGATGCGCGCAAGATTGAGAAATGCCAGGCTCAAAAGAATTGAGCAGGTTGGATTTGACAGAATAGTATTTTTTGAATTTGACAAAATCGATGAAACCGGTGACAGGCATCTGTACAGACTGTACGTTGAGTTTCTCGGCACACACTGTAATATGATCCTGGTTGAGAACCAGACTGTGGTTGATGCATTTAAATACTCTTCAACTGCCTTGCGTACCATTGAAAAAGGTCATATTTATGAACTTTTAGCTCAAAAACTCGACCCATTTGAGATCTCTTATGAGTTTTTCAACTCGTGCAATGAAAAACAACTTATATCCCAATTTGTGTCAAAAACAATTGCAGGCTTCTCAAAATTGTTGGTAAATGAACTGCTTTTCAGAGCAAAACTGGACGATAAAGTTGTTTGCGATCTGAACTCTTCTGAAAGAAATTCACTCAAACACGCTTTCTTTTCAATCATCAACGATTTTCAAAAGAACCGCACCTATGTTTATGATGATAAACTGAGTGCAATACCTCTGATGCATTTTTCGCAGAGCGCTGTTGTTTTTGAATCAGCTTCAAAAGCCGTTGAGTATGCTTACAGTAAGCTGTTTGAGCGCCAGATTTTGAAACAAACCAAGACAGAACTTGCAAAGATCGTTCAAGAATATATGAGAAAAGAGAATAAAACACTTGATGCGATAGAAAGCGAACTGAAAGAGTGTGAAAAGGCAGATATGTTTTTACAGTACGGTGAGCTGCTCAAATACGCACCAGATCAGAACCAGACAGGCGATGTGGTAAACGTATTCGACTACAGTACAGGAAAGGTTTTTTCCGTGCCCCTGATAAGTGGAAAAAATATCAGGCAGAGTTCCCAGCACTATTTTGATCTTTACAAAAAATTGAAAGAAAAAGGTCGGGTTTTGCAAACAAGAATTGAGCGGTCAAGAGAGTTTTTAATGTACCTTGAGCAACTGTTGCACACAATAGAATCTGCGGATGATCTTGAGACACTCGATGAGATCAGACAGGAAATGGCTCAGCAGGGCATGATAAGAAAGCAAAAACAGCAGATTCCAAAAGAAAGTGATTTCAAAAAGGTGGAATATCAGGGTTTTGTTATAATGATCGGGAAAAACAACAGGCAGAACGAAAGACTCGTAAGGCAGGCAAATGATAAAGACCTGTGGTTGCACGCACACCAGATACCAGGAGCGCATGTTGTGATAAAAACCCAGGGTAAGCCTGTTTCAGAAGATGTTCTCAAGTATGCCGCAGCCCTGGCTGCTTATCATTCTAAAGCCCGTTTCTCCTCAAAAGTGCCTGTTGATTACACACTTATCAAAAACGTTCACAAACCAAAAGGTTCCCCTCCCGGCTTTGTACTGTACACAAACTACGAAACGATTTTCGTAGATCCCAGACCGGTGTAACGTGTTTTGACACCTTCCTCAATTTTTGTAATTTATACTTGACAATTTCTAAAGTTAGCTCTAAAATATTTTCAAAACATGTGGGAGGTGTCAATATGTTTAATGCTTTTATTGCAAATTTTAAAAAATCGTGGATAGAATTTAAAAGGTACTACTTCAACACCATCTCCGGACTGGCAACTGTGCTGATCTTTTTTTACCTGATCTTTTTTGGAGCGAAAGCGATTGGTGGTTCCACCGTGGATTTCGGTAATACCATCGAAGGGATCACAGTTGGCTATTTCATGTGGTTGATGTTCATCTTTTCTTTTCAGGGTGTTGCGTGGGGTATCATCGATGAGGCTCAAAGAGGTACCTTGGAACAGGTCTTTGTCTCTCCGATTTCTTTTGAATACCAGATGCTCTTTCGAATGATAAGTGATTTTGTTTTCAATGTTTTGTTTGCCGTGCCTTTGATGTACCTTGTTGCGTACACAACCGGCAGGAGATTGAATTTTGACTTTTTAACCCTTCTGTACCTTCTCATCACCGGTACAGTTTGTGCTCTTGGTATCGGAATGATGCTCGGTGGCATTGCGCTTGTTTTTAAAAGGATCTCTTCTTTCATTCAAATAGTCACCTTTGGCTCTCTTGCTTTCACCATGTTCGATCTTTCCAAACTCTGGTACAGGTTCCTTCCCATGTCACAGGCAGCCTATTTGATGAAAAAACTCGCAGTAGAGGGTATAAGGTTTTACCAGTTTCAACTTTCTGATCATGTGGTTTTGTGGCTGGTGGCCTTCATTTATCTGATGGCAGGTGTACTGGTCTTTCGCGGTTTTGAAAAACGGGCAATGATAGCCGGTACACTTGGCCAGTATTGAGGTGATAGGATGATTACGGTCAAAAACCTGGTTAAAACCTATCCAAAAAGAGGTTCAAAAGAAAAATTCAAAGCCGTGGATGATGTATCTTTCGAGCTCAAAGCTGGTGAAATCTTTTCCCTTCTTGGTCCAAACGGTGCTGGAAAAACGACCATTATAAAATCGATCTGTGGATTGATAATCCCCGATTCAGGTGAAATAAAGATCAAAGGTATCAGTGTTTTCAAAAACCGCTCTAAAGCTCTTGAAAACATCAGCGTCGTACTTGAAGGAAACAGAAATCTCTACTGGAGAATGACACCGGTTGAGAACATGATGTACTTTTCCGGCATCAGAGGAAAGAAATTGAGAAAAAGTGAGGCGATCGAAATACTCGAAAGACTCGGTTTGCGTGAAAAGAAAGATGAGATCGTGCACAAATTATCGCGAGGTATGCAGCAAAAAGCGGCAATAGCAGTCTGTCTTGCAGCAGGTACAGACATACTTCTTTTGGATGAACCGACGCTGGGTTTGGATGTGAACTCAGCCGTGGAATTTCGCACGATCTTGAAAGATTTAAAGAATCAGGGTAAGACCATCCTTCTTTCAACACACGACATGAATCTGGTTGAAGCAGTAGCCGATAGAGTTGCGATAATGAACAACGGCAAGATCGTCGTCTGTGAGGAAAAAAGAAAATTGATGGACCTCTTCACGGCGCGCGGTTATAAGATAAGAATTCTTTCAAATGGAGCGAGCGAGGAAAAGCTCACAAAAATGGGTTTATCAGAATGGAGCAAAGATGGCAATGTTATCGAAATTCATCTGAATCTTTCCTCGGCAAAGGAACTGTACAAAATCATTGAAGATTTCAAGCTGAACCAGATTGAGATAGAGAGCATAGAAAAGGAGCTGGTTAATTTTGAGAAGATTTTCATGTCTTATACCGCCTGTACTAAACATGATATAATCAACAACGTATGAAAAAACTCGCTGGGGAGGGAGCCAGATGAAGCATCCTCTTGTGAAAAATGCAGAAGATAGAATGAACAAGGCTATTGAGAAAATAAGTGAAGAACTCAGAAGGATGAGAACGGGTAGACCTTCGCCTGCCATTCTTGAGGAAATAAAAGTTGACTACTACGGTGCCCCAACACCGATCAATCAACTTGCAACTGTGAGTATTTCCGAAGACAGATCTTTGATAATAAAACCATGGGACAAATCAGTTCTTCCTGCCATTGAAAAGGCAATCTTCACTTCTGATATAGGCTTGACTCCACAGAACGATGGTAATATCATTAGACTTATTTTCCCAACTCCGACCACCGAGCAAAAACAGAAGTGGGTTAAAAAAGCAAAGGAAATCATTGAACAGGGTAAGGTAGCAATAAGAAATGTCAGAAGGGATGTTCTCAAAGATCTCAAAGATATGCAAAAAGATGGTAAGATTTCCGAAGACGATGAAAAGAGACTTGAAAAAGAGATTCAGGATCTGACAGACAAAAAGATACAGGAGATGGATAAACTCTTTGAAAAGAAAGAAAAGGAGATAATGGAAGTTTGAACCTGACACACCTTGCGGTCATAATGGATGGTAATGGAAGGTGGGCTCAGAAAAGAGGCCTTCCCAGAGTCCAGGGGCATAGAAAAGGTGCCCAGAAGGCTGAAAAGATTATAGAATGGTGTGCCGAACTCGGTATAAAGTATGTCACACTCTATACTTTTTCAACAGAAAACTGGAAAAGACCGCAGGAAGAAGTGAATTATTTGTTCTCTCTGCTTGTTGAGATGCTCAACAAGAAATTTACCAGAATGATGGAGCAGGGAGTGAGAATCAGATTCTGCGGACTTGTTGAGCAGCTACCCGAGCAGATAGTGAATGTCTGCAGGGATTTTGAAAATAAAACGAAAGACAACCAAAAAATTCAGGCAATACTGGCGTTGAATTACGGCGGGCGTCGTGAGATAATCGATGCCGTTAACAGAGCCGTTCAAAACGGTGTAAAACAGTTCGATGAAAATGTACTAAGAAGTTATCTTTATCTTCCTGATGTCCCTGATCCAGACCTTGTCATAAGGACATCTGGAGAGGTGAGAATAAGTAACTTTTTGCTGTGGCAGATCGCTTACAGTGAGCTGTATTTCACAGACGTTCTCTGGCCAGATTTTTCAAAGGAAGATCTTTTGAAAGCCGTCAGAAATTTTGAAAATCGTCATCGAAGATTTGGGGGATTGTGATGTCAGAAACTAAAACAAGAGTTATAACCGCTCTGATAGTTGCACCTTTTGTCGTTCTGTGTTTCATAAACTACAAAAGTCTGATTGGACTGGTTGCCGCGGTTGTTTTACTCGCATCGTATGAACTTTTGAACATGACTGTGAAAAATTACCAGCAGAGGATCTTTTTGTATTTTGGTGTGGCGCTGAGCGTTGGATTTACGATAATTTACGGAATAATGAAAGCCAGCAACGGGATTCTTTTACTCAGTCTCGCTTTTGTTATCAACGCAGTTGTTTTTATCATAACGCTCAAAGAAACTTCCACTGTGTTCAACACCGTACTTGCCTCTGCTTTATCACTTTTGTACATCGCTGGTTGCCTTTCCTTTTTCTTTCCAATCTACCTTGAATATGGAGCTGCCAATGCCCTGTTAAATCTCACAGCGGTGTGGCTGTACGACACAGGAGCTTATTTTGTTGGCATAAAATATGGAAAAACAAAGATTGCAAAACGTATAAGTCCTTCAAAAAGTCTTGAAGGCGTTGCTGGTGGTTTTGCAGCATCCATGGTTTTTTGTTTTGTCTACAAAATAATTTTCGAACGGCTTTTTGGAGCATCTGTGATGTCTTTCAGATCTCTTGTTATTTTTTCTCTAATCATAGCTGTCTTTGACACATTTGGAGATCTGTTCGAATCTGCGCTGAAAAGGCATTTTAGCTTGAAAGATTCTGGGAATGTTCTCCCGGGACATGGTGGTATGCTGGATAGAATAGACGGGCTTTTGTTTGTAACTCCAGTGACTTATTTTCTTCTTTCAGCAGGTATTCTTTAAGGAGGTTGAAGGATGACTGGCGATGAACTCAGACAGGAATTTCTGAAATTTTTCCAGTCCAAGGGACACAAAGTTTTGCCCAGCGCTTCATTAATACCCAATGACCCGCAGCTTTTGTTCACCGTTGCCGGTATGGTGCCTTTCAAACCCATCTTCTGGGGAAAGGTCGAACCAGTTTACACACGAGTTGCCACATGCCAGAAGTGTCTGAGAACAAATGATATAGACAACGTTGGAAGAACACCAAGACATCAGACCTTTTTCGAGATGCTCGGGAATTTCTCTTTTGGGGATTATTTCAAAAAAGAAGCGATCACCTGGGCATGGGAGTTTGTTACAAAGGTACTCAAACTTCCCGAGGAAAAGCTGTGGGTGACTATATACAAAGACGATGAGGAAGCTTTTAAAATATGGAAAGATCTGGTTGGAGTTCCGGAAAAGAAAATAGTGCGCATGGGAAAAGATACAAACTTTTGGGGGCCTGCAGGTCCAACAGGTCCGTGTGGACCGTGTTCAGAGATCCACTACGACACGGGAGTTATGGACGACTGTCCGCAGGACCAGGAATGTACACCAGCCAACTCTGACAGGCGTTTTTTAGAGATATGGAATCTGGTTTTCACAGAATTCAACCAGGATGAAAATGGAAATCTCAACCCCCTTCCAAAAAAGAACATAGACACCGGTGCTGGCTTGGAAAGAATCGCTTCTGTGGTTCAAAAAGTGAGTGGAAATTTTGAAACAGATCTGTTCACACCCATAATAAAACGCATAGAAGAAGTTCTGAACGTGAAATACAGGGAAAGCAACTCAAAAGATATCTCTATCAGGGTTATTGCTGATCATTCAAGAGCCGTCACTTTCCTGATAGCCGACGGTGTTTTTCCATCCAACGAAGAACGTGGTTATGTGCTCAGAAGAATACTTCGAAGGGCTGTCAGGCACGGTGTATTACTCGGTGCCAAAAAACCATTCCTTCATTTGATCAACGAAGCTGTCATAGAGAGAATGGGAAAGGTTTATCCAGAGATTGTCGAAAGAAAAAAGTTGATTTTAGAAGTCACACAGGCTGAAGAAGAAAGATTTTTCAAAACCATAGTTCAGGGTAATGAAATGCTCAGTGATATCATCGCAAAATCTCACAGAACGATTAAGGGAGAAGATGTTTTCAAGCTGTACGATACATACGGTTTTCCACCAGATATAGTAGTCGATGTTGCAAAAGAACACGGTCTTGAAGTTGATCTGAAAGAATTTGAAAGGCTCATGGAACTACAAAGAGAAAAAGCAAGAAGTGCGAGAATCGAAGTGGAATTTGCCAGATCTTCAGAAGATTATGAAAAACTGTCAAAGACTATCAAGACAACTTTCGTTGGATATGAAACTTTAGAATGCAAAGCCACCGTCGTCTATACAAAAAAACAAAACGGCAGATTAGAAGTTGTTTTTGACAAAACCTGCTTTTACGCTGAAAGAGGCGGACAGGTAGCCGATACGGGCAGGGTTATCTGGGAAAACGGTTCTGCTGTTGTGGAGGGTGTTTATATACCGGTCGAAGGGATCATCGCTCATGTGATCAGACCGGAAAGCGGAGAGCTCGATCAGGGTGTGAAGGTTAAACTTGAAGTGGATAGAGAAAAAAGGCAAGCCACGGCGAGAAACCACACTGCGACCCATCTATTACACTCGGCTTTGAGAAAGGTGCTTGGAGACCACGTAAAACAATCAGGTTCACTTGTAGCCCCAGACAGGCTCAGATTTGATTTCACCCATTATCAACCGCTCACATACGATGAAATTGAGAAGATAGAAGACCTCGTCAACAACGTGATTTTTCAAGCAATTCCCGTTGTCATACAGGAAAAATCCTATAAAGAAGCTGTGGCTGAAGGTGCAATAGCACTGTTCAACGAGAAATACGGTGATGTGGTCAGGGTCGTAAAAGTTCCGGGCTTCAGTGAAGAATTGTGTGGTGGAACCCACGTTAAAAATACCGGAAACATAGGTCTGTTCAAAATAATCTCTGAATCCGCGATCTCTGCCGGCACAAGACGTATAGAAGCTGTAACTGGATTTAACGCACTGCATTATCTGAGAGCAAAAGATCAGTTGATAAAAAATCTGTGTGAAAAACTCGATACCTCTCAGGATGAAATTCTCTCAAGAATTGAGATTCTTATTGAGAAAAATCACAATTTGCAAAAAGAACTGGAACAGATCAGATCAAAGTTACTCGTCTCTCAACTCAGGCAGGCCCCCAGCGAAACGATAAAAGATATCAGGTTACTGCACACGGTCTTTAATGACGTTGGGTCTGATGAATTGCGAAATCTTTCAGACATAGCCGTGTCTGGTGAAAAATCTCTTGTAGCACTTTTGTTCTCTGTGAACAAAGACAAAGTCAATTTGATAGTGCGCGTCACCCAGGACATTGCAAAAAAGATCAAAGCAGCGGATATAGCAAAATACGCCGCTCAGATTCTGGAAGGTGGAGGAGGAGGAAGACCAGACTTTGCCCAGGCTGGCGGTAAAAACCCATCAAAAATAAACATCATCATAGAATACACAAGAAAACTGCTTGAAAAAACTTGATCTATAGAACACAACACAAAATAGTGAACTATTATCTATTAAAAAGGTACAAATTTGCTGAAAAATCGGGTAGCTTATGCTACCCTTATTTTCAAAGAATGGTTCACACACTCATTAATGTTTATCTTCACCTTAGCAGATTCACGAGCTGTTTTCTACCCTTTGATCTTTTGTTTTGACCACAGAGCATTGATTTTTCAACACATCAGTTTTTGATTGATTTGCTAATATAGTTGTTGAGAACGACAAAAAGGAGGCTTGATTGGATTGAGAGTACTTTCATTAGTCGGTGCAAGACCGCAGATCATAAAAGAAGCAATAATCCACAGAAGATTGAAAGAAGATAACATAGAAGAAATACTAGTCCATTCAGGACAGCATTATGATTATAACATGTCAGACGTGTTTTTCGAAGTGCTTGGTATAAGAAAACCAGATTATAACCTCAACGTTGGCTCAGCCAGCCACTTCTCTTTTGCCCTAGTCAGCTTGCGGTAAAAAATTTACAAAAAGAGGGCATCACAGAAGGTGTTTTCTTTGTCGGTGATGTGATGTACGATCTATATCTTCAGATGGAAGAAATTTTCAGATATGATGTATACAAAACTCTCAAACTCAAAGAAGGCGAATATATCCTTGTCACTCTGCACAGGGATTTCAATGTTGACATCAAAGAAAAGCTGGAAAAAATCCTTCAACAGCTCAAAAAAATATCTGAACAGATAAAAATAGTGTTTCCAGTACATCCAAGAACGAAAAAAAGAATAGAAGAATTCAAACTGTGGGAATATTTAGAAAATGCCGTGATAACCGAGCCAGTAGATTATTTGAATTTAATGGGTCTTGTTAAAAATTGCCACAAGGTCATAACAGACAGCGGCGGACTTCAAAAAGAAGCGTACTTTGCCGGAAAAAGGGCAGTCGTTTTAATGCCGGACACAGGTTGGAGAGAACTCGTTGAAGCTGGATGGAACAGACTTGCAGATGAAAACAACCTTTACAAAATCGTGATGGAAGAAAGCTCCTTTGAAATACCCTGCGGCGTGTACGGAGACGGAAACGCCTCCGAAAAGATCGTCGAGGTTATAGAAAAGATACAGAGTAGAAAACCTTCGAGGTAGAATGATTGATTTGTCGCCATCCCGCCGCGAACCGCACCGATCAGCCCGCGACTAATATGTCAGAGGGTCAAATTTGCCTTTTTGACAATATTACTGTAACTTTTGACATGGTGGCAGGTAATTGACTTTTTTGTGGCTGCTGAAATAGAATGCAGATATCATTTATAGATTTTCTACTTTCCAAGAACGAAATTCAGAAAGACATCTTCTTTCTTCCTGTCCCAGACGAAATCTTCTTTGTACTTTTCAATATTGTGCCGGTAATATTCGTAGTTCTCAAATGCTTCCAGTATCTTTTTCACAGAGCCATCTACGTCGTCTGGTTCAATCACCACTCCAATGCCGTACTTTTGAACTTCTTTCACCATTGAAACAAATGTATTCTTCACTATCACCGGTGTTCCAGCAGCGATCGAATCATAGTATTTATGTGGCAGTGAAAAAATATCGTTCTTGTATGATTCATCATTCACAGTGCTGAAAGATATCAAGCTGAATGAAGCTTTCGAAAGTTCTTCCATCATCTTTTCATACGGCAGAAAACTTGTGTATTCATGCGGAATGTCTTTGAACACTTCACAATCCATACCTATTATTCTGAACTTTATTCCATTGTTCGCAAGCTTGCTCAGGATTTCTTTTTCTTTTGATATACCTCTTACAGTTTTTCCAACAAGTACTATCTCTTTATTTTTCACTCTTGAAGAAACACTTAAACTCGCATAGTTGGGAACAACCAGCGATGGTCTTGAAATTCCAAGCTTGCTGAAAACATCGTCTTTTGTTTCCTCAGATACAAAAATCACCTTATCTGACAGCTCAATCTGCTTTTTGAAAATCTTCTACGCAGCGTATTCTTTGAGTTTTTTCAGCGTGCCGGGTAAAAAACTTAGAAAATTCTGAGGATGATACTCATGAACATCGTATATCACAGTTCTTTGAAGCTTTTTTGCCAACCTGAAAGCCTTCACAGGCATAGTTGGCAAAAAATGATGGAAATACACGACATCGCAATCGACAGACTCAATTAAATGTAATATTTTTCTGTCAAAATTCACCCTTCTAAGCGCTTCTTTCAAATACTCCCACATGCTCTTTTTTTCGGATATCTTTCCATACTGAACGGGAATGTATGATATATTACCATCTTTGTAATTATCTTCCTTTTCGTTTGCCAGATATTGGTAAAGCACATCATGGCATTTTGAAAAAGCCTGAACTGTTCTGAAAACTCTTTTATCGTGTTTTGAATGCATATATCCAATAACCAGGATCTTCATATCTAACGCTCCCAATTGAATTTTTCACCAGAGCCTTATTTATTATATCTCTGCTATTAGTGGTATCAAAACCTGTCGATGATGACACCACGATTTTTCCAGTATGCCTTAAGATGTGTATGATACCCTCAAGAGATTGCAAATAGACAAATTTGATAACCTGGTAACTGTTTTCAAAATGAATCTTTCATCACTTGAAGCTTTTGAGCTGATTTTTCAACAGGGTTATTTCAGATCTATAGAGGAGTAAAACAAGAAAAATCCCTGTGGTGCACACAGAAAGAAAGACCGGGATGTTTTTCAAAAAAGTTCCAAAAAAGGCCACTGTGGAAATCACCAAAGTTCCAATGTAGATCTTTTTCAGATCAAAACCAACCGGATAGAGTTTTTCGGCTATGGATGTTCTTAATGTGAAAAACACAATGTAGGAAAGTCCTGTAGATACAGCGGCACCTTTTGCACCAAAGTATGGAACAAGAAGCTGGTTTCCAGCAAAGTTGGCAAATGCAGATATGCCGGTTACAACAATATGCCAGTACGTCTTTTTGGTGAAGTTGATGCCAAGAACTGTAGTTTCTGATATAACGTACATGACTGGTTGAAGAATTAAGAAAGGTGCTATGAAAGAAGCGTCTCTGTAACTTTTTTCAAAAAGCAGAAAAATCACATCTTTGAAAGCAAGAACCAAGAAACCAAATACAAAGATAGCAAAACTTACTGCTCGATTGGCTTTTTTGAAGAATTCCTTAGAATTCGTCTGAGACTCAAATTTTTCGTAAGCGAGTGGTACCCAAAAAGTAGTGAATCCTGTCTGAAAAAGTTGCATCACAGACACTATCTTAAAAGCCGCACTGTAAAGTCCTATTTCTGTGAAGTTCGAATATTGCCTTAAAGAGATCCTGTCTATTGAAGAAAAAAGCCAGAAAAGTAGAGAAGTTGGAAGAAGAGGAAAACCATATTTTAGAAGCTCTCCTATGTTTTTGAAATTCACTTTTGAAAGTTTTCGCGATTCTCTGTCTATAATGAAACCTAAACTCAAAGCCAGTATGTTTCCAGTAACCTGCCCAAAAACGATAGCATAAAAATTCCTTGATACTACCACAGCAAAGACAATGGAACCTCCCACGTTTCCAAGAGAATTTGCAATATCAAGAAGGGAGTAAAGAAGTCCTCTTTTTTGCATCCTTATAGAGAGCTGATTGAATCGCTGAAGAATACCTGTCATCAAGGAGATGGAAAAAAGAAATCCTATGCCTTGATAGTTTTTGCCATACAGAACTATATTAAAAGGTGATTCAAAGAAAATAAAGATGAAAGACACAGAAACACCAAGGACAAAAGGTAAAAACATACAACTCCAGAACAATTCACTTTTTTTCTCTTCCTGGTAATAATACCTCACGTAACTTTGATCGAGTCCCATTAGAGAGACAAGCAGAGCGATGTTATAAAAAAGAGTGAAAATCGCCGCTCTACCGAATTCTTCTGGAACGATCAAGTAGCTTATTACAGGCGTGGAGAAGAAGCTAACAACCGCACGGATCCATGTACCAGCGGAAAATGAGAGAAAACCTTTTATGTATTGTTTCACATTTCAACCCACCTGACCGTAAATTTCTATTTCCCTTTTCACAACCTCTTCCCATGTGAAATTCTTTGCTCTTTCTATCAATCTGTTTCTATCATAGCCATTCTTCAAAACATCGATCACTCTTTTTGCAAACCTTTCTTCAAAGTTTTCCCCTTCTTCCACCACGTACTCATCAAAACCAATTGCCTCTGGAATTCCACCGTTACTGCTTCCAATCACACACGTACCACAGGCTTGAGCTTCTATTACAACAGCTCCAAATCCTTCTTTCCTGCTTGGAAGTATCATCACATCCATTGCGTTCATGTACTCAGCCACCTTTTCCTGCGGCACCCTTCCTGTGAATATTATGTCGAGCCCTTTTGTTTCTTCTTCTATCTTTTTCCTCAAGTGTCCATCTCCTACAACTATGAAGAATGTTTTTGAAAGTTCTGTATGAATAAAGTTGAATATCTCTGAAAGTTTGTCTGATCTTTTTATTGGTATCAAGTTTCCAACAAAGCCAACGTATTTGTATCCTTCTTTGTATATTCCAAGTTTTTTTCTTGCTTCTTCCTTATCCATCGGCTTGAATATGTCTGGGTCGTACCCGTTGGGTATCACAACCGCGTTTTTTCCAGAATATCCAAAAGACTTTGCTTTTTCAAGAAGGGCTTTGCTCACAAAAATGCATTTTGAAGCTTTTTCAAGAGTCTGGATGTATCTTTTCTTTCTTTTTGGCATAACCACATTCACGTCACTGCCATGCAAAGTTACTACAAAAGGTTTGTGGTACTTTTCTGCTAAAAGACATGCTATTTCCCCTGCTGGAATATGGTACATACCATGAGCGTGTATCAAATCAAATTGCAAGACATCAATGCTGTTCTCTATTAAGTGAAGATACTCTTTCGTGTAACCTCTACCATCGAACAGTTTGCCAAAAATCGTTCTCATAAGACCTTGGCGGATCAAAACAAGCTCGAACTGAACATTTTGAAATTTTTTCAGCGGTTCTGAAAACTCTCTTTTCAAAAGCCTTTTTATAAATCTCACGGTAAGATTGTCCAAAAATCCCGGTGATAAGGCAAGGTATTCGACACCAAACTTTTGGTACTGTTCAAGTCTTCTCACCACAAAAACGCCCGACAATGGATTTTTTTTCAACGGAAAAAGGTTTGTGATGATTAAAACCTTCATTTTCACCCTCCACAGATCAAATGCAATCTATCACGATTCTATCATGAATGCAAGATAAAACAATCTTTCTGGTGTTGCTTTCAACGACATTTTATTTTAACTGAACTGGTACAATCACCAGAATAGCGATGGATAAAGAAAAATCATGCCATGGCATCTAATTAGATTCAACTAAGTTCCAAGATCGGCTTGAATAAAGTGTTTATTTTGAAAAAGTGGTTTTTTCCCTTTGAAGTTCAAAGGTATGGTTTTTCGTGTGATATATACGTTCGTATACTATATATTGGGATCAACACCCGGGTGTACCCAAAAAATACAAGGAGGTGTTATGGTGAAACAGCTCAGGATTGTTTACAACACAGGTGAACTGTCACAGACAGGTCGTCCTATCGTGCGAAGAAACAACATCGATGTGGAAGAAACAGTGGATTCTTCAAAGGCATTGCAGATAGCTCAGATCATTGACAGTCTGACAAACTACACAGTTCAGGAAGTGTATTTGATACTCACCACACAGGTTATGTAAGGAGGTGTGAAAAATGAAAAGGTTGTTTTTGGATTTTGTAGATCAAGTTGAAGGTAAAAGAAGAAGGATAACGATTCAATCACCAAAAGAAGATCTCACAAGTCAGCAGGTTTCAGAAGCAATGGATATGTTAATAAGCCTTGGAGCACTGCCAAATACCTATGTAAAAGACAGAGCTGCAATAGTGGAAACAAATTCCAATGAATTTTTCAATCTACTTTAAGGAAGTGGTTGAATGAATCTGTTTGAGACTTTTCAGATCATAGGAAGGATAGTGTCTTTGGGAGTGTTTATTGTAGAAAGGCCAAAAGATGGAGCAAAGAAGAAGGAAGAAGTCAAGAAAATGGTTTTTGATTTTCTGAACGATTTCAACATAAGGCTGCCTATACCAGATATCATCCTGAATTATGTACTTGATTTCATGATAGACAACCTGGTGGATTTCTTAAACCAGACTTTATGGAAAAAGCAGGCAGCTTGAACAGGAGGGAGGGTCATCCCTCCTGTTTTGAAGAGTATTTTGAAAAATACCAGCCTTTGTTGAAAAAGATCTGCAAAGAGTTCTGGGAAAAGTACTGTTACAGGATCGATTCGTGGAATGATTTATACCAGACGATACAGTATTTATTCATCTATGCATACGACATCTGGCAGCCTGAAAAAGGTTCTTTTGAAGCTCATCTACAAAGGGTAATTAGATACAAATTGAAGTCCATGCTCAAAGGAGAGTACGCACCTTTGAGCAAGCAAAGCCCATTCACATTTTTGAAAGACAGAAAAATTCAGCTCTATCTTTTGGAGGAAGATGAACTGGAACATTATCTATGTGAATATGAATGAATATGAATAAAGCCCCCTTTTAAGGGGGCTTTGGTTTTTGGTATCACCATGGCCGATGTGAACTACCATCCACCTAAAAGGTAGAGGCTTTGTGAGAAGTTTGGCAGTAATTTAGCTGCCCTTATTCTCACAGGGTGGTTCACACACCCACTACTGGTTATCTGCTTTGCCACAGACTCACCAGCTACCTTTGCAAGTATGTTTATTGCTCCGTTGATATCTGCATTCATTACATGCCCATAGTTCTTGCATACATATAGCCCTCTGTGTTTTCTGTTACTTTTATTCACCTTGAAAGTATTGTACCATACTGTTAGCAATTCATCTCCATCTTGTAGAAGATGGAGTCTTCTTGCTTTATCCTTGATAAATACTAATTCAGCAAAAATCAGGCAGAACTTTTTTCAAACCTTCTGAAGAAAGTCAATGGGGGTGAAATAATCCTTGTTGGCAAATGTATAAAAACCAATTACAAAAAACATTATTTTCTCTTTCAGATGAAAGATCCACGTAGAATTCTGTGATTTTTAGATTTTTTCTCATTCACGAACTGTTTTCTATCCTTTCTATCAATGGCTTTAGTTTTATCTCCCATGTGAGATATTCTTCTGCATATTTTCTCATCTTTTGAGGATAATCTGGTTGTTTAGCCACGAGTTTGTTGTACCATTTTAAAACAGCTTCTATATCGACAGGGGATTCATTTTCAGGTATTTTGAACATGTATTCGAAGTCTTCTGGAAAGTCCGGATCACGGCTCGAACAAATGAAGGGAATCCCACGTGCACAGTACTCTCTGATTTTCAGTTCAGAAGTCTTGAACATTCCCTTCCTATGATTTCCAAGTGAACTAATTCCTATATGGGATTTTTCAAACAATTCGTTAAGTTCTTCTCCATTCTTTGTTCCATGAAATATAACATAATCTTCTATTCTTAATCTTTCTGCGAGTTTTTTCAATTTTGGAAGTTCTCGTCCATCTCCTACGACTTGGAAGTAGACCTTTCTTTCGGGTTTTTTCCTGTAATACTCACCGAGCCCTTTTATTACTCGATCATACCCATGCCAGTAGGCAACGTTGGCAACACTTATTAGATTTAACGTGTTATTTAATGTTCGAGGCTCTAACATTGGTACTTGCGATAGGTCTATACCGTTACTTATCACTAGGACTTTATTTTCGTACCCTTTCAAAACAGGTGACATTTCACCAATAGAGACTATTAAATCAGTAAGCTGATAAACTTTTTTGTGGTATAGCTGAAAAAAGAAGAATTTGTACCACCCTTTGGGAAAATCGCTGATGTATTCTTTCAAAAAAGTTGATGTAGGTATTTCCAAGATGATTTTAAAATTCTTTTGCTTGAGAATTTGGAGTAACTTAAGAGAATATTTATCGTATAAACCTTGTCTTAGATAGGCAATATTGGCTTTGCTGTCAATTCCAAAGCAAATTTTCGGGAAAATATCAACGAGTTTTTTATAATAGAAAGCTTTTTCAAAGATGTTGTTGAGACTCCAAAGTGTAGTTGATTTTAAAATATTTCCATCTTTCGTTAAAATTTCACAAACTATTTTCCCATCTTTAGTTGCTATTAGACTCACATTTTCAGAGGTGTAGTGTGAGAAGCATTTTATTTGTGAATAGATTTTTTTGCAAACACCTATGGATTTACGCAGATCCTCAATTGTGGAGATGTAGATAATCAACTTTTATCACCCACTTTAATCTTATGTATTCTCAAACTACGCCCAAGTGTTAAAAAAACGAAGTAAAGCACAGGTGCCGAGAAAAAATCCCCGCCTGTTACAGACCACATTATGATACTCTGTAAAATTAAAAACTCAGCTAAACTTTTCTTGAATTTGTCATGTGAAGAATTTTTAAGTATTAAGATGAGAAACACCATAAAAAAAAGCAGACCTGTTATTCCAGCAGATCTTAAAATATCCAAATATAGGGATTCAGAAAATCCCATTTTAATTAATCTATATGAAATATTCTCATCAAAACCTACTCCAAAAAATAGATTCGATGGCTTAATATTTAGGAATAAAGTTTTATAGTTCACCAATCTTCCATAGGAGGATGGATCCAGCGAATTTCCCTCAAAAGTATTCAATAATCTATCGAAAACAGTTGCTGGCATTAATATTATGATAAATACAACTATGAGTATTGATATCAAGGATATTTTTATAGAAAATTTGATTCCTTTTTTTTTGATGAGGAAATCCTTTAAAACATAATACAGTAATGTTATTAAAAACGTTAAAGTGCCTCCCCTCGAAAAAGATGTGATAATATTTATAAGCGAGACCACAAAAACTCCTAGATAAATTTTACGAAGGTTCTTAATATTAGAATTGAAAGTGAGATTATGAGTGAGTATAAAGACAGCTATACTCCATGAGCACAATAAATTTCCACTTCCACCACCAATCGGTTTTAAAAATAAGAAAGAATTCAATGACAGTGCATAACCGCAAATAGGTATATTTCTCAATCCAGTGGAATAACCCCACAATATTTCTGATATTGACGGTGGATCTATGATGTACCTAGTGATCATAATGGATAAAGATGCAAAGCTGCCTATGAAAAACGGAGTGAGAAAATAATATTTGAAGAAATTGATATCATCTTTGGTGAATCTTTGAGCACATACAATTAATACAAAATAGAGAATAGTTCTCAAATAATATAGCATTGCACTTACAGGAAAAACGCTTTCAGCTAATCCAGAAACCATAGAACTTATAAGGATATTGTATGTTACGAAAACAAAGAGGATGACAATCTCAGAGGAAATAAAGATGACCTCATTTTTTTTAATCAATAGGGTCAATATATATAGAGCCAAAAGAATCTCTCCTATTAGAATTCCTTGATTTCCTGAGATGGGAATTTTCGGAAGTAATAAAATAAGATTCATCTTTTGTCACCTAGTATTACCTTGGAATACATTTCATCAATAAGCTTTACTGTTTCACAACAATTGAACAACCTTTTCAGATGATTATATGCCCTTAAACGTTTTTTATTTACTTTCTCAGGATTTTTGTGAAGATCATCAAAGAAATTCAACAAGGAATGCAAAAAGCTTTCCGGAGTAAACGAACTTGAGAGATATCCATAAGAATTATCCGGTATAATGTCTATTATCCCTCTCGCAGGTGTAGCGATTATTGGTAGCCCATATTTTATCCCTTCTAAAACCACAAAAGGCATACCCTCAAATCGAGACGGGACCACCAAAGCATCATAATTATTTACATTTATTTCAGAAAAGTTTTTCGATCCTTTAAAGCATACTTTGTCATTTAGATTTAACACGCTTACCATTCTTCTTAAATTATTTCTTTCTTTTCCATCTCCGTAAATATCAAGTATGAAATTATAACTAATATTTTTAAGTGATTTTAATAGTATATCCAATCCTTTTTGCTTGGAAAGTCTCCCAACAAATAATAATTTTACAACATCTTTTTCTTCTATGTGCAGTTTTTGAGAATCATTTTCAATTTTGCCTTCCATTTCAATGCAATTGTAGATAATTTTTGTTTTGTTTTTATCTATTTGAACAAATCTAAGAAAGAATTCTCTTTCACTTTCAGAAACAAAATGATACATTTTCGTTTTCTTAATTGCGGATCTTTCCCAATTTAGGTATATTGCTCTTATAATTTTGGGAAGAAGTTCTGTATTGAATCCATGTAATGTATAAATAGTCCTACTCCAGTATTTTTTTGGTAAAAGCAATCTTCCATATAAACCAGCGCCTCTACCGTGGAGGTGTATGACGCTTGGCTCAATTTTTTTCAGAATCTTTCTTATTACAATTGCATCTGCTAAAAAGAAACCAGGCAGGATGAAAATAGCCTTATCTCCAAAAAAACTGCGAGCATCACTGACCAATTCTCCTGGTCTTCCAACCAAAATATGTTGATAGTGTGGTAGTTTTTCCTTTACCAGTTTTATAAATTTATATCCCCCACCCATGGAAATCCTAGAAGTTATATGAAGAATTTTCATCATGAATCACCTCGTAATATTTCTCGAATAGATTTTGTAAAATTTTCTATTGAGAATTTTTTTGCTCTCTCAACAATTAAGTTTTCTCGTTCTTTCCAATTGCTTAAGCAAATCTCTTTTATACTTCTAGCTAAAGCTTTCTCATCTTTCGGTGAAACAATCATACCGGTTTCTCCATGAATATTGTAGTAACTTGTCCCTGTACCAAGTTCTGTTGTTACGATTGGTGTACCACATGCCATCGCTTCCAGGGCTACCAAGCCGAATGCTTCTGCTCTGCTGATTGAAGGTAAGACAAAAACATCCGCTGAGGAATAGAATTCTGGTAGTTCTTCATATGACACATGCTTATGGAAAAGTACTCGATCTTCTAAACCAAGTTTTCCAATAAGTTTTTCAAGTCTCTTTTTTTTAGGTCCCTCTCCAATCAGTACCAGACCGTATGAATTGTCCAGCGATTTCATTGCTTTGATGAGATATTCTAGTCCTTTATATTGAGCAAGTCTTCCTACGTACATCACAATTTTATTTACCTTTACCTTGAAGAATGAAAGAAGGTAATCCCTTTTGTTTGGATTTCTCGGATAGAAGTGTGAAGTATCAACAAAAAGAGGAATGACTTTTATTTTATTCGCATACCTTTTCAAGATCTTCGAAGTTTTAGATATGTTGGGTGAAGTAACTATTATTTCATCCATGACATTTAAAAAACGCTTTACAATGAAATTGTTATAAAACCATCCGATAAACCCATAACCTACGACATCAGCGTGATAGAAACATATTTTCTTGGCTTTAGTTTTTTTGTAAAGGTTGAAATAGAGTTCTGGCTGGCCTGAGGGGAAATGAAACACTATAACATCCGCATTTTTGGACTGTTTTGTGAATTCGTTTTTGTAGTAATCAGAAAGTCTTATTGAGTTTTTCATAAATCTAATAGGAAGTCGAATGACCTCAACACCATTTATTTGGTGAGTTTCGCGTGTTCGTCTGTTATTAAATGTTAGCACTGTTACCTTTTCAAATGAAGCCATCGTTTCAGACATGATTTTTGCTACGATCTCTACTCCTCCTATTTCAGGGTAGTACATTTTATTCAAAATAAGAATATTCACTTCGCCCCTCTTCTCCATAACACAGCCTCCAGTGTTTGAAGTATGATTCGAAGATCAAGAAAGATGTTTCTGTTTTTCACGTACCACAGATCGTAGCTGAGTTTTTTCTTCACTTCTTCCAGTGTGGAAGAGTACTTGTACATGAGCTGAGCCCAGCCGGTGATACCGGGTTTTACCATGTGTCTCATATGATAAAACGGTATCTGTTCGCTGAACATTTTGACGAACTCTTCCTGCTCTGGTCTTGAGCCAACAACGCTCATATCGCCTTTTAGAACATTCACAAACTGCAGTGTTTCGTCTATTCTGAACGGTCTTATGAGTTTGCCGATTTTCAATATTCTGTCTTTCTCCTGGTCTGCGAATTTTGGCGTTTTTTTGTCGGCTTTTCTCATGCTTCTGAATTTCAGCATTGTGAATGTTTTCCCGTCTTTTCCCACCCTTTTTTGTTTGAACACCACGGGTCTTCCATCTTCCAGATATATCATTATACTAACCAGCAGCATGATTGGAGAAAAAACTACAAGGGCAATCAGTGAAACTGTTATATCGACGATTCTTTTTGCGGGTGAGTCGTCGTTTATCTGGCTGAAGGCAATTTTGTAGTATTCTTCAAATTTTTCCATCACTTCGATGGGAATTCTTTTAAGTGTTTTTTCCACAAGGTTTGGTAAATATTCCACTTGCCTGATGTTTGCTTTTTTTAAAATGTCTTGAAGCTTTGGATCTGCAAGAAGAACGTGGTTGTATTGTTTTGTTTTCACCTTCAGCGTCTCGATGGATGGGTTTATGTATTCCACAAACCGGTATTTTCCCATGGTTTTTTCTTCTATTTCTTTTAAAATGTGTCCTATTTCTTCTTTTCTTCCGACGACAAGAAAGGTCTTTGTGGGCTGTTTTTTGATGATTAGTTTCCCAAGCACGGTGTTGAGGGGTGGTATCACAATGACGCACAGCAAAAAGTTGTATATGAAGCTATGGCGATCAAATTCAAATACAGGATAAAAGATGAGAGCCAATATAAAAGAAAAAAGCGCTCCTACCGTTGTTCTTATGAGCTGTTCATTGTAGCTTTGAAGATTTTCTGTTTCGTAAAGCCTGAATGCGAAAAAAGATAAAAAAAGGCATGCTGTGAACACAGCGGCTGTATGCCATTTGAAAAAAGAAAGATTGAGTATTAAAATTGCTGTAAGATCCAAAACAGCAAGATATTTCACAGCACAGCCCCCATTTTACTTGATCTTTCCCATGCCTTCTTTTATTCTTTCAAGCTGTTTTTCGTCTGCAACCAGTATTCCATTTTGTGATTCCACAACGACTATGTCTTTTAGTCCAATCACCACTGTTGGTTTTGTTGTCCGTACAAATGCGTTGCTGTCTATAAGCACTGCACCGGGTGAATTTTCTATTCCAAGTTCTTTCAGCGATCTGAAGTTTCCCACATCAGACCAGATGAAGTCGCTTTTTACCGTGTATATCCTGTCTGCTTTTTCCATCAGTGCATAATCGATGCTTATGGATGGAACTTTATGGTAGATGGTTTCTGTGTCTTTTTCCTGTAAAAATGGCTCGATTATCTCTGGTGCGTGTTTTTTCATCTGTGCCACAAAGTAATCTTTTTTCCACATGAACATGCCGCTGTTCCAGAAGAATTTGCCCGAATTTACATATTCCACAGCAGTTTCGTAATTTGGTTTTTCTCGAAACATTTTCACAGAAAAGATATTTTCGTGCACCTGTTTATCTATTTCTATGTAGCCATAGCCTGTTTCCGGCCTTGATGGAACTATTCCAAAGGTGACTATGCCTTCATGCGTTTCGACGAATTTTTGAGCAAGTTCAACGCACTGCCAGAATGTTTCCACATCCGGTATATAATGATCTGCCGGGACTATGAAGATGGTTTCGTTTTCATCAAAATGCAGAGTTGCAAAAGTGCACGCAGGCGCGGTGTTTTTCTTTAACGGTTCAAGCAGGATGTTTTCTCTACAAAGTTCTGGTACTTCAGAAGAAGTAGGCTGTTCGTAGATCTTATTTGTGACAATGTATATATCATCAGGACGGGCTCTGTACAGGAGCCTTTCAAAGGTTTGCCTTAATAATGTCTTTTCACCAAAAAGTTTTAAAAACTGTTTTGGTGTCTGAGGTGTGGAAAGGGGCCAAAACCTTTCCCCGCTTCCCCCAGCCAGAATTATCGTTTTCATTAAAAGCCCCCAAGTGGAATGATGCATTAATGAGTATAACACTCATAATTGTTTTTATCAACCTTGTGGGCAAAGTTCACAGATGATGTGATTGAAGTAAAAAACGAAATGTGCTGCTGCAGTACAAAAGCAGGCTTTTTTCAAATTTGCTCGTATTTCCATTCTTTTATGTTTCTTTCTTTGCTTGAGATGCTTATACCTACCAAATAGCATTTTTTGTATTTGTATGATTGGTGATATCTTTTGGCTTTTATCTGTTCTATCGCTTTGTCTGCAGGTTGGTCTACTTTCAATTCGAATATGTATACCGTACCGTTTGTTATAAGTATTATGTCTATTCTCCCACCACCTACTTCTACTTCTGTCTGTACGTTGTATCCCAATGCTGCAAGTATGCAGTATATCAACGATTGATAGTACATCTCTAAGTGTTTTATCTTTTCTTCTTTCACTCTCTTTTCTATCCCATTGGTTATTCTGTAGCTCAATCCTGATATCACCGCTTTGAATGTCTCTATCAATTTCTCTATGTCTTGCTCTTTTATCGCTTTTTCTACTTCAAATGCTATCTGCCTTTTTTTCTCTTCGTTTATCTGGTAGTTTATCTCTAACAACATGCTGCCTATGGATTTTTTCACATCTATGTTCGGAAAATCTATTTTGTACCTGCCTGGTTCTATGGTTTCTTCAAAGGTCAGATATCCAGTTTGTATTAAAAAAACCTTTGCTGTCGTATCTTCTATCTCCCTTTTGGATAGTTCGCTTTTTTCTACCTGCCCATCTTTCAATATTTCGTTCAAATCTATTTTTTTGTTTATGAAGTAGTCATACAGAAACTGCGGTGCTCCACTTTCATGCCAGTGCTCTGCAAATTCTCCGCTTTTGTAGAATAAAAGTACAGCAAATGGATTGTACACTTTGTGTTTGCCGTCAAAGCAAAAGCCGTCGTAGTAGTCTTTCAGTTTCTCGAAGAATTCTTCTTTTGTCATGTTGGTTTGTTTCAGGTAATTTTGTGTGTATTGGTGGAAGTATTTTTCAATTTCTTGTTGAGTATATCCGAGCATTTGAGAGAATTGTTCATAATAAGAGATATCTTCCAGGTTGTTCAAAGCGCTGAATACACCCATTTTTGTGAATTTGGTTATGCCTGTTATGAACACAAATCTCAGGCAACTACCAAGGCTTTTTATCTTTCCATAAAACTGTCTCAGTTCGTTTCTCATCTCTTCTATCTTTCTTTTGTTTGTTATGTGATCTAATATCGGCTTTTCGTATTCGTCTATCAACAAAACCACTGGTTTTGAAACCTTTGAGTATATACCGTTCACCAATTCCTGTATCCTGTTCGATATCGTACTGGTTCGAAATTCTATGCCGTATCTTTCAGAGTATTCTAACAACATCATGTGTATGCTCTCTCTGAGTGTCTCAAGATCTGTGCTGTCTACTTTGTTCATATCCAGCACGATAACAGGATGTTTTTCTTTCTCCCAATTCCATCTGTCGTATATCCATGTGTCTTTGAACAGTTCTTTTTGCCCTGAAAATAGATAATACAGAGTGCTTACTGTAAGACTCTTTCCAAATCTTCTTGGTCGAGATAGAAAATAGTACATGCCTGTTGTTGTCATTTCATAAAGATACTCTGTCTTGTCTACGTATATGTAATTGCCTTCTATGATCTGTTTAAAGTCGTTTATGCCTACAGGAAGTTTTTTCATTTCACACACCTTCTACTTTCCATTCTTTTATGTTTCTTTCTTTGCTTGAGATGCTTATACCTACCAAATAGCATTTTTTGTATCTGTATGATTGGTGATATCTTTTGGCTTTTATCTGTTCTATCGCTTTGTCTGCAGGTTGATCTACTTTCAATTCGAATATGTATACCGTACCGTTTGTCTTGAGTACAAGATCTATCCTGCCGCTGGATACTTCCTGTTCTATCTGTACATCATACCCGCTTGCACTCAAAAAAGCGTATATCAAACTCTGGTAGTATGCCTCAAGAATTGTCAGTCTGTCTGCCTGATGTTTTTCTATACTTTCATGTGTCCGATAGCTTATGCCCCCTATTACACTCTGAAGTAATCTCATCAGCCCTTCTATGTCGTGGTTTTTTATGTGCTCGTCTATCCTGTGAGATATCTGTGTTATCCTGCTTTGCTCAATCTGGTATTCCACTTCAAGTGCCATCCTGCTTATGGATTTGGATACGTCTATGTTTGGAAAGCCTATTTCGTATTCACCGGGTTTGATCTCTTTGTTGAAAGTCAGGTATCCAGCCTGTACCAAGAATACTTTGGGTGTTGTGTCTTCTATCTCTCTTGAGCTTAGTTCAAGTTCTGTCACCCTGTTTTCCAATAACAGTTCGTGTATCTTCACCTTCTTGTCTATGAAATATTCGTACAGAAACTGTGGCGCACCTGATTCACTCCAGTATTCTTTGAACCTTCCTTCTGAAAAAAACAGCAGTACAGCAAATGGGTTGTACACTTTGTGTTTGCCGTCAAAGCAAAAGCCGTCGTAGTAGTCTTCGAGTTTTTCAAAGAACTCTTCTTTTGTGAAATAGTTTTGTTTGAGGTATGAATCGATGTGTTCGGTGAAGTATTTTTCTATTTCCTGGTTGGTGTATCCAAGCATTTGAGAATAAGCGGTGCTGAATGAGATGTCTCTGAGGTTGTTCAAAGCGCTGAATACACCCATTTTTGTGAATTTGGTTATGCCTGTTATGAATACAAATCTCAGACAACTGCCAAGACTTTTTATCTTCCCATAAAACTGTCTCAGTTCGTCTCTCATCTCTTCTATCTTTCTTTTGTTTGTTATGTGATCTAATATCGGCTTTTCGTATTCGTCTATCAGTAAAACCACTGTTCTGTTTGTCTTTTCATAGGTTTTTTTTATCAACTGCTCGAATTTGCCATCTATCGTGTCGTCCTGTAATTGTACCTCATAGAATCTGGCATGTTCCTGCAAAATCATCTCAAGTCTTTTTCTCATGCTTTCTATATCCTGTGTGTTCAATCTGTTCATATCCAGCACGATAACAGGATGTTTTTCTTTCTCCCAGTCCCATTTGTCGTATATCCATGTGTCTTTGAACAGTTCTTTTTGTCCTGAAAATAGATAATACAGAGTGCTTACTGTAAGACTCTTTCCAAATCTTCGTGGTCGAGATAGAAAATAGTACATGCCTGTTGTTGTCATTTCATAAAGATATTCTGTCTTGTCTACGTATATGTAATTGCCTTCTATGATCTGTTTAAAGTCGTTTATGCCTACAGGAAGTTTTTTCATTATCCCACCCTTTTCTATTATGCCACGGATGTTTTTCAAACTGTTTGGCACAATGACAGAGGGGTAAATTGACATTTTTCTTAAGTTGTGATAGCATATTTCAAACACAAGGGGGTGATACTGTGAAGAGATTGCTTTTGGTTTTTGTGGTGGCTGGATTGCTTGCTCTGTCAGGTTGTATGCTCTTTCAACCAAGCGATGATCAGTTGGCAAGAAATTTACTGAACCGGGTTTTAGAAGTCATCGAATCTGGTGAAGCTTCAACTCCAGCAGATCTTGTGCAATTGATCAGGCAATTTGTCTACATTCCCGACGAAGATGCTTCAGATACTGATGTGATTGACGAAGCAGGTTTTTTAGCTGAATTTTGCGTTGGTTTTAACTTTATCTGGCCTTCTACTCTCACCAGTGTAGAACTCAAAGGATTGAGTGAAATTAACAGCAGATATTTTAGCTATAACTGGACAAATAAACCAGATTTTGTACAAAAAACTTATATGGTGGTGGCACAGGGTGAGACTGAAGATAGCACCCCGACATCTTTTTCACTGCCGTTTTTGGTAATCAACAACGAAGGTTATTTCTTTGCGGTGTATTTGAAAACTACAGGCAGTGCCACAGAAGTTAGAGTGTATCCTAAACCATTAATATTATCTTTACCTTAAGAGTAAATAGAAATTTCACGTACTATCCCCGAAGGAATAGCCCTTCGGGGATTATTTTTTGTGAGCCATAGATTTGATGTACATTCCACAAAGGATCTTCATTTAAAATGAATTGCGGATGGGTCTTCATTTTCTTTTAACTGAAAAACCAAACTTGAATTTTGGGCAAGTTGTATTATAATGAGAATTAGTTTGGAGAGGTGGCCGAGTGGTCGAAGGCGCTTGCCTGCTAAGCAAGTGTGGAGGGTTACCTCCACCGAGGGTTCGAATCCCTCCCTCTCCGCCAGGTTGTGCCCGTAGCTCAGCTGGATAGAGCGCCAGACTGCGGATCTGGAGGCCGGGAGTTCAAATCTCCCCGGGCACGCCAGAGGTGAGCCATTTACCTTCATCTATCAATCTTGCCAGGGTGTATCTGAAGCCTTTTGTTGAAACTCTTATATCGCCTTTTTTTGCTATTGACATTGCCACAGCACAACCTGCGATGATCGTTTTTTCCCTTCCAGATGGTATGATTTTCAAATTCTCTAACTGAGCAGCCGTCATCATCCTGATTTTTTCAAAGATCATTTTGATATCTTCCAGTTTCAAAATGAAGTTGTCTAAAAGATCAAGGTCCCATTTTCCGGCTTTCAACGCGGCGATAGCCACAAAAGAACCACCTACTCCCACCGGGTTTTTAAAATCTGGCAATTTTTCACTCACAAATTCCACGGCTTTTTGAAAATCTTTTGCTTTGGGTAAAGATAGATCAAAGATGGAATTGAGGACATGTGTTCCCAGTTCAAGGCTCACAAACCAGTCTTTTCTTACAACTTCCAGACTTCCACCGCCAAGATCAAAGACAGTTATATCTTCACTCTTTTGTGGACCTATGCACAGATAGGTGTAATACGCTTCTTCTTTTTCTGAAAGGATCTTTCCTTTAAATCCAAAACGGTTCATGAGTTTTTCAAACAGTTCGGGTCTTCGGCGAAAGACCGCCGTACCAAAGGCGTACGTCTCTATACTGTCGATTTCTTTTTTGATCTTTTCAAGAAAATGTGCGGCAATGGAAAATGCCTGATCATCATCTTTAATTGATCTGAGGCCTACTTCATAAACTTTCTCTAGGAGCGTTTTGCCTTTGTCGTATACAAGAACGATAAATGAATTCGAACCAAGATCAAGAACAGCAACCATCTTCATCACTCTTTCAATTCTTTTATCAGTTTTTCGAGCGTTCTTTTGACAAATTCTCTGTCTTTGTTCTGCCAAGGCAATCTGTTCAGAAAATCTTCGGCATAGCAATAAAAGGCATTTGTCATATCCGGGTGATTGATTGCAAAAAGTCTGACGGGCGGATCTTTTTTGAAAACAGTGACACCGATCTGATCTTTCACAGAAACATGCACGTTGGTGTTTATGTTTTTTGAGCAGATGCATAGATGGTAATTGTTGTATTTTTCAGTGAGATAGAGCAGATATTCAAGATGCTCGATGTACTCTTTTGTTGAATAAAACAATTCTCTATCGGATGCGGGCATTTCAACGGACACCTTCCCGGCTTTGATGTGTTCAGCATCCGTTAATGCAAGTATATGAACACACACATTTTCTTTGAGATTTTTCTGAAAGAACGCAGATCTTTTTCTCCAGTGAGAGATGATTTGTTGATCGGACTGAATTTGGTTGCGCGTTAAGATCTTTTCAAGAACTTCTTCGGGCATAGTGGCAAAAGGAAGCCCGTCTGTCATCATAAAAGATGGCGCAGACTGTTCTTCGAAATCTTCAAGGAGCGTAAACATTTCCTGTGAACCAACCTGCGGTATCTTCATCAGGGGACGGCATGTGCCCAGAAACTGTTTGTACTCTTCTTCAAGCAGTTCCACTATATTCTGTGCTGTTACAAGGAAATTCACCGTCTGCTGAAAGTTCTCCAGAGTCGAGCAGAAAAAAGCCGCAGTTTGTGGTATAACAAACAGTGTTCTTCTGAAATAATGCTCGCGGTACTTTGGATTGTAGTACGGTGTGACAGAACCGGTCATGTACAGCGGCAACCAGAAATCTATCGCGGCGAGCATTTCAGAGATGTCTCTGCTCATCGTGTGCACCATGTTTATTTTCCAGCCTTTTTTGGTGAGCTCAATCAAAGTTCCACCAAGCTGAAGCGCGTAGTTTCTATCAGAAAGAAACCAGTCTACACTTTCATCACTGTACAAAAGCAGTGTACTTATTTTGCTCGATTGCATGGCGAATGACAGAAATTTCATGACGCCTATTTGTTTTCCTTTGTTTGCATAGAAGATCTCAAAATCAACCTTTTGACCTTCAATCGGCACGTTTAACTCGCCCATACCCGGCAGGGTTTTGAAAAGGGATATTTTGTTCAAAAATCCTCCGATCAGTTTTGTGTCTGGTATCGCCGTGTCTAATAACCATCCTGTCACTATCTGTACCAGTTCTTCTCTTT
Organism: Pseudothermotoga sp.; assembly: GCF_031962025.1. GTDB lineage: Bacteria > Thermotogota > Thermotogae > Thermotogales > DSM-5069 > Pseudothermotoga_B. The sequence continues at coordinate 95,145 of NZ_JAVRKW010000004.1, forward strand.
CAAGAGACTGCGGCGCACAGCCGGTGATCTCACATATAGCCAATTTTTGATGTTCCATCTTGGCATGATCAACCACGTAAGAGGCTATCATCTCTATATAATGACTGTCCTTTGCCGGTGTTCTTGAGCCTGATCTCCACCGGCTCACCAGCGAGGGATCGACCGAGAGTGCCTTTGCGAGCGCGTTGTTTGTGATGTTGAGAACATTCATCAACAAGCTCAATCTTCTGGCAAAATCCATCTAACCCCCCCTTCAATACCTTTATAGCACAAATTTGATTTTCTGTCACGGTGACATGACAAAAATTGTCAATGACACAGTTCGATCAAGGTGAATTTTTTTGCTCGATCGGGTATACAGTAAAACCACAGGGTGAAAGGACAGGGACTATGCCGAAAAGTTTTAACATAATGCTCAAAGTGAGTTTTTTCAAAAATGAACTGCACAGAATATCTTTTAAGGAAAAGAGCGTGGTGTTCACAAATCTGGAACAAAAATCCAAGAGCTTTTCTGTTGAACTGGATGACATAGACGGTGTTTATGTCTATGGTAATCCCATAAGAGAGATAGAGATAAGGACAAAAAACAGTATCATCATTGGAAATTTCAAATCTACAAGAACTTCAAACCATGCTCTGTCGATTTTGAAGGATGTCTTTAAAGAAAAACTCGCTCACATATACCAAGGGGGGATCTGAATGACTCAGAACATGGTTGGTTTTTCAGAAAAGATCGGCGATCAGGCTTACGACAGGTACAGAAAATCTTCAAGAAAATGGTCTTACATCTTTTCCTTGATACTGGCGATCGTTGCCGTGGTCGCTTTTTCGGTCTATGGATCTGTCTCAAAAACCATAGACTTTCCATACTCACTTCTCTACGGTGTTGCGATAGGCGGAATGTTTGTGATGATAGCAACACTGCAGGATCTGAAAAGAAGAAAAGATACCACGTGGGAAGGAAAGGTAATAGACAAAAAGACCTATCAGAAGACGGAGGTACGAAATGTCGGAGGAATAAGGAAAACATATCGCTACACCCTGTACGTTCTGAAGGTGATGCGTCAGGATGGAAAGGTTTACACGCACAAATTCAGGGACAATTCCACCGTGTTTGACTATTATCAGATAGGAGATGCTGTTAAACACCACAGGGGATTGTATCTTTATGAGAAATACGACAAATCGAAAGACTCACAGATTTTGTGTGTAGCCTGCGGGACTTTCAACGATATCCACGACGATTTTTGCAAACACTGCAAAGTACCGCTTTTGAAGTAGGTGATTTGATGGAAAAGAAGATCTCTTTTGGTTCGATCCTGCCGATGATGTTCAACCCGGCGGCTTTCTTACAGAACTATTTTGACAGAATGAATCTGATTTTCTCGATGCTCATAAGCGGGCTTGGCTTTGGATTGTTCTTTTTGCAAACGGGTTTTGATCTTTATAAAACCGGTCAGAAACCGCTTAACTTCGCATACACGATCGGCGGTGTGGGGTTTTTGTATGGAGCATTGATAATACCGTTCTTTGGGGTGCTGCTGTGGATTTTTCTGAAGATCGCAAGATCAAAATCCACTTTCAAACAGACTATCTGTGCGGTCTGTCTTTCTTACAGCGGTCTTTTCATTTATTCGATCTTTGGCTTGATCTTCTCGTTTTTATTCAACTGGAGAACTTCGATGGCTTTTGGAGCAACCGGTGCTGTGTGGTCCATAGGTGCGCTGATTGGGACGATCAAACAGTTGAGCGGTGGCAAAACCGGTCTTTCGATTTTTCTTTCCACCGTGTTTGGAACGATCGTTTTGTTCAGTTGGTATTATGTGGGAAACATCTGAGGGGTGATTTTTCTGAAAAAATTACTCACATTACTTTTTTTTACAATCACTGTCAGTTTTTTCGCAAATCAGGTGTACGAAAAAGTCATCTTCAAAAGCGGTAGCTGGTTGATAGACCAGCAGGATTTTGAAGGAAAACAGATTCTTGTGATCAGGCACGAGGGCGGTATCGATTTACTGCGCGTCATACCTGAACAGCGAAAGGATTCTGTGAGTTTCAGCATCGATTCTGACATTGTCCTGAGGTCTGTCTACCTTGCATGTGAGGATGCAAAGAGCCAGAAAATAACCATAGAGGGTCAAGGAAAAACCTTTGGACCTTATCAGACTGCCAGGATGGAGGGCGGTGAATACATTTTCGAGCCTGACACAGAAATCGTTTTGAAAAAAGGCAGTTATGTGATCAAATTTTCAGATCCATCGATTCTGATTCACGATCCCATCACTGGTCCAGCCGTGGTTGTAACGGGGATCGATGCTGAGCTTTACAAATCTTCTTTGAAGCAAAACGACGAAGAAGAATCGATCGTGGCTGGTCAAAGCACGCTTTTAGAAAATAAACCAGCTCAAAAACTTGGTACCATACCGCAGAGCCAGAAAAAACCCATACAGTTCACCATAGAAGAGGGTATCCTGATCGAGCAGATGGCGATAGATCTGATCTCAAAGCCAGTTGATCTGCCGAAAACTTTCATCGTCATTTACGATAAGAGCAACAGATCCTATGGTCCTTATTATGTCAAAGAGCTGGATGATGAAAACATGATCATCTTCTTTGAGCCTATGGTTGCTTTAAAGCCAGATACCTACACGGTGAGAATGTCAGATGAATCTGCGATCAACTACGACAGAGACGGCAGACCCATATACGCACTGAAGTCGTTCGAGTATTTTGATTTCACGGGGACTTACAAGATGAATTTCAAGGTCACAAGGGTGAGAACTCTGAAGGGTGCGTCTGAAAAGACAACACTCGATGTGAAACTGTTTGAAGTTGGATTGATAGATCACGGTGATTTCATCGAGCTGGTTGGAAAGATAGATCTTGCAGAGGTTGTGAACATCTTGCAGGAACAGACAGGAAGAAAGATCAGTGCGAGCTATGAAGGACAGGTCTTTCCATTTTCTCAGGCATGTGAGATAGTTGAAAGATCAAAAGAATCTGTGAAATGCAGGTTTTCTTTGCGGTTTAACTTCACAAACATGCCTATCGTGAACAGATTCATATTCGGGGAGGCAAACGCGCTTGTGGTGATGACCTTCAGCACCCGTCCGGGGCTCGCACCCGGTGTGACTATATCAGGCAGTGCGAAATATTTGAGGACATATGATCCGCACCTTGGAACTGATATTAATGACTATGTAATCAGCGGTGATGGGTACAGAGTATTGGAAAAACTACCGGCTTTTGTCATCAACGCGATGAGCAAAAATTTTGCAAGCGCTGGAAACATACCAGGACCGGGCTCTGCAGAGCAAGCTGCAACAGGTTTGCTTTTCCCACCATTGATAGCAGCCATTGGCTATGCACTGCAGGAGCTTTTAAAACCAAAACCGGGTGGAGTTTCACAGGTGTTTGCTGACTACACGCGCGCGGCAAGAGGAGCAGCACGCAGGGCGGCAGCAAGAGAAGCAGCTAAAGATTCGTCTTCTGTCTCGCAGGAAGCTTCTGAACCTGTTGAAGAAGAATTTGAAGAAGAGGAATTTGAAGAAGAACAGCAAGAACCTGAACAAACCTATGAAGAAGCTCAACAGGAAGTTCAAAAAGAAACTTCTGAACCCAGGCAGGAACAGCCACAGGAACAGACAAAACAGCCTGCACCGGTCACTCTCACCGTGGTTGCTGATCACACAGGAAGAACCAAAGAGGTAACGTACGATCCAGAAACAGATCAGTGGATAACAGAGGACGGGAACCTGTTCAACTGGGAAGTTTATGAGAAAATCGTTCTTCCAAATCTGGAAAAAGACAGAGCATGGATAGAAAAACAAAGAGAAAAGATGATGGAACCAACCAGGATAGAATCAGAGCCAAGCGAGAAGGAAAAATACATACAAAATCTTGAGAAAAAATACGGTGTGAGTAGACAAAATCTAAGAGAGCATATATCAAAAGATATAGATGAAAATCTGGGAGCCTTCCAGAAATTCAAAAATAACGCTGACTGGTATGACAGTGCGTACAAAGTTGCAAAAGGTACTCAGATAATTGCAGACAACGCAATCGACGGTCTTGCTGCCTGCACAGGTGTATACGGAAAATCTGTGAGAGCTGTTTACAAGGCAGCCAAGGCGTTCGTGCCGGACGAAGATGGAAAAGGTATAACATTCGGCAAAGCCATTGAGACAGGAGCTGATATAGCAAGTGATTTCATACCATTTTCTTCTCCATGGAAAGAAGCGGCGTTCAAAACGGCAGGTGCCGCGATCGGCGGCGGAGTGGATGAAGGCTGGAAAGGATTTGGCAAAAAGCTCGTTGAATCAGGTGTAAGCAACTCTTTTGAAGCCTTTGCAAAGACCATAGGTGGAAAAGGCTATGGCGATGATGTGAGCAGTTTTAAATCCAAATGGTGGAACCCTGAGATGTCAAATCTGATGATTCCTACTGGATCGAGCAAGAACGTTGGTTTGCTGACATCGTCTTCTGGTAAAGATATTTCTGGATTGGTCAGCGGCAAAATAGTCAGAGAGATCAAACTACAGGGGACAAAAACGGCAGCCGCATTCACTTCTGAAATGTACGTAAAACCCTGGATAAGCGGCGATTGAAAGGGGAGTTTTCGATGAGGCTCACTTTAGAAGAGATCAGCTATCTTGGAAAGATGCTCAAAGAAAAGAACGAGATAGGACTTTTTTCAAATATCAATGTTCCATTAAAGGGAGATGAAGAAAAATCTCTGATCAAAAAAGGTGTTCTTGATGAGAAAGGCTTTGTCATTGGAATGGACGAATTTTTGAGAATAATTTCCGTGCCCGAAAGAGTCTGCAGATTTGTGGCGCAGGTCGGTTACATGGTGGTTGAAAAATACAGTTACTGGAAAGACGGCAGGACGGTGCTTGCACAGAACAGCGAAGGTGTTTTTGTCTTTTCCATAGACAGCGATCTGAGAGCTGTCAGGGGTCAGTTGATAGACCTTTACGGCGGCTCAGATCTGAAAACAACAACTGTATCTTTTCAGATGTCCACAGATGAACTGATGACTTTTGCGGCTCTGGTTGACCTTTACAGAAAACAGGAGCTGTTGAGCTATCTTTCTATAGGTCAGCCAAAAGACTCTTTTTCATTTCAGGAACTTGAGCAGTATATCCAAAAACCGATGAAAAATGGTTTTATGAGTTTTTTGCAGAACAACTTCAGCAACTTTTCAAAGACTTTTGATTTAAAAGCGACGGTTTCTGAACTTGTGAAAAAATCTGTTCTGCTTGATAGTGAAGAGTTGAGTTTCAATTTTGAACCGATGATTTTTGCGAAAAACTTCCTTTTGGTTCATTCTGTTTCTCTTCTTGAGGTTTTCAACCTGAAAAACGGCACGATGGCTGTTTCTTCGACGATTTTTCTCAATGCGGGCGTTCATGATGTGCTCAGAATTCAGCTTTTAAATAAAGGTACAGATCTTTCCACAATCACATCAAGACAGCAGATAGACGAGATTGTCTGGGCTCTTGGCTGTCCAGAGCTGACAGCTCAGCAGGATTGAGGAGATGGTTTTGTTGAACGAGAATATTCTGAAATTTTCAGCTTTGAAGGCTTTTTTCAGAATAGTCGGTTTTGGCTTGATTGGTTTTGTGGTTTTCTCAAAACCGTTGAAAGATGTGACGGCTCTGAACGCACTGTTCAGCACAGCGATGGGCATTTTCTTTGGAGGTGCGTACAGGCTGTTTTTGATCTGGTTTTTGAAGCCATTCAACAGAGATCTGAAGGAAAAGTACGGGAAAAAGGCTGTCAAAAAAGCCTTGGAGAATGGGCTTGTGTATATCTTTCCGTTCTCACTGATCGCGTTTTTTTCAAGGTTTGTGCTTGGAATATCGATTGCAACGGCACTGTTTTCAAGTGCACTGCTCATAAGTGCGTTTTCTGGTGCAAATTCCATAAATTCACTGAGAGAAAAACCGCGTGCTTCTAACATAGTCGTTGCTTTCATAATAAGCTTTGTCTTTTCGACTGCCTGGATTTATTATTCGTCGTTTGCATCAAAAATTCCAGAGTACACAGAAAGCGGTATAAAACTTCTGTACATGTTTTTGACCGGTGCTTTTAAAATTTAAATTAATGCCGATCTAAGAGCGCTCTTTGAATCATCGGATCACTTATGCTGTAGAGTTTTTTCCCTTCTTGATAGCTGATCTGTAAAAATTCCATTTTTTGAAGCGAAGTGAGAATGTTGCTGAGCGTTTGATCTGTTATGGAACCAAATCGGGCTGTGATGACATCCTTTATCTGACTGAAAGTTTCCGCACCGGAGCAAACGGCTTTCAGTACAAATATGTAGTTTTCAGATCTCAGCCTGAGTGAATCAAGCTCTTTTTTAACCATCTCTATGGCTGATTTCTCCGTTTCTCTCAGGGCATTTTCCCAATTTCTGGTTGTATAGACTACATGTCCATACATTGAAAGATAGCCTGTGATTCCATCCAGCAAATCAACAGCTTTTTCGATCTTTTCAATCACTGGTTCTATGCCAACTTGTTTGAATCCTTCAACAAGAAACTGTATGGATTGAAATCTTTCAAATCTTTCAAGTGATACTTCGTGGACGTATCTTCCAAAAAGCGGTGAATTCGCATCCTGTAAGTTCAAAAAATCGTGCAACACACCAACTTCCGAACCTGTCAGTACAACGATTATATTCTCGAGATTGTCGTATATGTGTGCCATTAGATTGAGCAGGTCTTTTCCACCTCTGCCGTAAAATCTCAGCACCTGAGCTTCATCAAAAGCGATGAACAGTTTTGAATTCTTCTTTTTCATTGCCTGGTTTATCAGCTCAAGATAATCAGATAAACAAAGATCTTTCTGGAGTTTTTCGAAGTTGAGCTCAACACCGCTCAGATTTATTTTTGTGAGCACTTTGAAGATCGATTTGTTTTTTTGGAGAATATTCTCAAGCTCAGACATGAGTTTTTTCTCAAAAGAAATCCTGTCGAATTTGTTTATCTTTTCATAGATTCTGCAATCTATGAAAACTGCTGAGTTTCCCTGATCTTTCATCTGGTTGAGAAAGACTTTCAGCACAGATGTCTTACCTATTCTTCTTACACCGGTTATGAGAATTATTCTGCCTGTTTTTGAGTACTCAACGAGTCTGGACAGTTCTTTTTCACGATCATAAAGATTTTCCCTACAGCTCTTTGGCGTCAATGAAAAGTACATAACTCAACCCCCTTTGAGTAACTCAACCCCGTTTGAGTAATTATACCATTTCCATTTTAGGAGTACTCACTCGATATGCAGAAAGATTTTCTCAGGAGGGTAATATTTGGCGGAAAAGCAAAAAAAGAAAGGCAGAATGAAAGCCTTTTTGAAAGTCATTATCATAGCTATTTTCGTGAGCTTCACGGTACTCGTGTACGGCTACTTTGTTTTTGAATACAATAGAATAAAAGGTCTTGCCACAAATCCAATTGAAGATTGGAAAAGTTATTTTGCTTTTCTCCTTTCCAGGATTCCTTATGTGAACAAATACGTGAAGTACGAACCACTTGAGATACTCTCACCCTGGGAGTACTTTCAGGACATATCAAAAACAGCTTCTTTGAGAGCACAGCAAATACTCGAAGAAGCCAAAAAAGCAAAATCACAGACCGATGAACAGATGAAATTACTCCAGGAACAGAGAAAAGTGATTTTGCAGATGAGAAAAAGCTGGGAAGATAAACTGCTTCAGGTTGAAATGGATTTGAAGAGGTTGCAAAACCCCGAGGATATCAAAAAAATAAGCGAGACGATTTCCAGTGCTGATCCAGCGGCAATTGCCCCTGTTCTGGCTAACGATGCGTACACGGTTGATTCCATAGCCGCGGCTCTGACAAACCTCTCATCTGATCTGAGAGCGGATGTTTTGGCTGAGCTTGGAAAGATAAACCCGGCAAAGGCGGCGCAGGTCATGAGTAAAATAGCCTCTGTTGAGGAAATTATCAAGAATCTGCAAGAAAAACAAAAACAACTGGATGAAAGACAAAAACAGTTAATAAGCGAGATGTCTTCACTGATCGATGCAAAAATCATCAAAGACCTTTCAGTGGAATTCTTAAACCAGTTCACGGATGAACAAATACTGCAGATGATAGATTCGCTCACACTGGATGAAAATTCCTTGATGGTGATACTCTCAGCTCTCAAAGAAGAAAGATCAAAAGAACTGCTGAAAAAGTTGAAAGATCAAAAGCCAGAACTGTTTCAAAAATTGGTGTTAAAGGGGGTGAACCTATAACAATTCGACCAGCCTCCAATGATGAATTCACAGAACAAAAGCCGGTAAAATCATCAAATTTGGTGTCTTTTGCGACCATCCTGCAGTTGGTCAAGACCAGGATGCAGCAGGGAAACATAACAGATTTTGTCAAAGTGAACGATTCCAGCCAGACAGCCAGTAAGGATTCTAAATCCACCGTTCAGCCAACTTCAGCCAAGGTACAGTTGCCAGATCAGAAAAATAACCCGCAAAAACTCGAGCTGCCTGTTCAGTCGCTTTTTGAAAGCAGGCAGACCTCTGATAAGAAAGAGCTGTTGGAAAATCAAACGGTCAAATCAGATCAACAAAGCCTTACAAAGTCAGATCAAATGAACGACAAACCTTCTCTAAACATGCAAAATCAAAAAGATTTTCAGACTCTCAAAAAAGTCGTTGAACACACCGCTCAAACCAGCCAGGATCTTCAAAATACCATAAACACACAACAAAAGACCATAAACACGCAAAACCAGAAAATTCAAGCTAACGAGAATATTCAAAGTACTATAAAACTGACAGAAAAAAAGACTGCGAGCACGCAGGATCAAAAAGTTCAAACCCAAGATATTCAAAAAGGTATTGTAAAACCAGCAGAACAAAAAGCTGCCAGCACACAAAACCAAAAAACTCAAGTTGAAAACTTTCAAAATACCATAAACACAGAACAAAAGACCACAAATGCAAAAAATCAAAAAAATTTCCAGACTGACCAGAATCTTCAAAATACCATAAGCACAGAACAAAAAACTATAAACACACAAAACCAGAAAACTCAGGCTAACGAGGATATTCAAAGTACCGTAAAACTGACAGAAAAAAAGACTGCGAGCACGCAGGATCAAAAAGTTCAAACCCAAGATATTCAAAAAGGCATTGTAAAACCAGCAGAACAAAAAGCTGCCAGTACACAAAGCCAAAAAACTCAAATTGAAAACTTTCAAAATACCCTGAACACAGAACAAAAGGCCACAAATGCAAAAAATCAAAAAAATTTCCAGACTGACCAGAATTTTCAAAATACCATAAACACAGAACAAAAAACTGTGAGTACACAGAAACAGGTGAATGAAACTGCATTTTTGCAGGACAAAGTGCACACATCTGTGCAGGATGTGCCTGTGAAACCTGCTGTGCAAAAAACCGATACACAGCAGGAAAACCAGGCAAAGAACGTGGATGGCAAATGGGATAAGATCGTTTTGCAGGTTGATGTAAAACCCGTTCAGGAGCAAAAAAATAAAGGATCAGGGCAAACAAAATCTGTTGAAACTCACGATCAACTTGGGATAAAAAGCGTCATTGATTATCCTGTTTCAAATGTTCAGACAGCGGCTGAAAGCACCCAGAAACTGAAAAACCTTTCAACACAGAACATTTCGCACGGTGTACTTGCTGAAAATGTAGTATCGAGTAAAAAGTCAGATCGATCAATCCAGCCTCAGACGTCTGTGACAGTCAGGCAAGCTCAGCTCATCGTTAAAAATGCGATTGTTCAGATTAGAGACAGCACCAGTGAATTCACGCAGTTCAGGCAGATCAAAAGGGAACTGCCAGATCAACTCAAGACATCTCAGCCGATAAAGATAGAGAACTTCAAACTCGAGATAGCAAGAGATCTGAAAAAAGAAACAGCTCAGATCATTCAGCAGCCGCAGATGGAAAAATTAGAGCAAACTGAACAGGTTAAAGAGCTTTTGAATACAAAACTTGCCCATAAGACATACGAAAATGAAAATGAAAAGATACCGCAGAACCATCAGCAACTGGACAAAAGCATCGATTCTGTAATAGTGCGTGTGGAACAGGAACAAAAGAGTTCCAATATCCAGACCATCGCTGAAACGATAAAACAGATGCAGGATGGCTTAACGCAGAAGGCAACAGTGGATCTGACACCGCCAAATCTTGGAAAGGTTGAGATTGAAATTGTTAAACAGCAGGATAAACTGTTGATCACCCTGAAAGTTGCAACAGATGAAACCAGAGAAATGCTCGAGAAGAGCTCCAAAGACCTCATCTCAAGGTTGAACACACTTGGTTTCAAAGTTGAGCAGGTAGAAGTGAAGATATCGCAGAAAACACAAGAAGATCAATTGAGCAAAGATCAACAACAGGATAGTCAGCATGAAAAAAGACAGAAAAAGCAACAGCAAAAGGAGGTGAATGAAGATGATCAACGCGATTGATTATTCTTATTCAAATTACACAACAACTCAAAGAACGGCAAGCAATAAACTGGACAAACAGGCTTTTCTGCTTTTGTTGATCACCGAGCTGAAAAACCAGAACCCGCTTGATCCGATGGATAACAAAGATTTCATCGCTCAGCTCACACAATTTTCTACGCTGGAACAGATAACGAACATGACACAATCCATACAGGATTTTCTGGCACTTCAGAAGGGAGCGCTTCAGGCTCAGTCCGCATCGTTGATAGGAAAATACGCCGTTGTCCAGACAAACCAGATAGCCGTGAAAAACGGTTCGGCAGAGAGCATAGTCTTTGAATTGGACCAAGCCGCACCTGTGGTTGTACGTATCTACGATTCAAACGGGAATCTGGTGAAAGAAGCCACTTCAGGTTCTCTTGATGCGGGAGCACATGCATACGTATGGGATGCAAGAGACAACAGCGGCTTGCCTGTGCCGGATGGTACTTACAGCTATACTGTTTCAAAAATCAACCCGGACGGCAGTGAAACAGAGATAGGTGGAGTGGAAAGCGGAAAGATAGAGTCGGTGAAATTCAAAAACAACCAGATCTATGTGTACATAAACTCCAAAGAATATCCGCTTGCTTCAATCGTTGAAATTTTACAGGAGGGTGATAACACATGATGCGATCTATGTTCAGCGGTGTTGCTGGAATGAAAAATTTCCAGTACGAGATCGATGTTGTCGGCAACAACATAGCAAATGTGAACACAGTGGGTTTTAAAGGGTCCCGTGTCACCTTTCAAACGGCGCTTTCTCAAACTCTAAAAGCCGCGAGAAGTCCTCAGAACAACATAGGCGGTACGAATGCAATTCAAATTGGTCTGGGATCACAGCTTGCCACGATTGATAAAATAATGTCTCAGGGCTCTTTCGAAAACACCGGAAATAAAACAGATCTTGCCATTCAGGGTGATGGGTTTTTCGTTTTGAGCAACGGCTCTCAGTACTATTACACTCGAGCTGGATCGCTGACCGTTGACTCAAATGGTACACTTATACAGAGTTCCACCGGCTTTAAAGTTCAGGGCTGGAGAGCAATACAGGATCCAGCCACCGGTACAAGATATGTCGACACCAACAGACCAATTGGAGATATCATAATAAGCGCCGGAATGACAATGCCCGCAAATGCGACGACCAACGCGGCAATGGGAGGAAATCTCAGTTCTTCTGTTGGACCAACACCATTCTCAATGACAGTTACCGATAAAGATGGAAATGAACATTCTGTGAGATTTGTCTTTTCAAAAACCGACGGTGATTTCGTCAGACAGACAGATCCATTTTCAACCAAACAGAGCTACACATGGACAGCTTATGATAAGAACAACAATGTTTTAGCCATAGGATACATAGTCATGAACCAGTACGGTAATGTAGATGAATCTGGAGTTTACAGATCATTAAATGCCACAGCTACTGCAGATGGTCAGCTCACGCAAGGTGATATACAATCAGGTACTGTTCCAAATGATGGAGATTATTATACAGTTGTGCTTGACGAAAATGGCAAAGTGATTTACAGTGGCAGTGTACAAGTAACTGGTGGAAATTTCACAATAAGCGATAGTGATATTGTTAAGGATAAGGAATATACTATAATTTTTTCAGCTGGTGATGAATTCACCGTTGCTGATGGTGCAAATATCTCAATTCCAACAGCCGGTGAAGCGAGGTTTTATGAATCAGACAATCCATCAAATTACAACGTGCTTTCTTATTCAAGTCCAAAGTACGTAACAGCAGTTCAGATGTATGACTCACTTGGTAATCCCTATTCAGTCTATCTGGAGTTCACAAGAATAGGTGAATTTGGTGATATGAAAAACGCCTGGGTGTGGAGAGCTTATACGGCAAGCGGTGAGCCAATAACATATCTTGATGCAAACAGCCAGAGCGGTGATGGAACAAACGATTATGTTGGTGGAATTATCAACTTCAACGAATCTGGAAGAATCAGCGGCATGTATGGAATTACATGGGATGGCAATAGCCTTACAGTTGGTAATACCGAACTTAGAACGATCAGTTTTTCTGCATCTCACCGCGGTGATAGCAATGTTACTGCGACAATTGATTTTTCTTCACTGACTCAGTTTTCTGGAAGTAATTCTGCTGCTTTTACTTATCAAAATGGCAACGCGCTTGGAACACTTCAGTCTTTTGCAATAAACGAAAATGGTGAAATCATAGGAACATTCAGTAACGGCTTGACAGATATTCTTGGTCAGATAGCTCTTGCAGTTTTCAACAACCCGGCAGGTCTTACAGACATAGGTAATTCTCTGTACACTGTATCTTCAAACAGCGGTCTTGCACAGATTGGAACTGCTGGAAGCGGAGGAAGAGGTACACTGATACCGGGTGCTCTTGAAATGTCAAATGTTGATCTTGCAGAAGAATTCACAAAGATGATCATAGCCCAGCGTGGCTTTCAGGCGAATGCAAGGGTGATAACAACGGCAGATACGATCCTGGGTGAACTTGTCGCGTTGAGAAGATAAGGTGATATTGAATGATATGGCTCACGCACTTACGTGGTAGGCAATTTGTTTTGAACGCCGAGATGATCGAATCGATTGAAGCATTGCCAGACACGACTATCACGCTGTTCAACGGCAGAAAGTACATAGTTCAGGAAAGAGTCGAAGAAGTTATTTCAAAGGTGATAGAATACAAAAAGCAGGCATATCCTGTGCTTGATCTTCTAAAATACTTACCTCATCAGCAGGTAGGTGATTAGATGGATATTTCGACAATACTTGGAATTGGTCTGGCATTTGGAATGATCGCTTTTGGAATTATCTCAAACCAGTCTTCTTTGATGACCTACTACAATTTGCCATCGCTTTTCATAACAGTTGGTGGAGCACTGGCTTCCACCATCGCTTCACATCCAAAAGAGAAGAGTTTTAAGATCATTCAGGTCATGCTGTCAACTGTTAAGGAACCAAAGGTCGACAACATAGGACTTGTCAGAACACTCGTGTCTTTTTCAGAAAAGGCACGGCGTGAAGGGTTGCTGTCCTTAGAAGAAAACCTGAACGAGATAGATGATCCGTTCATGAAAAAAGCAGTCCAGCTTGTGATCGATGGAACAGATCCAGATCTTTTGAGAAGTATGATGGAAACAGAGATGGATTTGATTGAGGAAGATTTTGCGGCGGAAAAAGCCCTGATGGATTCTGCCGGAGCTTTTGCACCGGCTTATGGAATGATCGGAACACTCATAGGTTTGATAGCCATGCTCAAGACCTTGAACAACCCTGAAACACTTGGACCTGGTATGTCTGTTGCATTGATAACGACTTTTTATGGCTCCATTCTTTCAAACAGTATATTTTTGCCGATGGGAGAAAAAATAGGACGCAGAGCCACCAAAATTTTGAGACAAAAACAGATGATTTTAGAGGGTGTTCTTTCAATTCAAGCAGGAGAAAACCCAAGAGTCCTGGAAGAAAAACTCAAATCGTTCTTGAGCATTCAGGAAAAGGCAGCTTATGAAGCGGCTACTGGGGAGGCAACCGCTTAATGCCAAGAAGAAAAAAACAACCTGAGGCGCCAAAAGGTAGCTGGCTCACAACATACGGCGATATGGTGACCCTGCTTTTGACTTTTTTCGTTTTGCTGTTTTCAATGGCTACCATAAGTCCCGGGAAGTTTCAACAGGTGGCGGTTGGAATAAGATCGGCTTTGACAGGTATGCCTCCAAGTGTTTTAACAGGTGGAAAAAGTCTTTCAGAAGAGCCACTGATAACTTCCCAGAGGGGAGTGTATCAGGAACTGATAAGGATTGCCGAAGAGTACAAAGGCAAGATAACCATTCAGGAAAGGGATGAAGGAACAGTTATAATCATGCAGGACATGGCATTTTTCGCACCAGGTACGGCGAAATTGACCACAGAAGCGAAAGAATTGTTGGGGCGAATTGGTTCAATTGTGATAGAGCACACAACTAATGTTCTTCAGATTTATGGCTATACTGATGATCAACCTGTTTTAGAAGATTCTATCTACGCATCCAACTGGCATTTGAGCACGGCAAGGGCATCGAGTGTTGTACAGTTTTTCACAGAAGAGCTGAAAAAGCGCAGGTCCATAGAAAGATTGGCAGATATCAGATCGGGCAGGTTTGATCCAGAGTATTTCTACGACCAGCAAAGATTCTATCCAATAGGTATGGGAGAATGGCCGATAAAAAAAGAGATAGAAGCACTGCAAAATTATATAGACAGTGAAAAACAACTTGCCGCAATGAAGTATCAACAGGGTCAAATCGATCAGAAAACATACGATCAGACTCTGGCTGATTTGAGCAGTCAGTACTCAAAGCGATTGGTGCAGTTGAGAAATGAGTATAGAAGGATTGATATACTTATAAAAAGAGAAAAGGCAAAGTAGGTGATTATATGGCAGAAGAAGAAGAAAAGAAAAAAAGAAATCTTGGTGGTTTGTTGATGATGATTCTCATTCCAGCCGTCGTCGCTGTTGGGGCGACGATAGCGACTGTAATGATTCTTGGCACGAATTTGACTCCAAAAAAAGACCAAACCGCAACGGCAACAACTCCTGTTGAAATAAAGGCTGTTCTCATACAACCTGGAACCTACACAACCTTTATGCTAAAAGGTGGTAAGGATGTAGTGGTGATCGATTCGCTGACCTTCACGGTGGCAAGCGATGCCTGCAGGGCAGAAATTGCAAACAAGAATGATCAAATTATGGACGGCTTGATGCTCATTTTT
Organism: Pseudothermotoga sp.; assembly: GCF_031962025.1. Lineage (GTDB taxonomy): Bacteria > Thermotogota > Thermotogae > Thermotogales > DSM-5069 > Pseudothermotoga_B. Next base: position 110,397 of record NZ_JAVRKW010000004.1, read on the forward strand.
CTCAGTAAGGAAAAATCTGAACTGAACACAGCCGCCGGCATCGAACTTCTTAAAAAGCAAATCAGAGCGATGGTGAATGAAATTACAGGTTTTACCGGAGACAAGGAAAGACTTGGCGTGGTTGGAGTTTACCTTTATATCAAAGCCATCAGTTCTGTTGAATGAGGGGTGATGGCGTGACAGATGTTCTGAGCCAAGAAGAAATAGATAGGCTTTTGCAGGCAGTCAGTTCCGGTGAAGTATCGATAGAAGAGATCAAAAAAGAAGAGGAAAAAAAGGTAAAACCATACGATTTTAGAAGACCAAGCAAGTTTTCCAAAGAGCACATCAGAGTCTTTGATATGATCCATGAAAACTTCGCAAGATCTGTTTCTACATATCTTTCCGGAAGAGTTCGAACTTTCACAAATATCAATCTTGCAAGTATAGATCAAATATCATACGAAGAATTCATAAGGTCTCTACCAACACCATCTTTCATAGTGGTGTTCACTGCACCTGAATTTGTCGGAAATGCAATTATGGAGATGAATCTTGAGGTTTTCTACACAATACTGGATCTGATTCTGGGTGGTCCAGGTATTCCGCACGTGAAACGCACACCGTCGGATATAGAGACATCCATAATGAGAAAAGAGATCATCAACATACTGACCAATCTCGCTCAAGCCTGGAGTGAAGTTTACCACTTTGTCCCGAGTATTGAGAGTATTGAAAACAATCCCCAGTTTGTGCAGATCGCTCCTCCAAACGAAATGGTACTCCTGGTGTCTTTATTTGTTACCATAGGCAAAACAGAGGGGTTTCTGAACGTGTGCTGGCCCTCTTCACTGACAGAACCTTTCATGGATAGGTTGACCTCAAGAAGCTGGTTTACCACAAAACGCGAACAAATCTCCGAGAAAATGATTGAGGATTTAAAGCAAAATATCAAAACAATGAATGTGACTCTGTCGGCGATCCTGGGTGAAACCACGTTGACCGTAAAAGAGATACTGGATCTTGAAGTGGGCGATGTAATAAGATTGAAAACGCATAAAGATGACCAGATAGTGGTTGAAGTACAGCAAAAGGCAAAGTTCATGGCTCAACCGGGAACTTTCAAGGGACACAGAGCTGTGAAAGTAACCAAAATTCTAAAGCCGGAGGTGGAAGAAGATGAACAGTGACTTTCTCACGCAGGATGAGCTGAACGAACTTTTAAAGAACCTGAGTGAGGATCTCAGCGAAGATGATAAAAAGAAAGTAATTGAGATATGTGATACGATAATGAATTCGTCTGTTGTGGCGCTTGGAATTGTAATTGGCAGAGAAGTGAAATTTTCCCTAAAAGAGATATCAAGCAAAGCGTTGAAAGATCTGCTCGAATCTATTCAGGAAGACATGGTCAGCGCTGAAATAGAATTTGCCGATGGAGTAAAAGGTGATCTTCTATTTCTGTTCCCACAGTCCCTTGGTGCTCGCATAGCCGATATGATGATGGGTGGTTCAGGTGAGCCAGAGAGCTTTGAACTGGATGAAGTGAGAATCAGTGCGATAACAGAGACTATGAATCAAATGATGGGTGCTGCAACTACTTCACTCTCAGAGAAGACAAAGAAAAAAGTATCAATTGCAAACATGAAGGTCAATCTTTTGAAAAAAGGCTCCGAACCACAGCTGGTTTTCAACCCGGCGCAGATATTAACATGTGTCACTTATGATGTTGAAATTGAAAATGGCAAATCTTCAACGATGTTTTTACTATCAACGCTGTCGTTTTTCAAGGATATCTACGAAACCATCCATCCTCAAATTCAAAAAAGTGAGCCGGCTAAGCCAAAGAAAGAAGAGGCGAAGGTTAAGGTACAGCCAGTTCAGTTTCAGGAGCTCAGTCAGCAGCAGAGCACAGTTACACCATCATCGGAGCTTTCAGGTAAATTGGAGTTGCTCTTAGATGTACCTTTAAAGGTTGTGGTCGAACTTGGACGCGCTAAGATGACTCTAAAACAGGTTCTTGAGATGAATATTGGTTCTTTAATAGAACTTGACAAGCTCACCGGCGAACCGGTCGATATACTGGTCAACGGCAGGCTCATAGCAAGAGGAGAGGTTGTTGTAATCGATGAGAATTTTGGTGTTAGAATAACAGAGATAGTCAGTCCAAAACAGAGGATATATTCTATAAGGGAGACGAACGGCGTCTGATGAGAAAAACAGTGGTATTTGTAATATCGTTTTTCGCACTGACAGTTATCGCAAATCCCGTTCTGGATCTTGTTGAGAACATAGCCGGTGTTAGAGATATTTTCGTTGAATTTGAACTGTTGATGCGTGTAAAAAACCAGGAAAAGTTTCAGGAATCTTCTATCAGCGGCGATCTTGCCATAAGAAACCTTGAAGACTTTTATTTATTGATAAAAGAACCATCTGTCATTTCTCAGCTGTCTTTTGCATACATCTCCAGAACCAAACGACTCTATTCCGCATTTCCCGGATATCTGGACATGGAAAATATAGAGGTACCCATAACCAATTTCATAGAGTTTTTTCAGAATATTTTGAAAATAATACAAACGCCGGTCGTAGTAACCAGTTTCGATGGTGATACCGTAACAGTAAGCCCGACTGCTCTTGTTGCTGGAAAATCCAAGGACCCTGTTGTTTTCAAAATGAAAATAAAAAATGGCTTTATTCAGGAACTAATGATAACCAGTAAGGATGAAAGCGAATACATAAAGGTGAAGATCAACAAAATGTCTTTAAATGCTGATGTTGATAAGTACTTTTACTTTGCACGCTGAACCATCAGATTCTCAAGCCCCCAGGAAAACAGTTCCGGGAACCCCCTTTTTGAGAAATTCTGGTCGGATAATATCTCTGCGTAGGTAATAGTTCCTTCAACAAGGCGCTGAATTTTTGTGAGATACTTTATCATCAGATCTAAACAGCTTTTGTCGGAGAAATTTCCATGACCGGGTATGATCAGATCAGCCCTGTATTTTTTCAGCTCTTCAAGGGCATTCAACCACAGTTCCAGATCGCTGTCCTGTACAATTTCAGCATGAAAACCGTTGAAGACAAGATCACCGGTTATTAAGATTCTCTCCTGTTCGAAGAACACTATCGAAGAATCTGGCGTATGCCCACCCACTCTTTTGATCAGTACCTGATCCTGCCTGTATTCGTCTTCGAATGTGACTGAAGCCGGTACAAGTTTGCCGGACAAAGGTAGGTCTTTCAGGTACTGTTCGTCCATGAGCATCATTTTTTCGCGCGTCAGGCTTGAAGAAATTATTTGTTTGTCCTGGAAAACAAGATTGCCGAAGGTGTGATCGGGATGATAATGTGTGTTCACCAAAAAGAGAATATCTTTCTTGAGCAAGTTCTCAACAAACTCACGAATCTTCTGAGATTTTTCTGCGAACAACGATGTATCTACAATGATTGCGCCTTTTGGCTGTACAACCACAACGACATTTGCAGATCCTTCCGCACCTATAACAAAAACCCTTTCATTGATCTTTTGAATCATCAAAATCCTCCCATTTGGTATAATCTCAATGTATCATTCTTCGGAGAGGGATGTTTTTCCTTGAAAAGCGCTTTAGTTTTTGGATACTACGGATACGATAACCTTGGAGATGAACTGCTCTGCCAGGCAACCATTGATTTACTCAGAAAAGCTCGCTTTGACAGAGTGTATCTTCTTGTCCCAAAACACAGAATAAAAGACTACAAACAAAAATATGTTCATCCTGTCAACAGGTTTGATCCTATAAGTATTCTTAATGCCATACTGCACTCTGATTATGTGATATGCGGTGGAGGAGGCATATTTCAGGATCAAACAAGTCTGAGGAGTTTTGTTTATTATTCTTCGATAGTGATACTCTCGACACTGCTCGGTAAACCAGTGATACTGCTTGCTAACAGCATAGGTCCAATCAAGCGAAAGTTTTCAAGTAAGATCCTCAGGCACATGCTTTCTCATAGGAAGGTTTTTTTCATACCGAGGGACGGCGTCAGCGCAAGGTATGCCAGAAGGTTCAGCAAAAACGTCTACGAGGGGACAGATCTGGCTGTTATGGCGCTTGAAAAGATCCCAAATGGTTTTGAGAAAAAACGCCAGGTGGCTTTCTGCTTGAAATCATCAATAGAGCTTTCTGAAATACTGAATTTTCTCAAATACATGGGAATTGAAAAATTCGTTCTGGCACCGCTCAGTCCGCAGGATGAAAAGCTTTCCATTGATCTTTTGAAAAAATATCCAGAACTTGAACTGTCCAATGACCCAATTGGCACCATAGCTTCTTCTTCGATGGTGATTTCTCAAAGAATGCATGGCTGTCTTATCTCGGCGTATTTTGGAGTGCCGTTCATTGCCATGAACAATTCAAAGGCAACAAGATTCATGAGAAAGTACCTGCCCAAGTACGAAGGGTATGTCAGTGAAGAGACAGGCAGTATAATCATAGCGATCTCAAAATTGATTGAAAAGCCAATAGATATCAGAGAAAAACTGCTTTTGGATTCACAGAAAATGGAAGAAGAGTTTATGAAACTGTTAAAACTTCCCAGACATCGATTTGGTACTTGAAAAATATAAAGCGGTATGATATCATCAAAATGCACTGTCGCTTGGACGACCCGCTAGCTCAGCCGGAAGAGCACCTGACTTTTAATCAGGGGGTCCCGGGTTCGAGTCCCGGGCGGGTCACCAGAGCGAGAGTGGCGGAACTGGCAGACGCGCTGGACTTAGAATCCAGTGGACGATGAGTTCGTGTGGGTTCAAGTCCCACCTCTCGCACCAGATTGCGGGCGTAGCTCAGCGGTAGAGCGTCTGCTTGCCAAGCAGAAGGTCGCGGGTTCGAAACCCGTCGCCCGCTCCAAAAGATGCCCCCCAGAGCTTGGGGGGTTTTTCTTGATGAGGTGAGAAATGCTCGATTTCATAAAAATCAAAGGGGCGCGTGTACACAACCTCAAAAATGTCTGTGTTCAGATCCCGAAGAATAAAATAACAGTAGTTACTGGCTTGTCTGGATCTGGAAAGTCAACTCTTGCAATGGATACGATTTATGCCGAAGGTCAGAGAAGGTACCTTGAATCACTGTCGACTTATGCACGGCAATTTCTTGGAGAGCTGAAAAAACCGGATGTTGATTCCATTGAAGGTCTTTCTCCTGCGATTGCAATTGACCAGAAAAGCATTTCTCACAACCCCAGATCCACCGTTGGCACGACCACTGAGGTCTACGATTATTTAAGGGTTCTTTTTTCAAAAATAGGCGAGCCGCACTGCCCTTCATGCGGTAGACCCGTTGAAAAAAAAGACGTAGATCAAATCGTGAAAGATCTGTTTACAAAATTCAAACCAAAGACGAGGCTGTACATACTCTCTCCTGTGGTTACAGATAAAAAAGGTACTTTCAAAAAGGAATTCTCCACATATCTTTCCAAAGGCTTTGTGAGAGCAGAGGTCGATGGCCAAATAGTGAGACTTGAGCAGATCGATGAACTTGACAAAAACAAAAGACACACCATAAAACTGGTGATCGACAGGCTCGAATTGAGCGAAGATGAAAGGCACAGGATCGCCGATGATATAGAAATAGCCTTTCGAGAAAGTTCCGGTTTTGTCCAGATAAGAGATGCCGATTCAAATGAAGAATTGATTTTCAGCCAGCACATGATGTGTCCCGTGTGCAACATAGGCCTTCCTGAGATAAACCCAAAACTCTTCTCCTTCAACAACCCTTACGGGGCGTGCCCAAATTGCCACGGGCTCGGGTATAATCTTCAAATCGATCCACAACTGGTTGTTGATGAAAGATTGAGTATTGATCAGGGTGCAATAATACCGTATCACAGCGATGGATATTATCTTTCGTATGTGAAAAGGCTGGTTCATGCGCTTGGGGGTTCTACCAGTGTGCCGTTTAAAGATTTGCCGCAACATGTTCAGGAAGCAGTCCTTTATGGATATGGAGATTTTGAAGGTATTGTCAACAATCTGGAAAGACGTTACAGAGAAACAGAGTCAGAAGATATCAAAGAATGGATTGAACGCAAATTCATCGTACAGAGAACCTGTCCTGTCTGTGGTGGTAAGAAACTCAAACCAGAAGCTCTGGCAGTCACGATAAAAGGTATGAACATAATCGATTTTACACAGATGACGATAGAGAAGGCTTACGAATTCATCTCAAACCTTCAGGCATCCTTTACAGAAAGAGAGCAGAAAATCGTTGGTGAGCTTGTGGAAGAAATTAAAAAACGTCTTCGCTTCATGCTGGATGTGGGACTGGGTTATCTGACGCTTTCAAGGACTGTGAATACCCTTTCTGGTGGAGAGGCTCAGAGAATCAGGCTTGCCACACAGATTGGTTCAGGTCTCACAGGAGTGACTTATGTGCTCGATGAACCAACTATCGGTCTGCATCAGAGAGATAACATCAGACTGATAAATACACTGAAAAAACTGAGAGACCTTGGTAATACCGTGATCGTAGTTGAACACGACGAAGAGGTCATCAGAAATGCCGATTATATAGTAGATCTGGGACCACTTGGTGGTGAAAACGGCGGTCAGGTCGTCTATTCTGGTCCTGTGGATGGTTTGCTGAACAATCCTGATGGTTCTTTAACGGGACAGTATCTATCTGGCTTGAAAAGGATAGATTATCCCAAGGTGCGCCGAACGGGCAATGGTAAGAAGCTCAGGATTGTCGGTGCAAAGCACAATAATTTGAAAAATATAACAATAGAAATTCCACTCGGGACATTTGTGTGTGTAACGGGTGTCTCTGGTTCGGGAAAGTCTTCACTCATACTCGACACACTCTATCCAGCTCTTATGAATGAAATCTACAAAACAAGGTTGCCAGTTGGTGCACATGAAAAAATCGAGGGCATAGAAAACATAGACAAAGTAATAGCCATAGATCAATCACCAATAGGCAGGACACCCAGAAGCAACCCCGCGACATACACCAAAGTCTTCGACGATATTAGGGAACTCTTTGCTATGACCCCTGAGGCAAAGGCAAGGGGTTATGACAAAAGCAGATTCAGTTTCAATTTGAAAGGTGGCAGATGCGAAGCCTGTCAGGGACATGGATTTGTGAGAATTGAAATGCTTTTTTTGCCTGATGTGTATGTCGAATGCGAAGTCTGCAAAGGCAGACGGTACAACGAAGAAACACTGCAGGTGAGGTATAAAGGAAAGAATATACATGAAGTTCTGCAGATGTCTGTCGATGAGGCACTGGAGTTTTTCAGAAATGTTCCACACATTTTTCGTACTCTGAATTTGCTCTCAGAAGTGGGACTTGGTTATATAAAACTCGGTCAGCCTGCCACGACTCTTTCCGGAGGAGAATCTCAGAGAGTAAAACTCGCTTCAGAGTTGAAAAAAATTGCCACCGGCAGAACGATTTACATACTCGACGAGCCGACGGTGGGACTGCATTTTGAAGACGTCAAGAAATTGATCGCGGTTTTGCATAGACTGGTCGACAAAGGTAATACCGTCATAGTGATCGAGCACAATTTGGATGTCATCAAAAATGCAGATTATGTGATCGATCTTGGTCCGGAAGGTGGAGACGAGGGCGGTTATCTGATCGCATACGGAACACCAGAGCAGGTTGCAAAAGTCAGTTCTTCCCACACTGGAAGGTTTCTGAGTGAGATTCTGAAGAAAGATGAGGTGATAGGATGAGAAAATCACTCACATTTCTTTTTCTGCTCGGCTGTCTGGTGATTTTTTCTTACAATTTTTATTTTGCCAACATCCACGCACATACAGGTTTTTCAGATGGTCGGGGCACACCTGCTGAAGCTTATAGTTATGCAAAAAAATACGTCAATGTTCAGGGCTTGACAGATCATGCTTATTACTTCAGACAGACTGTTAATGGTATGGACAAACTTTTTTTGACAAAATCAACTGCCCAGCAGATAACGGAAAATGGAAAATTCGTTGCTCTGTGGGGGTTTGAATGGACCGGTGGTGTTGGGCACATAAATGTTTATGGAACAGAGAAGTGGACAGATAGAAATGAATCCGATCTGAAAGCTCTTTATAAATGGATTGTTCAAAATAATGCGCTTGCTCAGTTTAACCACCCCGGTGCGACCTACGGCAATTTTTATGATTTTGACTACGATCTTGAGGCAGATCAATACATAAATCTCATCGAAGTGGGCAACGGTAATACCTCAAACAGGACAATAACCAAGGAAATGTATTCAAATTACAAACTGGCATTGAATAAAGGATGGCATGTGGGAGCGACGGCTAATCAGGACAATCACAGAGACAACTGGGGCTCTGCAAACGATACCAGAACTGTTATAGTCGCAGATTCGCTTACATACGAATCCATCATGGATGCTTTGAAAAACAGACGGGTATATGCCAGCGAAGATAAAACTGCAAAAGTGACTTTCAAATGCAACGGTCAGTGGATGGGCTCGATTCTAAAAGACGCAACTCAACTGGTTTTCGAGATTGAACTGCAGGATGATGAACCTTTTCTTGAAGCAACTCTGGTCTCTCAGAGTGGGGATGTGAAAAGCTGGAAGATAAATTCAAACCAGTTCAAGACACAGTACACCTGTGAACCTACCGATGGCTACGAGTGGTATTTCTTGTACGTGATTCAGAAAGACTACGATGAGATCATCACTGCTCCAATCTGGGTTCAGCACGGTGATGTTTACGTGGTTAATCTGAGAGCAAATTCTCAAGAAAGCAAAGCTGATGTGTATTTTGATCTGATAAACAGCTCTTATGAATCCACTCAATGTGATCTTCAAATCTATGTGTCTGATCAGGTTCAGTCTTTAAAAACTCCTGTTGATACTCGAACAAAAAAGGAAATCAAAGTTCACTTTGACAATTTAACTTCAGGAACTTATTGTGTAACTGTCTTTCTAAATGGTCAAAAGGCGCAAACAGGTCTGATAGAGGTGAAGGCAAATTCTGTAACGATAGATCTATCACATGAGAACGCATACCAGAATTTCTGGAAATCTGTGGGAGAATATCTTGAAAAACAGGGGTTTGAGATCAAGTACAGTTCGACGTACTTCAAGAAAGTTCCAGCCACTTACTGCATTTTTTTGGCTCTTCCAAAAAAAGATGGCTTTGCTGAGTCGATGGCTTTGAATGATTTTGAAATAGATAATCTTGTCTCTTATTATCAAAACGGCGGTAAGATCGTCTTTGTGGCTTTATCCGATTCCACAGTGCATGAGAGCTACAACAAACTCTTGGAAAGACTTTCAACAAAAGTGAGATTTGTGCAGACAGATAGGGTTCTGTTCAAAGTGGAAGATCTACTTTTCGACAGATACATTGATAATTCAATCTTTTTCATATCATGCCAGCAGCCAGATGATTTACTCAAATTCATCGGAGGAAGGTTATGAGAATATTCGCACTCGACACCTCCTCAGAAAGACTGGTGCTGTGTTACGCAGACGAACAGGACATTTTAACTCTCACTTACAGAGGTGTGGAAAGACACGCAAGTAAGCTTGCACCTATTGTGAAGGACTTTCTCAACTGTGCGGGCAGACCTATTGAAAGCATAGATTATTTCGGATGCGGCGTTGGACCAGGCAGCCTGACCGGCATCAGAATAGGACTGGCATTCATTCAGGGCATGGCTTGTTCTCTTTCTAAGTACGTCGTGCCGGTTGTTTCCTTTGAACTTGTTGCGGCTAATTTTTCTTACCACCATGGCGAGGTGGTAATTGTCAAAAAGGCAAGAGAAGATTATGTGTACTTTGCATACTACAAAAACGGTGAACAGATAGCAGCACCAGCCGTTATGGAAATCAGCAGTGCGGTGAATTTTATAAAAAATCTAAAAGATCCCATCTTAGCCGGAGATGCAAAGCATTACTTTAAAGACTTGGGGAAAGTATGCCCTGATGAGCTTGAAGGTATAAACGGAGAAGTTCTTGCAAAAACAGTGCTTGCCAGAGCAAGAGACAAAATGGTTATAGAGCCAAAGGAGCTTGAACCGCTGTATCTGCAAAAATCCATAGCGGAGATGAATTTCGAGAAAAAACAGTGCTGAAACTCATTTTCTTTTTCTTTTTATTTTTCTTTTTTCACCTTTACCTTCAGCAAGTTCCTTGGCTTTTTTAAGTGCTCTGACAACCAGATCGTTTACTGATCCACGCTGATAGGCACCTGAACGGGTTATCTTACCGGCTTTTCTGCCTGTCAGAATCTCTATGGCTTGGTCTACATGTTCAACTGCCCAGATGTGAAATAGTCCTTTTTGTATATCACTGAGAACTTCTTCTTTGAGCACCAAGTTTTTCAAATTGGCTTTTGGTATGATCACTCCCTGACTTCCCGTCAACCCTCGCAATCTGCATGCCCTGTGAAAACCTTCGACCTTCTCGGTAACTCCACCAACCGGTTGCACTTCTCCATGCTGATTCATAGAGCCAGTCACGGCTATCTGCTGATCAACAGGTACTCTGGCAATAGCACTTATGAGTGCTACAACTTCTGCCACAGATGCACTATCTCCCTCGACTATTCCATACACCTGTTCAAAGCTCAACGAAGCACTTATGGATAGTGGTACATACTGTGCATAACGCTCACCGAAAAATCCTTCTATTGTCAGAACGGCTTTGCTGTGGACTTTGCCGCTTAAATCTGATTCTCTTTGTATGTCAACGACACCGGGTTTACCAAGATGAACTCTTGCCGTTATTTTCACGGGAATTCCAAAGCTGTGATCTAAAAGGTCAAAAACTGTCAAGCCATTGACCTGACCTATCTTCTTTCCAGTTGTTTCAACCATTAAATCGTGCGATTTTATCTGGGCATCGTACTTGGTCTGGATCAAATTGACTCTCTCTTCCATCTGATCTATCGCTCTTTTAACATCTTCTTCGCGGACAAATTTTTCGTTGCGCTGTGAAGCTATACTGCATGACTCTCTTATCAATCCGCTTATTTCTCCAAACCGAACGGAGAGTTTTTCTCTGTCTGATGCGAGTCTTGAGGAATACCACAGTACTCTTTCGATAGCCTTTCTTTCCAGATGAGATAGTTGATATCGACAGCACGTTGATGAAATAAAACCAAGGTATTTTTTGACATTTTCTTCATTGGCATCGATTTCCCAGTCGAACTCGCTTTTTACCCTGAAGAGCTTTCTTACATCCTCATCATAGGTGTACATCAGATAATAGAGCCTTGGAGAGGCAATCAGAAAAACTTTGATGTTCAGCGGTATTGGCTGTGGTCTGAGAGAGACTATGTTTGAAAATCCAAGTGCGCTTTCCAGGTTTTCTATACCGATCTCTTCAGAAAGCAATGCCCTTTTGAGGTACTCCCAAGCGTACGGGTTTTTCAACAAACTCTCCGCTTCGAGTATCAAAAATCCACCGTTTGCTCTGTGTAATGCACCGGCTTTTATGAATGTGAAATCGGTGAATAACATTCCACCCCTGCTGTAATACTCAACTTTTCCTGCCAGATTGGAGTAGGTTGGATTTCTTTCATACACCACCGGCGCACCCGTGGTGTTTGAGTTATCCACTATCAAATTCACCGAATATCTTTTTTTGTAAAGCTGTCTGATTTCAGATTCTTCACTTCTCAGATCGTTCAGATTGTTCAATACATCATTTTCAACATCTGTAAGGTACTGAAATACATCGTAATTCGATTCATACTGCTTGCGAATCTCATCAAAAAGTGCTCCAATCGTGAAAAGTGCGGCGTATCTGTCCAGCTCTTTGAGTTTTTCTTTGTACTCCCGGTCGAGTTTCCTTGATCTGTACAGAGTACCTTCTATGATATGCTTGAGCTTTCTACTGTTTTCGTTGAAAGCCTGTTTTACGTCTTCGGGCAGTGAATCGAGGACTTCCTGGGTAACAGGTTTACCATCGTAGATTGGGACACTCACGACACCAGTGGGAGTTAGCTGAACCGAAAAACCAAGTTCTCTGGCTTTTTGCTGTAGATTCTCCCACAGTTGAGTCTTCTGGTTCATATAATCGTCTTCCAGTTCCGATTTCTTGGCTGCGTAATCTTCGCTTTCGAATATTTTTTCGAGTGATTCGATCACTTCTTCCGATAATTTCTGCATATCCGATTTAAATTGTTGACCTTTTCCCGGCTCGAGTGAGATGGCTTTTGGTTCGGATGGGTTTGAAAAGTTGTAGACATATACCCAGTCTCTGGGAGTAGGCATTTTCAGGGCTTCTTTTTCAAGAAATGAGGTTACAAAACTTCTTCTGCCAGTTCCGGGTATACCAACCACAAAGACGTTGAATCCTTTTTCGTTTATCTTCAGAGCTTCTTCAACGGCTTTTTTTGCTTTTTCCTGTCCTATGAATCCTTCCACCGGTTCGAGCTCAGCGCTCGTGGAAAAATCTGGCAGGTACGGGCATTTGTAAACAAGATCCTGATAATCTACTTTCATCTATTTTCACTCCCATCAGGAACATCCACTGCAGCCCGAACAGCCTTTGGATGAACAAGAAGAGCCAGTGGAACCTTTTATCTGAATTTTTGGCAGTTGCTTTGTCATTTTTTTGCCACATTCAGGGCACTGTGGGTCTTTGTCTTTCATGCTCATGAGCATTTTGTACTCTTTTTTGCAGTTTTCACAGTAATAACGATAAATAGGCACAGTTCACCACCTCAATCGACTGTTATCGTCTTTGAAAGATTTCTTGGAAGATCCGGGTTTCTTCCATACTTAATCGAAAGATGATAGGCAAAAAGCTGCAGCGGTACCACAGATGCAAAAGGCGACAGATACCATGGACAATCCGGATATTCTATGATCTTTGTCGCGTTTGAGAAGATTTCTTCAGATTTGTTGCTCAGTACTATTGCGGCACCTTTTCGGCATGTCACTTCGTTTATGTGAGAGATAATTATGTTTGCCTGTGAGCTGTGTGTCACAAAAAAGACCGGATAATCCTCACTGACCGATGAAAGTGGTCCATGTTTGAATTCCGATGAAAAGATCCCTTCAATGTGATTGTACACAACTTCTTTTATTTTCAAAGCACCTTCAAGGGCGATTCCATGGGTGATACCATATCCAAGCATGTACGAGTTTGAAAAATCCATTTGCGAATTGATCAGGTCCTGTATTTGGGCTTGGCTCATCTGCAGTGCCTTTCTGACCAGATCTGGAAGGATTTTTAAATCTCTCATATACTGATCGTCGAAGCTCATTTTAGAAGCAAGGTAATACAGAACCACGAGCTGATTCATGAAGGTTTTGGTTGCCGGAACGGAGATCTCCAGTTCGCAGCACAGCGGTATATTCAAAAGACTTCTCATCATGACAGTCGAGCCTGTCACATTTACAATCGACAGAACAGTTGTTTTCCCTTCGATGGTATTGAGTACGTTGATTATGTCCTTTGTTTCTCCGCTCTGTGATATGAGGACGACAACATCTTCCTGACCGACGGAATCTGCGTAGTTTTCTATGAACCTTCCTGCCTGGCATGGCACTGCGACCTTTCTTGATAGTTTATTGAACAGGTAACTTCCAACCAGAGCCGCATGGTATGAACTACCCGCTCCAACCAGGAATATGTATCTTGCCTTTGCAAGAATGTTCACATACCGCGCAAGATCCATGTCGAACTTTAGAAATTCAATCAACGCGGAGATTCTCTCTGGCTGTTCGTAGATCTCTTTTATCATGTAATGATCGTAGTTGAGCTTCGAAGTTGCTTCGGAAGATATGTCCATTATCTGAGGTTCTCTTTGGATCAGTTTTCCTGTTTTGATGTTGCGGATGGTAAAACTGTCCCAGGTGAACTCGACATATTCACCATCCTGCAAAGGCACTATTCTTCTTGTCAAAGGAATGATCGAAGGTAGATCTGAGGAAGCACAAACAAAATCTTTTCCAATTCCTAAATACAGCGATGATCCGCGCTTGATGCAGTACATTTTGTCATCATCGGCGCGCGTGATTACACAGGCAAAATCACCTTTCAGTAATTCTGCCGCCTTTTCAATTGCTATGTTCATATCTCTGTACTGATCATAAAATTTTTCTATCGCATGAACAACTATTTCGCCGTCGTTCTCACTTCTAATTGTGTGCCCTTCTTCAGCGAAGATTTTTCTGAGTTGAACGGTATTCACGATATTACCGTTGTGAGCTCCAACCATGTCTTTGTCGCAATCATAGTGGGGCTGTGCGTTTTTCGCGGACGGTACGCCAAAAGTAGCCCATCTCAACTGAGCTATTCCTTTGAAGCCTTTCAATTCTTTAAAATTCAGTCTTTCACTTACTTCATCAACTATTCCAACATCCTTACGAAGATCTGTCTTTCCATCCAGAGTGATTGAACAAACACCAACAGAGTCGTAGCCTCTGTAAACCAGCCTCTGTGCGGCATCGGTCAGAATTTTTCCAAGGTCTTCTCTCTGCTCTTTGTAAATGATTCCAAAAACTCCGCACACATTCTTCGCCTCCCATGCCAAGATATAGTATACTGTTTTTTGGTCGTTTTTTGGAGGTGTTTATGAGTAAGAAAAGTGTTGGGTTCGGGAAGATTCTCAGAAAGTATCTTGAAAAGCCTTTGGTTGCAAGAGCTTTGTTGAAAACAGCTCTGAATTTAGAGCTATCAAGAAGAAAGATGGTCGCACTTTTGAAAAATGATTTTACAAGCTGGATGGATTATTCTGCATTGGACGCTGTTTGTGGAGCTGTGAATGGCAGAAAGACAGCCTGGGTGAACATGTTTTTCCCGGTCGAGATCGTGCTTGCCTTCGGCTTGAACTGCGTTTCAGCAGAAGGACTTTCTGGTATGTTTGCCTCCATGTTTCTGGAAGACATTGCTATCCAGAAGGCTGAGGCATACGGGATCTCCAGAAATCTGTGTACCTTTCACAGGACTGGCATTGGAATATCACTGCTCAACACTCTGCCAGAGCCACTTTTTGTTGGAACAACGAATGTTTTGTGCGATGGAAATATTCCAACCTTTACCACATATTCTTCGCTCAACTCAATTCCCATATACGTGATCGATGTTCCAAGAAAAGACGACCAGCAAAATCAGTTGTATCTGACAAAACAAATTGAAAACCTCATCTACGCACTTGAAAACCAGCTAAAAAGGAAATTCAATTATTCGCTTCTTCAGCGGATTTTGACGGCAGAAAGACAGGCATTTGATATGATCAGAGAAGTCTATCCAAAACTCTGTGAAAATCCCATACCCATGGAGCTTTATCAGCACGTGAATGTACTCTATGCCTTTCATCTGAGACCAAATCAGTTACTGAGGGCGGCAAGATCGCTTTTGATGAACAAACCATCGCCAGCAAATGGCAAAATAAGGTTGTTGTGGCTTCATCTTGCTCCTTATTATGACAACGAGCTTTACCAGATTTTCTCGAAAAATTCTAAATTCATGGTTGTAACAAGCGAATACGAATGGGACTGGCTTTACTGGCATCCTGATCCGCACAGACCCGTTGAATCTCTGGCACAGAAACTTTTGAAAAACCCACAAATAGGTGATCTTTCAAAAAGAATAGACTTTCTGACAAAACTCGCCGATGATTTTAAGGTTCATGGAGTTATTCACTTCAATCACTGGGGTTGTAAACAGTCATCTGGATCGGTCTTTCTGCTGAAAGAGGAATTCGAACGACGCGGTATACCATTTTTGTCTTTGGATGGAGACTGCGTTGATCATACCAATCAATCTGCCGCTCAATACAGAACGCGAATAGAAGCTTTTCTGGAGATGATAGGATGATCGTTTACAACTGTCCGATGGTGCCGTTTGAATTCTTTCAGGCACTTGGTGTGCTATATAGGAGAGTTGAGAACACAGGTTGTGAATTTGACAAGCTCAATCCCAATATCTGTTCTTTTTGCAGAAAATCTGTTCTATCAGTTAACAGAGACGATGTACTTGTATGGGTTGATTCATGTGATTCATCAAGAAGAGCTGCAGATTTTCTAAAGCAAACCAACAGGGTTTTTGAACTTCACATACCTGTTTTTTCAGATGATCAGGCGATTTTAAAGCTGTCAGATGATTTAAAGGCACTCTGGCAGTTTTTGAAATCTGTATACGGTGATGTGAGCGATGAAAAACTCTTCAGAGCCCATAAAACTATTCAGGAACAAGTGAATTTACTTGAAAAAGCCTTAACAGAAGATTTGAAACAGGCTCAAAGGCTATATGAACAGATCACGGGCCAGAAATGGATAGGTTCTACAAAGTTGAATGCCAATCCCGTTCTGATTCTTGGCGCTCCCATTGATGAAAACATGGTCAAAATCGTCGAAGAAAATAACGGTTATGTCATCAACGCAACCTGTTCCGGTGCCTATTCGATGATTTCAAAAACTTTGGACAGTGAAGATGTTTTTAAAAATATCGCGTACAGAATTTTGAATAAAAAATTGATGTGCATGAGGTCAACCCAAAGAAATATCTCAGATCTTATACAGCTTACAAAGCCTTCCGCAATAGTTCTTCATACCATCAAATTCTGCGATTTTTACCACTTTGATGAAAGACTGTTGCAAAAGACCGGCATACCCTTTGTCGTAATAGAAAATGATCTGACGTCTTTCTCAAATGCCCAGATAAAAACTCGAATTCAGGCTTTGATGGAGCTTTCGGCAGATCGAAAAAATAGTCTTTCAAAGACATACGAGCTGTTTGTCGGTATCGACAGCGGTTCAACCACCACAAAGATCGCCGTTCTTGATAAGAATTCAAAACTTTTATACAAAAACGTCGTCAAAACAGGTGCTTATCCTGTCATGACTGCGAAAAAACTCTACGATCAGGTCATCGAGAAATTCAAAATAAACAGCAAAGAAATCTACCTTGTCAGCACCGGCTATGGAAGGAATATACTCGATTTTGCAAATGAGCAGGTGACGGAGATCACCTGCCATGCCAAGGGTGTTCACTTTTTCATGCCAATGGCAAAGACAATAATTGACATAGGCGGGCAGGATAGCAAGGTGATAAAGGTTGAAGATGGTCAGGTTGTTGAATTTGTTATGAATGACAAATGCGCCGCAGGTACCGGCAGGTTTCTTGAAGTCATGGCAAATGTCCTTGAAACACCCTTAGAAAAAATAGGTGAACTGTCATTGCGTCACAGCAGTGAAATCGATATAAGTAGTGTCTGTACTGTGTTTGCTGAATCAGAGGTGGTATCGCTCAGAGCATCTGGTTATTCAAGAGAAGACATACTCTATGCGATTCACAAAGCAATTGCAAAAAGGATAAGTACAATGTATCAAAGAGTAAAAGGTTTAGAACCGGTGGTACTAACCGGCGGTGTGGCATTGAACAGGGGCTTGAAAGCTGCCCTTGAGAAAACCATCGGTGTGAAGATCGAAGTACCGCCAGAGCCAGTTTTAACAGGTGCAATTGGAGCGGCGGTCATCGGGTATCAAAGGTCCCAATGAATCTGTATCTTCCTTTTTTCAGGTGCACTCCAAATACGCAGGAACCTGTTCCCGTCATCATTGCTGTTATCGGATCTTCCATCCATGCCATATCAAGGCTGTTTTTTACCTGTGAATACTCAGAGCAGGCGATGTTCTGAAAAACATTGTAGGAAAAAGATCTTATCGTCTGCACATCCATGAGTTTGTAAGCCTGGTAGAGTCTTTCAACGGGTTTTGGTCCTGTGCCAAACATTTCTCTGTTGAGTTTCTGATACATGAGTTTGGTCGAGATACTGATATTCGGGCAGAAGAGGTTCACAGTGTAATCTGTTATCGGTTCCAGAAATGTTATTTTTTCACCCTTACCTTCAACAATAGCGGTACCACCCTTTAAAAGAAACGGAACATCAGAACCCACTTTTTCAGCGATTTGCAGCGCTACGTCCTGTGGTATGGCAAGTATCTTTGAAAGAAATCTAATAGTTGCGGCAGCATCTGAACTGCCGCCACCAAGCCCCGAACCAACCGGTATGTTTTTCAGCAACCTCACTTCAAGACCAAAGTCCATCTTATAATACTCTGATACTGTTCTGAAAGCCTTCTCGATTAAGTTTATCCCATCGATCTTCACGCTGGACTGTATTCTGATCTGCTCTGGTTCGTCGATTATGCGAAATTCGATTGAATCGTACAGATCTATTGTTTGAAAAAGCCCTATGATATCGTGATAGCCATCCTTTCTCTTCGAAAGCACATCGAGGTATAGATTTACTTTTGCATAAGCTCTCTCAGTTTCAACAAAGTCAGGTATGACCATCCCTCCAGATACTGCTCAAATTCACCAAATTCATCCAGTGATTTCCAGGTGTAGTCAAACATGTCCGGTTCATTCAGTCCCTCAAAGATTACCTGAGCCAAGTAAAGAAGTCCAACATGGACACGGCTGACTGGTGAACTGATGTCGTTTATCAGACCGATGTACTGAAGGTCTGTTATCCTTGCTTTGACTTCTTCTTCTATTTCTCTGTTCATACCATTCAAAAACGCCTGCCATGGTCTTAGACCATCTTCAGATCTTATATGACCGCCAACGCCGATTGAATATTTGTTGTGAAGTCTTTTCTCGCCCTGTTTTTCTGTTCTGCGCAAAAGCAGTATTTCATCGTTGTTTTTCATGACCACGTACGGTATCACCTGTCTGAAGTCCTCGTCATACTCGACAAGATCTCTTTTGATGAACCTTCCATGGTTTTCAATTACTCTTTCGACCTGCTCTAACTTTACCGCAACCACACCTGTCTTTTTGCCAGTCAATTTAAAAATCTCATGGCTTGGAACGACAAGTACATTTTCCTGCAAGATAAATCCTCCTTTACGCATTTTTCGCCATCTTGTTGTAGCAGTCTCTGCAAACCGCGATGTACTTCTCTTTGCCACCAACATCGATTTCAGCATCGTCCTGAACCAGTTTATAGGTTAGAGTGGCATTGTATTCACCACACATATTGCAGACAGCACGTTTTTTGATGATCTCATTTGCAAGAGCCATTAAAAGCGTTGTTGTTTCAAACGGATTTTGTTTGAAGGTCATATCAAGCCCCGCACAGAAGACATTTATGTTTCTGTCCAAGAAATCCCGAACGATTTTGACAAGGTCTTTGTCGAAAAACTGAACTTCATCGACAAAAACGGCATCAACGTGATCTTCAACATACTTTGGCATCTCCTGAGCCCTTTCAAGAGCTATAGCCTCTACTTCAAGTCCTGCATGGGTTTTCACCACGCTTATTCCGTATCTGTTATCCAGAGACGGTTTAAAAACGACAGTTCTCTTTTTGCCAAGTCTGTAAATTTCCACATAAGATAGAAGTTCCGTAGTCTTTCCAGAATACATGGGACCAACTATTAAAGTGAGTTTCCCCGCCATAATCAACCCTCCTGCAAAAGTTTATTCACTGCATCTACCTTTTCCTGATCAAAAACGTGCAAATACACACTTGTCGTTGATAGATTCGAATGACCGAGTAAATCCTGAACAACCCTTATATTCACCCCACGCTGGAGAAGGTGTGTTGCAAAGGAGTGTCTGAGCGTATGAGGGTGTATTTTGCTGTTTATACCACATTTTCTGGCATATCTTTTTATTATTCTGAAGATCGTGCTGGGGTGTATTCTGGTTTTCCTGCCAAAGAGATAGTCTGAAGGAGATTTGCCGCTTTTCTTTATGTAGTTTTCGATTTTGAAAAGCAACTGGTTGTTCAATGGCACGATTCTATCCTTTTTTCCCTTTCCCATGTTGATCCTCAAGCAGGCTGGTGAGAAAGACAGATCTTCCAGTCTCAGATTGCACAGTTCACTCACTCTGAGCCCGCAAAAATACAGCAATGAAAGAACAAGATGGTCACGTTCATTTTCCATAGAACTTTCGAGTAATCTCTGTACTTCACCTGATGTCAAAAAATCTGGAAGTCTTCTGTGGGTTTTTGGATTTCTAATACCTTCCCATGGATTGGTGCTGCAGATACCTCTTATGACAAGATAGTTGAAAAAGCTTCTCAAAGAACAGATCTTCCTTGCCAGCGAACTTGAAGATAAATTATTTTTTGCAGATTTTGAAAGAACCTTGATATACTCTTCGGCTGTTTCCCTTGAGACATCTTTCAGATCCAGCTTTTTTTCACAGAGAAAATCCATGAACTGCCTTGCGTCACACAAATAAGCTGTAACAGTGTGATCAGATAATCTTCTTATGTGCGCAAGATAATCTGAAAACTCTCTGAGAATCTGCACCATTTCACCAGCCCAGGTAATACATCACGACCACATACAGGTTTACCAGACAGAGCATCAGTATAGTTGCAGGCAGTGTTTTTTTGGCAAAATAAGTGAAGGTCACGGCTCTGTCGCTGTATTTTTTGAGTAAGGCAAGTCCTACTATATTAACTGGAGCGCCAATTGTCGTTCCATTTGCCCCAAGAGAAACTCCCAGAGAAAGAGCCCACCACAAACCTGTATTGAAACCCATCCGCACCAGGGATTGAACGACCGGTATTATCACAGTTGTAGCAGGAACTGAACCAAGAAACATCGAAGCAAAGCCGGACAGCCATACCAAGACTGTTATAACTATATACGGAGATCGAATATTGGCTACGATCTTCGTGATGTAGTCTATGACACCAACTTCTTTCATCGCATAGGTAATCATGAACAGTCCAATCAAAAAAAACAGAGTATCCCATTCTATTTCCTTGGCAGCTTCCTCGAATGACTTTCCATATATTAAGAGCGCCACTGTGGCACCAGCCATGGATATCAACGCCATTTGATAATCGAGAAATTCGTGAAGAGCAAAGCCAGTTATGACAGCCATAAAGACGATTAAAAGCGATATTGCCTTCTTTCTGTCTATGATGGCTGTTTTTGGATCTGTCGCCGCAAGCGCTTTAAGTTTATCCTCTATATCCCTGCTGGTTGGAACTTTTCTGAACCACAGCAGTACCAGTAGAATGAGAATGAGAATGCATACCGGTGCAAGGTGAACAATAAAACTGTTGAAGCTCAATCTGCTTGCTGAGCCGATGATTATGTTTGGAGGATCGCCGATCATTGTGGCAGCTCCGCCAATATTTGACGCGACAATCGCGATGATTATCAAATAAGTTGCATCAATACCGGCAACATCTGATATGAAAAACAATATGGGAGCAAATATCAAAATGGTCGTCACGTTGTCCAAGAAGGCTGATAGGAAAGTTACCGCGACGGTGATTATCGACAGAGTCTTTTTCATTTCTCCCTTTCCCCATTTTACTGCCAGCACCGCCACAAACTGGAAAAACCCTGCGGCTTTCAAAAGCCCAACTGTTATCATCATCCCTGCGAGTAATCCTATGGTATTGAAATCTATAAAACGCGGAAGATTCTCCAAACTCATGGTATCTATGATTTTTGCAAAGCTGATGACCAGTCCCATTAAGAAAACCATCACGGAGGTTTTGAATTTGTTATTCAGTATGAAATAGTAAGTCAAACAAAAAACTGCGAGTACGAATATCTGGTTGAACATCGAGATCACCCCTTCAGAGTGTATAAAATTCAACGAGCTGACCTGCGTAAGCACCCTCTGTTTGCGAAGGAATCCTTATAACTCCATCGGCTGCAGATATATTTGAAACATGCGCAGTTTCACTGAAAAGTGGTTCTGCCAGAATATCACCCTTTTCAAATTTCAATTTTACTCTCACAAAATGCTCGCGACCCTGTGTGGATGGCACATTTTTAGTCAGTCTCACCAGACCGGCAGGCTGTGGTATGAATTTCTCTTCGTTTTCAAGTCTTTTTAAAATGGGCAGCAGAAAAAATCTACTGCTCACGAAAAACGAAACGGGGTTTCCCGGAAGCCCAAGTATTGGTTTTTGATCGATCAGAGCAAAGATGGTTGGCTTGCCGGGCTGTACCAATGCACCATGATAGACAACGCCGGGTTTACCAAGTCTTTCGATGGCTTTTGTAGTGTAATCACGTGTTCCAATTGAGCTGCCTCCGGATATTGCAATGAAATCGTAATTGTCAAGGCAATCTTTGAGCAGTGCGTGTAATTGATCTTCATCGTCTTTTACATGACCTACCCTCTGTGCAAAAAAGCCCAGACTGTTGAGCCATGCGACAAGAGAATATGTGTTACTGTCTCTGACCTGAGCAAAGGAAGGCGACTGCCACGGTTCAATTATCTCATCTCCCGTGGAGATCACCGCAATTTTTGCCCGTCGATAAACATCGACTTTTGTGACTCCAAGCTGTAACAAAAGTTGTATATCGTTGACTCTTATCCTTTTGTTTTTTCTCAGCACTGTTTCACCCATTTTGATGTCTTCATCGTATCTCATCACATTCTCACCGACGGCAACTGGTTTCATAATCTCGACAAAGTCATCAAAGGCTTGCGTGTGTTCAACCATTACAACGGCATCTGCCCCCTGTGGTAAAGCTCCACCGGTTGGTATCCAAGCGGCTTCTCCAGATTTGAGTGTTCGATCCGGCTTTTTGCCGATTTGAATTTCACAGGTTACTTTTAACAGAGCAGGCAGGTTCATAGAAGCACCCTTTGTATCAAAAGCCATGACAGCATAACCATCGACCAGGGATTTATCAAAACCTGGCAGATTTTGAGGTGAGACAACGTCTTTTGCACACACTTTGTTCAAGGCATCCATTGTTTCGACCTTTTCAACTTCGTCGATGGCTTTGATCTTTGCAATATAATCATCGTAAATTTCCTGAATGGTAGCGAGCCTGAGAAAATCGATCTTCATGGCTTTTCACCGGTTTTGCTCTGCACAGTCGGCTGTCGATCCTTTGATTTTTTCTACGGCATGCGGCAGTGCAGATAAAATCACCTGCAGGTTTTCCTGAACGGCTTTCGGACTGCCCGGAAGATTGATTATCAATGTCTGATTTTTCACACCAACGATCGCTCGAGATAACATTCCAAAAGGTGTATGCTTTAATGATTCATTCATCATAGCTATTTCCATTCCATACAGCCTTTTTTCTATGACTGACAGCGTTGCTTCAGGTGTTACATCCCTTGGTGACACACCAGTTCCACCGGTTGTGATCACAAGATCATAACCTTTTTCGCACAAGCTCAAAAGCTCATTTTTTATCAAATTCAGTTCATCAGGCAGGACTCTGTAATATTCGACGACTGCATTTATTTTTCCAAGCATCTCAATCGCTATTTTGCCACTTTCATCTTCTCTCTGACCGGCAAATCCCCTGTCACTCAGAGTGAGTACAGCCGCTTTAATCAACTTGATCACCTCTGATGATTTTGCCCACATTTGAAAGATCATACCCCTGCCATGTCAATGCACGGTTACAAAAATCCTTTGAAAGTATCAGATTCATTATCAATTGGAATCGATAGTCCTGAATGAATTCTGGTAAAACCAGCAGATCGTACTCTTCCCAGAACATGGGGATGAAATCAAGATCCATGATCTGTGCCACTGATGCTATGCCAAGTCCAACATCTGCCAGATTTTTTTTGATCTTCAATGCAAGGTTTATGTGTGTGTATTCCTCGTCATCGTACCCATTTATCTGTGAGCGATCTATGCCGAGTTTTTCTATGTGATAGTCAAGCAGAACTCTGGTGCCCGAAGCCTTTTGTCTGTTGACAAACCTCACATCTTTTCGTGTCAAATCTGTGAGGTCTTTTATTCCCTTGGGATTTGATTTCTGCACAATCAAGCCCTGGTTGCGTTTTATGAACTTGACGAGCACAAAATCTTTCAAATATTTTCTTAAATACGAAAGATTGTATTCACCTGAACTTGGATCTAAAAGATGCATTCCGCCAATGTGAGCGTAACCTTTTGAAATTGATATCAACCCGCCCATGCTGCCCACATTTGTCACATTCAGATTTATGGTGAAGTCTTTTTCCTTGATCATATCTGCCAGAATAGATAAAATTGGGTCGTTGCTTCCCATGAAAATGATGTTTTTGTCAATTTCTTCGATGGATTTACAGGTCTTCACGGTAATTTTTTGACCTTCGTCCAACACCTCGATTCCTTTTGGTACCGTAACAGTTCCATCCATTTTGGCAAGTGCCTCCATACTCGCGGCTCCTCTTTTTAATGGGACAAAGACGTACTTGTCTTTTACCTTGCCCAGACTAACTCTTATGTATTCATCTTCGGAAACGGCTGAAAAAATTCTGCGGGTCGATATGGCTTGTACAACAGCTTCACCAGCCGGCAAAATTTTGTACTTTTCAAAAATTATGGGCTTGACAATCTGTTCAAGGACTGCAAAACAGGAGCCGGGGTATCCCGGCAAGCCAATGACCGGTCTGTCGTTGACCACTGCCAGGATTGTGGGTTTTCCAGGTCTTATATTCAGACCGTGAGCAACAATCTGACCAAGATTGTTCAGAACATGATAGGAATAATCAAAGCTACCGGCTGAAGATCCAGCATTTATCAAAACCATGTCGTATGACGAACATGCACTTGAAAGAGCAGACAGTATCGATTCGTATCTATCTTCCACGGGCGTATGTACATCCACAATCACGTTCATATCACTCAGATAATTCGCTATGAGCGTCGAATTTGTTTCTGGTATCAAGCCTTCACCAATTTCACTTTCTGGTGATACGATTTCATTACCCGTGGGAATGACCATCACCCTCATCTTTTTTATGACTTCCACCTCAAAAACACCGGCAGCCAGCAGTAGAGAAATATCATAAGCTCTCAGAAGATGATAACGTGTAAAGACCATGTCTTTTTCACAGACATCTTCCCCTACTAAGCGCACGTTGTGAAATGGTGGTACTGATTCAAAAATCTGAACATGTTCATCGTCTATTACATGAACATCTTCAATCATTATCACTGCATCAAAAGGTGGTTCAAGTTTGTTGCCGGTATTTACAAATTTGAACTGATCCTTAGAAAGAACCTTTGGACTGGTTTTGGTTGCTCCGATGGTATCAAGGCTTTTTATCAATATCCCGTCCATTGCGGCGCTGTTGTAAGTGGGTACACTTCTGTTTGCATAAACTGGTCTGGCAAGGACCCTACCAAGTGCCTGGGTTGTAGGTATGATCTGCGTCTGAGGAACAAAAAAACCCACCTGCTGAAGTTTCTCTTTATAACTTTGCAGTGCCTGAGAAATATCGAGTTTCTTTAGATATATCTTTCGCTCCATATAATGTACCTCCACAAGAGAAATTTTATCAAGGATAAAGCAAGAAGATTCCATCTTCTACAAGATGAAGATGAATTGCTAACAGTATGGTACAACATTTTTGAAGGTATCTGGTGAGTCTCAGATAACCAGTAGTGGGTGTGTGAACCACCCTGTGAGAATAAGGGCAGCTAAATTGCTGCCAAATTTCTCATAAAGCCTCTATCTTTTTAGGTGGATGGTAGTTCACCCAATCAGGATGAATGCAAAAACGCCGGCTTTCGCCGGCGCACTCGAGGGGGTGGGGGTTACTGGAGGTATGCTCTTAACGCTTCTTCAAAATCATCGTCCAGAAGAATTGCAAGTTTAAATGCACCCTTTGTGTTATCAAAAGATCTGTTCATCATCTTGTCGCGCAAGGGCATTGCTGGTATCTGGTTTTTACTGCCAAAAGGTCTCAACGGCATTTGCCTTTGCTGAATCTGTCTTTGCTGAAATTGGTTTGCATAGTCTTTGAATTTGTTGAAATAGTAATTTCTGAGATTTTCAAGCTGTGATACCTTGAGGATATCTGCAATCTTTTTCTCGGCTTCTTGAAGTATCTGTGCGCGTTCCTGATTCAGCGCTCTTTTTTCAGTTGCAAATTCGTTGAGTGTCATGTCCTTGGATTTCTCAAGCAAAGCTTGGTATTTTTGCTCAAGTTCATTCAGTTGCTGTTTTGTTTCTGTGATTACTCCCAAGAGCTGCTGTGCCTGGTCTTTTGAAAGATCAAGAGCCTTGATAAATTCGGTGTAATTGAGCTGTTTGTTGATCTGCCTCATGTTTCCGTAACCTTTGCCAAAAACTCCTGCAAAACTCAATGCTGCCACCAGAACTAAGCTTACAAGTACCACTGCCACTTTTTTCACTCAAATCACCTCCGTGAATTTTTCTGTTCACTATAATTGTCCTATTTTAAAAGTTATATGTTCTACTTTTTAAGAAAACTCTAATAAAACCAGATACCGTATGCAGAGGAGTAAAATTTTTTCAAACAGCAAGAAAGAAGGTGGATGCTGTGGATGAATATGAAGTTTTTGAAACGATGAGATTCATCAGTTCTTTTCACAGAGCAAGGGGAAGTGATGATTTCAAAAATCTCGTAAAAAGACTGGTGGAGATGTTACTTGAATGGGGGATCGACGAAAAAAAGATCAACGTACTTGAATATCCAACAGGTGGCGTTAGATATGGAAATTTTGAATCCACGATGGTGTGGAACATAAAAGATGCTGAACTGTGGCTTGAAAGTCCAAGGATTTTCTTGAATTCTTTCAGATCATGCAAGGTCAGCGTTCTTTTTGGAAGTAGCTCAACAAATGGCTGGCAATCCTTGGAGCTGGTCGATGAAAATTATCAGGGGGATTTCTCGAACAAGGCTGTACTGGTGAATGAAAATCCTTCAAAAGCCTTCAAAAGGTATGTCAGGGAACTGGGGGCAAAATGTCTTCTTGTGTATTACATGAGATCTCAGGATGAATCAATTGGTAGAACTCCTGAAAAAATGCCGCAGACCGTGAACTATCTCTCCCTGCCCCATACACTTGAAGACAGCAAATACAAAGCTTTTGGTTTTTCGCTCGATTTCAATCAGTTCAGATTGCTCAAACAGCTTTCCAACAAAGGAAATAGAGTCAGATTGTTCATAGATAGTGAATTAAAAACTGGTACTTTGCAGGTTCTTCGAATCAGATTTTCTAACAACTCAAATAGGAGAATCGGTATAGTGGCACATCTATGCCATCCCAGTCCTGGAGCGAATGACAATGCTTCAGGATCTGCTCTGGCACTGCATATCTGTAAGGAATTGGAAAACTTAAAACTCGGTATAAACGTCGATGTACTTCTTTTGCCTGAGTTCTACGGCAGCCTGCCATACGCAGCCCAGAATAACTATGACTGCGTTATCAACCTGGATATGGTTGGAGAAGATCAAACAAAAACAGGAGCCACTCTACTGCTTCATGAAACACCATTTCTTCTACCTGGTTATTACGATCAATTGCTGTACGAATCTTTGATGAAATTTGCACCAACCAGCTCGGAATCATACAGCAAAAGATTTTTCAGAGTGAGATTCAAAAGTGGATCAGATCACGTTGTCTTTGAAAATTATCACACTCCTTCACCGTTCATCGGTCACTGGCCAGACAGGTATTACCACACCAGTGAAGATACACCGGACAAATGTGATCCTTCGATGTTCAGATGGATTGGTCAGGCTGTACTGCACACCCTGATGCTCTCGGCTGATATACCAGAACACATAAAGGAACTTTCAAACTCAAGGGTAAGGTCTTTTTTGATGAACATACAGGATCTTGCCGGAGCAGATCTGATCCGAATGGTAATTGAAAACAGAACCAGCTTTTGCCGTGAAAATATCAAAAAGAAAATAGAACCGGTGAATGAAGGTCCGCTTGGTTATGAGTGGCTCGATAAAACCGGTGAACTGGCGAACGAAAGATACATGGTTGACCTGGGAGAGATTTTAAATTTAAGTGCAAGGTACTTGAACGACTACGACGCCTGTGTTACATTCGCTTCTGCCTATTTGAATATCGATAAAAGAAAAGTCGCAGATGTGCTCGATCTGTTGATCAAAAATGATTTGTTGAGAGTACGGTAATTATATTATTTTGTCAGTACAAAATAACTTTATAAACCCAATATGAATACTTGACTTTTAATGTAAACCCGTGGTAAATTATATACAGTGTTATTGAAGAAAGTGTGAACATACCACAATTGGGGAGGTGTATCCATGAAAAAGTTTTTGCTGGTAATTGCACTGATCACGGCGGTAGCATTTGTTTTTGCACAAACTCCAAAAAGAGGCGGAGTGGTGTACGATTACTGGACAGCTGATCGCATGACCTTTGACCCACAGGAAGATACCTACTTGCAGACATACGCCATGGCTCGTTTGCTTTTCAGCACACTGGTAAGGTACAGGGGAGATACACTTGAGCTGGAACCAGAATTGCTCGCAAAAATGCCGTTGATTTCGCAGAATGGTCTTGTCTACACATTTGAATTGAAAAAAGGAATTAAATTTCAAGACGGCAAAACAGAACTCACCAGCGACGATGTCAGATTCACCATTGAAAGAATGCTCAGTCCAAAAGGCAGGGGTGCAAGCAAGTGGCTCTTTGAACCAATACTCGGTGCTGCTGCATTCATGAAAGGTGAAGCCACTTCTATCGAAGGTTTTAAGAAAATCGATGATTACAGATTCCAGATCATTCTTGAGAAACCCTATGCTCCTTTCCTGCAAAATCTTGCTGTACCTGCGGCAAGCATACTCTCTGAAAAACTCGTAACAGCCGCAGGAGACAACTGGAGACTCAACCCTGTCGGAACAGGTCCATTCAGATTGAAATCTCACACTCCAAATACCGAAATAGTCTTTGAGAGAAATCCGTATTATTTTGAAGAAGGTTTGCCATATCTGGATGGAATAGTTTACAGAATCATACCGGAGTCATCTGTGGCACTGATGGAATTCGAAGCAGGTACTCTGGACGTTGTAACCATACCCGTGCTGGAGTACGAAAGGATTAAGAAAACCGGAAAATACAACATCATTGAAAAGGAAGCGCTCAACACCTACTACTTTTTGATGAATTTGAAAGATCCAAAGTGGTCAAATCCATTGCTCAGAAAAGCAATGGCAATGGCTATTAACAAACAGGAACTTGCTCAATCGCTTTATGGTCCACGCGCAACAGTTGCAAAAAGCTTTGTCACGCCCGGTATACCCGGTGCATATCCGCTTGGTGAAGGTCCGGCTTACGATTACAACCCACAGGAAGCCAAAAAGCTCGTTGCCCAGCTTGGAAATATAGGAAAGGTCACAGCCTGGCAGTCTGGTGGTGATACACTGAGCGATGCAAATGTGATTATACAGGCAATGGCAAAAGAAGTGGGGATCGATCTTGAAATAATACCTGTGGAAAGAGCAGCATACAAACAGGCAAGAAATGAAGGGAAGATACCTGCAACGTACTCCAACTGGTGGGCAGATATTCCAGATCCGGACAACTACATAGGGGTTTTCTTTGCCAAGGGGAACCAGATGTCTTCTGGTTACAACAACGAAGAAGTTCAGGAAATGATAGAAAAAGCTAAAACAGAAGTAGATCCAAAGAAAAGAGAACAGATGTACAGAGAAATTGAATACAAAATAGTTAGAGAAGACGTTGCTGTGATACCACTGTTCCATCTCAAGTACCTGCTTGCGACACAGAAAAATGTACACGGAGTCATAGCTCATCCAACTGGTATTACCATATACCTGTACGCATACAAAGAATGAGCAATGAGCGGAGGCATCCCCTCCGCTCTTTTTAGGAGGATGTAAAAAGTGATTCAGTACATAATTCGCCGTTTGATCTTTTCGATACCGGTTGTCATCGGTGTCACTTTGATAACTTTCATACTTTTGAACGTCGTACCGGGTGATCCCGTACTTGAGATGGTTGGTAAATACGCAGATCCTCAAACTGTGGCACAGATCAGAGAACAGCTGGGTTTGAATGATCCTCTGGTTATTCAATATCTGAGATTTGTATTCAATGCCGCTCGTGGAGATCTTGGCAAATCCTTTAAAACGGGAGTGGCTGTCTCAAAGATGATTGCCGAGGCATTTCCAACCACTCTGAAGCTTGCAGCTTCCGCGTATCTTGTGGCAATTGTACTTGGAATTTCCGTTGGTATCATCTCAGCCGTCAAGCAGTATTCCTTTTTCGATCACTCTATGATGATAGTTGCTCTTGCTGGAATAAGCGCCCCCGTTTTCTGGGTTGCCATAGTTGCGCAATTGATCTTTGGCTTGAAATTGGGCTGGTTTCCCATATCAGGTTACTACAGTATCAAGCACATGATAATGCCAGCCATAGTCCTTGGAATAAGGTTTGCCGCATCAATTGCCCGCTATACCAGAAGTGCTCTTTTGGATGTTATCCGCCAGGACTACATAAGAACCGCCAGAGCAAAGGGATTAGCTGAAAGATCGGTGATCTTTGTTCATGCTCTGAAAAACGCCATGATTCCGGTGGTTACAATTCTTGGTATGCAGTTGAGCGGGCTTTTGACCGGCTCAATACTCACCGAAACCGTCTTTGCCATACCTGGTCTTGGAAGGCTTTCGGTCTGGGCTCTATCGGAAAGGGATTATCCACTTGTACAGGGTGTAGTACTGTTCACAGCGGTTATATACATTCTTGGTAATTTGATCGTTGATATCTCCTATGCCTTTCTCAATCCAAGAATTCGACTGCAGTAGGGGGTAACAAAAGTGGCTGAGAAAAAATCGTTATCGCTGTACAAAGATGCATACAAAAGATTGAAAAGAAACAAACCCGCGATTTTTGGACTGGTATTCATCGTGATAATCGTTTTTGTTGCTGTCTTTGCACCACTTTTGGCTCCCGCCGACCCGAACAAAATAGATCTTCCCAATCGTTTGAAAACAATGGGTGCACCATCGAGAATATGTAAAAACGGTGTTTACTTGCTTGGCTCTGATGAATTTGGAAGAGATATTCTCTCCAGACTGATTTACGGTGCAAGGGTTTCTTTGATAGTAGGTGTTGTTACTCAGTTTATAACAGCCTTTATAGGAATAGTCATAGGATCACTGGCAGGATATTACGGTGGAACGATAGATATGGTCACGATGAGAATAGCTGATATGCTGTTCGCCTTTCCAGATTTACTGTTTTACATAGGCATGATGTTTGCACTCGGTCCAGGTATTGTGAATATGTTCATAGCTCTGTCCGTTATAGGCTGGGCTGGAAGTGCACGACTGGTTAGAAGTCAGGTAATCGCCTTGAAAGAAACGGAGTTCGTTGAAGCCGCAAAGGCTCAGGGGCTTTCAGATTTCAGAATCATTGTAAAACACATCCTTCCAAACTGCATGGGTCCAATTATTGTTTCTATTTCCATAGGTATTCCCGGGTCCATCCTGGCAGAAGCGGGTCTTTCGTTTCTGGGACTTGGAATACTTCCTCCAACACCGAGCTGGGGTAATATGATAAGAGCGGCAAGTTCGTATTTGAGAATTCAACCATGGTATGCAGTCTGGCCCGGTGTTGTTTTAATGCTGACGACCTTTTCTTTCAACCTGCTTGGTGATGGCTTACGCGATGCGCTGGATCCAAGGTTGAAACAGTGAGGTGATACCGTGTTTAAAAGAATGATTCTGATCACAATCTTTCTTTTTGCATATATCGTTGGGAGTGGTGGAGCTATGGAGCTTTTGGAAAAAGCCAATCAGATAATAGCGGATTTCAAAAGCCAGATGAAGATCGACACAAGAGAAGTGGTTTTTACAGTTCGTGTTGATGCATCAGATAGTGAAATTAAACTGATTGGAGAAATAAGCGACATTAAGTTGAAAGATGCGCTCATTAGCAAATTAACCGAGGTTTTGAAAGTACCTGTGGACGACAGATTGACTGTTCTGCCTGAGGATTCTCTCGGTGAAAAGAAATTTGCTGTGGTCAAAGTTGCGGTGACGAATCTGATGGATGGTCCAAGAAAAACTTTGCAGAAAAACGCAGTAACACAGGCAAGAATGGGTGAAATAGTCAGGTTACTGAAGCAGAATGGTGAGTGGTATCTTGTTCAGATGGAAGATTCTTACATAGGCTGGGTCGATGGCAAAAATCTGTGGATAATAGATGAGATGACGCTGAATGACTATCTGTCAAAGAGTTTCGCTTTGGTGAAGAGCAAGTTCGCCGATGTTTACAGCCAGATGGACGAGCAAAGTAAAGTAGATGAAAAGCTCGTACAGGGTACGGTCATCCCTTATGTGCAGATCTATGGTGATTGGTCTGTGGTGGAGTTGCCCGGTAGAGAAAGGGTGTGCTTGAAAAGCTCTGATCTGGAATTTTTCAACTCGCGAGAAGAGGTTTTTGCAACCAAAAAAGGTGCCGATTACATAATCCAAATTGCAAAACAGTACCTTGGTCTTCCTTATCTTTGGGCTGGTACCACCTCATTTGGTTTTGATTGCTCTGGTTTCACACAGTTCTGTTTCAAAATGGCTGGCTATTTTTTAAGAAGAGATGCAGATATGCAGTTTGAACAGGGTGAGGTGGTTGAAAACAGAGAAGATCTGCAGCCGGCAGATCTGGTGTTTTTCCAGACGTATAAGCCCGGTCCTTCACACGTAGGTATTTACATAGGTGACATGAAGTACATTCACTCTGGAAGTAACGGTGTGGCGATCAACAGTTTTGACTCATCCAGCCCCGAATACTCGGAAAGCCTTGACAAAAAATACATAGGTGCTCGAAGAATCCTTCCGCGGTGGTGAGTGGATGAACATACTTCAGATTGAAGATCTGTCCGTAAAATTCTTCACAGGTGACGGAATAGTCAATGCGGTGGATCACGTGACCTTTTCAATAGGAAAGGAAGAAGTTCTCGGACTGGTTGGAGAATCTGGTTGCGGCAAATCTGTAACATCACTTGCTATAATGAGATTACTGCCGATGCCACCGGCAAAAATTACATCTGGCAGGATCATTTTCGAGAAAGAAAATTTACTTGAAAAACCAGAATCAGAAATGAGACAGATCAGGGGCAATGTGATCTCGATGATCTTTCAGGAACCGATGACATCGCTCAACCCGGTAATCACCATCGGAAAGCAGATATCCGAGGCAATCATTGTGCACCAGAATGTCAGCAAAGATGAAGCCAGAAAAAGAGCCATCGAAATGCTCAAAGTCGTTGGCATCCCAAACCCTGAAAAGCGGTACAATGATTATCCCCACCAGATGTCAGGTGGAATGAGGCAGAGAGTCATGATAGCGATGGCTCTATCTTGCAACCCAAAGCTCCTCATTGCCGATGAGCCAACAACGGCTCTTGATGTGACGGTGCAAGCCCAGATACTCGATCTGATGATGGATTTGAAAAGAAAATTCGGCATGAGTCTGCTTTTGATAACACACGATCTTGGAGTAATTGCCGAGATGTGCGACAGAGTTTTGGTAATGTATGCCGGGCAAATAGTTGAAGAAGCCCCCTGCATGGAATTGTTCGACAATCCACTGCATCCGTACACGGTCGGATTGTTGAAATCAATACCAAAACTCGAACCAGGAAAACACCCGCTTCACACGATTGAAGGTAATGTCCCAAATGCAATTGAATTTCCAAGTGGTTGTAGATTTCATCCAAGATGTGATAAAGCTATTCAAATCTGCAGGCAGAAGGCTCCCTCACTGATAAATCTTTCAAATAGAAAGGTCAGATGCTTTTTGAGGGGTTCTGTTCCAGAGGATTAAAAAGCCATGGGTTTGGAAAATCTATGTGTTATTAAGAGGTGAAAAAATGGTCGTAGTTGAAGTGAGAGATCTTGTCAAATACTTTCCGATTAAGGGTGGAGTTTTTCAAAGAACTGTTGCAAATGTGAAAGCAGTTGACGGTGTGAGTTTTTACATAAAAAAAGGTGAGACCTTCGGGCTTGTTGGAGAAAGTGGATGTGGTAAAACCACTATAGGTAGATGTGTTTTGAGATTGATAGAGCCAACGAGCGGTAAGATCTTTTTCAAAGGAATTGACATCACAGACATGAATCAGAAAGAATTGAGAAAGCTTCGTCCAAAGATGCAGATCGTTTTTCAGGATCCGTACAGTTCTCTGAACCCCAGATTGACGATAAAAGACATTGTCGGTGAAGCGATGATCTACCACAATATCATCAGCCGCAGAGACCTTGAAAAAAGAGTCAAAGAACTGCTCGATATGGTTGGACTTCTGCCGGAACACATCAACAGATATCCCCATGAGTTTTCCGGTGGTCAGAGACAGAGGATTTGCATTGCCAGAGCCCTTTCAACTGAACCGGATCTGATAGTCTGCGATGAAGCTGTCTCCGCTTTGGATGTTTCTATACAGAGCCAGATACTGAGACTTCTTGAAAATCTGCAACAAAAACTTGGAGTGGCTTATTTGTTCATATCCCATGCTTTGAATGTCGTCAAGTACATATCTCATAGAATTGGTGTCATGTACCTTGGAAAGATGGTTGAACTCGCTGAGAGTGAAGAGCTTTACTGTAACCCGCTCCATCCGTACACAAAGGCATTGATTTCGGCAGTCCCTGTGCCAGACCCAAAGGTGAAAAGACAAAAGATCGTTTTAAAGGGTGATGTGCCAAGTCCTATAAACCCGCCGCAGGGTTGCAGGTTCGTAACAAGATGTCCCTATGCGCTGTCTGTATGCAGTGATGTACAACCGCAACTTGAAGAAGTCGCGTCAGGACATTTCGTTGCCTGCCATCTTTATAAAAGGTGAACTTGTAAAAGCATACCTGCCTGAAGCTTGAAAATTTTGTTTGCAAGGTCATTCAAATACCTCAACTGGTGCGATACTATCACAGTTGCCTTTTGGTTTTTTTTCCAGTTTTGCAGTATATCCCTGAGAGATTCTTTGCCATGTTTGTCTAAACCCACAAAGGGTTCGTCTAAAATGAGCACAAGTGGTTCATGTGCGATCATAGAGGCAATGGCTACCTTACGTGCTTCACCACCCGAAAGTTCGTACGGAGTTTTAGAAAAAAGAGTCTGATCTATTCCAACGAGTTTTGCCACATTTTCTACGCGTTCTTTGATCCTATCAAGCTGGAAATTTTTCGAAGCAAATGCTATTTCATCAAAAACTGTGTCGCAACAAAAAGAGTCTTCTGCATACTGCATGACAAAACCTATTTTCTTGAAATAATCCTTCTGCTCGTAAATGGATTTTTCATTGAATGTGACAGAACCCGATTTTGGCTTCAAAATTCCGGCGATTATCCTGAGCAATGTTGATTTCCCGGCGCCGTTGTCGCCGGTTATTAAAATGAAATCCCCCGGTTCTATTGACAGGTTTATTCCTTTTAAAATTGGTTTTGAATTATCATAGGAAAAAACCACATCCTGTAATTTTATCTGAAAGGCGCTCATAGACCTTACCTCATTTTTCAACATCGTCTATGGGAGATTTGATGAATTCATCAATTGAGCCGTCAAAATCCACTGTTCCATCAGAAAGATGGACTATTCTACCTGCAAGATCGATGAACTGGTGTATTTCATGAGTTGAGACAATTACGGTCACGTTCATTTGGTTTAAGGTTTTCAGTACCTCTTTTACCTGTCTATAACCAGTGTCGTCGAGCATGGATGTTGGTTCATCCAAGAGCAAGTACTTTGGTTTCAGAACAGCTACAGAGGCAATTGCCAGTCTTTGTGCCTGTCCGGCTGACAGATTCAAAGGATCTTCATATCTGAGTTGGCGCAGTTGAAATACATCAAGGGCTTTTTCAACCAGCTCCTGCATGGTGTTTCTTGGCACCCCCATGTTCTCAAGTCCGAATGCGATGTCTTCTTCAACTGTCGAACCGGTTATCTGATTAATCGGATTGTGAAAAACATACCCGCTCAACAACCTCAAATCTTGCTGTGAAAGCTCTCTGTCATCTGAAAATATCTTGCCCGTTTGAATCGGAAGTAGCCCAGCCAGTATTTTCAAAAGAGTCGTTTTTCCCGAGCCGTTAGCGCCTACAAGGAGAATAAAATCACCGTCATGTATTGAAAGATTGACTTTTTTGAGTGCCACTGCGGACCTGTAACTGAAACTCAAATCCACTACCCGTAGCATTTCTACACCCTTAGCGACCTGTATATCCTTATTCCGCCTTCTTTGTATATATCATCGACATTACCAAAGATTTCCATCATCGCTTTTTTTATGTAACTGCCACCTTTGTTGTGGTATGCAACCACCTGCAAGGAACCGTTGTCTTTGAGATGTTCAATCGATTCAACGATCATTCTGAGGACGACTTTTTTCCCCGCAGCCATGGGCGGATTGGTCAGGATCATGTCAAATCTCTCACTTTCCCAGGGTTCATAAAATGCCCCGTGCTTTATCGTCACATCGACGTTGTTGTTCTTGGCATTGATTTTGGCAAATTCAACTGCCCGTGAATTGATATCACTCATAAAAACTTCAAGATCAGGGTACTCACCCTTGAGTACGATTCCAATTGCGCCATAACCGCACCCAAGATCGAGCAGACTGTTTCCATGAATGATAGCATGTTCAATCAATATTCTGGTGGCTTTATCGATTTCACCGAAACTGAAGACGCCCGAGGGCGTCTGAAAGTTATATGTTCTACCATTTTTTAATTTGAACAGAACAGACTTAATCCTCAATTCACTGGTTGGCTTTTCACTGTAATAGTGTTCCATACCATCACCAAAAAAGGGGGCAAAAGCCCCCAAGGTTCAATCCTCTGATTTTTTGGCTTTATCCATAAGTGCTGCCTGAGCGGCTGCAAGTCTTGCCACAGGTACTCTGTAAGGTGAACAGCTCACATAGTCAAGACCGGCTTTGTGGAAGAAATGAATTGAACGCGGATCTCCTCCGTGCTCACCGCAGACTCCGACCTTGAGGTTGGCTCTCACCGATTTTCCTTTCTTTGTACCCATTTCAACGAGAGCTCCAACACCAACCTGGTCTATGGACTTGAATGGATCATGTTCGAGAATGCCTTTCTGCAGGTACTCTGGCAGGAATTTACCGACATCATCTCGGCTGAAAGCAAAAGTCATCTGAGTCAAATCATTTGTACCAAAGCTGAAGAATTCCGCTTCTTTTGCAATCTCATCGGCTGTGACACAGGCTCTTGGAACTTCGATCATGGTTCCGATTTTGTAATCGATCTTCACACCGGATTCTTTTATCATCTGGTCTGCTACTTCTTTGATTATCTTTTTGAGGAAAATGAGTTCATTCACATGTCCAACCAATGGAATCATTATTTCCGGGATGACATCAAGATTTGACTCTTTTTTCAATTCAATTGCAGCTCCAATGATCGCTCTTGTCTGCATCACGGCAATTTCCGGATAAGTAATCGTGAGACGACATCCTCTATGACCGAGCATCGGGTTTAGTTCGCTTAAAGATTCAACAACGTCTTTCAGTTCTTTTTCGGATATTCCAAGCTCTTTGGCTGTGGCTTTAATCTGTTCATCATCGTGTGGCAAAAATTCATGAAGTGGTGGGTCGATCAATCTTATGGTAACCGGATAGCCTGCCATAGTTTTGAACAAACCTTTGAAATCGTCCTTTTGGAGTGGCAACAATTCTGCAAGAGCCTTTTCTCTTTCTTCTTTTGTCTTTGCAACGATCATTCTTCTGACCTTCGGTATTCTGTCTTTTTCGAAGAACATGTGCTCAGTGCGGCACAAACCTATACCTTCTGCACCGAATTTCCTTGCCACTTCGGCATCTCTTGGTATGTCTGCGTTCGCTCTCACACCCAGTCTTCTGATCTGGTTAGCCCACTGTAGTAACTCAGCAACTTCACCTTCCAAGCCAACTGGTTTGATCGTCGGTACTTTGCCAAGCAGTACCTCACCGGTGGAACCGTCTATTGAGATCCATTCTCCTTCCTTTACGATCGTCTTGTTAACTCTGAGAAATCCTTCTTCTTCCTTAACTTCTATTGTTTCTGCGCCGACCACGGCAGGTTTACCCATACCACGTGCCACAACTGCCGCATGAGAGGTCATTCCACCTCTGGATGTGAGTATTCCCTGTGCAAATGCCATACCACCGACGTCCTCAGGGCTTGTTTCCGGTCTCACCAGGATCACCTGTTCACCAGAGCGTCCAAGCTCTTCAGCTTTTGCAGCATGGAAGATGACCTTCCCAGTTGCGGCACCGGGAGAAGCAGGTAAGCCTTTGGCTATAACC
Organism: Pseudothermotoga sp.; assembly: GCF_031962025.1. Lineage (GTDB taxonomy): Bacteria > Thermotogota > Thermotogae > Thermotogales > DSM-5069 > Pseudothermotoga_B. The sequence goes on from NZ_JAVRKW010000004.1 coordinate 148,358, forward strand.
GTGACGGATGCCCTTGCTTTTTCATCGAAGCGTGGATGGAGTACCCTTTCAACGTCTTCTGTTTTCACGCGCATCACAGCATCTTGCTTTGTAATGAGTCCTTCGTGTACCATGTCCACGGCAATTTTTATAGCCGCGCGGGATGTTCTCTTTCCACTTCTGGTTTGAAGCATGTACAGCTTGCCTTCTTCGATTGTGAATTCTATATCCTGCATATCTTTGTAGTGTTCTTCCAGTTTTTTCATTATCTTTATCAATTCATCGTAAACAGAAGGCATGATCCTCTTGAGTTCTGAAAGTGGCATGGGAGTTCTGATACCTGCCACAACATCCTCACCCTGTGCGTTCTGCAAAAACTCGCCGTAAACCACATTTTCACCGGTATTGGGATTCCGTGTAAATGCAACTCCGGTTCCAGATTTATCACCCATGTTTCCAAAGACCATCGCCACGATATTGACCGCTGTTCCAAGCATCTGATCTTCTCTTATGTTGTTTATCTCTCTGTATTTGATTGCCCTATCGCTCATCCAGCTTCCAAATACCGCGTCGATGGCAAGCCAGAGTTGCTTTTCCACGTCCTGCGGGAATTCTTTCTTTTCCTCTTTATATATTTCTTTGTAGATCAGAACGAGTTTTTTCAGATCGTTTTCATCGAGTTCGACGTCGAGTTTGACTCCTTTTGCCTTTTTCATTTCTTCGAGTGCATTTTCGAATTTGTTTTTGGGCATACCAAGGGCAGTATCGCCGAACATCTGAAGGAATCTTCTGTAGGCATCGTAGGCAAAGCGAGGATTGTTGGTCATTTTCGCAAGACCTTCAACGGTTTTGTCGTTCAAACCAAGGTTGAGAATCGTGTCCATCATACCAGGCATCGATATAGCCGCACCGGATCTCACGGACACAAGCAATGGCTTATCTGGATCTCCAAAGCCTTTTCCAGTGACCTGTTCGAGTCTTTTCATGGCTCTGGAAACTTCTTCTTTTAATCCATCAGGATAAGTGCGATTGTTTTGATAAAAGTACCTGCACACTTCAGCAGAGATTGTGAAACCTGGCGGAACGGGTATACCAAGATTCGTCATCTCGGCAAGATTTGCGCCTTTTCCACCGAGAATGTCCTTCATATCGGCGCGTCCTTCGGCTGACCCATTTGCAAAAAAGTAAACCAGTTTCTTTGTCATCACTGCACCTCCTCATTTGAGATACCAGTTTACTGTGAAGGCTTTATCATTCACCGTGCTTGTAAGCACAAAAATTGAATCCACATTCATGCCAAGTAATTTCTCCAACATTGGAGCGAAATCCACACAGATGAATACGGGCATATTCTGTGGATCATAGAATTTCACGATTTTGTCAAAAGAACCTCTCTGGTTTGAAAATTCAGCAGGAACAGAAGAATAAAACCTGATCTGTCCATTGTCGCTGGTAACATAAATTCCATCCAGATCCAGATATCGCGTACCTTTCGCTGTTTTTATTTGACCTTTAAGCGCCTGCTGAAGCTCTTCGAGTTTTATGTTCCCACCAGTAACACCGTAAATAACTGGATTGGCAACTTTTTGATTTGTTTGACTCTGCTGAGGCGAAAGCAGATTTTCCAGTACATTGCTTATTTTCATTGAAATTGCCATCTGACCTGTCAGCTTATTTGATAGATTCATAAATTGTTCGAACTGCTCTTCTATAACCTCTGTTTCCGTTGCGGCTAAGGAAATGGGGATCTTGGAAAGCATGTCAGAGAAATTCAAACCCTTGTACGCGGCACTCAAAGATGCAAAATTGGACACATTGGCAAATAAGAATATTTCCCCACCGATGTTTGGATCTTTGTACATATCAAAATTCTTTGATGGCTTCATGTCTTTCAACAGAGCAATGGCTTTTTCATTCTGTGCATAGATCACCGACTCGCCAACCAGCTTATCCTGGAGTACTTTGACTGTTGCATTCAGAGAAAATATCGAATCTTCTACGACTAATTTTGGAGAAAAGACAACTGCCCATACAGCGGTATCTGAAAACTGTTTTTGTACTTCATCTGGTATCTTGCCCCCGCCTTTTTGACATTTTCCGAGCAGTTCAGAGCTTGTTGAGATCAAAAGATAATCACCATTCTGTGCAACATATGTTCCTGAGCCAAAAATACCGGAAATTGCTTTTACAAGTTTGGATGCGTATTTTGACGGACCAAGGACCGCAGCCATGTCCTGACCTGAAAGAACAACGAGGATGTCTTTGCTCAAAAGATCGTTTAACTGATCGATTGTTGCACCATACTGAACCAGCGAGCTTGCCAGCATTCCTTGAATCATCGGTTCGATGCCAAGTCCGTTCGTCAGGATGTCGATCAACTGTACTTTTTTAGCCATAGAGTAGTGGTCTGAATTGTTTTTTGCGAGGATCAGTTGATCATAACTTGCCGGCACAAATTGCGTAACTGCAAACACACACATGGTAAGTAAAAGCAAGAACAACACATATACCTTTTTCATAACGAGCCCTCCCAAATATTTGCGTTTTCAATCAATAATACCATGAAAATTGGCAACAGATAGCTTTTACTTTCAAAATCACTTTGAAATGAGGTTTTTCTCATTAATTCATTTTATATTTTGAGTTTCCATCGTTATTTGATTGACATCAACCGGTGATTTTTCACCTTTGATCAAGGGGGACTTGAAATCACCCTCTCAAAAGTGTTATTATTCTTGCAAGAGGGAGATCTCATCTCCCGGAACCCTATAGAAGGAGGGGGATAACAGATGAACAAGAAGGAACTTGTCGACAAAGTGACAAAGAAAGCCGGACTCAAGAAGAAGGACGTCAAGAAAGTCGTGGACATGGTCTTTGAAACAGTCACAGATGCACTTGCCAAGGGCGAGAAGGTTCAACTCGTTGGATTTGGAAGCTTTGAAGTCAGAAAAGCCGCATCCAGAAAAGGCGTAAACCCGCAGACAAAGAAGCCCATCACAATTCCTGCAAGAAAAGTTCCAAAATTCAAACCCGGCAAAGCACTCAAAGAGAAAGTCAAGTAATATCAAAGAGGGGGACCTGCCCCCTCTTTATTTTCCAACGCAGAAATCCTTGAAGATTTTCTCGATTAATTCTGTGGAATAATTCGTTCCGAGTAAAAGGTCCAAGTTTGCTATGGCATCCTTTATTTGTTGAGCGATCAGATCTAGCGCAAACCCTTCTTTGAGATCTCTCAGTGCGTTGTTTATATTGATTTTACAGTTTAAAAGACACTCGTGCTGCCTTTGAGTGGTGATGTAGCCCTGTGTGTTGTTAATTATGTCAGATACAGATTCAATAATTTGCCTTTCGATTTCTTCGATACCTTCTTTGTAAAGTGCGGAAACTGTTATAGTGTGAGCATCTGTTTTGAGCACCTTTTTGATTTCTTCTCTGTCGATCAAATCGTTTGCGTCTATTTTGTTTATCACTACCAGATATCTTTTGTTTCTAATAAGCTCCAAGATTTTCAAATCATCCATATCCACCGGCACAGTTGCATCCAGTACAAACAGGATTAAATCAGCTTCTGACGCCGCCTTTATGGCTCTTTCTATGCCTATTTTTTCCACCTTTTCCTGCGACTCTCTTATGCCAGCCGTGTCGATTAGAGTGAAAGAAACACCTTCAATTGTAACTGGAACCTGAATTAAATCCCTTGTGGTACCGGGAACTTCTGTGACGATCGCGCGATCTTCCTTGACAAGTGCGTTAAGAAGTGAAGATTTGCCTACATTTGGTTTTCCTACGATCACAATTTTGATTCCACTTGACAAGACCAATCTATTCTGGGCATTTTCCAGCAATTTTTCTGCAAGATTTGAAGCTTTCTGCAACTGGTCGAGTATCACGCTCTGTTCTGTGAAAATTTCATCGGGGTAATCGAATTCCACTTCGATCTTTGCAAGGACATTTAAAAGTACTTCTCTCAATTCTCTCACAGCTTCGGATAATCTACCAGAGAGATTGTTTGCCACCAGTTTTGCAGAGGTTTTTGAAGATGCTTCGATGATCTGTCTAACCGCTTCTGCTTTGGTCAAGTCAATTTTTCCATTCAAAAATGCCCTTTTTGTGAATTCACCTGGATGTGCCATTCTCGCACCGTTGTTCAACAGAAGATCAAGAACCGCCTGACTGATGACCGAACCGCCGTGGCACATTATCTCGACCATGTCTTCACCAGTGTAAGAGTGCGGTTTTTTGTAGAACACGACGGTTATTTCGTCGAGCAACATGCCATCGCTATCCTTTATGAAGTTGTGATACACCTTCCTTGGTTCAATGTTTATCTTCTTGGCGAGTACCTTTTGACATATCTGCCATGAGTCGTCACCGCTCATCCTTATGACTGCTATGGCACCTGTCCCTTTCGCAGTTGAAATCGCAGCAATTGTGTCTGGCAATGAACTTAACCTCCCAGCAATTCCTGAACTATCCTGTTGACCAGTTTACCATCTGCTTTTCCCTTTAGCTGAGGCATTATGAGTTTCATAGCTGTTCCAACATCTTTCGGGCTTGAGAGATTGTGCTGCTCTATCAGTTTTTTTGCTATATCTCTTATTTGTTCTTCGCTCATCTGCTCGGGCATGTAGGATTTTATGATCTTAAGCTCTTTTTCTTCTTCGGCTGCAAGATCTTCTCTCTTTGCCTGCCTGTACATTTCAATTGATTCAAGCCTTTTTTTGACCTCTTTTGACATAACCTGCAGCACATCTCCATCAGTTGCCTGTGCCATTTTTTCAACCTCGAAATTTTTGATCGCGGCTATCAGCAATCTTATCGTACGAACCCTTGTTTCGTCCTTGGCTTTCATGGCTTGTTTGAGATCCTCAGAAAGCTTTTCTTTTAAACTCATCTTTAACCCTCCTCTTTGAGCTCTACCTGTATAATATATCTCAAATATCTCAAAAATAGCAGAACAATCCATTACCAGAAATGGTGCGGGAAAATTTCAAAAACATGTTTTTCGAAAGATGATATGGAATAAAATATATATGTGATAGAATCATTAAAAAATACATAAAAATCATAAATTCAGATAACAGAAATCTCAAAGGAGGTGATTTTCATGGATCAACAAACTGAGATCGTTCTGAGGTATGCCATTGCACAGGAAGTGGAAGGTAGAGAGTTCTACAAAAGCAGGCTGGAACGAGTTCACAATGATCAGTTGAAAAAGCTTTTCGAGCAACTGGTTGAGATGGAACAATCACATATCGATTACATCGCCAGCTTACTGGAAACAAAAGACGTTCAAAAAGAAGCTGTGCCGTACAGACCAGTCAATTTTGAAATCAGAGAATTTGAAGAATCCTGGGGAGATACTCAGTCGATGACAGATCTTTCAATTTTGAGAATGGCATACTTGATAGAACATGATTTTGCCGTTTTTTATGAAAACGCGGCGAAAAATGCCAGTGATGCTTCTTTAAAAAAAGCACTTTTGGAGTTATCAGATTGGGAAAAATCACACAGAGATATGCTCAGAAATCTGTACGACGAAGCCATGAAAAATTTCTGGTACGAGCAAGGATTTTCTCCGATATTTTAGGGGAGGTGTGTGCATGAAGGTTTCAATAAATGGACGTGTTTACGAGGCTCAAGAAGGTCAGACGATTTACGATGTAGCGAAACAAAATGGTTTAGAAATCCCGGTTCTGTGTCATCATCCTTCACTTGAACCTATAGGTGCCTGTAGAATCTGCTTGTTCAATTTATTGGCTCGATTCTGATAGCCTGGATGCTTGTTCAGACGAACCTCTGGGGTTCGGGTCAGGTCGTGAATGACTTTGGAAAGACCGCCATCTTTATTGCAAATTCCAAAGTCACCCTCAGTTTCAGTGCGATCTTCTTCAGGGGCATGCTCTGCAACATACTGGTTGATCTGGCTGTGATACTCGCATTGGCTGCGGACAGCGTGGAGGGTAAGATTCTGGGCATATTTTTCCCGATAATGACCTTTGTCGCAATAGGCTTTGAACACAGTGTAGCAAACATGGCTCTGATACCGATCGGACTTTTCATAAAGGCTGCTTCTAATTATGGTCCACAAACTCTCAACTGGGCTGGTTTTTGGAAAAATATCATCGGAGCAACGCTGGGAAACATAGTTGGACCGGGTATCTTTACTGCGCTCTTTTACTATCTGAGTTATTACAGACAAGCCAGTCAGTCCAAGACCTGAGTGATCATCAACCCTTTTTCCTCTGCCAGATCAATTTGCTCACCGCTGTCTAATCTCACAATGGGCTGCGTTGCGCGGCCCATTGTGTTTCCAACCACAACTGCTTTTTCGCCTGAATTGAGAAGAACTGTCGTACCAACCGGATAAAGACCTACTATGGAAACAAATGCCTGAACCAATTCTCTATCGATTTTTCCAAAAGATGCCATTTTTATCAATTCTGAAACAACCCTGTATGGTGACCAGGAAGCTTTGTACGATCGATTTGAAATCAGAGCGTCGTATATGTCTGCGATCGCTATGATTTTAGATTCCACTGTCAATTCAGTTTTTGTCAAACCTCTCAGATATCCTGTCCCGTCTAACTTTTCATGGTGATCTCTAACACCACTTATCACATTGACATCATCTATACCTGACTTTTCACATATTCTAAAACCATACTCCACATGCTTTTTAACCATTTCAAACTCTTCTTGAGTCAACTTTCTTGGTGCATAAAGAACCTCTTTTGGTACCATGATTTTACCTACATCGTGAATTATCGCAGAAAAAGCCAGCCGTGAAAGCTGGTTTATTTTCATTCCAATTTGCAAACCTATGAGTGAAGATATCATTCCAACGTGTACCTCGTGAACATAGGTATATTCTTCATCGTTTTGCTGAATTAGAAAGATCAAAGATATCTTATCGGAATAGTTTTTCACAATATCGTTTACGATCTGGCTTGAAAGATCACTCACTTCCTTTTTGTTCAGTTGTAATTTTTGGGCTGCACCGTGGAAGATATCTTTTATCTCTTCTTTCAATTTTTCTATCTTTTGTGGATTCACAACCGGCGGAGTGACCGGTGAGATCTGTATCCACAGATATTTCACATCGTTCTTTTTGAGTTCTTCTATGATTTGTTTTGTAAGAGGCTGTCCCAAACGAACTACAGGAGGCTGATCACTGGCAAACCTCACAGTCTCCATAGATATATCTCCGGGTACAAGTGAATCAACTTTTTTCCAGATGATCTGTCCAGTCATATAATTTTGATTAAATCTTCACTCTCCTTTGGTGTTAGCAAAGCCCAGTGCCATTTACTTGAGCAGATTTCTTTCCACATTTCCTGGACATCTTTATATTTCACAGATTCAACTTTTTTGAGTATATCTTCCAGTTCAAACGGTTCGGTTTTAACCAGCAAAGGTTCCAGAACATAGCCAAACATACCTGAGACACTTTCTGTAACCATCTGGAGTTTCCCGATCAACCTTTTCTTGCCGTACTCAAAATAATCCTTGGGAATAGATCCTTCATCAAAGATTTTATTCATCTCCTGTACATATCTTTTGAATTTCTCAACACTTGTTGAAGCGTATATTTCCATCAGAGACTTGTTTTTACCCATGTTACTCAACAGCTCTATGTCATAAACAAGTCCAAGTTTTTCTCTTATTCTGGTGAAAAGCATCGAACTCATACCGCTTCCAAGCAAAGTGTTCAGAACAAGAAAGGCTGGGTATTTTGAGCTTTCCAGTCCAAAATCAATTGCGAGCCCTGCAACGGCATGTACCTGACTCAGATCATTTCTTTGCTCAAAAACACGTGAAGGTTCTTTAAAAGACATTTGAATATCATCTTCATTTACAGTTTTATCATATCGCACCACGACATTTTCAAGTTTCTCGATCAGATTTTTTGTTATCTTTCCGACCGCCACTATCCTCAGATTACCGTATCTTGTGGAATGAAAATCTTTCAGGACCTGTGCACTGGCTTTTGCAACGGTCTGTTCATATCCGATCACCGGTCGGCAGTAAGGCTCCTGGAGTATACTCTGTGCAAAAAGGTCCTGCACTCTGCTGATATGGTCTTCGTTGAAAGACTTTATTTCTTCTATGACCACAGATTTTTCAAGTTCCACCGCGTGATCTTCAATGAGCGGACTGAAGACCAACTCACTTAGAACATCGATGGCTTTTTCAAAATAAGAATAAGGTGTACGGGCATAATAAACCGTGAAGTCTTTGGTCGTGAATGCATTCAGGCTGCTTCCTACAACTTCTAACTCGTATTTTAGAGCAAATTCTTCATAATTTTTCGTGCCTTTAAAGGTTACGTGTTCCAGTAAATGTGCGATTCCGGCAAAATCCTCTGGTTCATGTGCTGAACCTGCCGGAACGATAAATGCAATTGACAAAGTCTTGACACCTTTCACAGGTAAATAGTAGATCGTGCTGGTATTGATCTGTTTTCTTTCTATTTTCAAACTGATCTACCTCCATGAAAATGCCAGCTTTGAATGCTGGCACATATCGATCAAAACAAATTACTCTTCTTTCTTATCTTTTTTGTACGATCTACCTTGCTGTTTACGAACATGATCTTCATCGGTAGAAACTTCTTCAAGCTGAAATCTGCCCATGTTGTCAATACTGCTGACCTTTACCTTCAAGATTTCGCCTATCTTGATTGTCTTGAGATTTCTGACAAGCTTGCTCTGATGCAGTAATCCAATCTTTCCCGGTGCGATTTCTATAAAAGCGCCGAATGGTTCGATGCGAGTTACCTTGCCATCGAGGATTTCGCCGACAGTTATTTCTTTCACGATGTTGTTGATCTGTTTGATCGCAGCTTCAACTTTCGCCTGATCGTCACCGATCACGCTCACCTTTCCGGTGAGGTCATCGACAGATATCTTGACATCGTAGTCTTTTATGATGGTCTTTATTACTCTCCCACCGGGTCCGATTATCTCGGCGACCTTTGATGGGTCTACACCGACGACCTTTATCACAGGTGCATATTTAGATAGAGTATCCTTTGGCTTGTCAATTGCTTGGTAAAGTTTTTCCAGTACATGAAGCCTTGCCTCTTTTGCCTGATTCAGGGCTCTTTCAAGCAGATCTCGCGATACACCAGAGACCTTGCAGTCCATCTGGAATGCTGTAATGCCGTCCTTTGTGCCTGCTACCTTGAAATCCATATCTCCCCAGTGATCTTCAGCTCCGAGTATATCCGTCAAAACTATCTGGGCATCTTGTTCCAGTATCAGACCCATTGCAACACCAGCAACATGTTTGGCAACCGGCACTCCTGCATCCATGAGTGCGAGCGAGCCAGAGCAAACTGTAGCCATCGAAGACGACCCATTTGACTCGAGAATCTCTGAAACTATTCTGACCGTGTAAGGAAATTCATCCTCTTTTGGAAGGATAAACTTCAAAGCTCTCTCTGCCAGATATCCATGTCCGATTTCCCGACGGCTTGGACCTCTCAATGGTTTGACTTCACCGGTTGAGAATGGTGGAAAGTTGTAGTGCAGCATGAATCTTTTTGTTCCTTCTTCAAGTAAAGAATCTATTATCTGTTCGTCCATCGGTGCACCAAGGGTAACTATCCCAAGACTCTGTGTCTCTCCTCTGGTGAAAAGCGCAGAACCATGTACTCTGGGGAGTATACCAACTTCACAGCTTATCGGTCGCACCTGTTTTGGATTTCTCAAATCAAGTCTTATACCCTCTTCAACTATGATCCGTCTCATTTTGTGTTTGAGTTTTTCCTCGTAAGCGTCTTTTAAAAGAACTGAGAGCTCTTCGATTTTTTCTTCACCGTGTTTTTCTTTCAGGCTGTTGCAGATCATGTTGTAATATTCATCCAAAGCTGCACTTCTGGCTTTCTTACCCTGCGTTAGAAGTCTGTTTCTCAGTTCATTTTCGTCAATCAACGAAACAAAATCATTTGCGATTTGCTCAGGTAAAGTTTTCTCCTGTAAGCTGATCTTTTTGACATCGAACTGCGACAGTATTTGCTTTTGAAATTCAATTATCTGTTTGATGACATCATGTGCCTTGAACAGAACTTCTACCATCTGTGATTCACTTACTTCTTTTGCTTCACCTTCTACCATCGTTATGGCATCTTCTGTACCGGCAACCACAATGTCGAGCAAACTCTTTTGAAGCTGTTCTTCATCTGGAAAGAAAACGACTTCGCCATCGACAAGTCCGACTCTGACAGCCGCGACTACACCGTTGAACGGAATATCAGAGATGTTGAGTGCCAGTGAGGTGGCAAAAACACCTACTATATCTGGTGGGTTAACGGTATCTGCCGAGACTACAGTAACAACGACCTGAACTTCATTTCTGAGGTCTTTTGGAAACAGCGGTCTGATAGGTCTATCGATTGTTCTTGCGGACAGGATTGCCATTTCGCTTGGCTTACCTTCTCGCTTGACAAACCCACCTGGTATTTTTCCGGCGGCATAAAATCTCTCCTGAAATTCAACGGTCAGCGGAACAAAATCAATACCTTCTGTGACGGAATCAGCCATCACAGCCGTTGCAAGAACGGTTGTTTCACCTATCCGAGCCATGACAGCTCCATTCGCCTGCTTTGCAACCCTTCCATGTTCGACGAAAAATTCCCTTCCAGCTATCTCTTGTTTCCATGTTTTCAAGCAAATCACCTCTACTTCCAAGAAACTAAAAGCGGGCAGATGCCCGCCCTCTTTGTTTTTTTACTTTTTATTTCCTCAGGTTGAGTTTCTCGATTAAGGTCCTGTATGACTCCGGGTTTGCCTTCCTGAGATACTTGAGAAACTTTCTGCGCCTGCCGACCATCTTCATCAAACCGCGCCTTGAATGAAAATCCTTTGGATGAGCTTTCAAGTGCTCTGTCAGATGTCTTATTCTCGCGGTCAGTATAGCTACCTGAACTTCGATCGAGCCTGTGTCTTTTTCGTTGATCCTGAATTGTTCAATGATCTGCTGTTTCTCTTTTTGATCCACAGATTGCACCTCCACATTTTTAAAATCCTTCAACCCAGACAGGGACTCACCCGTATCCGAGTTGAGGTCTGGAGCGGGCGACGGGTTTCGAACCCGCGGCCCTCAGCTTGGGAAGCTGATGCTCTACCACTGAGCTACGCCCGCACAGAACATTTATACCACATTTAGAATGGTTCTGAACAAATTACAAAAACATTTAAACACACAGTCCTTTAGATGAAACAATTTTCAGTATCTCTTGTGCGTTCGATCCACTCAATATGAATACATAAAACTGATAAGCCTGCAAATCTGCCTGATCTGTCCTACTAAGATAATAACTTTTCACTCTCGACTCAAATTGCTCTTTCTCCTGCGCTGTCATTTTCGCAACAGCCTGAACGATCTCAAGTATTCTTTGATCTTCAAGACAAGCTCTAACTATCTCCTGCAGGACATCATCCATCGATCAGGACTGTTTTGGTGTTACAAAAACTTTGAAGGACATCCCGGTCCTTGTTTCGTTGTCGATCAAAGCTTCAATGAAACCAGGAATCATGTAGATATCCTTCCCACCCTCGTTGAGAAATCGTCTCGCCACAGCAATGGCTTTCACTGCCTGGTTAACAGCACCTGCACCAATTGCCTGGATCTCAACTTTGTCTGCTTTTGATAATGCACCCGCTATAGCCCCCGCCACTTTGTTGGGATTCGAACTTGAACTGACCTTCAAAATCTCCATTCTACCAATCCTCCTTGGAGTAAGTGTTGTACAAAATGATTTTACCATAAATTCATGGTATTTCAACTGCACGTAAATATTTTGCCGCCTCTTCGGGTGGCATTGGATTTATGTAAAAGCCCGAGCCCCACTCAAATCCAGCCACGTTGGTGAGGCGAGGGACGATTTCCAGATGCCAGTGATAGTAATTCTTACCTTCACCGGTGGTCGGTGATGTGTGAAGCATGAAATTGTAAGGTGGATTATCCAGAGCTTTGTATATTCTGTAGAGTGTATTTTTCAAAATCTGAGCGAAAGATTTAACCTGATTTTGCTCTATTGCGTCAAAGTTGCTCATGTGTCGTTTTGGAATGATCCATGTTTCGCACGGGAAACGCGCCGCAAAAGGTTCAAGTGATACAAAGTCATCATTTTCTTCAACTATTCTTTCCTGTCTTTGGATCTCCTGATCTATGATATCGCAGAAGACACACCGCTCTTTGTATGAATAGTATTCTTCAGATCCGTTCATTTCTTCCTGAACTCTTTTTGGTACTATCGGGATGGCTATGAGCTGGCTGTGCGGATGTTGCAGAGAAGCACCTGCATCCCGACCGTGGTTTTTGAAGATAAGCACATATTGAATCCTTTTGTCTTTTGCGATTGCTTCATATCTGTGTTTGTACGCCCAGATGATTTCCTCAACCTGCCTGTAATCCATAAGAGCAATGTGCGTGTTGTGATCCGGTGTTTCGACAATCACTTCGTGGTATCCAAAGCCATCCATCGCATCAAACATACCAACGCCATATCTCTTTGCTTGAAGGGACGGGTTAACTGCGCCAAATTTGTTCGGCACAACTCTTACCCACCAGCCGGGTGTGTTTGGTTCAGTATCGGCTGGTCTGAACGCAAGAATCTCAGGTGGAGTTGTGTGTTCGTTCCCATAATCGAATGGACAAAAGCTTGGCTTTTCCTCTATTTTTGGTCTTACAAAATCGTGAGGTCTTTTTGCCCTCTCGGTGGCTATTATTACCCAGCGTTTCAGAACGGGATCTTTCCTGAACTCAGGCATTGAGCAATCCTCCTCAGAATTTTCTCTTTTTCAACGCTTCCTGATAAACTCTCATATACTGTCTTGCAGATCTATCCCATGAGACATCTGTACTCATCGCATTTTTGATTATTTTTGACCAGTGATCTGCCTCATTTTTATAGAAATACACAGCCTTTGCAATTGCTTCCAGAAGATGTGCTGTATCATACTCTCTAAAGCCAAATCCATTTCCTTCCTTTGTTTTTGGATCGTATTCCTTCACAGTATCGGCAAGACCGCCAGTGTATCTCACCACGGGCACTGTACCATATCTCAAACTGTACATCTGCCCAAGCCCGCACGGTTCATACCTCGATGGCATTAAAAACATATCGCTTGCGGCATAGATTTTCTGCGCAAGGTCGATGTCGAATTTGATGTTGCTTGAAACCCTTGTGGGGTATTTCTTTTGAAGGTTTGTGAAGAATTCTTCATATTTTTTGTCACCTGTTCCAAGAACAATGAGCTGAACATCGAACATCATCACATAATCTGCAACTTTTTCAACAAGATCGAGTCCCTTTTGGTCAACGAGCCTGTTTATCATACCAATCAGTGCTGTGTCTTCTTTGACCTGTAATCCAAGTTCTTTCTGCAGTTCTCTTTTGTTGATTTTCTTGTTATCAATACTATCAATATCGTAATTTGCGTATATTCTCTTATCAGTCGCTGGATTGTATTCGTTGTAGTCTATGCCGTTCAGTATTCCATATAAATCCTCAGCTTTGAGACGCAGTACACCGTCGAGCTTTTCACCAAACTGCTCAGTTTGAATTTCCTGAGCATAAGTTGGACTTACCGTCGTGACGATATCGCTGAAAAGGATTCCGCCTTTGAGAAAGTTCATCTGTCCGTAGAACTCAAGCCCGTCTATGTTGAACAGATAACTCGGCAGTCCGGCGAATTTGATGTACTTTGGGTTGAATATGCCCTGATAACCCAGATTGTGTATCGTAAAAACGGTGGCAGTTTTAGAAAAGAAAGGATCGGTTCTGTAAATCGTTCTCAGATAAACCGGTATCAGTCCCGTCTGCCAGTCGTGAGCATGAACCAGATCGAAGGTTTCTGATAGGTACTTCATCGCTTCCAAGGATGCATTCGAGAAGAAGATCGATTGCTCTGCCAGGTCAGGTCCTTCATACACATTTTCAGCACAAAAGTAATGGTCATTCGCTATGAAGTAAACAACGCTGTTAGAATCGGGCATTCGGCTTTTATAAAGATCGAATTTCTCTGAAGTCTGAAGGTTTGGAACCTGAATAGATTTTGCAACAGGTTCTATCACAAGACCCATCTTTGAGCAATTTTTCTGCACAATCTTATGGAATGGCATGAAGACAGTGACTTTTGCCCCCTGTTTTTCTATGACCTTCGGAAGAGACCCAACAACATCTGCAAGGCCTCCAACCTTCGCAAAAGGATACACTTCATAAGCAACCATTGCCACTTTCATACAATCACCTCTTTTTTCAAAATTATATCATGCGCCTTGTGATTTTCAATTGAGCAGAGAGCTCAGCACGTTTTCTATGGAGAAATTCAGATATCCTTTTGAATCTCTAATACCCATCGTGATAGAAAACAGAATGGGAACCTGGTAGATCAGATGAGAATTAACAGTTACTTTAAACCATGCATCGTATCCGATCTCATCGCTATAGATCTTAACACGAAAGCCCGGTGAGAAATCCACACCGTCAATTGCGAAAAAGCCGTCCACAGTGCCAAAATCGATTGAAGGTCCTGGTATGAAAAGATCAGCACCGTATTGAAAATCTGTGAGCTTCACCTGACTGTAAAATCGAAAGACGATATCCTTCAAAAGAAACGCCTTTGCAAAACCAGCGCTTAAATTCGGTAGAAGGTCCGACCAGATCATCACGTCAGGCAGAGTTATTTGATGCAGTCTGCCACCGACCTTTCCAAGCGTATAAACAACTCTCACCTGTGGATCTATAAACATCCTTTGATCCAGAACTGCCCCCAGAATCAAATCGAATTTCTCATTCAATAACCCCCTGTTCACATAAAAAGGTACATCGAGCTGGGTAGAAAGCGTAAACACATCGTTTTTTTGATTAAAATTAACAGTTAACGACGCATCAGAATGCGATTTGATCATGAACTGTGCCATCCATTTTTCCCAGGACCAGACACATCCAAAGATCATGGACGTATCCATGAGATCGTCCCAGAATCCCAGACCAACGCCGGCACCGTAATCCAGACCTGTATTGAATGATAAATACGGAAATGGCAGGACAAATCGCAATTTCACCGAATCATAATAACTTTCTGCATCCTGTATTTTCACAGGCTCAGCAGGCAGATATTCGAAGGTGCAGGTTTTTGAATTTGCCATAAACTCAGGTTTTGCCGGCTGCTCAAAGATGGAAAAACCGCCCGGGACGACTTTGAACGAGTAAACCAGATCGTTGAGAAAAACAGCACTGATCGCCCCTTCAACGTTCATCTTTGAAATCTTTTTGCTGTTGATATTCAGCGAGTACAGATCGAACTTGCCAGAATAATCCGCGCAGAAATAGAGTTCATCTGAAAAAAGTTTTGGAGATAATTTGGCATATCCATCGTTGGTGAGTCTGTTCATCGATCTGTTTTGATCAATTTCAAAAAGATCTATCTGTTCATCTATTTTTGCTGTGAAAACAATTCTTCCATCAAAAGCCGTAATCTGAAGTGGAATGATTGATCTATCCGGTCCAAAAATCCTCTTTAATTTTCTGTCCCTCAAATCGTAAATGTCGATGAACCTTCTGCCAGATTCATCCTGCCTGATCATGGCAAGTTCAAAATCGTTCATCCAAGATAGATCAACAACTTTCTCAATACCAAGATCTTTTACTGTACCGCTGTAAAGGTACAATCGAGATGTGGTTGAGCTCTTATCTTGAACATACCTTGCTATCGCTATCATTCTGGTCCTGTTGACGGAAAAGGACACGACGTTGTCCACATCAAGAAGTTTCACATGCTCGTGCGTAAAAGTATCGTAGTAATAAATTGCTTCTTCTGAATTGTATTTTTTTGCAATGTAGTATATTCTCCAGGCATTGATGTCAATTTTACTTGGATACATCAATACTTCTGATATTTTTCCGATTTCCTGTGGCTGTGGTGGTTTGGCAAGCCAGTTTTGAAGATCGTCTTTCAACCCAGAATTTTTCAAAGCCCTGTAGAAACCGGCTAAAGGATCCTGAGTGAATTTTTTGACCAGTTCCATTACCTTTTCATGACCGTACTTTTCCTCTATGGAATTCAACAATGAGAATCCCTGAACATAAGCCGCCCCGCCAGGAAGCCACCTGCGCGTGTTCAGAGAAGAAGCGTATTTCAGTCCCACATCGGTGTACTTCGCCTGATGGATGAATTCTTCAAAAAGACTGTCTCTCCCACGACCGGAATTGGACAGAAATGTTTCATAATAAACGGCAACCCCTTCATGCAAATAAAGCGGAGTGAAAAGAGATTGAATTGCCGCTACAACTGGATGACCAAAGATAGAAGTGAATGAAAAATACGGTGAAAAAGCATTTGCGAGAAACAGATGAGTTAATTCGTGTGAAAAACAAAAGCTCACCCACTGATCGTATTTTGGTATGAAAATGTACGGATCGATTTCATTCGGGTATATCACGATGATGTTGTTTAATGGATTTGCATATCCATTTGCGATGTCTGTTTTATCGATCAGATAAACTGTCGGTCTTGGATCGAGAGTGAAACCGAACTCATTGGAGATTTTCTGATATATTTCATCGGCTTTTTCTGAAAGAATCAAAGCATGTCTTTCAAGACCCTGCTCATAGGCTATGTCTACCCACAATGTTCTTATCAATTTGAATTTGCCAGCCGAAAAAGCCGCACAGTAGATCAAAAGAAAACAGATGGTGATCTTTTTCATCCCGAACACTCCAGTTTTTTGAAAATGTAATTCACAACCACTTCGATAGCTTTGTCGTTATGTCCGCCTCTTGGTACTATTATATCTGCCTTCCTTTTTGTGGGCTCTACGTATGCGTCGTGCATTGGTTTCACAGTCTGCAGGTACTGTTCTATAACAGACTCCATAGTTCTTCCTCTTTCACGAACATCTCTTCTGAGCCTGCGGATGAACCTTATATCACTCTCGGCATCAACATAAACTGATAACCCGTAAAGCCTGTATATTTGGTCATAGTACAGAGCAAAGATTCCCTCGACAATGACAACGTCCTTAGGTGAGAAGTGAAGTGTTTCGGGCTTTCTAATGTAATTTGCAAAATCATACGTCGGGATTTCAACAGACTTGCCTTCAAGTAACGATTCAAGGTGATTTTTTAATAGTTCATATTCTATCACATCGGGATGATCGTAGTTGATTTTCCTTCTTTCTTCAAATTCAAGATGACTCATGTCCCTGTAGTAGTTATCCATCGGCAGAAGAATGCACCTATCTGCACCGACTCTCTGGATGATCTTTCGGGCAACTGTTGTTTTACCAGACCCCGTTCCTCCACCTATGCCAATCAGAAGCAAAAGTACACCTCCCGTGAAAGATAATACCAGATTTTTATTTTTACACTGATTTGACACAGAACTTAACAATAGAGGATATAATATATACGCTTTTAAAAAAGCACGCTCTTTGATCCCGAGCCTCGGTGCCCAAAAAGTCGGGTCGGCAAAGGAGATGAGAAGAGCGGAAGATTTAACCAAATCAGGAGGTGTTTTGATGCCGGTTATTACCATGAAACAACTGCTTGAAGCCGGAGTCCATTTTGGTCATCGAACAAGAAGATGGAATCCAAAGATGGCTCCCTATATCTATGGAGCCAGAAAGGGTATCTACATCATCGATCTGCAGAAGACCCTGAAGCTCGTGGAAGAAGCCTGTGAATTTGTCAGAACGAAAGCCAGTGAAGGAGCAACGATGATCCTCGTCGGTACCAAAAAGCAAGCGCAACATGTGGTAAAAGAAGAGGCACAGAGATGTGGATGTTTCTATGTCAACAACCGCTGGCTCGGTGGACTTTTGACCAATTTCAAAACGATCAAGCCGAGAATCGACAAGCTTATTGAGCTCGAACAAATGGAAGAAAGCGGTGAACTTGCCAAGCTTCCTAAAAAGGAACAGAGCAGACTCAGAAAGGTCCTTGAGAAACTGAGAAAAAACCTTGGTGGATTAAAAGGCATGGATAGACCAGCCGACATAATTTACGTCATCGATCCCAGAAAAGAGAGAATAGCCGTTGAGGAAGCAAATTCTCTGGGCATACCCGTTATAGGTATAGTTGATACCAACTGCGATCCAGAGCCTGTGGATTACGTTATACCAGCAAATGACGATGCTATAAGATCTATAAAGTTGATAACCTCGAAAATCGCCGAAGCTTACCTTGAAGGAAAAGAAGGCATCTCCTTTGAAGAACCCACCGAGAAACCCGCCGAACAGCCAACAACTGAAAGTGATTTGAAAGAAGAAGATTCGCTGGATATATCAGATCTTTTTGAAGAAGAAGAGCTTGAAGAGGAGGAATGAAAAAAGGGGACTGTGTCCCCTTTTTCATAACACAATGAAGGTTTTTTTCAAAACATACGGTTGTCAGATGAACCTGAACGATACTGAAATAATGTCAGGCATCCTTTTGCAAAATGGGTTTGATGTAGTTCATTCCTTAGACGAAGCAGATGTCGTTGTTCTCAACACCTGCGTCGTTCGTCAAAAATCCCAGGACAAGTACCACTCGGAATTGGGACAGCTTTTGAAGCTGAAAAAGCAGGGAAAATTGAAAGTTATCGGTATAACTGGATGCGGTTCGAATCTTGAAGCAGAAAAACTTTTAGATTTGGGTGCTGACTTTGTGCTCGGCTCAAGGTCTATAAGTGAGATATCGAATATTTTAAGCAGAGCCATCAGCGGTGAGAAAGTAGTTTTTTTAGAAGACACGATTTGTTCAATCAATTCAGATGTGCCAAGACTGAGAACGTCAAAACATCACGCATGGGTGACGATCATTCATGGTTGCAACAGGTTTTGTACCTATTGCATAGTTCCGTACACAAGGGGTCGAGAAAAAAGCAGACCCATGGAAGATATACTGCATGAGATCGAAAAACTCGTGCAGGATGGTGTGAAAGAGATAACCTTTCTGGGTCAAAATGTAGACGCTTACGGCAAAGACCTGATGAACCAGACAACTCTGGCAGAGCTAATAGAGCGCACCAGCGAATTTGAACAGATAAAAAGAATCTGGTTTTTGACCTCTTATCCCACAGAAATCAGTGATGAACTCATAGAAACCGTTGCAAAAAATCCAAAGGCGGCAAAATCATTTCACATACCAGTTCAGTCTGGCAGCAACCGCATTTTGAAGTTGATGAATCGCCGGTACACCAAGGAGCAGTATCTCGAACTTGTGAAAAAGATCCGCGACAGAATAGAAGATGTTTCCATCAGCAGTGATATAATAGTCGGCTTTCCCACAGAAACTGTACAGGACCACAACGAAACTGTTGAATTCGTTAAAAACGTTGAATTTGAGCGGTTGAATCTTGCCGTTTATTCACCGCGTGAGGGCACTGTTGCCAGCAAGTATTTCAAGGACGACGTGGACAGAAAAGAAAAGGCAAGAAGGCTCAACGAACTGCTTGAACTTCAAAAACAGATAAACAGGAAATTGAACCAAAGATACCTCAATCAATGTGTTCAGATCATCGTTGAAGGCACTACAAAAGACGGTTTTTACTACGGTAGAGATATGAGAAACAAGATAGTCATCTTTTCAGCTCAGGATGTTTCCTTAGGTGACACGGTTATCGTAAAAATCTCTCGAACAACCGCCGGTCCACTTTATGGAGAATTGCAAAAAAAATGCGGGCTCTAAAGCCCGCAAAAGCCGTGGGGGGTGTATCTCAAGGGGGATAGGGGGGTTTCTCTTCACTTTTCAACTAAATTGTAATGGTTTCAAGTTACAAATACTATCAGTTTAGGTTCCTGTGTGAAAACGTTTGTGTTAACAAGTTACTAAGACCAAAATTGTCTAATTTTCTTTCCTATCCTTATAGACAGAACAAAGTACAAACTGGTTCAAAAAACATGTTAAGTGATTCATCTTTAGATATTCTTTCCAATCTTTTTGACAAAATCACTCAGAACGTCCTGCAGATCTGGTTTTCCTATTTCTTGCAGCTCGTATTTTACACGCACCGCTGGTTTGTTCAGGTTCATAACCCTTCTCAAATCTATTGGTGTTCCTATGATGACAAGCTCTGCGTCCGATGAGTTTATCGTTTTTTCAAGTTCTTTGATCTGCTTTTCTCCATATCCCATGGCTGGAAGGATCAGATCCAGATGGCTGTATTTTCTGTATGTTTCCACTATCGATCCGACTGCAAACGGTCTTGGGTCTATAATCTGCGATGCTCCAAATTTCTTTGCCGCGATAAATCCCGCACCGTATCTCATTTCTCCGTGTGTTAGAGTAGGACCGTCTTCAACCACGAGCACTTTTTTGTTTTTGATTTTTGAGTAATCTTCGACGAATATCGGTGAGCTTGCATCTATTACAATCGCTTTTGGATTCCATTTTTCGACATTTTTTCTGACCGTTTCTATTGCCTGTGGATCAGCAGTTTCTTCTTTGTTTATCACCACGACATCTGCCATCAACAGGTTGGTCATTCCGGGATAGTACGTGACTTCATGCCCGGGTCTGTGCGGATCTACCACGACAATCAAAAGATCCGGTTTATAGAACGGAAAATCGTTGTTTCCACCATCCCAGAGAATCACGTCTGGATTTTCTGCCTCGGCACTTCTGACAATTGCTTCGTAATCTACACCTGCATAAATCACAGATTTTCTATCGATGTGTGGTTCGTATTCCTCTCTTTCTTCTATTGTGCATTTGTACCTGTCCAGATCTTCATAAGTGGCAAACCTCTGCACCTTTTGTTCAACAAGGTTTCCATAAGGCATCGGGTGTCTGATAGAAACCACCTTCAAACCCTTTGATCTGAGTATATCCAGCACTCTTCTTGTGGTCTGACTTTTTCCACAGCCTGTTCTGACTGCACAGACTGCGACAACTGGTTTTGTAGATTTGATCATCGTGTGTTTTGGTCCCATCAACTTGAAATCAGCGCCCGCAGAGGTGACGATCGCTGCTTTTTCCATAACATACTGATGCGGAAGATCACTGTAAGCCAGCACAACTTCGTCCACATTGTGTTTTTTGATGAGTTCAACCAGGTTTGATTCAGATTCAATTGGAATTCCTTTCGGGTAAAGTCTTCCAGCGAGCTCTGGTGGATAAACCCTGCCTTCGATATCCGGTATCTGTGTAGCTGTGAATGCTACAACTTCGTAATCTTCGTTGTCTCTGAAAAACGTGTTGAAGTTGTGAAAATCTCTTCCTGCTGCACCCATGATGATAACCTTTCTTTTCACATCTTCCACCTCCATACAGTTTATAATCCTATGGTAGTATATCAACTAAGATAATCTTTGTCATCTTTAAAAAGTGTGCCTGTCTGGTCTTGAAGGTGAATAAAAACCGATACCATACCCACTTTTATGAGTATGCACACGTATGCTTGAGTATGCTCTTTCAATCGCGGTATGAATATTTGATATAATTTTCAAAAACGGTCGGGGGAGATTTTTGTGAAGGGTTTTACGGTGATTGAATTGATAGTGGTTATGATACTGATCTTTACAGTGACTGGAATATCTGCTCTTGTATACAACCAGGTGATCAGAAATTCTCAGATTGTGACTGAAAAGATAAATATTTACGAACAACTGGCTAAAATCGATTCTGCCATTCGACGAGAACTTTTAAAAGCCGGTCCAACATCTGACGGCTTGACTGTCCAGAGTAATTCTGTGACCTTTTTTTCAACGGTCCCATTTTCCAAAGGTGTGTATGGCACCTATGGATCTGCGACAAAGCTGAAATACACGCTGAGTTTTTCCAATGGTACCTTGGTTCTGACTGTGGAAGAAATCAACGGATCATACAGTCAATCTACACAAATAGGTGCGTTGGATGCATGTACCTTTTCAAGTCCCAGAACAGGAGTGATCTTTTACACCCTGGTCAAAAAAGCCGCAGGTAGAAGTTATGAACTTCGTTGTTCTGTTGTTTTGAGCAATATCAAGTGAGGTGGTATCTGTGAAAAGAGGCTATGTTTTGATATACACTCTTATCATAATTGCCGCGATATCGATTTTATCGATGGCTCTTTTGACAAACACCGCAGTTTACGTTAAAGACAACGCACTTGAGATAGAAAAAAACAACGCATATCTGTCTTCACAAAAACTTCTACAGCTGTCTTTTGCATATTTAAAACCATACTTCAAAGGCATCGGTGGAATCGATCTTAGCTGGACTCAGTCAGATGTGAATCAAAACATAGAATGGTGGGACAGATTTAAAAAGCGTATGATTTCTCAATCTGATGGAGCTTACTGGCAGAACCTTTTCAGCAAGATCAACGAGCAAAAGTACTACGATCTTTCAACGATAAGCCAGTTCAACCAGGATCTGAACGAGCTTGGCATTTCTGGTTCTTGCATCGTTCTTCCAATCACAGCTTCTTACCAGATTCAGAATAAACCGTACGCCGCTCTTTTGGTGAGTAAATCAAACAGCGGCAAACTGGAAGCTTACTCCGCCGCGGTCATTGCCATAGACTTTTTGAACAAATACGCCTATTTCACTGAGACCGAGTATAGCCCTAACATAGGTCCAATATATTTCAAAACCGGTGAGGTGATAGACGGTCCGATGAGATCAAACGACTACATTTACATCAGCGGCAGCCCAAGATTCAAATCTTCCGTGGAAGTCAAGGGCTTGAAGTATAGAACTAACACTGACAGACCCATTTTCGATGATCCAACTTCACCGAAAATACTCACACAGCAAGACATTGAAGAATACAGAATGTCGATGATAAAAGACAACTATTCCAGCGACATCAATGCTCTGGTGAAAACTCCTTCAGATTTCATAAACAGTACAGTCGAATCCGGTATAAAATTGAACCTTACATCTATCAAAAGGGGGAACCATACGCTAACAGCGACAAAAGTTATAGTTGAATTTAAAAGTGCACAGGGTCAGGGAAATGATCATTTCATGAAAGTCTATGTTGAATATACTGGACAGGGTTCTGGTAGAGATCCTCTTTTTACTCTCAAACCAAGACCAAATGGTGGCTATCAAATGATCATACACGGAAACGGCAGAGAATGGCTTGGTTTACAGGGTAGTGGTAATGATGAAACAAGAAATGTCAATTTCAATGGAATTCTCAAATCCAACCTTACCGTGGCTTTAAAAAATATCAGCAACGGCGGCCAACCAATGTATGTAGATGGAAAATACACTATCTATTCTGAACGTGATGTCGAGATATACGATCACATAGTGTACGAAGATTTCAGAGACCTTTTTCCCCACAACAGAATTGACAATATAGTCGTGAATGAACAGATGATTCAGAACATGAGAAACACCGAGCGCACAGATTTTCTGAACATAGTCGCCAACAATTCAGTTGTTGTGAAAGATAAGGAACAAAATTTGAAAATAACTGCGAGTATCTACGCATTCAACGAAAGATTCTACGTAGAAGATTACAATACAGGAGGTCCATCAGGTCAGCTCACGATCTTTGGCTCTCTTATGCAAAATTACAGAGGTCCTGTGGGAACATTTAGTGGAGATACGACTGTCACGGGATATTACAAAAACTACGTCTATGATGAAAAAATACTTGAAGGCATCAGCTCTATCGGTACACCTGCCAAGAGAGAAAAAATACTCGTTTTGACGCTCAGAGGTGTTTATTGATGAGAGGGAGTTTACTGACAGAGGCAGTTGTTGCACTGCTTTTGGTGTCCATTCTTCTGGTTTTTGGGTTTGAAAGCATCAGTTTGTCATTAACGCAAACCAGCAAGATAGAATCAAAGATTCAAGCCACTGCACTGCTCAACTTCGTAAACGGATATCTTTCAAAGTACGAAATTGGAAATGATCTTTCCGATGTAACAGCTCAGTCCATAAACGAGCTTTACTGGAATGGAAATGTTCAGTATCCAAGGGTGCATTCTTTGAACTTTGAAATTATCCAAAAAACTGTTTCTTCAAAAACCATCAAATACAGAAAGGCGATCGTCAAAATCGAACAAAGACCTGGACAGATAGAAGAATATACTCTCGTCTTTGGCTTGTGAACAACCATCCACTTTTCAGCGATTCATCTTCCACGAAGTTGGGATTAATTTTGATAAGATTCTGTGTTATAATAAACTAAAATCACTTGCTCGCCCACTTTACAATTCCCTCAGGCAGCAGGTTCCATGGGAGTGATGGCTTGTGAAAGTGAATGAAAGGATTTCTTTTGCGGTTTTGGTCATGCTTGCCACTATGGTTTTGTTTTTCAGCACATCCATCTTTGCTGAAAAGGTCAGTCAGGAGCAGATCATTCAACTTGTCAAGCAACGCTCAGTTATTGCAAGAAAAATACCGGACGAATCTTTCAAAACAGCTCTGGACAGCCTGAGAAATACCAAGACATTGATGCAGTTGATCGAGATGACAAGAAAAGTAGAAAATTTTCAAGAGTTATCGAACACACCTGTGCCGATCAATTTCAACAGCGTGAGTGATTTCAGAAATTTCAAAAAACTCATCAAGGACAAACTCAACCCCGTGAACTGGCTCGTCGATCTGGTTACGCCAAAGTGGGTCAGTTTTCTAAATGACACAAAGGAAGTCTTCTCTGCTGCAAGAGCAGATATTCTTGAACATGCTTTGAGAGAATCGACCTACCAGAATTACAAAATCAGCCGCGATATGGGAAATGATATGTACACAGCCTATGATCAACAGACAAACATAAAAGGCTTTTACGTGATACGCTCTTCATCCGAGTACAAAAATTTGCCAGATTCAAAGGTCCATGAGCTTCTCATGCAGGTCATGGAAGAACGCTATAGAGCTGAAAAGTACGCCGAGTTTATTCTCGATCTCAGAGCAAATAAGGACCGATATATCTCTGAAATTGTCAAACCATACAGTGAAGCAATTAACACACTTGTGGAAAAAGCCAAGAAGATCGCAGAACAAACCAGAGTTGATCTTACAGGAACCTGGACTGTGAATGATAGCGCTGGCAGATTCAACGGCACAATGACACTCAGTCACATTGATTTCACAACGGTCATAGGTAGTATGCAAACACCAGCCGGGAAAATATATGTCTATGGAAACATTGAGGAAAAGAGCATAAAGTTGCAGTTCAATTTTTTCGGCGAAAGTTTGATCGATTACTATCTTCAATATCCAGAACTTTCAAAATACGTTGCTTCAAGAGGTGGTGTTACAGCCACAGTTGTGCTTTCAACAGATGAAAGCACCGACTATTATTCAGGAACCCTGTACCCGTGGTATGTGGTTTACAACAACTCAAATGGTTTGGTTGTGAAAAAGATCGTCTACGGTACCTTAGAAGAGAGTGGAACACCAAGGTCAATCTCCATAGCCAGGAGGTGATTTTATGAAAAAATTATCATTTCTCATCGCGGTTTTTTTGAGCTGTGTAGTTTTTGCCACAGAATACTTTTTGGATCCAAACAACGAATACGTGTATGCGACTTTGGAAGGTTTTGAGACATCTTATGATGAAAAAGATCAAAGCCTTTCTGTGATAAACCAGAATCTGAACATCTTTATCAACATCGTGAAATTGAGTGAACCAGTTGAAGGCTTACAGTTGAGCATGCTCGTACAGGAGATTCAAAAGAGTTTGGAAAACTCCGGTTTCAAAATCCTTTCGATCGACGAGAGAGATTTTCAGAATTACAGAGCAAATTCATTTGAAACATTTGTGATCCAGGACGACATTCCTGTACGCGTTGAATTCACGATCTTTGAAGTAAAAAGCAAAGGTTTCTACATGATACTTTCGGCGGCACCAGATGATTCATACGATGATCTAAGAATGCTACTTTCAACTGCCAAGCAAATGCTGATGTTTATCCAAAATTGACAAAAACAGAGCAGGGAAACCTGCTCTGTTTTTGTAATAAAAGTACTATACCTTGAATTTTTTCACCTGTTCTACCAAAGTTTCTGCAATAGAAGACAGTTCCTCTGAAGCACTTGATACACTCTGACTTGCATCTGCTTGCTGTCTTACTGCCTGTGTCATCTCTTGTATCTGCTGGGCAATCATCGTTATGGATTTTGTGGCTGTGTCCATCGCACTGCTCATTTCCTGCGCAGCCGCACTCTGTTCCTGTGCACTTGCCGCAAGACTTTCTATCTGCGTACTTATCTCTTCTACTCTCTTGAGTATGTTCATCAGCCTTTCTTTTACCACGTCAGATTGTTCCGCCGCCTTTTCAACTACCTTCACCGTCTCATTTGTAGCCGTACTTGCCTGCTGTGCTCCTTGCTGTATCTGACCGAGTATCTGCCCTATCTTGTCTGTAGCCTTCTTGCTCTCTTCCGCAAGCTTTCTTATCTCATCTGCAACCACCGCAAAGCCCCTACCTGCTTCTCCTGCCCTCGCTGCCTCTATCGCCGCGTTCAATGCCAAAAGATTTGTCTGCTCTGCTATAGAGTTTATCGTTTCTACTATCTCTCCTATGTTCTTTGCCCTTTCGCTCAATTCATTCACAGCTTTTTCTGTCTGAGCTGATTTCTCTTTTGTCTGGTCTATTATCTGTACTATACTCTGTACAGCTTTTTCTCCTTCTTTTGCCGCGTTATTTACTTCAGATGCTTTTTCTGTAAGACTCTGAGCAGACTTAGATACATTCTGTGCACTTGCCGCTACTTCTTCTATACCGCTTGTGACCTGCTCTATCGATGCAGATGCGTTCTGTGCACTCTTGTTCACTTCTTCCATCTGTGAAGATAATTCTTCACTTGTTGCACTAACTTCCTGTGCTGTACTTGCCAAACTTTCTGCAGATGAGTGTATCTGATTTGACCCTTCCTGTATTGATCTCATTGATTCTTTCAAAGCTTCTGCCATCTGTTCAAGTGATTTAGCCATCTGTGCCACTTCGTCTTTGCCTTTTGCTTCAAATTTCACAGTGAGATCGCCTTTACCAAACTCCACAGCTTTCGCCGCAAGAACTTTGATGGGTTTTGCAATGGAAGAACTCATGAAAAACACAACCACAGAAGCTATAACTATAATTACGA